>JBCBBY010000050.1:0-8499 GCA_038531195.1 Pseudomonadota bacterium
ATCGCGATCATCGTATAATTGTCGATCGACGCGCGAATGTCTTCGCGATCGGCCACGGGCAATGCACGCACCCGGTCGAGCCCGGCATACAAGTCTTCACTCGCCAGATGCTTGATCACGAATTCCAAGATCGGATCGAGATCATGCTGGGTTTCGCTATTCTCGAGCAGGTCCCAGGCCTCTTCCAATGCGAAGGAACGAATGGTCGGCCGCAACCGATTATCACGCTCAACCAAAATTAGGAGCGCCGCGAGTTTCAATTTCGGTCGGCTCATAAGCATGACCAGGCGATCGTCTGACTCGGTGCCGGTCGGCATGTCGATCACTGCAGTCTTCAGTGCGCTCAAGCGCGTGGAATTTTCGATTTCTTGGGGCGTGAATGTCGACAATATTTGCTGAGCGAGGTCTTTGCGTCGTTCGATCAACAGGGTCGGGATGACCAGCATAGATACGTCTTCGCGCATGTTAAACGGGAGAGCGCGGACATCACGAAGCGTCTCACCAATTGCCTCTACGCCTTCGGGATCAAAAACGATCAACTGAGCGACGGCATGCCATACCGCCGCTTCGGGATAGCAACCGGCGAGTGTCTTGAAAAAATCAACGTCAGGACGCTGCCTATTCTCAAGCATTGCGATCAATTTGCGGTACGCAACCCATTCCGTCTCAGGTGCGGAGGCGATCAAAGCATTGGCTTCCGCATATAGCCCCAGCGCCAGTTTGGCCTTTAAGTCAGCAATCAAGCCTGCATCTGGATCCGCTTCATCCTTGTCACTTGCGGTTGGAAGCTCGGTGAAGCGACGCAGCGATCGTACCAATGATAGGTCAAGCGGGTATTCAACGCGGCAGACCCGCGCCATACGCGCCAGGGTTTCCGGTGGGACATCGATTTCACCGTCTTCGTTCGGCACCAGAAAGCCGCCCCGGATTGCGGCATCAACAAATGCATCCAGTGTTTCCGCCGTCTCTTCAACGATGGCGTCCTCAGCATTCGAAACGTCTTTCGCTCCGGTATCCGCGTGAGCCACGGATGCCAGAGCGAAGCAGATGCTAGCAGAAGTGAGGCGTCGTATCATGCCGCTTGGCGTAACCCCCTCACGGCTTCTTCAACTTCATCGAAGGACGGCCTGACCCTGGCCGGCGCATGTCTTCGCGCGACTTCGAGACAGATATTGATCGGGTTTTTGTGCAGGCTGGAGACCAGAACTTCGCCAATCATCGAATAGAAGAAATGCTCTTCTTTTCTCGTATGCGAAACTTTCGCAGCGAATGGGCCGACGACCCCATAAGCCAAGAACACCCCAAGGAAGGTTCCAACCAGGGCGCCACCAATCATGCCGCCGAGAACTTCTGGTGGCTTATCGATTGAAGCCATGGTTTTGATAACACCAAGAACCGCCGCAACAATTCCCAGCGCTGGCAAAGCGTCAGCCATGCTTTGTAGGGCATGCGAACCATGGAGGCGCTCTTCAAGCAAGCTCTCTAAATGTTTCTCAAGCAATTCTTCGACTTGGTGGACATTGTCGAAATTCATAATCATCGAGCGGATCGTGTCACAGATCATCTCGATGGCTTCATGGTCTTTCAGAATTTTGGGGTATTTTTGGAAGATCGCAGAGTCGTTGGGCGCTTCAATGTGCGCTTCGATGTCGACCGGGTTTTCTTTCAAGATCGTCAGCAGCTCATGCATCATGCAAAGCAAGTCAGAATAATCTTTCTTCTTCCATTTTGGACCAGCAACAGCGGCGCCCAAGTCCCCCGCTGTGTGTTTGATGGTCGCCATATCATTCGCAGCTAAGAAAGCACCTGTCGCGGCGCCGCCAATCATCATCATCTCAAACGGAAGAGACTTTAGGATGATGCTCATCTTACCGCCGGCGAGGATGTACCCGCCAAACACCATGACCATCGTCACGACCAAACCTAGTATCGCATTCACTGGCCTACTCCTCTCAACCCATATTCACCCTGCACCGTCATGATGCTGCCACTTCCTGCAAAAAGGTTGGTTCAATATCTGTCTTCAAACGCACGGCACGTTGATGTTTCCAAACGCCAAGTTCGCCCATCGCAATATCGACGGGACCGTCCACGGTCTTGGCAGAAATGATCAGTTTGGCGCGGTCTGTGCCGGGCAGCGAAATCACTGAGCCTGGCTCAAGACGCGCACATTCGGCGATGCTCATCGGGACGCGATCAATAACCACATCCAATTGTACGCTCGAGTTTTGAACCCGCGGTTCAGACAAGCCAGCAGCGTTTAGCTCCGCCGCACCGTCGGCGCTGGCCACACCATCGCCGGTCGCGGTTGCATAGGCGATGACTTTATCGAGCTTTAAAGCGACACCGATGCGGATGGCTTGGCCTTCAATGTCACAAAGATAATAGATCAGCAGGCAGCTGCCTTCGACCTCCATCGTTTCAAAAGACACGCTATCAGGTCCATCTTCGCCCTCGGCGGTCATGCCAAACACCGTCGACACACGATTGGCCAGATCGGACGCGGGCGCCTCGAGCAAGAGCTGCAAAAATAGCTGCGGGGCTTCAGCGAGTGAGTCCGGTGATTGTTCCAGTTTTCCGGCTGCGACGCGCGCGGCAATGAGGTTGTCGATTGAAACCGCGACGATGAAATCATTTACCGGGTTTTCGAACCCATAAAGATAAGCGCCGAATAGGTCTTCATTGAGCGCCTTACCCCGGCACACTTCGCGTGACTGTAACCGCAGCTGATTCTCACCACCTAAAGTCTCGTCGAGCCAGTTGGCGACAACGCCTTCCAGCGACATCCAGAACGCCTGATTCTGCAGGACGCTCGGCGGCAAGCCGCCGCTCGATTCGAGTTTCTTTCGCAGAACGCCGCTCACACGTAACCCCTAGCAGAGTGTTGAATCTCTCCACCCAGGGTAGAATTTCTTAAGTTGATAAAACGTTATCGGACCCGAAAAAATCGACCGGGAGTTGTATTTCGGAAATTTACCTTACTTTGATAGCTCAAACCCAACAAACATTGTGGGTTTCAATCATGGCGGCTGACGACGCAACTGGCCTTGCGCCAATTATCATCAAGAAGAAGAAAAAAGCGGGCGGCGACGGCCATCATGGCGGCGCTTGGAAAGTGGCCTATGCTGACTTCGTGACCGCGATGATGGCGTTCTTCCTTTTGATGTGGCTCCTGAACGCGACCACAGAAGAACAGCGCAAAGGGATCGCTGATTACTTTAACCCGACCATTCCAATCAGCCGGATCTCCGGCGGTGGCTCGGATGGCCTGAAAGGCTCATCTATCTTCACAGAGAGCACCTACGCCAAAATGGGCACAGGCGCGACCCGCGACGCGTCCGCAGGCCGTCCGTCGACCGCTAAAAGCACAGATAATGAAGTTGGCGGAGACGATGAAGGAATTGGCCCGGATGAAGCTGAAGGCACTGAAATTGTTAAGCAACTTCAACTCGCCATCGACGAGGATGCCTCAGCAATCAACGAACACATCCAAGTGAAAATGTCCCCCGAAGGCATCGTTATGGAATTGGTGGACTCTGAAGAAATCCCACTCTTCCAACTCGGCCAAAGCCAGCCAACCGATTTGTTGGTCACGCTCATCTCAACCGTGACCGAGTCGTTCGGGGCATTTGGCAACTCGATCAAGATTGTCGGCCATACAGATTCCCTAGGCTACAGTGATGGCGCGCGTTTCGACAACTGGGACCTCTCCGTGGACCGCGCGAATATGGCTCGACGTCTATTGATCGAGAACGGCTTCCCTGCCGGTCGCATTCAAGAAGTCTCGGGTCGTGCCGATACCGATCTCTTGGTCCGAGATGATCCAAGCGCGGCCCAAAACCGCCGGATCTCGATCACGCTCTTGAAGCAGGATGAGCCAAGTTAATAGGGGTTATTCGTCTATTAACCTATGATTTCTACTTTCGGTTGCATCGACTGCAGGAGCGACCGACATGAGTATTACTTCATCCTTGAACGCGGCCGTGATGGGCCTTAACGCCAACTCCGCCCGCCTTTCCACAATTTCAGACAATATCGCGAACTCAGAAACCAACGGCTATAAGCGCGTTGATGTTGAGTTCTCGAATATGGTGGTTGAACAACGCAACTCTGCTTATTCGGCAGGCGGCGTGAGCGTCGACACCTATAAGGATGTGAGTGCTGTTGGCTCGCTAATTTCTACCGGTAACGCCACCGACATTGCTGTCGCAGGCCGCGGGCTGGTTCCCGTGACAACTGAACAAGGCGTAGCACAAGGGGCGACCGAACGTGCCCTTCAGCTCCTGCCGACTGGGTCTTTCACGGCAGATCAGAACGGAAATCTACGCACGCAGAGCGGTCTCTTCCTGCTGGGATGGCCTGCGGATGCGAACGGCGACATTGGCAATGTCAGCCGAAACAGTGGCGCGAACCTCGAGCCCGTGAACATCGCGACATCTCAGTTCACCGCGTCTCCGACTGCGAACATCGAGATTGGCATCAACTTGCCAGCTGGCGCAACGGAGGCTGGCGCCACAACTGGCGCCTATGCCATGTCGATTGAGTATTTCGACAATCTTGGTCGTCCACAAACCATGCGTATGGAGTTCATCCCGCAAGTGCCTGCCACCGGCGCCAGCAACGCTTGGGAAGTTCAAATGTATGATGATGCGGGCGATCCGAATGTTTCGCTCGGCCAGCTCGACATTGTTTTCAATGATACAACCGGTACTGGCGGACGAATTGACTCCGTGGTCGCCTCGAACGGTGCGACCTACGACGCAACGACCGGACGCTTCAACATCGCTCTCGCGCATGGCCCCGTTGATGTTTTCATCGGTCGCCCGGGCGAACTTGAAGGCATGACTCAACTTGCGGCGCCATTCTCACCGACATCGGTGACAAAAGACGGCGCACCGATTGGTGACTTGCAGTCGGTCGAGATCGACTCAAACGGCAATCTACAAGCGATCTACAATACCGGCTTCCGCCGCACATTGTATCAAATCCCCGTTGGCGATGTTCCAAACCTTGATGGGCTGGAAGCGCTTGATGCGCAGGCTTATTCTGTCTCTGGCGAAAGCGGCAGCCTGTATCTCTGGGATGCTGGCACAGGCCCCGTCGGCGCAGTCTCTGGGTATTCCATAATGGAATCGACCACAGACATTGCCGCTGAACTCGTTGACTTGATCGAGACGCAACGCGCTTATTCTTCAAGCGCCAAGATCGTTCAAACCGTTGACGAGATGCTGCAAGAAACAACCAATCTGAAGCGCTAAAGCTTAGTCAGCCTAAGAGGCCTTTGACGTGAGCATAACCAGCGCCCTTCTGTCAGCACGGTCCGGCTTATCCGCAGTCGGCGCCCAAGCAGATATTGTTGCAACCAATGTCGCAAACGCGTCGACGCCGGGCTATGTCCGGCGATCGATCACGCTCAATGAAATCATTCTCGGCGGCGAGACGGCCGGTGTGCAAGTTGGCGGCGTGGTTCGCGCTGTCGATGAACGCCTGACAGTCGAACGCCAACGATTGGCGAGCGACTATTCGCAAGCTGAAGTTTTGAGTTCAACTTGGGGCTCACTATCTCAGAGGATTGGCGACGACGTTGAGAATTCAATGCTCTTCCAGCACATGACGGGCTTGGAAGAGGCGCTAGCCAATGCGGTTCAGAGCCCGGAATCCACAACGCTCGCCAACGAAGTCGTATTGACCGCGAACAATTTGGTCGGCGAATTTAACGCGCTCTCCGCCGTCATAACACAAGAGCGCCAGCGCGCTGATCAGGATATCGCGGCAACCGTCGACGCATTGAACGCCGCTTTGTTAAAAGTCGAGCAGTTAAATGAATCCATCGCTGGCGTCGATCGAACGACATCGCAGGCCGCTGCTTTGTTTGACGAGCGCGGCCGCGTGCTCGACGAGATTGCAACTTATCTTCCTATTCAGACCTTTCCGCGCGACAGTGGCACAATTGACGTCCTCACCATAGAAGGCGTGTATCTCTTGGGCGGCACCGCCAAGGAGGTCGAGTTCACGCCGACCTCCACCGTCGCACCCGGCATCACACTCGCGAACGGAACTCTCTCGGGCCTTTCTGTAGATGGAGCGGATATCACGCCTGGCGCGGTGACCTTTGGTGCGGTCTCGAGCGGCTCTCTCGCAGCGCTCTTTACGCTTCGCGATGTCGATTTGACGGAACTGGAAACGCAGCTCGACACGATGGCGCAAGACCTGATCGACCGATTCTCGGACCCCACGCTAGACCCAACCAATCCGGCAGGCTCGCCCGGACTGTTCTTAGATAGTAATACAACAGCGGGCGAAGGCGTGGCTGGGCGCCTACAATTGAATGCACTGGTTGACCCTGATCAAGGCGGCGCAAGCTGGCGCTTGCGCGACGGTCTCGGCGCAACCACGCAGGGCCCACCCGGCGACCGCACAATTCTCAGCAATCTTGCGGGTGCCTTCGACACAGTTCGATCGATCAACACTGTCGGCTTGCAAGGCGGCTTTACTGCGCGAGATCTCGTCGCTCAGCTCGGCACGCTTGCTGGGCAGAAGCGGATCCAAAACGAGTCCGTTCTTTCATCGACAACCGTCCAATTCGAGGCCGCCCAACGCGCCGAAGTGGCCAAGAACGGCGTCGATATCGAAACTGAAATGCAACAGCTGATCATCATTGAGCAGGCCTATGCCGCCAATGCCCGGGTGATCGAAGTCGTCAACCAATTGATCCAAGAATTGATAGAGCTCTAAGCCCATGCCATCGATCAGTCTAAACGGAATGCTCAACACCGCAGTGGTCAATAATATTGAAGGCCTGCGATCGCGAATCGAAGCGCGCGGCGAAGAGGCGACCACAGGGTTTCAATCGGATCTGGTGCAGCACCTAAATGGCCGCATCGACCAGGCCCTTTTGGGCGAGCGCGCCATTCAAGACAATGTCGATGAACAATCCCGCTTGGGTCTACGCAGTATTCGTCTGTCGCTGACCGATAGTGCACTGACATCGGTGCGCGAACTATCAGCGGATCTGCAAATCGGTATGCTCGGCGCGATTGGTACCGGCGAGGTCGAAGCGCAGAACCTATTTGCAACAGAGGCGCGTACCGCGATGGATGATGTCCTATCTCGGCTGAGTGCACGCAATGGCGAGCGCTTCTTGTTCTCCGGAGACGCCACCGCGACCAATCCCTTCGGCACCTCGGAGGAATTGCTGGCGGACGTCCGTGCGCTCGCAAACGCGGCAACGGATGAAGCCGATTTCGCCGCGCAACTCGACTTCTATTTCGACGACCCGGCTGGCGGCTTCCAAACCAGCTTTTATCGCGGCGCGCAAACCGCCAGCGACCCTGATAGCGTGCTCGGCAATCAAACCGCATTCTCTGATTTGTTCCGGGGACTCTCAGTCATGGCCTTATCGCACACAGCCGAGTCCGTTCCGTTCACCAATGCAGGATCACCCGCCCTGGATACCGCGCTCGTTCGCTTAGAGCGCGGACGAACCGAACTGGTCAATATTCAAGCCAATGTCGGCATGCGCAGCGCCAACCTCCAAAATGAGCTAAGCTTGCTCGAACGAGAGCAAACGCTGCTCAATCAAGCCTTCACCGACTTGGCCGGCAAAGACCAATATGAAGCAGCAACTCAGCTGCGAGAGCTAGAAGCTAATTTGGAAGCTTCGTACTTGCTCACCACCCGCCTTTCTAACCTTTCTATTCTGAACTTCCTCTAAGATGATGATGCGTTTTCTCACTCCCCTGCTCTGCCTCGGCCTAATGGTGTCACCGATCTCGATGGTGGAGGCGAGCGCTCAGGCAAAGTTGCGTGATGTGGTCGACATTGAAGGCGTCCGGACCAACGACTTGGTGGGGTATGGGATTGTCGTCGGCCTGAACGGCACAGGTGACTCTGTGCGAAATGCGCCGTTCACAGAAGACAGCCTGACAAACATGCTGGAACGGCTCGGCATGAATGTTCAAGGTGAAGAGATTCGACCGAATAATGTCGCTGCGGTCTTAGTCACAGCAACACTGCCTGCGTTTGCCCGCAGCGGGTCGACCATTGATGTTTCGGTGGCCTCCATTGGTGATGCGAGCAGCCTCGAAGGCGGCACGCTCATCCTGACCCCGCTTCGCGCTGCGAACAATGAGGTTTACGCTGTCGCACAAGGCAGCGTGATGGTCAGCGGACTTAACGTCGAAGCCGAAGGCGCGCGTAACACGGTCGGAACACCGACGTCCGGCGCGGTGCCAAACGGAGCGATCGTCGAACAAGAAGTGGCGTTTGACTTTAACGCCCAGAACACAATCACGCTTGCGCTGCACACGCCTGACTTCACCACAGCCGCGCGTGTCGAGCAGACCATCAATGCAGCGCTTGGCAGCCCCGTCGCTTATATGAGAGATCCCGGTTCGATCGAACTCAACATTGCAGGGACAAGTGGCTCACCCGCACGCATTCTCGCCGCGATTGAAAACCTTCAAGTCAAAGTTGAAACGCCTGCGCGTATTGTCATAG
>JBCBBY010000050.1:8509-21837 GCA_038531195.1 Pseudomonadota bacterium
AAGTCGCAATCGCGCAAGGCAATATCTCAATTGCTGTTCGCGAAACGCCCGTTGCAGTTCAACCCAATCCTTTCTCTGCGGGTGAAACGATCGTCCTGCCGCGCACCGATATCGCTGTTGGTCAAACCGGCAATGAAAATATTGCACTGCTCGAGCAGAACACGACGTTGTCTGAACTCATTTCTGGTCTCAACGCTCTAGGCGTGCGCCCGCAAGAGATGGCGGACATTATCCGTGCAATGAAGGCAGCAGGCGCGATCCACGCTGAGCTTGTGGTGCGCTAAAGCACTGCGCTTACTCTTCTTCAGGTTCAGGGCGTTCAAGCGTAATCAGACCATCGCGTTTGAACGCCATCATCTTCATGAGGAAGTCTTTTTGGATTTGCTCAGAGACCGCCGCATTTGGCGCTTTCATACGCTCCAAATCGCCTTTCATCTGATCCGCCATCCGGTTTGAGATGTTGGAAAGGAAGTATTTCGCGACTTCCGGATACTCATTCTCTAAACAATTCAGAACGTTCAGAATTTCCATCGACTCGATCTTTTTAAAGAGAACGGGAACTTGGTTGCGATTGAGCATGACCGGAATATCCGAAATCTCAAACATTCCCTTCTGGATCGGATCGACCTTGCCTGCATGCGATTGCTTTACGAAGTCCATCAAAGAGGTACGACGATCGCTTGGCATTAAGCTCAGCATTTCGCCCACGGTCTGCAAATGCGCTTCGCCATCGTCTTCATCATCTTCAGGGACCAGCAGGAATTCCATGCGCACCATGCGCGCAATCACCGAGTCGATCTCATAAGACGGCGGCGGCGGATCGACCATTTCCCCAAGGACTTTGGTCTGCAGATCTTCTTCGAGCAAGCAGATGAGCTCCGCACAGAGCGTCGCGTCAACATTACGCAAGATGAGTCCAATAATGTTGGGCGTTAGACCAGAAAGGTATTTGACAATTTGCGCGGGCTCTCGCGCCGCGAACTTTTCCCAAAGCCGACTAAAGTCTTCTTTGTTTTCCGGTTCTGGCACCTGCTCTTCTAGCGGTGGCTCACCATCACCATAAAGCAATTGGAAACGCGGCTCGTCGAGCACGTTTGTCATGAACTCTTTGGCCTGGTCGGCGCCGCCGCGCATCGACCCATTAAACTTGCGAAGATGTTGCAGAAAATCGATGACAATCTCGATCAACTGCTCGCGCGCCAAATAGTTGATCGACTCCAGAGATGCGGCAATATTCATAACCGCTTGGTCGTCTAACCGCTCGATGATCGGCTTGGCCGCGTCTTCTCCCAGCATCGCGACGACGACCGCGGCCCGCTGCGATGGTGTCACGTTGAGCGGCGCCTTTTCCGGCGCTTGGGTCGTGGATTGAGCGTTACTCACTTAAGCATATCCTCTTAGCAGGGCTTCAGTAATCTTCAGCCAGCCATCCGCCAGCACAAAGAAACCAAGTTTAAAGGGCAGCGACACAACGGTCGGTGGGACCATCATCATACCAACCGCCATCAGAACCGAGGCAACGACAAGGTCGATCACCATAAAAGGCATAAAGACAACAAAACCAATCTGGAACGCGTGCTTGATCTCTGACAGCATGAAGCTGGTCGCGAGCAGAGCAAAGGATGGCTCAGCGTCTTCGGCAACGGGTCTATTCAGCGCGTCCGACAAGACCAACATCGCTTCAGGGTCGGTGCGACGTGTCATGAATTCACGAAACGGTTCTGTCGTCAGGCGCCACGCATCTTGTTCTGACAGCGCGCCATCAATGTAAGGGGACAGGCCATTGGTCCACGCATCCATAAAAACCGGTTCCATGATGAAGAAGGTCAGGAACATTGCGAGCGCCATGATCATCATGTTTGGCGGCGCTTGTTGAACGCCCAAAGCTTGGCGCAGTATCGAGAAGACGATCACCATGAATGGCAGACACGTCACCATCATGGCGATGCCTGGCACCAGGCTCAGTACCGTCACGAATAGGAAGAGCTGGATGACGGTGCCGCTGAGGCCCTCGCCATTACCCAAAATAGATTGCAGCGCGCCGCCCGTAGGGTCTGGGGCGGCTTGTGCCAGCGATAGGCCAGCACTGGCGATGAACGCCATCGCTGTGAGCAGGACCAAACGGATCGCTATAGACGATCCGTTGGTCGGCATCGCCCTAGCCATCTTCGCTTTCCTCAATCTGCGTTAACCGCACGCCAATGGCGCCGTCTTCGAGCTCAATCAGCTCGCCATGCGCAATTAGACGATCATCCACTAAGAGTTCAATCGGATCGTCAATCTTCGCTGTGAGCGGAATGATGGTATCTGGCTTTAGCTTGAGGAGTTCTGCAACGCTAAGCTTCTTTTGACCAATCGAGACCACCACGTTCACCGGCAGCCCGAAAATCGATCGTTTAAATTGGTTCGCAGCAGAATTACTTCTGCGTTCGGTCTCTCCGACCACCGTTTCAGCTACTTCTGGCTCAGACATCCTGTCCCTCTTGCATATGCGTTGGCCCGGTCAGTCTACCCAGGCTAGATTCTAGAAATGCGGTCATGTCGAAGGCCAAGCCGCCACTGCACCAATCGACATCAACGAGAATATCTTCATTGGCGTCATGGACCTTCAACTCACAAACCTCCGTCATTCTAGACGAGGCTTGAATGGAGCGTTGAAACGCAGACTCAAACGCGGCTGGCACCGTGAGGGTCAAACGCTCAACTTCATTCGGTGCCATGGCTTCAGTTGCAGTCAGAACCTCATCGGCCAAGAAAGCCTCCGATAGATTCGGGAAAGCGGCGCGAATGAAATCCGAGACGAGTTGTTGACTATGCGCGAGCGCTGAGCGTTCTAGTCCACTCATGGCCGCTTCGAGACGTTCCAATATGATTCCCGTATCAATCTCTGGAAGTATGGGTTGGGCTGGAAGGTCAGGCTGAGCTTGCGCTTGATCAGCCATTTCAGGCGCTGCCTCTTCTTCCACAGTCTCCGCAACTTCGAACGGCTCTTCCTGTGTCAGATGCGTTTGCGCAGCCTTCGGATCCTTGTGCGTATGCGTCAATTTATTGACGTGGAACCTTGGCAAAGAGAGGGGCGGCAAACTACTCATTCGCTGCTAGCTTTCGATCTTCTTTAAGCCACTCCTGCAAGAGCGCTGCGGCCTGCTCTTCATTCTCTGCGGCATAGTCTTTCAGATAATCGATCGGATCGGTCGCCGTTTCGAACAGCTCCGCATCAATGTCATCGCTCGCAGTCGCGGTTGCCCCTTCAGGCGCCGCAGCATCCTCATCCGTGTCAGGCGCTGCAGCACCCTGCGCGAATATCGGCCGCATGACGCCAAATCCGAGCGCGAGTACGATCATGCCTAAGAACGCCGCTTGGATGGCTGACCACAGGTACTGCTCCATCAACCGGGAGGCCAATCCAGGCGCCGGTGTCATCTCAACTTCCGGCAACGCTTGGAATGGCATCAACTCAACGGTCAAACTGTCGCCGCGTTCAGCTTCCAATCCAGCAGCGTTAGAGACAAGCGCTTCGAAGTTTTGCCGCACCTGCTCGATTTGATCGGCCGCATCCCCGGCTGTCAGGTCGATTCCGAGTGCTTCTTGATTCAGCAAAACGGCGATGGAAATGCGCTCGACCTGCCCCGGCATCCGTTCGGTCTGAGTGCGTACTTCGTTGAGCTCATAATTGACGGTTTCAGTCGAGTTCTTACTCGAGCTCTCGCCGCCACCGCCAGCCCCGCCGCCTTGTGGCAAATTGCTTGCGACGGTAAGGTTCCCGCCATTGGTCTGATTGGTTTGATTAGAGTCGTTGGTGGTGCGCGACCGCACCACTCGGGACTCTGGGTCAAACCGCACATCCGAAATCACTGAGCGTTCGCGGCTCACATCGACGCTGACACTGACCTCAGCATTGCCCTCACCAAGGCGGGCGAAGAGAAGGCGTTTAATCTTCTGCTCGAGCGCCCCAGCTTGGTCTTCCGCCATCACACCGGGCGGCTCGGCTGATTCCATATTCGGCCCGGCCAAAATGCCATGCTTGGGATCGATCACAACCACGTCCTCAGGATTGAGTCCTGAAACCGCGAGCGCCACCAGATACTGCACCGCTTCGGCTTGTCCGGCGCTCAAACGACGGACTGATGACAGGGTGACCGATGCGGTCGGTGTCGGTTGTGAACGAGAGAATCCAGAGCGCAAATTCGCGCCGATATGGACACGCGCAGATTCAACCCCAGGTGTTGTGAGAATGGTGCGCGTGAGCTCACCCTCTTTTGCGCGCCAATAGGCAGCATTGTACATTTCGGAGGTTACGGAGAAACCGTTGACATTATCGAGGAGCTCGTAGCCCTGGATCGACTGACGGGGCAGCCCATCGCGGGCCAGAGCAAACCGTGTCTTGTCGCGAACATTGGCTGGAATGAAAATGGCTTCGCCGCGAATTTCATAAGGAACATCAAGCTGTTCCAGCTCATTGATGACCTCGCCGGCGCGCACAGGATCTAGCCCCGAATAGAGCAATGACATGGACGGCTTTAGGGTTCCACGCACCAAAAACGTCATTGCTGCGGCGACGGCCAAGACCGTAACACCCAGCATAATCTGGCGTGGCAAACTCAACGCCCGCAGATTGTCGATAAACCCCATACGCAGTGATTCCGTTTTCTCGCTACGGTTGAACTTGGTTAATTTCTCAGCCGAAAGCGTTAAGGCTTCCTTTACTAGGAATTGATTTAAGCAGGAAAACTACTTCTCGTTTAATGAGGCTCCGATGAGTGACGCAGCGGATGAAAAAGAGACCGAGGAAAAGCCTGCTAAAGGCGGCCTGAATATGATGGGTTTGCTGGTCCTGGGCGCTGCCTGTGCGACCACCTCATTTGCCAGTGTGTATTTCCTCGCGCCAGCGCCAACGGTGACCGCCGAAGCGAGCACCGTGGATGCCGAAGCATCTTACGAAACGGTCGAAAAAGACGACGAAGATAAGAAGCCTTATACGTATACCGAAGTTCAGGAAATTCTGATCACGATCGGCAGTGCGCCCGCGACCAGATATTTGAAAATGAACCTTTCGGTGGCAACCGACAAATCGAACGCAAAAAAAGTGAAGTCGAGCGAGACCGCTCTCATCGATGCCTTCCTGCTCTATCTTCGCTCGGTCAGCGTCGAAGATTTCGAAGATCCCGCCTTCTACAAACATATGCGCGAGCAGCTTGGACGGCGCGCGGACTTAGTGCTCGGCGACGGGGTCGCCAAAGGTGTTTTGATCACAGAATTCTTGTTGAGGTAAAACGTGCCGATTTCTCCATTTGATATTGCCATCATCCTGATTTCGTCCGTCGCGTGCTTATATTGCATCGTTCTGAGCCGGCGTCTGAAAGCGCTTCAGAATACGCGAAATGGGTTAGGGGCGACAATCAAGGCTTTGTCTGACTCGATCAGCGCGGTCTCAGCGACGACCGATGAGACGCGCTATCATGCTGGCGAACTCGCGGCGCGGCTCGCTCGGCTGATCGAAGAGGCTAAACTCTCGTGCGCCCAGATAGAACAAGTTACCGCGCGGCTCGCTCAGGCGCACGCCGCTGCCGAAAAACAGCTCAGCCAGGTGCCGCCACCAATGCCCGCACAATCTGTGCCTGCGATCCCGCCGGTTCAGACCGCGCCAGCCGATACCGAACCGGACTCTCGCCTGCAAGAAATCTCTGATCTTATGGACCGTCTGAAAGATCTCACCGAAGCCTCGGTCTCAGCCGCAGAGCAAACCAGCCCCGCGCTTCGTCCGCTACCGACACAACTCAGACCCCGAATGAAAGTGGTATAGCGCCATGCCATTTAAGTCAGCCAATCGCTCAAACGTGCTGTTGACACTCGGTGTTTTGTTCACGCTTGGCGCAGCGACGCGCTTGGTGCCCGCAAATTTCTCCGAAGCCACGGCCGCCGAGGCCGATGAATCCGTTTCGGAACAAGTCACATCCGAAAAGCCAGACGCCGATATGGTCGCTCTAGCAGAAGAAGGGCACATTTGCTTTAGCGAAGACCTTTCCGCCCAATTGGCAGAGGATCAAGCGCGGCTCGAACGCGAATCTGAAGACATGGTCGAGCGTGAACTCGAGCTCCAGGCTTGGGCGGCTGAGTTAGAACAAACGCGCGCAGATTTGAACAGTTTGCAAGCAACTCTCGAAACACGCTGGCAAGATATGCAGGCTTTTGCAGGTGAAGACCTTAATCACTTGGCGCAAATGTATGGCGCGATGAAGCCTGACCAAGCCGCGACGATCTTCGATCAGATGGACCCTGGTTTCGCGGCGGGCTTCTTGCGGCTTTTGAACAGCGAACAGGCGGGCCTAATAATGGCCAATATGGAATCTCAGCAGGCCTATATCGTCAGTGTTCGCCTCGCTAGCATCAATGAAGACCTACGCCGCGACGAGTCTTAATCACGCGCGCCCAGCGGTCTCATCCGTACTTCTCCCTATTTCAAAGCGACTGGTTTTCTACCTTAGGTGGATATTGGTCCAGTCTTTGCATTTGACCTCGGTTAACCAAGCATGGCGGTCTGAGGCTGATGGCAGAGTTAATTCGAGATTTCCCCATTCGGGTTATCAAGCAATCCTGGATTACGCGCGAGGATTTGCGCGCCAATCCGGAAATCATCTATGCCTATGGTGATAATGTCGCACGAGAGGGCCAACGTGGCCTAGCGCGGCAGATGCGACATGAACCAAACGCCCATGCCATATCGATTAGTTGGGGACCATTTGAGCCATTTTCATTAGCAACATCGGAAGCCGCGGTGGCGCGGATTGAAGAGGATTTAATCGCCCTCATCGATCGAGAGCCTAAGGTTTTGGTCTGGCCCTTGACCGGTCTCATTCCTGAATTCCTATCAATGCCCACCGAACTGCGCCTTCACTTGCGCCAGGAAGTTCACATTCGTTTCGGAATAGACACCCCAATATAGAACGATCTCGCCCAAATTTCGCGCCAAGTGGAACGAGTGCATACAATTAACCATAATTAAAACAACCGTGAGTAGAAGTTTTTCGAGAGACTTTTTCATGGGGATTGCGATGGCATCCGTTGCCCAGGCCGCAGAGTTAGACCAGCCGGAAACCGCTCCGGTCAGCGAGCGCACGCAGATTTTTCAAAATTGCAAATTGGCGTTTGAACGCGTCCGTAAACACGGCACTCCACCAGATCCCGTCACGTATGCACTCTGGTACGCTTATGTCACGCGCACACCTGCTGGCGTCCGTTTGGCAATCGACAAATTGCTCAGCAGTGGCGGGACGCTCGACAGCTATGAATTGAACGAGATTTACAATGAATTTCTAGGCCGGTCGGAAGTCGACGAAGCCAATGAAACGATTGGCCGCGAGATCGAAGACAGCATTCAAAGCGTTTCAAAACTCCTGGAAACGGGGATCTCCCAAAACGCCCACTTCCGAACCACGCTTAATGACTTGCAGTCCGCGCCTACGGGTGAAGCCCCAGAAGAAGATTTTAGATCGCTGCTCACAACACTGATTTCTGAAAGCCAGAAAATGTCGGTGGTCTCGACCCGACTCACTGATGGACTGCGAGAATCACAGCAACGCGTGAAAAAGCTCAACGAGGAGCTCGAAAAAGCGCGCCAGCAAAGCTTACTGGATCCTCTGACCTCTGTTGCAAACCGCCGCGCCTTTGAGAATCGATTAAAGTGGCAGATTCAGGATGCTGAAGAGACACAAAATGGGTTCTGTTTAGTCCTCGCGGATCTTGATGAGTTCAAAAGTGTCAATGACAACCTTGGCCATCAAGCCGGAGATGAAGTCCTCAAGAGCTTTGCGGCGACCCTGTTCGATCATACCAAGGGGTCTGACTTGGTCGCGCGTTATGGCGGGGACGAATTTGCGATTATCCTCCCAAATATTGCGATTACCAGCGCTTACAATTTGATGGTCTCCGTCAAACATAAGTTCGAAGGCGCGCGGGCGTCCAATGCTCAGTTCCAAGGCGCCAGCGTCTCGGCGACCGCATCGTTTGGGATCGCGGTTTATAAACCGCGTCGCACAGGCGAAGACCTCGTGGCAGCGGCGGATACGGCGCTCAATCGGGCGAAGTCACTGGGCCGGAATCGGGTTTGCGCCGAAGGGCTCTCTTAGAACGTCAAAAAAACTGACACGACCAAAGTCACGCCCAAGACAATCGTCGAAAGGGCTGTCAACAACGCGCCACACACTCGGAATAGAATGAAGATCTTGCCCGCGCCGGTCGGATTGGCCAAATGAGACCCCGTTTCATTGCTAAATCCAATTATGTGAAGCAGCCGCGCAACCAAGAAAACAAAACCAATTCCCCAAACGAAGGCCGACGCTCCGAACAAGAGCTCAAACAGAGCCAGTACAACTAAGAAGATAGCGGCGTTCTCCGCCAAATTTCCATGCCGGCGTACCAACCGCTCAAGTGTGGCGTCGCCCGCAATGCCTATGCTTTGTTGAGATCGAGAACGATACATTCCCACCGCGAGCATCATCGTGGTTTGTAGCGGCAGAAGCGTCCCGCCCAGGACAGCCGTGAATACAGGGGGCGTTACGGATTCAATCATCTCTATTCGTTCCTCGTATGCTGCGCGTAAAGACGCGCTTCGTTTCATTTTTCGAAAGCGCACGATCAGATCGCGCTCAACCTTACTAACGGATTTGCCACACGAGTTGCTGTTCGCGCGATAGCTCAGCGTCTCAAAACCCCACTATCAGCCGGGTCAAAACAGAAATAAATAATTCTATCTGGAGTCGAATCAAAGTATTTAAATCTCTGACCCAAAAACTAATCTCGATAAACAAATCGAATCTAAAATCAAAAATAAGTCTGTCTACTGTGTTTGAAATAGTGTATCCTAATTACCTAGAATGATCATAGCAGGGGGAGCTGGGTCGACAAAACACAATGCGGCTGGGGACAAATATTGAGCTCGCGAAACATACGTCGAAGTAAGCGTTACAGTCTGAACGCCCCAATCGACGTGAGTCTCGCACACAAACCCGTATCGTATGGAACATTGATCGATATCTCACGCGATGGCGTGGGCTTCTTAGCATCGCCAACTCTGACCGTGGGTGGAGAATACCTCATATCGATCCGCGGATTTGGTGCCGTGACATGTAAGATCCTGCACTGCACCAACTTCAATCGATATGGCGCCGCGATCATCATGTCGGACAATCGGAAGAAGAAACTCGCGCTAAAACTGGAAAACTTACCAGAAGCCCCATAGGTTGGCCGCGCTAGAATCCGAAATCTACTTGCAACCAAATTTTGCTCGTGTCGGTGGCAAAGCCATCTGACGTAAAGTCTGCATACTTCGCTGTAAAACCGAGCTTCTTCCACTTTGTGGTTGCGAGCAAATTTACCTCAGTGCCAAAGTCACCGCCACCGACATCCGAAGAGAAGTCATGATAGACAGCCACAAATTTCGTGCCCTTGAACGGCCCTGTCACTTGCGGAGCGTAACTCGCTTTCACGTAAATATCTTCTAATCCAGTTGTCGGCGTCGCGAGAAACTTGTCCGCCCAGCCTTGAAACTTATGCAGGGTTGCCAGAGGCGTTTGGAATGCGCGCTCATCATCTCCGCCAAGACGTTCATATCCGACGCCAGCGGACAAACCGTTCAGGCCATAGACCCCTTCAGCCAGGATGTAATCGGCCGAATAGTCAAACGGACTGGACCCATAATCAGTCTGTTGGGCAAACGAAGCGAGATATGAAAACTTGCCCTGCCCGACACTCTGAGCGCCGCTTAACCGTGCCCCAATCGTTTGAGACGAAAACACGCCGCCCGCATTGTCGATATCCAGCAAATAGGCAAATCCGGTTACCTTACCGATCGTTGTTGAGCGATTGGCATTGACGACAAAACTATCTCCCTCCCACACTCCAATGGGCGAGTCATCGCCGAATATTCGATTGATCTGACTGATGTAGCTAACATCAATCGTCACCTTATCGATCGACGTGTTTTGCACGCGAAGGCCGTCAAAGGTCTGCTCATTCTGTCGCCAACCGACATTCCCGACAAAGCGTGAATCATCCAGAATGATACGCTGGCGTCCCAAAGTAATAGACGTCTCCGGCAGGCTGGTATTGGTTAGCTGAATGCGGTTGAGTTCCGTCGCATTTGGATCCGCGACGACCGGGAATTGCGTATTGCCATTGATCGTAGAATTAAAGTCGTCGACGAGATCCTCGATATGATCGAAGTCGATCAAGAATTTCGTGTCTGCCACTGCGCCAGTTTCGAAACCAACGCGGAGACGATAGGTCAGCGCATCGGCCGTCTCAGCGACCCCGTCCTGATCGACCCCTTCATAGCGCACCCGGGCATTGAAGATTGGCTGGATTGCATCGATTGCTGCTTCCAATCCTTGTTTGTCTTTAGCGGCCTCGTCGGCGGAGGCCGGCATGAGACAGACGGTTGTGACGACGCTTAGGGCGAGACTTAGAATTGTTTGGTTCGCACGCATTTGCACACTCCCGCTTCAGTTTCTTATTGCTGTAGAAGGGTCGGCTCGTTTAGGCCGCCGCGGCATCCACCGCGCCATTTTGGGCTGACCAAGATGCAGCGGCGCCGTCAGTGATCCGGAATTGAGAGATCAAGCGCATGAGCTCTTCTGCATCATTGCTCAACCCGATGCTGAACGATGTGGTTTGTTCGACCATAGACGCATTTTGTTGAGTCACATGATCGAGCTGGCTGACAGCTGAATTGATCTCAGAGAGCCCAAGCGATTGCTCGTTTGCCGCAATCGAGATGTCGGATACGTGTTTCGACACTTCGGTGGTTTTCGCAACGATATCCTCCAGTGCGTCGCTCACGCTTTGAATAAGGTTTACACCCTCTCCCACACGCGAGGCATTGGCCTCGATCAGACTGGTGATTTCCTTCGCCGCTTCCGCGGAGCGCCCCGCCAAAGCCCGGACTTCCGAGGCCACAACGTCAAAGCCGCGTCCGGCTTCGCCCGCTCTCGCCGCTTCAACGCCGGCGTTCAAAGCCAGCAAGTTGGTTTGGAACGCGATCTCTTCGATCACCGTCACGATTTGCGAAATTTGGTGCGAGGACGCCTCAATCTCGGTCATCGTTGCCACTGTTTTCTGCGCGACGTCGCGGCTCTCGCGCACGCCATCTTCGACGGTGCTCACAAATTGATTGGTGTGAACCACGCTATCTGACGTCGACTTCACGCTCGCCGTCATCTCTTCCAGCGCGGCGGCGGTCTCTTCCAAAGTCGCTGCCTGGCCTTCGGTTCTGGCAGACAAATCACCTGCATCTTGACGCACTTTCAGCGCACCTTGGCGGATTTCAGCGACGGATTTGGAGACCTTATTCATCGTATCCGCAATGCTCAATTTCGAAGCGTTGAAATCAGTGCGGAGGCGCTCATAGGTTTCTGGGAAGACGTCATCAATCTTGGCCACGAAGTCGCCATCCGACAGTGCGTTAAGACCGCTGGCCAGCGTATCTAAGACTTGCTCGCGGTG
This sequence comes from Pseudomonadota bacterium, assembly GCA_038531195.1. GTDB lineage: Bacteria > Pseudomonadota > Alphaproteobacteria > Caulobacterales > Hyphomonadaceae > Henriciella. The sequence continues at coordinate 20,009 of JBCBBY010000050.1, forward strand.
CTGATCTTCATCGCGCCGTTTTAACTCATTATCTTTGAAAACATTCAAAGCACGTGCGATTTCACCAATCTCATTTTTAGAGGCCGGCGGGATTTCAACGTCGACATCGCCGACCGAAATCTTCCGCAGCGGCTCAAGCACCTCTCGGAACATACGTCCGATAACCAGTGCGAAATATGTACTCGCGATCGAGGTGAAGAGCACAGCGATCGTGATCGCGATGGCCAACATCATGAACGCGCGGTCCGCTTGTGCCATGGCTGCAGCCGTGTCGTCTTTCAAAGAACTCGCGATTTGATCTTCTAGCTGTTTAAGGACATTGATCCGTTGAGTACTGAGATCAAACCAGTCACTGGCGGAGATCGCAGCGATTTGCTCAGGTGTGCCATTAAAGGCGATCTCTCGCATCCGTTCCACTTGCTGTGAAAGATCAGACTGCAAGGCCGAATTCACTGCGCTTGCCAGCCCCGGATCCGTGTGAGCGGTAAAATGCGCGAGCATCGCGTTCTGCACGGCAATATGCGCACCGAGCTTTTGCTTCGTGTCATCATTGAAGGCACCAACCGCAAAACCGGACGCCCCGACCGCGCGCTCAATACCGGCTGAATCTTTGCCCGTTAGGAAAGCGCTGTAGACGAGCAATTTTTTAGCGATAGCAGGATCGGAAATAGCAGTCGAAATCTCGCCGATAAAGTCGATTACATCTTTGTCGAGCTCGGTATAAAAACCGATCGCGACCGGCCTATTGACGCTCAAAATATCAATCTTCGCGCGCATTTCTGGAATAGCATCCGTTTTCTCCAACAGATCACGAAGCTGCGTATCGAGCGCACTGTGAATGCCGCTATTGAGTAGCTCTTCGGCGTGTGCTCGCACCTCTCCCAACCGCGCATCCGTCTGCAAGCGTTGCTGACTGAGCTGCTCGACAAATTGCGTCCCGCGACTGGAAAGGAAAATTGCAGATGCACCACGCTCTTTTTGTTGCTCGTGGACATAGCTGCTCATCTGAACCGAGAGGTCAACCAGCTCGGCGATCTGATGCATTTCAATGTCTCGAGCCGCTTCCTCTCGAATCTTGGATTGCGCAAAGAACACCGCCATAACAACGCCCATACCGGCGATCAGCCAGACCATGTGCGAAACACTCATATTGCGAACGAAAGTCGGAGTCGGAAGATTTATCATTTTGCGCGTTTGCTTTTCTTCTGAATGGAATTGCCCTTAAATCTCCCCTCCCGAATGGGTGATTCATGGTTAAATTCCTCCTAACTTTCTAATTCTGATTGTTTTTTTGGCAGCGCCAGCAAGTTGCCAGTACGATCCGCGAAAAGCGCCTATGCGCCCGAAAAAGTGGTTCCGGTCGGCCTATGGAATCGTTTGGATCGAGCGCGCTTGGCAAAAATTCATTTACCAAGCAGTGCTCTGACGCAGGTAAGCTTTTCTACTTTAACTAGATTTATACAGTTTCGCTCATATTCACCGATAAGTTGAAATGCGCACTTGGACGGAAAACCCGCCAGCGCAAGGGAATTAGGGGATCGAATCGACCGTGTCAGATGACAATTCAAAACTCGACCTGCCTGAGCGAATGGATAGCTCAGTCGCAAAAGACCTCTACTCCACAATCGACTCCTTTAAGGGCACAGACGTGACCTTGAACGGTCAAAACGTCCGCGACATTGGCGGGCTTTGCTTACAAGTTTTGATCGCGGCCAAGGAAGAATGGGGCCGCGAAGACAAAGCATTCCAAATTCATGACGCGTCGGAGGAATTGCAATCCTTCCTGACTTCGGTTGGACGCGGCGATCTCATCACTGCGGAGGCGACAT
>JBCBBY010000050.1:21847-29537 GCA_038531195.1 Pseudomonadota bacterium
AGTACCATGCGCCGTCTGGTTAAGATGACGCTGGCCTCCTGCGGCTATGACGTGGAAGTGGCCGAGGATGGCGTTGACGGCCTCGAAAAGCTTGACGATGTCCGCCCGGACTTGGTCATTACCGATATCAATATGCCTCGTTTGGACGGCTTTGGCGTGATTGAAGGCGTTCGCCGCCATCCAACCTACAATAAAATCCCGATCCTGACCCTAACCACAGAGAGTGCCGCGGAACTGAAGCAGCGCGCACGCGACGCTGGGGCGTCCGGCTGGATCGTCAAACCGTTCGATAAAGATAAACTGCTCCGCGCCATCAAACGCGTGCTGGGCTGATAGGGGCATCTATGAGTTCCGATCCATTAGACGAGATCAAGATAGTCTTCTTCCAAGAGTGTTCTGAACTTTTAGAAGAACTGGAAGACGGCCTCTACGCCATGCGCGATGGCGAGGAAACCGATGACACGGTCAACGCCGTGTTCCGCGCCGTCCACTCTATAAAAGGCGGCGCCGGCGCGTTCGGCCTTGATGTCTTGGTCAGCGTTTCGCACCAGTTTGAAACTGTTCTCGACAAAGTCCGTTCCAACCAACTTGAAACGGATCCTGACCTGCTCGATCTGTTCATGCGTTCAGCCGACAAGCTTCAGGATCTTGTTCAAGCCGCAAAAGATGGACGTGATCCCGACGCATCGGAATGTGATGAATTGGTCGTTGCCCTCAAAGCTTACGAGTCGCCTGGCGAAGCGGCACCGCCGCCAGCTGCACCTGCGACCGCGGCACCTGATGAGAATGGCTTCCAAGTTGCGCCACTCGATCTGGATTTTGGGCTAGACGATGATCCGACCCCTGCGGCGGGTAACTGGCAAGTGACTTTCACTCCTCATGTTGATCTCTATCAACGCGGCAATGATTGCTGCCGCCTGATCGGTATCTTGATCGAAATGGGCGCGACGAATGTACGCTTAACGACCGACACCGCGCCAATTTGGTCTGAATTGCCGGCTGAAACACCGTTCATGGCCTGGCACGCGGAATTGCCGTCAGACGTACCGGAAGCCGATATTCGCGAAGTGTTTGAATTCGTGGAAGACGATTGCGATCTCAAAGTCGAAGCCGCAGCGGCGCAAGCGGGCGCTGATGATATGGGCTTCACGCCAACGAAGCTTGATATCTTAGGCGATGACGAGGTCGAATTCACGCCTATGAAACTGGATATCGATCTGGATACGCCGGCTGACACTCCTGCGGCGGAACCCGAAATCGAAGCGAAGGCAGAGCCGGAAGCAGAGTCAAAAAAAAACGAAAAAGTCGAGACCGCAAAACCGGTCGCAGCCGCGCCGCCGAAGCGCGTAGAGCCTAAAGCAGAAGCGAAGTCAGAAGCGTCTTCAACAATCCGCGTCGACTTGAACCGGGTTGATCGTTTGATCAATCTGATCGGCGAATTGGTGATCAACCAATCCATGCTCGCGCAAGGGTTTCAGTCTTTATCCATGCCGGTCAATCAACAGCTCACCGACGGTCTGAATGATCTGCGGCAACTCACACGCGATATCCAAGACAGCGTAATGGCCATCCGCGCTCAGCCAATTAAGCCGCTATTTCGCCGCATGTCGCGAATTGTGCGCGAGTCTGGCGAAGCAACGGGTAAGAAAGTCCAGCTGGTGACAGAAGGCGAAGGCACGGAGATCGACAAGACGATTATTGAACGCCTCTCGGATCCATTGACGCACATGATCCGCAATGCTGTCGATCACGGCCTTGAAGGCCCCGAAAAACGCATCGAAAGCGGCAAGGAAGATACAGGAACCGTCCGCTTGACTGCGGTGCACAGATCTGGGCGCGTCGTTATAGAAGTCGCCGATGATGGCGCCGGCATTAATCGCAAAAAAGTCCGCGAGATCGCCGTCGAGAAAGGCCTCATTTCAGACGATGCTGAATTGACCGATAGTGAGATCGATCACCTCCTTTTCATGCCTGGTTTCTCCACGGCGAAAGAAGTCTCGAACCTCTCTGGACGCGGCGTTGGCATGGATGTGGTTAAGCGCTCCATTCAAAATCTTGGCGGCCGCGTGAGCATCGAATCTGAACCAGGCAAAGGCTCTGTCTTCACGATTTCGCTGCCGCTCACACTGGCCGTGATGGATGGCATGATCGTCAGAGTCGAAGACCAACTTATGGTCGTCTCACTCTCCGAAATCATTGAAACCATCCGACCTTCAGCGACGGCGATCCAACACCTTACGCCAACGCAAAGTGTCATCCTGGTCCGCGGTGAGTATGTTCCAGTCATCGATGTCGGATATGAGCTCGGGGTTCGGCCCCGTTTGACTGACGCTGGTGACGGCGTGGTTTTGCTGAGCGAAACCGAGGCCGGTGAGCGCAGCGCGCTTCTGCTCGATGGCATCCTCGACCAAAGACAGGTCGTGATCAAAGGCCTGGAAGACAATTATGGTGACGTGCCTGGCGTCGCCGCGGTCACAATTCTTGGCGATGGCAACATCGCTCTCATCCTAGATGTCGATGGACTGTTGCGCTTGAGCGAACAGTCTCGACTTTCTTCCGCAGCCTGACGGGACAACGCACATGACTGAGCCTACCGAACTCTCCACAAGCAACAGCGTTAAGTGCATCGCCTTTGATCTTGGCGAGCATGAATTCTGCGTCGACATCATGGCCGTGAAGGAAATTCGAGGATGGTCCAAGCCGACCCCACTGCCCCACTCTCCTGCCTATGTTTGCGGCGCGATCAATCTGCGCGGGACGGTTCTGCCAATCATCGACTTCGCCATGCGGATGGGGCTTCCTCCGACAGAGCCTGATGAGAACTATGTGACCATTATTCTTGAGGTTGGTTCACAAGTGTTCGGCATTGTCGTTGATGCCGTTTCCGACATTGTCACACTCGACTTCGATACGATGCAGCGTCCACCTGAATTGGAAGCCAGCGTCGAACAAAGCTGTTTGCTTGGCATTATCGCGCGCGACGATTCTATGATGCGAGTGATCAACACAAATCACCTCTTCCCACGTCAAGTTGCAGCGGCGGCATAATTCATGTCGCTTGCCAGCCTTCAGTCAGCCACTTTCGACCTCAGCCAGGAACTGTTTGATCACATTACATCTATGGTCAACGCAGACACCGGCATACAATTCCTGCCAGAGAAGCGAACCTTGGTTCAAGCGCGTATCTCGAAGCGCATCCGCACCCTCCGCATGGGAAGCTTCCAAGAATATGCCGATTTCCTAAACAGCCCTGAAGGCGAAGGTGAACGTAAGTCCTTGGTCTCCGTACTGACCACCAACGTGACGCGCTTCTTTCGTGAAGAGCATCACTTCGATCATTTGCGCGAAGAGATCTTACCAGACCTGATTCAGCGGGCGCGCAGCGGCGGCCGCGTGCGGCTCTGGTCAGCTGGCTGTTCAAGCGGCGAAGAGCCCTATTCTATTGCGCTCACAGCGCTGGGCTTAGATCGCGATCTTGCCAAGTATGACTTCAAAATTCTGGCCAGTGACCTGGATCCCGAAGTGGTCGCTAAAGCGCATCGCGGGGTCTATCGCTCAAGCGCGGTGGACACGATCCCAGCAAATTTGCGTAAAACGTTTTTCAAACCGCACGACCAAACGACCAGCATCGCGTCGGATGACCTGAAAGCGATTATTGCGTTCCGCGAACTCAATCTGATGCACAACTGGCCCATGCGCGGCCTGTTCGATGTTATCTTCTGTCGTAATGTCGTGATCTACTTTGACACCGAAACGTCCGAGCGGATTTGGGCGAAATTTGCCAACCAATTGGAGTCAAACGGAATGTTATATGTCGGTCACTCAGAGCGGGTCGGCAATGCAGAGAAAATTGGCATGGAAACGGTTGGCGTCACCGCATACCGCAAGAATTTAGGGCGCTAGAGACGTGAAAAATACGAACTTGAAATCAAATCATAAAGATGCGCCATCAAGCACGGTCCTCTTCGATCGCCTGTCCGACTTAACCACAGATCTCACCAGCACATGTGCCGAGGTCGAACAGGTCATAGCGGGTCTCGATGGCGATCTTGGGGACGAAGAGCAAGTTGCTCTGCAAAATCTCGATCGCATGACGCAAAACTTGTTCGAACTTTCAGGTCTGATGAAACGGCTTGCACACTCGGACAATGAGATCGCTCAATCCGATATCTTGACGGCTTTGCAGGGGATCAATCTTCCGTCGCTACAGAGCTTTTTGACGCACGGCACAACACAAGAAGATCAAGGGTCCGTCGACCTGTTTTAATCTCGCATCCGAACTTCGGGCGCAGCCGGCTTAAACGCTCGGCACGAGTTTTTGCATGACAGAACCCGTGGTCGGATTGAACCGAATTCTGCGACCACTATTTCCGCCAACACTCTCGCTGATAACCGGGAAGTTTTCATCGCTTAGAAACTCGCGCGCGAAGGCAATATTGCGCTCGCCGATATCGCTCAATCCGCCAATCATCGATGCACCGCCAAACAGTTTTGCTTCAAGTCCGCGCTTTTCCGCACCTTGTTTCAGCATGTCGTTGATGAGCAACTCCATTGCGTGGAGGCCGAATACAACATCCTCAAGATCGCCAGACTTTCCTTCTGGCAGCAAGAAGTGATTCATGCCGCCTATGCCGGCGCGCAGATCATAGAGACAAACCGCCACGCACGAGCCCAGGACCGTCGTGATGATTTCGTGCGGATTGCGTGACACACGAAAGGTGCCAAGGATCACATTGCTGAGAACCGGTTCACATTTTGAGTGGGCAAGCGGGGCGGCGAGTGCACTCAATAGTAAGACCCACAATGCTCAAGAATGGCCGGCGCGATTTTCGACAGCGGCAGCTCACTCGCGATACCGCCTTGTTCCATGGCGACACGCGCCATGCCATATACAACACTCGACTCTTGGTTTTGGCCCAGCGTCAAGGCACCCGCATCGCGCACCTCTTTGATCCCGGCCGCGCCGTCATTTCCCATACCGGTTAAAATGACCGCTACGGCGCGCGCGCCAAATGGCAAGACAGACCTAAAGAGAACATCAACGGACGGGCAGTGGCCGTTAACCGGTGGCGTTTCGACCAATCGACAGCTCGGCCTCGAAGTGCCTAACACCTCAAGATGCCGGTCGCCGCCAGGCGCGAGATAAACGTGTCCCGCTTCGATCGATTGACCGTCTTGCGCTTCGACGACGGTAACGGCGCTTTTGCCGTTCAAACGCTGCGCGAAGCTGCTCGTAAACTTTGCCGGCATGTGCTGCGTGATCACGACCGGTGGCGCTTCGGCTGGCAAAGATGAAATCACTTGCGTCAGGGCTTCAACGCCGCCGGTTGAGGCCCCGATCGCGACAATACGATCCTTGGCGCGATACCTTTGCGTCGCTGCGCCACTCGCTGCCGCAGGCTTCGCAGTGCCTGGAAATTTAGACCGCGCTGCGACACGCACTTTATGTGGAAGGTCGCCAAAAGCGCCCATCAAATTGCCGCCTGAGGGCTTCGCAATATAATCAACCGCCCCGATCGATAGCGCTTCAATCGTTGCATCAGCGCCAGCTTCGGTCAGCGTTGAAATCATGATGACAGGGGTCGGGCGGAGCCGCATCAAATGACCCAAAAATTCGATTCCGCTCATGCGCGGCATTTCGATGTCTAGCGTCACAACGTCTGGGGCAAGCTCTTTAATCGCTTCACGCGCTTCATACGGATCGCCAGCTTCACCGACAACTTCGATGTCACTTTCCGCTTGCAATGTATGCCGCAGGATCGCGCGGATCGTGGCTGAGTCATCTACAATGAGGACCTTAATACTCAAAATGCCCTCCATTGGTACATTTTATTGTTTTTCTTATTCAGGCGGAGGCCTACGACCGACTAGAATTCCACCCAATCTGAATCTGCTGGCTCGTCCATTTTGAGCGCCGCACTGCCTTCAGAGGCGACATAACGGGCTAGCTTCTCTTGTTGTTCACCAACCGGGTTCGGTGCTTCAACAGGCGCCGGCGCGCTTGGCGTCACGGGCTTTGGCTTAGATGCCACGGGTGCAGGCGCAGGCTGTGGAGCAATCGGCGCAGACGGTGCACTAAGCGGTCCACCAAACCCAAGAACGAACTGCTCGAGCTCGTCAGCCTGCTTGCTGAGGGACTTACCCGCCGTTGCTGAATCAGACACCATAGCCGCGGTCTGCTGCGTCGCTTGATCGAGTGCGGAGATGGCCGAATTGATTTCGGACACACCAAGCGACTGTTCTTGCGCGGTCGAGGCGATCCCCGATACCGCGGCGCTGATCTCAGTGACAGACGACGCAATACTGCGCAGCGTATCGACCGCCTTGTGCACGTGCTGAACGCCGGTTCCGACATGGCTCTCACTCTCAGCCATAAGCGTCTCAATCTCTTTGGCCGCATCTGATGAACGCTGAGCGAGCGCCCGCACTTCAGACGCGACTACGGCAAAACCACGACCTGCATCGCCAGCGCGAGCGGCTTCCACGGACGCGTTGAGCGCCAGGAGGTTTGTCTGAAAGGCGATGTCATCAATCACGCTAACGACCTGAGAAATTCGCGCCGAAGAGGTTTCGATTTGCTTCATGGCTTCCACAGCCTGATCCATCACAACGCCGCTCGCTTCAGCACTGGATTTGGCTGAGCCCACAAGCTCATCAGCATGTTTTGCGCCTTCAGCTGTAGATGCAACGCTCGTCGCCATCTCCTCGATGGCGGCTGAAGACTCCTCTAACGTGGCGGCCTGATTTTCTGTGCGTTGCGACAATTGATCGGTGGTTTGCCCGATATCACGTGCATTTTTTCGGATCAGCGCAGCATGGGAAGAGATCGAACCGAACCGTGCTTCTAGTTCCGCAGCGGCGTCATTGAAACTCGATTTGAGTGCAGAGGCACCATCTGGGAGCTCGTGGCGAATGCGGTGTTTCAAATCACCCGCTTTTAGTTTCTCAAGCGCTTCGGTCACGGCCGACACATATTGTTGACGTTCTTGTTCGAGGACCGTCACTTGAGCCGCGGCAGATTTCAAAGATTGAGCGCTTTGCGCGATCGCGCCGATTTCATCGCTGCGACCAGTGAGCGTGGGGTCACCGGCGTCCGATGCCAGTGAGGCTTGGAGAGATTGGATCGGTTTCGCCAATTGGCGTGCGAGCACGTATCCGGCGCCGCTAAACACCAGCGCGGCCCCGAGCGCGTGCAGCAAGAGCTGACCACGGTCTATGTTTTGTGCATCTGGCAGCCCGCCGGACCAGAGCCAGTTCAAGGCGCTCGTCGCTGAAACAGACACGATCACCAATGCGACGACCGCGATGCTAAACTTCAAAGAAATGCTCGTTTTTTCATCTGAGTTTGATGTAGACAATTTCGACTCCCAGTCCCTCGTCGAGAAAGATTCCGCGTGCCCGTGGTCCTCGCCCCTTAACTTGCTCAGACTTGGTGCAATTTTTAACGTAATAGTCGAATATTCTGTAATTCTATCTTAAGTGTAAATGAATTCGACTGATCGTTAACGACCCGTTTTGGTCTACAGTTCGATGGACTGGATTAAAGCTGGAAGTTCGCGCGATCATGATCCGCGACTTCCAGCTTTAATCCAGTCCATCGAACTGTAGACCAAAACGGGTCGTTAACGTAATAGTCGAATATTCTGTAATTCTATCTTAAGTGTAAATGAATTCGACTGATCGTTAACGA
>JBCBBY010000051.1:0-29345 GCA_038531195.1 Pseudomonadota bacterium
CTGCGCCGCTATCGCCGGCGTGGATCGTCACCCGGCTCATCGGCGCCAGGGCGGTTTCGACATCGGCGAAATCCGCGACCGTGCAGCCCACCATGAAGGCGAGCGTGCCCGCATCTGCAGCGGCGGTACCACCGGAGACCGGCGCGTCGGCGGTTCGGAAGCCTTTGCCAGCTGTGTCCGCAAGGCCCGCCACACGGCGGGCGCTCTCCACGTCAATGGTCGAACAATCGACCAATAATGCACCATTTTTAGCGTGCGGCAGGATATCCTCTTCGTAGACACCAAGGACATGTTTTCCAGCGGGCAGCATGGTAATGACGGCATCGGCGCCTTGAACAGCTTCTGCGGCTGATGCTGCCGCGCTACAGCCCGCGTTCACCGCTTTGGTGACGGCGGCCTCAGATAGGTCAAAGGCACGGACGGCTCGCCCGGCCTTGGCCTGGTTCGCGGCCATGCCGCCGCCCATATTGCCAAGGCCGATGAAAGCGAGGGTTTGCATCAGAGCCTCTTATGCTGTGGGCAGCGTATAGTCTTTGAAGATCTCGCGCAGTTTCAGCTTGTTGATCTTACCGGTCGCTCCGAGCGGGATCTCTTCGATGAAGGCGACATCGTCTGGGGTCCACCATTTGGCGATCTTGCCTTCCAATTGGGCGAGAACTTCCTCTTTGGTTGGCGCTTCGCCGGGTGCCGATTGAATGATCAGAAGCGGACGTTCATCCCATTTTGGGTGATAGATGCCGATCGCAGCCGCATTCGCAACCTTTGGATGGCCCACAGCGATGTTTTCAATGTCGATGGAGCTGATCCACTCACCGCCAGACTTAATGACGTCCTTGGCGCGGTCGGTGATTTGCATCGTGCCGTATTGATCCATATTCGCGACATCGCCGGTATCGAAGAAGCCATTCTCATCGAGGACGTCGCCGCCATCGCCCTTGAAATAGCCGCCCGCAATCGCGGGTCCACGCACGACCAGACGGCCAGAGGTTTGACCGTCCCAAGGCAAGTCATTGTTTTCGTCATCGACGATTTTAAGCTCGACGCCGAACGGCGGTCGGCCTTGTTTCAGTTTCTGCACCATGCGCGTGTCGATGTCCGCATTCATCAAATGCGGCGGCAACGTCCCTAGCGTTCCGAGCGGGCTGGTTTCGGTCATACCCCAGGCGTGGATCACGTCGACTTCGAACTCGGTCTCGAAAGCACGTAGGATCGCTTCTGGAACCGCGGATCCACCGATCACGACTTTGCGTAAATGCGGCAGTTTGAGATCGTTTTCGCGCAGATAGGTGAGCAGTCCGAGCCAGACGGTCGGCACCGCCGCTGTCACGGTGACTTTCTCCGTGTCGAGAAGTTCATAAATGCTGGCGCCGTCCATTTGGGCGCCGGGCATGACCATGTTCGCGCCCGTCGCAGGGCAGCCGAACGCTAAGCCCCACGCATTGGCGTGAAACATCGGCACAACCGGCAAAACCACGTCGTCTGAGCCCATGCCCATCGCGTCTTTCGACATGGTGATCATCGTGTGCAGAACATTTGAGCGGTGCGAATAGAGCACGCCTTTTGGATTGCCCGTGGTGCCGGAGGTGTAGCAGAGCCCACAGGCGGTTTCTTCTGGGAAATCGCCCCAACGCGCATTGGTCGATTTTCCGGCCACCCACTCGTCAAACGCGATCGCGCCAAGCGAGTTTTCTGGCATATCGTCGGCGCCAGCGAAAATGACGAAGGTTTTGACGGTTTGAAGATGGTCTTTTACCGCTTCAACGATCGGTAAGAAGGTGATGTCGAAAATCAGCACCTTGTCTTCGGCATGATTGGCGATCCAGGCGATTTGTTCTGGGTGAAGACGTGGATTGATCGTATGCAGCACCGCGCCAATTCCCATGGCGCCATACCAAGCGGCCATGTGACGAGCTGAGTTCCAGCCGAGGGTGGCGACGCGATCACCAAGACCAATGCCGCCTTCGATCAGAGCACCAGAGACCTGCTTGGAGAGGTCGTAGAGCTCCGCATAGCTGGTGCGCACAATGTGTCCCCCGACACGACGTGTGACGATCTCGCGGGTTGGGTTAATCAGTCGCGCATGCTCAAGAATCTTATTTGTCGTGAGCTGCCAGTCTTGCATGATGCCTTGCATCGTTATCCTCCGTAAAACTGTAGTATTTTCGCCCCTTTTCGGGTCTGAATAATGTTGTAGTTTGCTGACCGGGGATCGGCAAGAAACGAAAGCTCTAATCCATGAAATCAACCTTCTTTCTCTCTGCAATGGCTGCAAGCCTCGCCTTGGCTGGGTGTCAGCAAGACGCAGGGGAGTTCAATCCACCCGAGTCAGAAATCGTCGAGACGACTCAGGTGACGTCAGAACAAGATTCTGAAGCTATGACCGCGCTCGCGCTTGGCCCGCTCCCAGAATTTTTTGACTGTGTCCGTGAAACAGGTGGATTGCTGATCGCGACGCACCGCGCGGGTCCAGCGCCTGGCTATCCTGAAAACGCGATTGAAACGATGGATTATGCAATGGGTCAGGGCCTGATCATTCACGAGATTGACGTGGTGGAAAGCCGGGATGGGATGCTCTTCCTCCTGCACGATCGCACGCTTGGGCGCACAACGACGGGGCAGGGCGCTGTGGCAGACACCGACTGGGATGAGATCAGTGGGCTATCTTTGATCGACAATGAGGGGCAGATCACAGACTTCTCGCCGCCCAAACTCTCGGACGTCCTTTTGTGGGCAAAGGCGCGTGGTGCAATTGTTGAGCTTGATAAGAAGCCGACGACGAGCTTTCGTAACATCATCTCACATGTGCGGGCAGCGGGCGCTGAGGATAATGTCGTGCTGATCACCTATAATGACAATCAAGCCATCGAGGTTGCTGGGCTCGCCCCTGATTTGATGATGACGGCGAGTGTGAACAGCCGCGAACATCAGGCCGAATTGGAAGCAGCCGGCGTCAACTTTGACAATGTCGTCGCGTGGATGGGCATCACTGATCCTAACCCTCGCGCTTTTGCGGCCGTGAGCCGCCGCGGTGTGGAGACGGCGTTTGGAACGCTGGGACGTCCTGGCGAGCGTCTTGATGATGTCTATTGGGCAGATGGTGATCCGAGTGAGTTTCAAGAGCTGGTCGATGGCGGCTTGGCCTTGCTTGCCTCGGATGCCCCATACAGAACGGCTGCCGCGTTGAGCGCCGATGACGATGTCGTGGCCAACTGTGCTGCGGGCTAAAGGATAAAGCGGGCGCGCTCGTTCGAGCTGAGAAATTCAATCATCTCATCGAACGATGCGCGCTCGAGCAAGCAAAATGCTTCGATCTGCTTATTGTGAGTGCGGGCTTTGGCGAGGCTCTTGCGGGCGTGATTAAGCGCCGCGGCGTAGAATTGCATGCGGCGGGTCTCGCGCTGCGGTCGCAAACCCTCCAACATGGCGCGCGCGCCAACGGCAACGATCGCACCAGCAATGGCGAGCGAGCTCATGATCTCCCAATCGAAAGGGAACCCGCTCACGCCGACGCCCACCAGAATTGCGGCGATGAGCGCGACGAGGTTTGAAACAAAGGCCAGCAAGACAAGGATGTAACTGAGATTGCCTAATATGTGCAGCTGTTTTGCTGGCGAGGACCAGAACTTGGCATCAGACGACAAGACATAATTGGTGTATTGAATTTGTCCCCGTAGGCGGGTTTCCTCGAGCGCTTCAAATAGTTCCTTGAGCGCGCTTGGATCGACGTCTTTCGGGCGTGTGGACGCAGCTTTCGTCCAATCGGGGTCAATCCAAAACTCATCAGACTCGGTTGGATCGATGATGCTTTGGCCGGAATACGCGGCCGCTGAAGCGTCTGTGTATTTGGTGTATTCGCTGCCGATCTGGTCAATGAAATTGCGCTGAAAGCGGGCAAAAGCGATGGCGCGCGTTTCCAACCAGGCCGATTGATCTTCTGGAGAGCTAGCGACGCGCGCGATTTCGACGGCGTGTGAGATCAGATATTGGGCGTGCCATTGTCGCAACCGTTCGGCGATTAGACGTTTCTGCAACCAGGTGCGCTTCACGCGCCCAAAGCCCAAGCCGAGATTGCCGAAGATCAGCGCGAACAGTCCGAAGGTTGCTCCCAGTATTCCCAAGGTGAGAAACAAAGTGTTGCTGATCGGCTGATCGGTCGACGATTGCGATACTGTCGGCGTTACGACGCTGTCTAGTAATAGAGCGAACGGAAAGGTGAGTAAGGAAAGGGTGGCAAACACCAATGCTGCCAATCCGACCCAGCGGGAGACTTTTTTCGACCTATTCGCTCGCCCATCGATCTTACGAAACGTGTCGCGCAGCTCAGGATGATCGAGTGCGAAATACACATTCGGATACGATGTTTTCGCAAGGTCGCGGTCAGCTTCAGAGAGCAAAAGTTCATCATTGAACCTGAAATTCATTCCATCTCGCCCCGTGCGTTATTATGCGTAAGCAAACATGGAACTTGGTGGATAAGCAAGATAGAGCGTCGCTTTACGTCTGAAAGATAATGAGTTTTCGATGCTGGGCTTTGCGCAGTCGTGGCTCCGCGCCTTTTGTTTGCGTGAATTTTGTGTCATGCGTGAGGTGTGGGATCGATTAACTATAAAAAGACCCAGGGGAACATGGCGGACATTTTCTTATCGTATAGTCGCGCGGACCGGCCGACGGCTCAAACCATTGCAGAAGCGCTCGAAGCTGAAGGATTTGAAGTCTGGTGGGACAAAGTTCTGCAAGCGGGTCAGACGTATGATGAAGTCACCGAGACGATGTTGCGGGATTCGCATATCGTCATTGTCTTGTGGTCCCAGACCTCCGTAAAGTCGACTTGGGTTCGCGCGGAAGCGACATTGGGGCAGCGCAAGTGCGTATTGGTGCCCGCAATGATCGAAGATGCTGAACGGCCCATCATGTTCGAGTTGATGCAAACGGCTGACTTGATTGGCTGGGATGGTGATCGCGCCGAGGAACGATGGACCAATTTCGTTGCGGATCTGAAGCAGGCGAGAGGACGCCCGAAGCCAACTGACACTGGAGCGGAAGCGCCCGTCGCCGCCGCGCCGAAGCCAGAAGTAAAGCCGGCCGCGCCCGCGCAGCCAGCCATGGCGACGCCAGAGGGGCCACCCGAGCCTGTCATTGAACCTCCCACGTCGCATGCGCCAGCACCAAAGACCAAAAAAGGCGGCGCTGGGGCTCTGCTGGGGGTGGCAGCTTTGGCGCTCATGGCGGGCGGTGGCTGGTATGGCTACCAATATTGGCAAGGACAACAGTGTGAGCTTTGCCCGACTATGGTGACTGTTTCTGGCGGCACATTTGCTATGGGCTCTACCGAGAACGATCGTGAGAGAACGGGCAATGAGGGGCCGGTGCGTGACGTCACAATTTCGAGCTTCGCGATCAGCCAAACCGAAGTCACATATGCAGATTGGCAGATTTGCGTCGACGCTGAAGCCTGCGACGCGCCGCTTTTTGCGGGTGAAGGCGACTACCCGGTCGTTGGTGTGAGTTGGGAAGATGCGCGAGCCTACGCCCGCTGGCTGTCGACGGAGACCGGTCGCGCCTATCGATTACCGACCGAGGCGGAATGGGAATATGCCGCCAGAGGGGGCACCGATACGCCCTATTGGTGGGGTTCAGCCTATGAGCGGGAAAACGGATCCGGGACGGCTGCTGAGCCGACCAGTTCATTGGCGACGAATGGTTATGGCATCGCCGGCATGACCAGCAATGTCCGAGAATGGACATTGGATTGTTATGTGAACAATTATTCGAATGCTCCAACCGACGGGTCCGCGGTCACCAGCGATGGCTGCACTTACCGTGTCGTTCGCGGCGGTTCATTTGAGAATGCGCCTGCAGACCATCGAACCAGCGCCCGTTCGCGCTATCGCCCGACCACGGAAGTTGATCATATTGGCATCCGTCTCGTCGCGGACTAATCCAGATAATCAACTTGGATGACGACGCGCCGATTTAGGATCTCAGCCGTTTCGTCCGCCGTTTGGATCTCCAAATCAGTTTCGCCAAGGCCCTCAGCGTAAATCACGCCTGCATCGACGCCGATGCTCACAAAATAAGCGGCAATCGCGTCAGCGAATCTTTGTGTGCGAGCGATGTTTGCATCGCTCGATCCGACTGTATCGGAATGGGCTTGAATGGTGATCCGCTCAACCGTTCGGTCTGGATCAAGAACGCGTTCTAGGCGAACAACATAATCTGCGACGTTCGGACTGTCATAGGACTCTACATAGATCACCGTCGGATCAGTGCCGGGAGCGCTTTGGGATTCGACGATGACCTCTTCCAGAACGTCGGCGGGTGGTTCCATAGATCGAGATGGCGCCTCAATGGGGGCAGGCGCTTCGATCACTGGAACGTTTTCGCCTCGGTCTTCAAGCTCAGCTGGAATTGGTGCGCCGCCCGCGGGATAAGCGGTCCGGCGGAGCTTGCATGCATCCCATTCAGGATCGATCGCGGTGTTGATCCGATAATAAGTCTCGCCATCTGGTAGATCCCCAAACCGAGCGGGTTCTAGCGCCCGATCCTGGGGGCGTGTTTCACCAATGGTGCACATCATGTCCCAAAGAATGGTCGGATTGTCTGAGTAATAATTGTGGCCAATGCCAAACAGTTCGGTCGTCACCGCGGTTGCATCGATCGTCTGATAATTCTGCGCGTTGCGAATGTATGGGCGGTTTGTATCCGTATCGCCGAGGCGCTTTTCGTCGGTTGAGTTGACGATATTTGAAATGTGGAGCGCCCGGTCTGTGTCTGAGGTGTAGATCGTGACATTGGCGTCGAGATTGTCGAACACGCCATTGGCTTGCGCAAAAATATCGCGTTCGACGTCGGCTGCGACGAGCATGATCCGAAACTCAAGGTCATCGCGCTCGTGGCGTACCAGATAATCACGGGCATAATTTTCAAGTGCTTGTGTGAGCACCCGATTGCCCATAGAGTGAGCGATGATGTTGATCCGTCCGACGTCGATGTCTTCGGTGATGATATCCAGGAATTCTTCAAGATATGGCGCGGCGCTCAAAGACCGGGCGCGGTCGCCTTGATAATCTTCGAGTGAAAGAGCGCCCGCGGACGGCCAGCTATAAAGCACCGGCACGCCGATATCGAAGCGATCATCGCGTGAAAGATCGTTGGAGAGCTGTGCGGCGCGGACAAGCGCTTCATCGAATTGGACATTAAAGCCATGGATAAAGAGCAGTACAGACGAACTGCCTTGATCATAGACCGCGTCTTGCAGAGTCGTTGAGAATGTTTCGCGGCCGTTTGATGTGATGCGTGTGAGGAACACGTACTCGGCCAGTTTGTTCTGATCGCTCGGCACACCGCCTTGAACATGCGGTGTTTCTCCGCGTTCGCGGTCGCCGCCTTCTTCGATCAGCTTTGGCAGCCACACGTCAGCACGGCCGAGACGTAGTTGATCGCCGCTCTCCCCCAGGCCAGCGCGGACATCGACAATGTCTTCGCCGGGTGCCGCTTCGGTCAAAAGCAGGCGATTGGTGCCGTACCAAACCCGAACACAGTCCACTTTTGAGTTGAGATTCGCTTCAGAAACGAGGCTGGAACAATCGGTTCCAAATTCTGGGTGACGGATCACCAGGGGTCGATTTAACCACCACCAAGCGGCAATTGCGCCTACAATCGCGACCGCCAAAATGCCGAGAATCCACCGTACCACGCGTCACCTCCCACGTAATCTACTTGGGTGATCTTACATCAGATTGTCGAGCGAGAACAAGCGCTCAGGCGACAAGTCTTTCGCAATCTGAGCAAACGACCCTATATGGCTTCGAACTCTAAACACTGCGAGCTCTGTGATGTCTGACTTTCTCCTCCTGGCATTTATCTTATTGGTGGCCGGAATTATTGCGGTCCCAATCGCCACCCGGCTGAAACTGGGATCGGTGCTCGGCTATCTGATCGCCGGAATCGCCATCAGCCCCTTGCTCTCATTGCTGGGGGTGGACGTCGTCTCTCTGCAGCACTTTGCCGAGTTTGGCGTCGTCATGATGTTGTTCTTGGTGGGGATGGAGCTCGAGCCGAAATTGCTCTGGCAGATGCGAACACGATTGCTCGGATTGGGCGGCGGCCAGGTATCGGTGACCATGATTCTGGTCATGTCTGTGGCGATGGCGTTTGGACAGTCATGGAATACAGCCTTGATTATAGGCATGATTTTGGCGCTGTCTTCGACAGCTATTGTGCTCCAGACATTGAATGAAAAAGGCCTGATGTCGAGCGATGGCGGGCAAGCCAGCTTTTCGGTGCTGCTCTTTCAGGACATTGCTTTCATTCCCATGCTGGCTGTCATTCCGCTTTTGGCGTTCCCTGAGGTCGTTCAAGCGACGGCGGGCGGTGATACGGAAGGCGGGCTTAGCCTCGTCGCGGACCTCAATGGCTGGCAGACCATGTTGGTCACTTTGGGCGCGATTGGCGTTGTGATTTTGGGTGGGAATTACCTCACCCGTCCGCTGTTCCGGTTCGTTGCGGCCGCGAAACTCCGGGAATTGTTCACAGCGACGGCCTTGCTGATGGTGATCGGCATCGCGCTGCTTATGACTTTGGTGGGCTTATCGCCGGCGCTTGGGACCTTCTTGGCCGGCGTTGTGCTCGCCAACTCAGAGTATAAGCACGAATTGGAAGCTGATATTGATCCATTCCGCGGCCTCTTGCTCGGCCTCTTCTTCATCACGGTCGGCGCCGGGATAGATTTCAATTTGTTGTCGGAGAATTTCGGGGTCGTGCTGTCGATGACGATGGGCTTGATTGCGCTCAAAGCGCTCGTCCTCTTCATGCTCGGGAGCGCCTTCAAAATTCGCGGGGCACAGCGCTGGCTGTTCACGCTCGGCATGGCGCAAGCCGGGGAGTTTGGCTTCGTGCTCCTCGCCTTCACGGCGACAAATGGCATCTTGCCGACCTTGGTGACGGATTTGCTTTTGCTGGTGGTGGCGCTGTCCATGCTAATCACCCCTCTTTTATTCATTCTCTACGATCAAATCGTCGCGAATATTTACGCCAAAGGCCAAGAACAACCGGCGGATGAGATCACCGAAGACAATGGCATCATCATTGCCGGGCGTGGACGGATTGGCGGGATCGTGGACCGAATGCTCCGGACGGCGGGCTATACATCTACAGTGATCGACTATAGCGCGAAACAGCTTGATATCATGCGTGTCTACGGCGTGAGCCATGCTTACTTTGGGGATGCGACGCGCCCGGATTTGTTGCATGCTGCGGGTATTGAGAAAGCCAAACTGCTCATTGTTGCGATTGATGACAAAGACCAGATCACTGAGCTCGTTTCTTATGCGACGCGCAATTATCCAAATCTGCATGTGATCGCGCGCGCGGTGGACCGGCATCACACGTATGAACTTTGGGCGCATGGTTGCCGCGATATCATCCGAGAGACCTATGACAGTTCTCTGAGGATTGGGCGGTCCGCGTTTGAAGCGTTGGGGACATCGCGCCCAGCGGCCGAGCGCATGAAAGACGCGTTCCATGAAATGGATCAGCAATCGATGATTGAGGTTGCTGATGTCTATGACATGGACATCCCAGCGCACGAGAATGACGCTTATGTCCAACGCATTCGCGAACGTGCGGAGTCCTGGGAGTCCGAACTGCACGACCGGATGATGGAGATTATGGAAGGCGAGACGGAGTCGGCCTGACCGTCACAGGCTCCGTTTTTGGGTTGACGGTCAAACGGAATATGCGGTAACGGGCACTCAGGTTGAGACGCCTGCCGCTCGCTGAGCCTATCTGGTTCAAGGTGAAGATCTCACCGGATTTCCGGTTTTCTCGCAGACCATTTCACATCTGGTCTGGCGGCAATGCGAGCCCCGCCCAAGTTACGACCAAACGGATTCGTGAAAGGATTCTGCGATGGTATCGCACATTTATACGCGCGTGCAGGCGAAAGCTCGAGCGCGCCAAATCAAGGCTGAAAGCCCGACACAGATGTCGCTTGCAGCGGCGTTGGAACAGGTGGCTCAAGACATGGGGTTCCGCGATTGGAACACCGCATCGGCGCGCTTATCGAATGCCCCGGAGGCGTCATGGCAAGTCGGTGAACGGGTGAGTGGTCACTACTTAAAACAACCCTTCACCGGCCGCATCCACGCGGTCCGCGAGCTGCAGGGCCGGGCGGGATATCGCTTGACCTTGCACTTTGATGAGCCGGTCGACGTGGTTGAATGGGAAAGCTTTTCTGCTCTGCGACGGCGCGTGAGTGTCAGTGTTTCGCCGGAAGGCGTGACTTGGACCAAGACCGGTGATGGCGTGCCGCATTTGAGCTTGGTGCGCGAAAGTGCGCTTTTGGTGTGAGGCACGGCCTGGTGTCCCTCATCCTTCGACATGCTCAGGATGAGGGTCGCTCATTCAAAATTTTGGCAAAGTTTAAACCTTCTCAGGCGTGCCTTTTCCTGCCGCTTTCGGCTTCCGCTTCGCTGGCTTTTCTTCGACATATTTGAAGGTCAAAATGTCCTTCTTCTTGTCGTGGCCGATCTTGACCGTGCCGCCTTTGGAGAGTTTGCCGAACAGCAATTCTTCGGCCATCGGTTTCTTGACGTGCTCGGAAATGACTCTTGCCAGCGGACGTGCCCCGAATTCGGCATCGAAGCCGCGCTTGGCGAGCCAATCGCGCGCGCCAGCCGCCAGTTCGATCGTCACGTTGCGATCGGCCAGCTGGACTTCGAGCTGAAGCACGAACTTCTCGACCACACGCTCAATGATCTCTGGCGTCAGACCGCCGAAGGTGATCACTGAATCGAGGCGGTTGCGGAACTCAGGCGTGAAGAGGCGTTTGAGCGCTTCTTCTTGCTCATCATCCTTGCGGCCGCGGCCGAAGCCGATCGAATTCTTCGCTGCATCCGATGCGCCAGCATTTGTGGTCATCACCAAGATAACATTGCGGAAATCAACTTTGCGGCCATTCGCATCCGTCAGCGTGCCATTGTCCATAACTTGGAGTAGCACGTTGAACAGATCCGGGTGCGCTTTTTCGATTTCGTCGAGCAGGACCACACAATGCGGGTGCTGCATAACAGCATCGGTCAGCAAGCCGCCTTCATCATATCCAACATAGCCAGGAGGCGCGCCGATCAAGCGAGAGACGCTATGACGTTCCATATATTCGGACATGTCGAACCTGTGCAGCTCGACGCCCAAGATAGACGCAAGCTGGCGCGTGACTTCAGTCTTACCAACACCGGTTGGGCCGGTGAACAGATAAGAGCCAATCGGTTTGTTTGGTTCACGCAATCCGGCGCGTGAAAGCTTGATGGCGCTGGACAGCGCGTCGATCGCTTCGTCTTGGCCATAGACCACACGCTTGAGATCGGCTTCCAGAGACTTGATCGCTTGGGCGTCGTCTTTCGAAACCTGTTTGGGGGGGATGCGCGCAATTTTTGCGACGATCGCCTCGATTTCTTTAACGCCGATGGTTTTGCGGCGCTTGCTCTCAGGCACCAACCATTGGGTTGCGCCCGCTTCGTCGATCACATCGATCGCTTTGTCCGGGAGCTTGCGGTCGGTCATGTAGCGAGAAGACAATTCCACCGCGGCGCGGATCGCATCATTGGTATAGCGAAGCCCGTGAAAGTCTTCGAAGGTTGCTTTCAGCCCCGTGAGGATCTTCACAGCGTCTTCGACATTCGGCTCGACCACATCAATCTTGCGGAACCGGCGCGACAGGGCGCGGTCTTTTTCAAAGTGTTGTTTATACTCTTTGAACGTGGTGGAGCCCATGCAGCGCACTTCACCATTCTGGAGCGCCGGCTTTAGCAAGTTGGATGCATCCATGGCGCCGCCAGATGTGGCGCCGGCACCGATAATGGTGTGGATTTCATCGATGAAGAGGATGCCTTTTTCCTGCTCGCCGATTTCTTTCATCACGGCTTTCAGCCGCTCTTCAAAATCACCGCGGTAACGCGTGCCCGCAAGGAGCGCGCCCATATCGAGGGCCCAAATGGTGGCATCGTTCAAGATTTCTGGCACTTCGCCGTTCACGATCATCCGCGCGAGACCTTCGGCAATGGCGGTTTTGCCGACACCTGGATCTCCCACTAGGATCGGATTGTTCTTGGCGCGGCGGCAGAGCACTTCGATGCAGCGCTCGACCTCCATTTGTCGACCGATTAGCGGGTCGATTTTGCCTTGCTTGGCTTTCTCGTTGAGATTGACGCAATAGGCATCCAGTGCTTCGCTTTGCGGTGCGTTTGGTGGAGCCTCTTCCGGTTCGGCGCCGCGCGGCGTCGACGGGCGATTTTGTCCTGGAACTTTAGAGACGCCATGGCTGACATAGTTTACCGCGTCATAACGGGTCATATCCTGCTCTTGCAGGAAGTAAGTTGCGTGGCTCTCGCGCTCTGAGAAAATAGAGATTAATATGTTGGCGCCCGAAACCTCATCGCGGCCAGAACTCTCAACGTGTAAGACGGCGCGTTGAACGACACGTTGGAAGGCTGCAGTGGGCTGCACGCGACCTGATGGATTTTCCGTGATCAAGCTCGACAAATCTTCGTCAATGTATTGCTCGAGTGCCTGCTTCAGTTCGGGGATGTTGACCTTGCATGCGCTCATCACTTCGACGGCGTCGTCATCATCGGTCAACGCGAGGAGCAGGTGCTCCAGCGTTGCATATTCATGTTGACGCTCGCCTGCGGCGGTGAGGGCGCGTTCGAGGGCGGATTCAAGGCTAGGGGTTAAGCTTGGCATTGTTGTTGTCTCCTAGTCCTCTTTTTCCATCGTACACTGTAACGGGTGTTCATTGCGCCGCGCCATGTCCATCACTTGAGCCACTTTTGTCTCTGCGACTTCATATGTATAGACGCCGCACACACCGACGCCCTTTTGGTGAACGTGCAACATAATTCGAGTCGCTTGTTCACGGCTCTTATTGAAGAACCGCTCCAAGATCAGAACGACAAACTCCATCGGCGTGTAGTCATCATTCAAGATCAACACGCGATACATGCTCGGCTTCTTGGTCCGAACCCGCGTCTTGGTAGCAATCCCTAGGCCGCCATCATCTCCGCCACCGGGGTCCATTGGGCCCTGTGGTTCGTTCGGATCCGAAAGCGTGATGCGGTCAATTCTGATAGACATGGCCTAGAAGATAAGCGTTCCTTTTTGAAAGTGTAGACTGACGCTGCGGAGGGGAAGGATCAAGCCAGAAAATGATCAATTTGTGGTCAGCTGCGAGATTAATTTTTCAACCCGTTTTCTATTCGCCCCAAGATCGGAGTAGCCAATGCGAGACCGTGAATAGATCGCAAAGGTCGTTTTGCCGGTCCCGAGCGGAATGATCTCGATGTCGACGTCATCTTTGAAGCGCATTAATCCGGTCGTCGCGACGAATTTAATGCGGAGCTGCTCGGCGTCCGCTTCAACTTTTCCAAAGCTGCGATTGGCCGCGATCACCTCACTGAGCTTCGAGTGCAGTCCGCGCCCCGTCATGTCCAGTTCGGGCGGCGCAAAGTCAGCCTCCGCCGCTAAACAATAATCATCCGGCGCGACAAGGCAGGTGTTCGGCTTAGGCGGGCGCTTGAGCGATTTAAAGTGAATAAACTCAGTCATGCCCTCAGCTTAGACTGAAATCTCAGGCTTTGTCAGTGGCACAATGAAAAAACCGGACGCAATGGTCCGGTTCTCATGGTCGATAAATTTGAAATGAGCGCTTAGGTGCCCTTGGCGCTCTTTGCAGCTTTTTTGACTTGCTTCGCCAGCGGTGCGAATGCGTCGCGCATAGTCTCGGTGTAGACCTCAGACAATTCCGAGAAGCCTTTTAGATTGTTCTCGAAAGCAGACTTCATAAATCCGGTCTGGATGCTAAAGGCATCTTCGAATGAGGCCGCTTCAGCGAGTTTCTTACCCGTCTCGACAGATAAGTTCATTTGCTGCTTCGCATGAGCCATCATGGTTTGTCCGGCCTCTTGCATGCCTTTGACCGAGGCGCGTGTACTGGCGGTCGAGGCTTCCATAGCGCTGCGGGCAAGGGTGCCCATGGAATCTGTATCCGGAAGAAAGCTTGAAAAGGCCTCTGGATTGAATGCACCAAATGTAAAGGTGAAAGGAGAAGTCGTTGCCGTCATGATGATCATCCACTCATTTTACGTAACGGCATATATTGAATGATGCTCGCAAATGCAACAGAAAATTGTGCACCGCACAAAAGTCACTTGAGTATCATTAGGTATTATCTTGCGGTGGTCGCCTAATTCCTAACAAAATTGCCATGTGCATTTACCAGTAGATAACCTTATGCATCGATTCTAGCGCTTCCTCGGGCCCCCGGGGCAAGCCTGAGTGGAGGATCCCGTATGGCGATGAAAGCCCGAGTGTTGATTGTGAAGTCTGCATGCGCTGCGATCGCCGCTTTTGCACTAGGGATGACACCGTCCGCGACGGCTGAAAAATACGCCTCGATCGTAATCGACCTTGAGCGAGATCAAGTGCTGCATGCACGTCACTCCGATGCGCCGCGCTATCCAGCTTCGCTGACCAAAGCGATGACGCTTTACATGCTCTTCGATGCTATGAAGGCCGGTGAGGTTCGTCTATATGACAGCTTGCCCGTGTCGCGCGCCGCGGCCCAGCAACCGCCATCTTCATTGCGTTTGCGCGCGGGAGCGACCATCACCACGAAGGACGCGATCAACGCCTTAATTACCAAGTCCGCCAATGATGTTGCGGTTGTTGTCGCAGAACGTTTGGGGGGATCGGAATCACGCTTCGCGACTCTGATGACCGCGAAAGCCCGCGCCATGGGAATGGAGAGCACGACGTTCAAAAATGCGTCCGGGTTGCCAAACTCACAGCAACTCTCAACCGCGCGCGATATGGCGATCCTCGCTGAACGCTTATTGGAAGACCATGCGGACTATTACGGGTATTTCTCTAACAAGAAATTCTCATGGGGCCGCGCAACGTATCGCAATCACAATCGACTGATTGGCAGCGTCGCCGGTGTGGATGGCA
Organism: Pseudomonadota bacterium; assembly: GCA_038531195.1. Lineage (GTDB taxonomy): Bacteria > Pseudomonadota > Alphaproteobacteria > Caulobacterales > Hyphomonadaceae > Henriciella. Next base: position 15,004 of record JBCBBY010000051.1, read on the forward strand.
TTAAGACAGGATACACGCGCGCGTCTGGGTTTAATCTCATGGCAAGCGCCAAGCGCCGTGGCCGCCGCGTCGTCGCCATTATGTTTGGCGGTTCGACGGCGCGCTCACGCGATCAACACGTCACGGATCTAATTGAAGCGGCCTATAAAAGTTTCGAGCCAAGCGATGTTGAATCGGACATCAATTTGCGTTTAACCTTTAGCGACGTGCAGCCGCCGGTCGATCCGAATGGCGCCGCATTACCAGTGTTAAACGGAAAGGTGTTCGGCGCGGGGGGCGTGGTTGCCGAAGGGGATGAGGGCTCCAAATCGAACTAAGATTCCGCGTGTCTAGGAGCCGCTATGTTTTATCTTAGAAGTTTGAGTGTCACCGCGCTATCACTTGCGTTCGGCGTCCACGCAGCATTTGCCGGCCCGGTTGATACGCAAAAACTCGATGAGCGTCTGACCCGATTGGCTGAAGACCCGACCATGGTCGGGCTCGCTGTCGCGGTGATCGAAAATGGCGAGATAACCTTTGCCGAAGGGTATGGCGAAACCCGCCTCAATGGCGAGCGCGTGAGCAAAGATACCGTGTTTCGTTGGGCATCATTGTCCAAAGGGGTGGCGTCGACGGCTTTGCGCATGCTGGTGGCGGATGGCGAGCTCGCCATGAGTGATAAGGTTTCCACCTTTGACACGTCGCTGCGCCTGCCAATGGGCGGAGAGAAAGTTGCAACCCTTGAAGACCTGTTGTCTCACAAAGTCGGAATTGTGCCGAATGCTTATGATACGCGGTTAGAGGATGGCCGCGATCCTGTTGAGATCCGCAAAAGTCTAGGCAAGTTGAAACGGACCTGTCCCGTTGGAGATTGTCATACCTATCAAAACGTGGCGTTCGACACAGTATCGGAAGTGGTAAAATCGGTCCGCGGCATCCCATTTGAAGACGTCGTTCGGATCGAGCTGTTCGAGCCGCTCGGCATGCGTGATGCGAGCTACGGACTCGAAGCGCTGACCAGTTCTTTTTCGTGGGCAGAGCCACACCGCAAGCGCCGGTCTGATGCGCGGCCCGTGCGACGCACAGTTAAACGCTCTTACTATCGTGTGCCGGCCGCAGGCGGTGTGAACGGATCCATCTTGGATCTCGCGCGTTTTGCTCAAGCCCAAATGGGTTTGGACCCGGAGGTGCTCGATGCGGCAACGCTTGCTGATTTGCACGCTCCGCGGATTTACACGCGCCGCGAGCAGTCCAGCATGAGCCGTCGCTATGGCGGGCATTTACGAGACGCGCGCTATGCCCTCGGTTGGCGCGTTTATAAGTATGGTGTTCCGGGGCATCGCGTCGTGGGACATCGCGGCGCAGTCGAGGGGTATCGGTCGCTGATCCTGTTTGATCCACAGCGCCAGTCGGGTGTCGTGGCGCTGTGGAACTCTAATGCGCGAAAGCCTGTCGGCGTCCAGTTCGAGGTGATGGATATGATCTATGATCTTGCTCCAAAAGACTGGCTGGGGATCGATGTCGACCGCGGCTAAAATGGCAACGGTGCGAGATCTGGGGCGACCCACGACCGTCTCGCCTCGACCGAAAACAAGACCGGCTTAGACCAATAGTCAAATAACCAATCCGATCGTGCATACTCGCGATCCATCATGAAGTTGAGATGCGCCGTTATCGAGGCGTTTGGATGTAGGTTCATGACATGATTGGCCGCCCGTAGCGAGGCGAGCGTGATGGTCTCGTGGTAGCCTTCGGCGTCGGTGTTGGCGACGCCGGTCGCATTATTGTACAGGCGGATGCTGTCCGGCATCCGGGAAAAAGCCTCCGTTCCGAGCCGGTGTAGCAAGCTGAGCGCGACAGCAAAGTGAGCGGAATGCGTCCATTCTGATTTGGGTAGGCTTCGATCGAGGAATCGATCCGTGAGATGCTCAATAGCGGTGTCTGAGTTTAACATGATATTTCCTTTGTAGAGCGCTGGCGGGCTCCAAAAGAAAAACCTCGCCAGGCGCGGCGAGGTGGGTGGTTTGGTTTTGGATCTGTTTAAGATTGATCCACAAAACATGCGCGCCCATTCGCCGAAGCTTTCAGTCGACGTTGAGTTTGAAGAGTGACAATCATCTTGCGCATGGCGGCGGCGTATCAACTCTTCGAATTTAAAACAAGACGTTTTTCAAACGGCTGCGAACTTAGGCGGGTTTGCGTGACAAACTTCAATTTCAGGTATGTATTTAGCAAAAACAACCAAAAATAAAGTAAAGAATATTACCAGTACTGTATTGAGTAATTTAAATTACTTCTTTAGGGTTAAATTCATGGGGCGTAATTAAGGAAAGATTGTAAATATTGGGCCAAATTGATGCGGGACACTCGAAAAACTTAGAGAGGCTGCTTCCCGTTCAAGCGATTAGCACCATTGAGACCACCGGTCATATGGATCGTCTCTGGGCGCCTTTGGTCGAGGTGCAGCGCCTGAACAGTGAGCCGATGCTAGCTTCACCGCGTGCGAATGTGTGGCAGTCAGGGCCATTCTTTTTCTTCCAATATGCCTGCGGCGGGCAAATTTTGCGTCGAACAATTGAGCACGTAGAGCGGCTGAATGGTTACGTTCTCATATCTCGACACGTGACCGGTCGAATTGTCGGAACGACGCGCGACACGCCATTCAGTCATCGTACTGGCATTATCGCGATCAGAAATCTCGACCATCCCTTTACCGCCATTCAGTACCCCTCTGCTGTTGAATCGATTTTGGTCCCGCATGATGCGCTCAAGTTGGAGGCAGACGAGATCCCGCCTCTCTGCGTGTTGCTGGATGAGGCGGCGCCTATTGGCAAACTTCACGTCGCCTTGGACAGCCTGTTCGGCGCACTCAACCATGTACCGCGCACTCTGAATAATGTGATGCTGCGAGGATTGCTTGACCTTGCCCGGATCGCCATCGTGCAACCGCAATATGCGTCCAGTCGGCGCCGCGCCGCGCGATATGGGCAATATGTATCCATACAGTCCTATATCGAACAAAACCTGCACCGATTGGATTTGTGCGCAGAGACGCTGCTGCCGAAATTTGGGGTTTCTCGTGCCACACTCTATCGACTGTTTGAGGAAGAGGGGGGCGTGCGAAATTATATTGTCGATCGTCGTCTCTTTAGGGCTTTATTGGATATATCCTCAGGGCCGCAGCGTCGCGGAAAAATCCAGCAAGCTGCGAAGAGTTGGGGCTTTTCTTCTGCCGCGAATTTTAATCGATCGGTGCGCCATGCCTTTGGTGGCGCGCCAGGCTCGCTGTTTCGTCCGACGGCAGTGCTGCAGGCAGACACGGATGTGATTGGCGCTCATCCCTCGCGGAACATTTTAGTGCCGTTCTCGCGATAGACATTGCAAAAGCAAGTGAAACGATGCTGGCGCTCGCATCTGTGTGCTTTTGTATTTATTATTTAAAATATTGTACGTTAATAGTCTTAATTACTTCTATTAATTGTTTAGAATTTATTAAAGCACGTGTATACGTCAATAAATTCCGGGTGCGATAAAAAAATGCGCCTTGGCCGACTGCGTTAAACGACCAAGGCGCGCCAATTGATTGCGTGAGTACTAGGGGACGTTAGTAATTGCAACCAAAAGGAAGTTAAGAGCTATTCACATGTACAAATTAGCTGTAAGCTTCATCGTACAAATACTGTATATAAGATGTTTTTGGTATAATCATTAGCTCCATGTCTCAAAAATACATTCTATCGATTTTTCTTTCTAAGAAGAGGTGGAATGAATATTTGAAAAATCGAAATTTTGAGACGCATTGAGAATTTCGACTGGCGCGAAACGTCCTAAGAAGAAGTCATGCAAAACAACGTCGTGACTACTCTCTTAGACGAACTCCAAGTCGATACTGACTGGGGTTTGAAATCAGTTTCTGCGGCCGATTGGGTCGCGCTTTGGTCTTCCATAGGCGAAATATGTGCTTTTCATCCTCTGCGCGAGGATGGGACCTGTTTGTGGCAGGGCGCGACCGGCGGACCGCTCGCTGGCGCGCGTTTCGCGACTGGCAATCAGCTGCTGAAACGCACTCAGCGCCAAGCCCTTCGGCCAAACGGCGCATTGATGGTCCAATACATTTCGTCTGGATCTGTGGCGATCGAAAATGATGCAAGATCGTTCGTTCAGCGGGAAGGTTCGGTTATCATTCTGGATCTCGCGGAACCGTTTAAAGCGAGCTATCAGCATGCGGTCGGGGAGTTGATATTCGTGCCGCGCGAACTCTTAGGGTTCTCGCAATCTGATAGGATTGAGCCTGTCATCCTTCCGGTCCAATCGATGCAAGGTAAAATGCTCGCCGCTGAAGTGCGCTTGTTCTGTGACCTAACCGCGCCGCAGACGCGCGACATTCCGTATGAGCCGAATACTTTTTTGCACTTGCTTAACTCCGTCTTGTCGAGCCGGCGACATCCCGCGTCTGACAGGGTCGAGTGGTGGCGGTCGCGTAATGCCCTGATCCGCTCGCATATCGAAGAGAATCTGGGAGACTTAAACATGCTTCCAGCGAAAATATGTGAGCGATTCAACTTGTCTCGCGCGACGCTCTATCGGATGTTTGAGATTGATGGCGGTGTGCGTCGGTATATTCAGGACCGTCGGCTTTATGCGGCTGTATGGGATCTTGCCGAGGGCGGTATTCATCGCGGGCGTCTCACGGCGGTTTCGGAAAAATGGGGTTTTTCTTCCAACGCTAACTTTAACCGGGCCGTGAAAATTGTCTTTGGCATGCCGCCTGGGGCGTTGTTTCGATCGCCAGCCCTGATCGTGCCATCGCGATTGGAGCACCGTCAGACGGAATACCCTGTCTATGCATGGCTTGAGCGCTTGCAGCGCCAAGGGGCAATGATTTTACGGTAGAGGTATTGTTGAATGGGCTGGGATCGCGGCGTCGTCTAAAACGCGATTTCAGTCCCGGCCAATTCGGGCAATTGCAACAAGATCACAAGGTCGCGCAATTCTTGACGCGCGGCGACATGGCTCATCGTAAAGGAGACGTTTGAGCCACTTTCCGTCAGATCCAGAAGTGTGAGACCCGCCGGGAACAGTTCCCGATAAATCACACGCTCTGACAGGCCTGGTGCTAAGCGAAAGCCAATACGTTTCGACAAGTTCGCAAGCGCTTCGCCAACTTTCTGTTTGTTGCGCGCTTCGAGTGGGGACACGCGATTGCGCATCACAATCCAATCGATTGGCTGACGGGACGTGCGCGCTTTGGTTTTGCGGCACTGCCAAACCATTTCCGAGTAAAAGCTGGGGCGTAACACTTCGAGTGTTTGTGGATTGACGTCTCCCAGGAGGTCAAAATCGACAAACGAATCGTTGAGCGGAGTGATGAGGGTGTCCGCACTTAGGTGGGCGATCCGGGACAGGTAGGTATCGCCGCCTGGTGCGTCGACAATAATGATATCGCAAGCTGACTTGAGGCGATCGAGAGATGTATGAAAGCGCTCTGTCTCTTCTTTTTCGGCGAGGTCGAGGTCGCGTTCCATGCTCGCATCTACGCGAATAACTTCCGGCATTGGGAGTTTCGCACCCGTCGACTGCATCCAACGCATACGGTTTTCGAGATAACGCGTGAGCGTACGTTGGCGGACATCCAAATCGATGATGCCGACCTTTAGTCCCATCCGCATCAGAGCGATTGCGGTATGGATCGACACCGTCGATTTGCCCGCGCCACCTTTCTCGTTACCAACAACGAGAACCCGGCACTGTTTCTGTGCCGGGGTTGAAAGTGTAAGTGGGTCGGCGGTATCGCCTACATGTCCGTATCCATCGGCCATCGCCGGGGGCTCTCTCCGTCAGGTCATTACGCCGCGTGTTGTTGTTGAGGCGCGATTTCTTCTTCAAATCCAGGCGCATCATCGAACAGAAAAACGCCTTCGCCGCCGCTAATCTCTTCTTGCGCTGGAATGAATGGCGCATCCGCTTCGCCGTCAAACAGCGCATCATCGTGATGCACAATAGCGCAGGGCGCCAACGTGGTCGCTTCGACCGGGAACGGTGTCTCGCCGTGGATCAAGGCCAAAGCCTCGCGCAGATCCGACAAGCTCTCGGCGAGTCCGTTCATTTCTTTTGAAAGCTCAACCCTGGCCGCTTCGACAGCTGCCTCTGACTCAAACAGCCAAGTATCCTCTTCATGCGGTAACGAGGGCGTCACCGGCTCAAGGCTGAATTTCGGCATGGTCGGCCGGGCTTGCCTTGTGTAGAGGGTGGCACAAGCTGCGGCGAACAGCGATCTAAGGCGGGTAAGGATGTGCTTGCTCATGTGTTAAAGTTTCGTCTCAAAGGGTTAACAGGTCGTTTACGAATTGGATTGTGGAGTGGTTGTAATGAAGAAGTCTCCTAAGCGAGTGCGCACACTTCGCGCATTACGCGAATCTTTGCTGCCACACCGACGCGAAGGGCACAAGATCGGGTTCGTCCCAACCATGGGTGCATTACACGATGGTCACATTTCTCTTGTGAAAATCGCTCGAGAACGCTCTGATGTGACGGTCGCAAGCATTTTCGTAAACCCGACTCAATTCGCGCCAGGAGAAGACCTCGACACGTATCCTCGCACCGAGGAGGAAGACATCGAAAAGCTCGCAGAGGTTGGGACCGATATTGTTTACCTTCCAAGTGTGGACGAAATGTATCCCGAGGGTTCGAAGACGAATGTGCGCGTCGAAGAGATGTCGGATTTGCTCGATGGAGAGTATCGCCCGCACTTTTTCTATGGCGTCGCGACGGTCGTCGCGCGCCTATTTGTTCACGTTCAACCTGACCTCGCAGTGTTTGGTGAAAAGGACTACCAACAGCTGCAAATCATTCGCCGTATGGTGCGTGACTTGGGCTTCCCCATTGATATCATTGGCGGTGAGACCTTTCGAGACGCTGATGGCCTCGCCCAATCGTCCAGGAACACATATTTGAGCGCAGCTGAGCGCGAAGCTGCTAATGCTATGAGTGCGGCTTTACATCGAGCCGCGAGCCGTATGTCGATTGGTGTGCCGATCGCGGAGGCCCTGACCGAGGCAAGGTCCAGGATCGAACAGGCGGGGTTCGATACGCTTGATTATGTCTCGGCGGTTGACCCGCTCACGCTACAAGATTTGCCGGATGTCCCGCTGACGCCCGGACAAGTTGGGCGTATACTCGGAGCGGCTTGGATGGGTAAAACGCGATTAATCGATAATATGGGCTTTGAGCGCGTATAGTCCGATCTGGTGCAAGTTCGCGACGTAAGGTCTTGTCCGCCCGGCTAGTCTGAAGCAAGGATCTGGCAAACATCCGGGAGGCGTCCATGTTGAACTTTTTGAAATCCAGCTCACCCCTGTCCATTACGTTTGGGGCCCTGATCCTGTCCGCCTGTGCGACGGTCGTACCTGATACAGAGCCTGTTATTGCAGAGGCGCCGTCCGCCGTCGCGGCGGTTTCCGTTGAGGTTCCGATTGAAACGCCCGTATTCTCGCAAGAGGGGATCGCTGCATTGGAGGCGGCTATGGGCGAATATGTCGCCGATGGCCGGCTGTACGGCATCCATACCCGTCTCGCGCATAAGGGCGAAGTGATCAGCGACTATTATACGGGGCTGCGTGGGCTCGAGAGTCAGGCGCCGATTGAATCAGATACGATCTATCGGATCTACTCTATGTCTAAGCCGGTCACGGGCGTCGCGATGATGATGCTGTATGAAGAGGGCAAGTTTGAGCTTGATGACCCGGTGTCTAAGTTCGTTCCCGAGTTTGAAGATCTTAAAGTGCTCGGTGGGGTCAACGAAGATGGCACCGCCATCCTCGTCGACTTGGAGCGCCAGCCAACCATGCGCGAGCTAATGGCGCATACGTCGGGTTTCGCTTACGGACTGGGCGGCACCGACCCCGTCAATACGGCTTTCCGGGATGAAAAAATCTTGGAGTCTCCAGACATGCAGACCTTTATCAATAAGGTTGCCGGTGTGCCGCTCCTAAATCAGCCAGGCGAAGAATGGTTCTATAGTGTCGGCATGGATATTCAGGGGCATATTATTGAGAAGATCTCTGGTCAGACCTTTGGGGAGTATCTTCGAGAACGTTTGTTCGATCCACTCGGTATGGTCGATACCGGATTTTATGTGCCGGACGATGACTATGAGCGATTCAGCGAGGTCTATGGATTCGACCCAGAGACGGGGGAGCTTGTGCCGGTTCCGTTCCCTGGTGTGATGTTTCGCAAAGAGACCATATCGTTCGAATCTGGCGGGGGCGGCCTCGTCTCGACGATGGACGACTATGCGCGATTCTCGCAAATGCTGGTGAACCAGGGCGAGCTCGATGGCGTGCGTATTCTGAAGCCCGAAACTCTTGAACTCATCCGAACGAATGTTTTGCCGGAGGGCGCCTATGTATCCGCTGCGGGGAATAATCTTGGCGAGATCTATGAGGGTATGGGGATGGGCCTAACGTTTGGCACCATTGTCGACGCTGAACAAATGGAAACGGCAACGCCGAACGGAACCTATTTCTGGGGCGGCGCGGCGAGTACGTGGTTCTGGATCGATCCGGTGAATGAGCTCTATTTCATCGGTATGGTGCAAATCTTCGACAACAATAACCCCAACGGTCCGCTTCAGCTGCGTGAAGCGTCAGTCGAGGCTGTATATGCCGCAATGGCCAACGAGTAGCGGGCTTATTCGGCAGTATCGCCGTTTTCCAACCAAGCTTCGACGGTGCCCTTGAGTTTCAAGGTGAGTGGATTGCCTTTGCGGTCCACCGCTTTCCCGGCGGCGACTTTGATCCAACCTTCGGAGATGCAATACTCTTCGACATTGGTTTTCACATCGCCATTGAATTTAATCCCGACGCCGCGCAACAGGAGTTGCTCGTCATAATACGGGCTGTTCGGGTTTACGCTTAGGCGGTCAGGCATTTGATCGGTCATGAGCGCGCTATAATCTGAACTGGTCAGCAGAATCAAGCGCTCGAATGCGCCTTGGATGCGGTGTGAATATTAGACAGAATCAAATACTCGCTTCTGGCGCTCACTCGAATGTAAAATTCGAAAATACCGTGTCTATCCAGGTGCGGATGCGGTATAAAGAATGCCCAGAATTTGTTCGCGCTGATCAAATATTATCCAAGTAAAAGGCTATCTGGACGAAAAGCAGCTGCCATCCCCCATTTGGGTGAAGCGGGCGGTGAGATTTCTTGCTTATTTGACCTGGCCGATGGCTTTCGCAGGAGCTTCTGGGCAACTCTCATCCAAGTGCTGGGCGGGGGACGTGGATACAAGTTACAAGTCTCAACTTGGATCCTTCACTCGACTGGGCTTTGAAGGATCGGGGACGTTTTCTTCAAAGCCCTTTTTAGATGTCCGACCATTCCGGGTGGAGTTTTGGCGGCGTGGCATGATGCCAAGACATCTTGAGCGCGGACATCACCGTAAGACGATCTGCGGCTGAGAGGGCAATCGTGGTCGCGCCCTTGTCGCCCCACTTGTTCGGCACTTTCGAAAAGATATTTGGCTCTGCCTGAATTAATAGGCTCTGTTCCTCAACATTCAGAAACACGTTTGCCGTTTCGTTCGTTTCGAGCAGAGTGGCGATAGTTTTTCCGCGTGGAGCATCCACACGAAAACTCGCGCGGTCAAAGTGCGGCTTTTCAATTGCGCGCGGTAGGGACAGCGCCAAGGCTCGAAAGTCGTCGACGGTCATTGGGCTTAATCTCCAGATGGCGTGCCAATGATATAGAGGAAACTGCCGCCTTTGATGAGGGGGATAATCCTCTCAGCCACGTCACGTGCGAGGGCGGGGCATCCCCAGCTGCGTCCTAAAACGGCGCGATCTGCGTGAACATAGTCCGCGCCGTGAATGACGATCAGTCGCTGCTCCGCCAAACTGTTTTGCGGACTCAGGCCTTTGAGTTTCAAAGATAAACCATGCGCGCCATAATACGTCCGGCCTGTCACATAAGCCCCGAGCGAGGTCATCTTGGACCCCTCTATGTTTGAGAACCGATCGGCCATGCCGTCATGGTCTGGGTCGGAACCTCGGCCATGAGCGACAAGAAACCGCTCGGCACTCATATTTTTTGTATCGACGAGAAAGTATCGCGGGACGTTAGAGGGGGCGCGATAGTCAATGACGCTGAAATAACGCTCATTGGTGATTTCGCTCATCGCATCCGAGCGCGCTGCGATCGCTTCCTCGAACAATGCCGGGCCGAGGGCGTTCTCGGCGGGCTCGGCATGGGAGAAAGGCATCCCGAAACAGAGGCAAATTAAGAAGAAGAGCAACGCCCGCATAGCGCGAATTCTGACTTTTATTCCGGCCAAAATATGACAGCCCGGCGCGAAGGCCGGGCTGTCTCGTGTTTCAAAGCCTATGATTAAGCGGCGTCGACGTGCAGACCGCACTCGCGGCTCATGCCGTTGAAGCGGGTTTCAGCTTCCGTCATGCCGAGTTCCAGCTTGCGGGTCGTGTGTGTGTCACCGACGCTGACATAGCCTTCTTCCCAGAGCGGGTGGTAAGGCAGGTCGTGCTCTTTGAGATAGAGGTGCACGTCTTTATTGGTCCAATCGACAATTGGGTGGAATTTCACCCGGCCATGCTGGAATTCCAAGATCTTACGATCCGCACGGGTGTCAGACTGAACACGGCGGAGGCCGCTATACCAGGTGCCGGCGCTGAACTTGTTCATAGCGCGCTGCATTGGTTCAACCTTATTCATCCGGTTGTACTTTTTGAGGCCTTCCTCGCCTTGTTCCCATAGCTGACCAAAGCGGGCTTCTTGCCAGGCAGGCGACATCTCGGCGCGGAACACCTGAAGATTTAAGGACAGGCGCGCGGTCATGTCATCAACGAAGCGGTATGTCTCGGGGAACAAATAGCCCGTGTCAAAAAACAGGATTGGGATCTCAGGCATGTGTTGCGTCATCATGTGCAACATCACGGCTGATTGGATGCCGAAGCTCGAGGAGACAACGTGATCGCGTGGCAGGTTTTCCAGGGCCCAAGCGATACGCGTCTGGGCGTCTTGTTGTTCAAGCCACTGATTGGCTGCCGTGAAGACTTTAGGTCCACCAACAGACTGGGAGGATTCTGATGTGCTGCCGTCAAACATTTTTCTGCGCCTTTATTTCAGACCATGGCGCTTCGCGAATACAGTTTTGCGGTCATCTGCAGCGCGCTGATAAACCGCGGAATACTCGTTTAGCGCTTGCAGAACATTAGGTAGGTCGGCTCTGGAGGTCTGATAAGCGTCAAACCCTGAACGGTTCATATAGAGAATCTGATCTCGGAGGACGTGTCCGACCGCGCGAAGCTCTCCAGCATAGCCCAACCGCCGACGCAAGAGCTGCGCTTGGCTGTATCCCCGACCATCCGTATACTTAGGAAAGTCTATTTCTATCAATGAGATACGATCTAAATAGGGCGTTAAATCATGCGGATCGTCGGCAGGGGCAAGGCGCACACCAATCTGCTGATTGCGCGCCAGCAAATTGGCAGATTCATCTATTAGCTTAGCTAAAGGGACTGTTATGCATCCTGAAGACGGCAACTCGGCGCCATCCTCGACAAAGCTCCATGTGTCCTCAATTTCAGCGGCATCTTTAATCAGTGGCATAAATCGCTTCCTGGAAAGGTTCGAGGCCGACGCGTTCGACGGCGTCGATGAAAGTCTCGTCTGGGCTGGTGCGGAGATCTCGATACGTGTCGACAATCGTCTTCACGGCGCCCGGCACTTCTTCGTGGCGCAGAGCTTTCCCAATAATATCACCGACCGCGGCTTTCTCGTCCGCGCGACCGCCTAAGGAGATTTGGTAATATTCCTCACCTTTTCGGTCGACGCCAAGGATGCCGATATGTCCGACATGGTGATGTCCGCAGGCATTGATGCAGCCGGAGATGTTAATGTGCAGTTTGCCGATATCCTGCTCATAAGCCGGATCGGAAAAGACTTTCTGGATTTCCTGTCCAACTGGGATCGAACGCGCATTGGCCAAATTGCAATAATCGAGGCCGGGGCAAACGATCATATCGGTGATCAGGCTCTCATTTGCTGTGGCAAGGCCTGCAGCGTCGAGTTCTCTGTAGACATTGTACAAGTCATCGAGCGCCACATGCGGCAGCACAACGTTTTGCGCATGCGTCACGCGGATATCATCAAAGCCGTATGTCTCGGCCAGATGCGCCATAACGGCCATCTGACTGTCTGTTGCATCGCCAGCGAGTCCGCCAATGGGTTTCAAGCTGATTGTCACCGAAGTGTAGCCCGCAACCTTATGCGGATGAAGATTGATCTTCGCCCAATTCGCAAATGCCGGATCTGCCGTCTTCGCCCGTTCGAACGCGGTGCTCGTCTCGGGCTTATCGGCAAAGGCGGGCGGTGCAAAATAGGCATTGATCCGGTCGATCTCAGCTTGGGGCAGGGCGATTTTTTCGCTGTCCTGCTGAGCGGCATATTCTTCTTCGACCAAGCGAGTGAATTCTTCGGCGCCGGTTTCGGTGACCAGAATTTTGATCCGGGCTTTATACTTATTATCGCGGCGCCCGAAGCGGTTATAGACCCGCATGATGGCTTCGAGGTAATCGAGGATCTCTGTCTCTGGGACGAACTCATTGACCATCGCAGCGATGATCGGGGTGCGGCCCTGACCGCCACCGACATGAACTTCGAACCCGACAACGCCGTCACGCTCGCGCATGTGCAAACCGATATCGTGCACCCGGATCGCGGCGCGGTCATGTTCCGCGGCGGTCACAGCGATTTTGAACTTGCGTGGCAGGAAGGCGAATTCCGGGTGGAACGTACTCCACTGGCGGATGATCTCGCACCATGGGCGCGGATCCATGATCTCGTCTTTGGTCGCGCCGGCGAAATGGTCCGAGGTAACATTGCGGATGCAATTGCCTGATGTCTGGATGGCATGCATCTCGACCTCGGCCAGCTCGGCGAGGACATCCGGGATATCTTTGAGCTCGACCCAATTATACTGAATGTTCTGGCGTGTGGTCATGTGACCATAGCCGCGATCATAGTCCCGCGCGATCTTAGAGAGTTTGCGCATCCGGGCCGCGTTGAGTTGTCCGTATGGGATAGCGACTCTTAGCATGTAAGCGTGCAGCTGGAGATAGACGCCATTCATTAAGCGGAGCGGTTTGAATTGATCTTCCGTCAACTCCCCCGAAAGACGTCGCTCGACCTGACCGCGAAACTGCTCAACACGTTCACGAACGATCGTCTCGTCAAATTCATCATAACGATACATTACAGAGTGCCCCCTTCTTTGGGCATGGCATGACCGATCGAAAGCGCGCCTTCGACGCGGCTGACCCATCGTTCAACGTTCGGAAATTCCGCGACATCGAACCCGCCTTCATGGGCCACGCGGGTATAAGCCACGAGCGCAATATCGGCGCAGGTCAGATTTTCGCCAACCAGCCAATCAGTCCAGGTGAGTTGCATGTTCATAACCCCGAGCGCGCGGCGCCCTTTAGTCATTAATTGCGGATCGATCTCGTCATCCGGCAGTTTGAGATAGTGTTTCTTAAACCGCCGCACCGCGATCGATGTCTCATGTGAGTATTGTTCCCAAAACAGCCAGCTATTCATCTGGGCGCGCTGAAAGCTGTCTTCTGGGATCAAGTCCGATCCTTCAGCCAGATAGAGCATAATCGCATTGGATTGCGGCAGGGTACGTCCATCGGGCCAGCGGGCGATTGGGACTTGTCCAACCGGATTAAGCGAGAGGAACTCTTCCGTTTGCGTGCCGCCGTCGAGAATATCCACTTCGACCCAGTCATGATCGATATCAAGATAATCGGCGGTCCAGCGCGGCTTTTGGCAATTGCCAGATATGCTATCGCCGTAAAGGGTCAGCTTCGTGATTTCGCGATCTGGCATTAGACGATCACTCCATAAGGGACGGTAGGGCCATTGGCCCGAATGCTTTCACGCAGCGTTTCGCGCCCGGCGACTTTTCCTTCAACCGTTACTTCCATAAAGTACGGGTCGGTGATCGTGCCTTCTTGAGATTTGGCGTTTGCCAATGCGTCTTCCGCCGCTTGGTTTATAAACACGCCAATCTCGCTGGCGTCTGTCGTCCAGCTGCCATCGGCGCGCATCCAGACGACTTTGCCAGACGCGGTTTCCCAAGCGGTTACGGTTTTTGGCGTTTCAGGTTTTAGTTTGGGGCGAACAGATGTCATGCAACAGCCTCTGCGGATAGATTGGCGAGGGTTTCGGCGGGAATGGCGCTCACTTCGCCAATCACGAGCAAGGCCGGCCCTTTAATTCCGGCGCGAGTGATGAGCTGAGGCAATTCTGCGAGCGTCCCGAAGATCTTGATCTCATTCGGTCGTG
>JBCBBY010000052.1:0-29079 GCA_038531195.1 Pseudomonadota bacterium
GTATATTATGCGCAAAATGAGCCTACGATCCAACGCAATCGCCGTCGTCATATGTTTCACGATACCTGCCTGTTCAAATGTCTCCATCGATGAAATCCAACCAGAAACCGCCCCCATTGAGACGCAAACTCAAGCCAACTCAAATGAAGCATTATCGCAACCGCGCACTGAGGATGCGATGATGAGGGAGGCGCCAGTGGCATCTGAACCGGCACAGTCTCCGGTCGCACCTGATGATTTGGTGCCTGGTCTAAACTCGCCAGGCGAAGGCCCTCCCCCACGCGGTGCGCTGCCCAAAAATATTACCCAGGACGTATCCGGACATTGGGGCGCCATCGCCGAGCGGGGAGGCGTGACGATCAGTTTTTTCTTGGACCCGATATCCGGCGCTGCGGCTGGCAATGTCACAAATCTCGAAGGCTGGCCATCCGACACGGAGAGACCCGCGCGATGGATATATTTGGCAATGGGTCAGCTTGTTCTGACGACAGAAGAGGGCGCCATCGTTTGGGGCGGTGAGGTCGAGGATGAGGATACGATCCGCCAGACGCGTTCTGTGGGCGTCGACTTGGTCGCGATCAAACGGCAAAAATAAATGCGCCAGGCATGATGCCCGGCGCACTCAATTCGGCTTTCGCAGTTTCTAGAAGCGCACCTGAAGCGACCCACCAAGGATGGTTTGAGATAGCTCGTCTCGATTGATCGTTTGGCGCGCGCCAATGCTGCCAACGATCTGATCCGCGACATCAATTTCCAGGCCGACCTCGAGATCAAACCAGGTTCCGGTCCGATCGGCGCCATCGAAAGAGATAGATGGACCCGCAGAAACCGATGAGAATGATCCGGTGACGAGATCTACCCCCTCCGTTAGCTCCTGAATGACGGTGGCCTCAATAGAGGGTCTGAATGCACCTGACTGACCCATTTCCCATTCGACGAGCGCGGATGCGCCCACTTGTTGGCTGCTAAAGTCACGGCTGTTTACATTCAACGCAGCAGAGCTGCCGGTTTCCTGGTAGGCATCGATCTTAAAGCCATTATGGCGTGCCAGAAGTGACGGCGTGAAGGTAACGCCATTGTTGAACGCGAGTGTGCGACCAACGCGTGCGCTGAATTGCAAAGCATCCGCATCCGTTGAACCTGCAACCGGAACAACAGAGTTTATCAGATCAACATTGCGCTCAGTATCAATGTCCAGTTGTCCATAATTGATGTGGCCTTCAACGA
This sequence comes from Pseudomonadota bacterium, assembly GCA_038531195.1. Classification (GTDB taxonomy): domain Bacteria; phylum Pseudomonadota; class Alphaproteobacteria; order Caulobacterales; family Hyphomonadaceae; genus Henriciella. The sequence continues at coordinate 1,228 of JBCBBY010000052.1, forward strand.
AAATGTTGTGATCTAATGGCAGGAAGCCATAGAAGCCGATTGACCCGCCATCAACTTCCGCTTCGGCGACATCTCGGTCCGTCTCGCCTTCAGAAGACTGGTAGCTTAAAGTGACACCCAATACGGCGCCATTTTGCAGCTGCTTATCCAAACCGCCGGTAATTGCGAACCCATCCAGATCCGCATCTTGGTCCGCCAGGCCAGTATACGCGTCGGCTTCATAGAAATCTATGTTGACGAAACCGCCATACCCGTTCCGCATTTGATGCGTCGTTGCATTGGCTTCAGCATCAAGTTCTTGAACGCCTTGTACCGCTGAGGTTGGATTGTCTGTCAGCGCGGTTTCGGCACTCTGGCTGGAAGCCGCAATCCGAAACCCTCGTTCGCCGCGACGCACGGCCCGCAAGCGAGAATCCATACGCTGACCCAGCACATCACCGCCGGCAAGCAAGGTTTGACCTGAAATGACCGCATCATTCGGCGCCATATTGTCAAAGGCCGTCGCAAGATCCGACGCGCCGAGATAGTCAACGGCGGAGAACACGTCTTGCATATCCGCAAAGTTGGTGGCCCGCGCTGCATCTAGTGCCAACGCGAAGTCCTCTTGCGTCTCCGTCAGTGTATCGGGAAGAACCTCTGTGAAGGATGCCGCTGTGACGTCGAGCGTGATGGCCCCGTCGACATTGCTGAGTTCGGTACGTAACACCCCGTCAGGCAGGCCGAGGACAGTGTCAAATTCGCCAGACGATGTTCCGTCGTATTGGAGCACTTGGAAACTGTCGCCAAAAGCGACGAGACTGTTCAACGCAAGCGCCCCTCCCAGCGAAACATCACCGGTGACACGCAGCACATCGTTGCCGCCATTTGTAATGTCCACGACGACCATTGAGCCTGACGCCAACACAAGGCTGCCATCAATCGTCAGCTCACCGACGGTCCCGATTCCACCAGGCGCAATCGAGCCCGCGACGCTGGTCAGGAACGGGGTTGAAACTGTACCGGTCCCCGACAGTAATCCACTCATGAGCAGGTAATCGCCGCGGGTAGATAGCGCGCCATCGACGTTCACTGTGCCCGACATCTGAGTGATATCGATCAAGCTGGTCAGGTCGCCCGTTTCTGCGATGTTCAGCCCAGCACCGCCGAGAACCGCCAGTCGATCGATTTCCACTTGGCTGGACAATGTTGTGGTGCCCAGTTCGGAAAGCGTAACATCGAAATAGCGCGCGTCTACGCCGCCAATAATATCAGGGTTGATATTGTCGGGCACAAAGCCCGTTGCGCCCGGCAAGCCATTTTCGAAGGTCGGATCCGGATTTGGTGTATCCAAGAAACCATCCGCGAAGGCTTGGTCTTCGGCGAAATCGGGGGCGAGGTCGATCCTTGTATCGCTTCCAGCCGATCCGCGCATTTGCGTGCCATCCGCCGTCACACTAATCGCGGTGGGTGATGGAGAGTTTTCGTTCGCGAGCAATTCGAAAGACGTCAAATTGATTTGGCCAATACCAGATTGCGTATCAACAGACCCCTCCGTTCCGGTGTCCGCGCCAGTGAAAATAATCTCTCCAGTTTCAAGGTCCTGGCAGGGCGCACCGTCATTTCGCGGCTGTGGGTCGAAACAGACTTGTCCAAAATCAGGCGTGCTGCCGCCCAAGCCAGCACCAGGGTTTGTGGGTAATCCCGCAACGACGGCGCCAGACTCGTCCAGCACGCGATAGCTTGGGTCTAGCAAACTGGTCCAATGACTGGCGTCTTCCCAATCGCCATCGCCGGCACTTGCGCCGACATAGCGATATGGATTGTTCGCAGCAATCCAGTCCCAATATAGGAATAGAGGCTGATAAAAGCTCGTTGTTCCGTAAGAGCTGAACTGTTGCGGTCCGAAGAAACGAGATCCGCCCGAGAGCACGCCAAGTACCAGATCTTCATCATAGCCAGCATTGTTTTCCGCATCGAGCACAAGCGGTCCGCCGCTATCCCCGCCTGCCGTTGTGCCTTCGCCCGGTAAGGCATCATCGCGGAAGACATTGAAATCGAACGGATTGGCCGCATTCGGATCATCAAAGTCGAGCTGATAGAGATTTTGCGGAAGAAAGTCCGGTCCCGCGCCAAACAGGAAATTGTTGCGATCGTCCTGCGAGGCGAGCGCGCCGAGCATATTCTCGGCAGCCCGGCGGCGGAAATCCACACCTAAATTGGCGCCGAGCGACCCTGTGCCAGTGCCGCCATATCCGACAATGTCTACGTGGTAACCGGTCCCGGTCACTGGGTCGATCGTCTCAGGTGTTGGCAGTGGCGAGAAAAGGATCGCCCAGGTCGGAATATTGGCTGCCGGCAGATCAAGAGAAGACAGTGCAATGTCTGCCTCGATGAATCCAAGCGCCTGCGGGTTTGTCAGTGAGTCTGGATGATAGATGATCTGATTTGCATTATAGACGTAAAGGTCTGGATTGCTCTGAAAGCCGCTCCCAAACCAGTCAATGAACCCAGGCAGCGCATCTGTTTGAAATGACCATGCGGATTGAATAACCGGGCCGTAATCCCCCTCGGGACGATCATTGACGCAGTGCGCCGCGAAAAGAACAGTCCGCGGATTGATCAATGAACCGGTACAGACAAACCCATCATTTCTAAAAAACATGCCGACGCCGGTGACATCTACTTCGTCGTCAATAATCTCTTCTGGCGTTTGATTGTCATTTGGAACAACCGCGGAGGCCGGCATCATCGCCAGCGCGAACGCGACTGTCGACGCTCCAGCGCCCCCCATTAAAGCACGTTTTAAACTCTTAGATACTTTCAACATGGAAACCCCATCTCCCTATACTCTGGCTTTCACCACACCTTAATGAATAGTAATAATTACAACTAAGCGGAGTTGACCAGTCGCTGGCGGCGTTTTTTTAGATTCGCACTGCTAATTGAGACGGATCGTCAATCCGCCGCACTAAGGAATAAAAGGCACACCAGCCGGCCATCCTGAAGGCTGGTTCCGAAGCCCGGCCCGGCATTGTGAAACATCCAAGGGCTGAATAAAATTAGTCTGTTAAACCGGGCCGGTATGCGCATCGCACGCGTCCAGCGCTCCGCCCTAAACGTATCTTTATTTACGACGCCTTCGACAAACGCATTTACAGACGGATAGCCCGCTGCCATCAGATCTGCGGGCCGGTTTGGAACACGATCTAATTTCGTTTTGCGGTGCTCATAAAAGTCTGTTCCACCTTTGCAGTGCTCCGGTAAGGACAAGTATAAAATACCAGAATAATAGCATGGGTCGATATGTACGCCCGTGCGCCCTTTGTCGCCGCGAAGCGTTAAACGCGTATGCATATGAAGCGTGCCGTCAGCGCCTTTAAGGCGATAATTGACCCGCTTGGAAACCGACTCCGAAACCTGGCTTATTTTCAACGGGCGTTCAGACGTGGTTCCTGCATAATTGCCGCGCTGCGTGCCTGTCGGATATCCAAGCTTGAGCGCTTGCTCGCGCGCGGCGAGCGGATTGTCTAAGAAATCATCGATAACCATCAGGCTCGGAAGCATAGTCTGAGCTATCACGAATATGCGGAGCGTCTAGATGTGATTTACAATAGAGGTTGGTGCCCAGAAGAGGACTCGAACCTCCACGTCCATAAGGACACTACGACCTGAACGTAGCGCGTCTACCAATTCCGCCATCTGGGCACGGAAACAGAAACGCGCGTATAACGGGGAAAACGCGCCAGCGTCAACGCTCAATGTGACCCAGCGATGCGAGCATCGCTGGGCTGAGCACAATTGGTTACGATCGCGAAAAGGCAGCAGGTTGCATCATCGCATAGAGTTGGTCGCGCAACATTACGCGCTCGCGTCGCAGCGCCAGTTCAGTAAGCTCGCCAACTGGCTGGATGCGTTCTTCCATGCGATGAATGGAGCGATTGATCTCGTGATATCGATCCGCAAGTTTCGCAAAGTGGGGGCTGGTGCGTTTTAACTCGCGAATGCGCTCTCGCTCCTCCGGGAAGTCATCACTCAATTCATGCGGTGTATGGCTCATGGCAAATCGGCTCCTTTCGATGATCTTGCCATCAAAAGGAGCCGGAATTTTCGGGCGCGTCACTTAGGACATGTGCCTATGTCGCGCGGTTATTCAGGATCGCCCTGCTTTAAGATATTGCGTTTGCCCGCGTGATTTGGCGCGGAGATCACGCCTTCTTCTTCCAAACGCTCAATCAAGGTCGCAGCTTTGTTATACCCCACTTTCAAGCGGCGTTGGAGGTAGCTGGTTGAGGCGCGCTTATCACGAAGGACGATTGCCATGGCTTGGGCGTACAGATCTTCGTCTTTATCACCGGTGGACGTGCCAAGCATCGCATCCATGATGACACTGCCGGTTCCTTCTTCGGGCTCTTCAAGCACTTCGGGATTGTAATCTGGCTCGCCGCCATGCTCACGGAGCCAATCGACGACCGCTTGGACTTCTTCATCCGAAACGAACGGGCCATGACAGCGCTTCGTTTTCACACCCGCAGCTTGATACAGAAGATCACCCATGCCGAGCAATTGTTCCGCGCCCTGCTCGCCGAGGATGGTGCGCGAGTCGATTTTGGTTGTCACCATGTAGGATATTCGGGTCGGGAAGTTGGCTTTAATCGTACCCGTAATGACATCGACAGAAGGTCTCTGTGTCGCGGTGATCAAGTGAATGCCAGCCGCCCGCGCCATTTGTGCGAGGCGCTGCACACAGCCTTCAATCTCTTTGCCCGCGACCATCATCAGGTCAGCCATTTCGTCGATGACGATGACCAAATTCGGAACGTGGTCGAGCGGGAGGATCTCAGTCTCGTATTGCGGCTTGCCGCGATCGTCGAAACCCGTCTGCACTTTGCGCGTGAGGTGATCGCCGCGTTGACGATACTCCGCGGCCTTCTTGTTAAACCCTGCCAAGTTCCGCACGCCGGCTTTCGACATAAGCTCATACCGCATTTCCATTTCGCGTACGGCCCACTGTAATGCGAGAACGGCCTTTTTCGGATCCGTCACCACCGGCGACAATAAATGCGGGATGCCTTCATAAATGCTGAGTTCCAGCATTTTCGGGTCAATAAAGATAAAGCGGCACTCTTCGGGGGGCAGCTTATAGATCAAGGACAAGATCATCGCATTGACGCCAACCGACTTACCAGACCCGGTGGTCCCCGCGATCAGCAAGTGAGGCATTTTGGCGAGCTCAACCACGGTGGGCGATCCACCAATATCCTCGCCGAGCGCCATCGGCAGAGCCGCTTTGGTCTTGGTGTAGGCATCATTGTCCAGCAGAGAGCGCAGATATACGGTCTGGCGCTCTTCGTTTGGCAGTTCGATCCCGATCGCATTCTTGCCGGGCACCACCGCGATCCGGCAGGAGACGGCACTCATCGACCGCGCGACATCATCCGCGAGTGAGATCACGCGGGCGGACTTTACACCCGCGGCCGGTTCTAATTCGAACAATGTCACCACTGGACCAGGGCGCACTTCGCGGATGCGCCCGCGCACGCCAAACTCGCGCAGGACCTCGGCCAAACGGTTGGCTTTGGCGAGCAGCGAATCCTCATCAATCTCATTGCGCTGGGCAGGTGGCACTTGGAGCAGATCCATCGGCGGCACTTTTTGTCCGCGAGACTTCCGATTGCGCTTCACGCGAGGTTTCGGGATGGTCGCAGAGCGCGGGGCGGTCACCGTTACGGGTTTGGCAGGCGCGGGGTCTGGTTGAACCACATCCTCGACGATGGCGTCTTCGATCTCTTCCTGAACAAAGGTGGTCGTATCCTTTTTGGGATTTCCGCTCCGCATAATCTGTGTTGTGTCTTCGATCTCTTCGGGGCGTTCGACTCGCGTGCGGCGAGACTTCAGCCAACCAAGCAGACCCGTTGCACGGCGTGCGGCCCGGGCGCCTGAAGTCGTCGCTGCCGCTTGTAAGAGACGGGCATCGCCGCGTCGAAATCCGAGCGCGGAAAAAGCGCAAAGCATCGCCAAGCCGCCCGCAACGAAGCCAGCCAGGAGTTCCGGCATAGGCAAGAGAAGCGCCTTGAACGGCATGACCGAAAGATCATGCAAGCCATCGCCCACCATGCCTCCAAGCCCGGCGCGAAGCGGCCAAGAGGTGGGCACCGGCCAAGCTGCAAAACATGCGGCCGACAAAGGAACGAATAAAAATCCCAAGAGCCAGCGCCGAACACGCGGCGCGCCGATCAAAACGGTACGCATCGCGCCGCCAATCATCAGCGCGAGCCCCGCGACCCAGGCCGACCAGCCGAGCAATTGCCGCATAACATCTGCGAATACGGCGCCGCCTGCGCCAAATAGGTTCTCTACGCTGCGATTGGTGGCCGCGTTCCAGCTCGGGTCAAGCGGATCGTAAGAGCCAACGCTGCCGCAAATAAACACGCCCAAGGCAAAGGCGGCGCAGCCGGATATTATCCGCCAGACCGGGTCTGAGACTTCTCTCATATGGGCCGCTTCTGCGATCGAATTTGCCATAATCTACACTCCGGTTTGGGACGGACGTTCTGAACCAAAAATGAAATTACAAGCGCGGCCTTAAAACGGCGCTAACGGCCATGAATTTGCCAAAAAGAAACCCCCGGGGCCGAAGCGCCGGGGGTAGTCGGGAGGAAACGCTTCCAAACTAAGGGAAGCGTACTGGTAGCCAGCGCCGATCGCTCGGCGCTGGCAAGTCGATTAGGAAGCAAACTCTGGGTAAGCTTCGACACCTGTGTCCGCGCGGTCGAGGCCGAGTTGCTCTTCCTCTTCGCTGACGCGTACGCCCAGGGTAAATTTAAGGCCCATCCAAACGATCGCTGAAAGGATCGAGACGACAACACCGGTCAGGATCACGCCGACCAGTTGGCCAACATAGCTTGCGTCACCTGTGAGCGCGCCAGCTTCATCGACCGGTGGCATGATGTGGTTGCCGTAAGAGGCAGCCACGATCAGCGTGCCCCAGATACCGCACACCAAGTGAGCTGGGATCGCGCCGACGACGTCGTCAATCTTGAACTTGTCGAGCAGAGGCACGGATACGACGACCAGCACACCACCAACCGCACCGATCAAAACCGCAGCGCCCATTGTCGGCTCGAGCGGCTCAGCTGTGATTGAAACGAGACCACCAATTGCGCCGTTGAACGCCATGGTTGGGTCAACTTTGCCTTTGTAGAGAACCGCCGTGAGGATCATCGCAGCGAGCACGCCGCCAACAGCAGCCATGTTCGTATTGGCGAAGATTTTCGCAACAGCGTTGATATCGTCAAATGTACCGGCAGCCAGTTGAGACGCGCCGTTAAAGCCGAACCAACCGAACCAAAGGATAAAGGTACCAAGTGCCGCAAGTGGAATGTTCGACCCAGGCATTGGGTTTACTTTCTCACCGAAATACTTGCCAGCGCGTGGCCCGATGATGATGGCACCGACGAGCGCTGCCCAGCCACCGGTTGAGTGGACGAGGGTCGAGCCCGCAAAGTCAGAGAAGGCCCACTCAGAGTCGAGGTAGCCGCCACCCCATTCCCAGCTGACAACCGTTGGGTAGATGATTGCTGTCAGGAAGACGACGAAAATCAGGAATGACCAGAGCTTCACACGCTCAGCCACCGTACCGGAAACGATCGACGCCGCGGTCGCAACAAACACCATCTGGAAGAACCAGTCTGAGCTGGCTGCGTAGCCTGTGTCGAGCGATTCTTCACCGCTCCACGGGATCGCACCTGGGATGCCAATGATGCCGCCAAGCGCCGTAGAGGCTGGGTAGGCAATATTGTAACCGATCAGCCAGAACATCAGACCCGCAACAGAGAAGAGCGAGACGTTCTTAAGAGACTGCATAGACGCGTTTTTAGAGCGAACCAGACCTGACTCGAGGCAGAGGAAACCCGCTGCCATGAACATCACGATCAAGCCGCCGATCAGGAACAGATAGCTGCTATCTACATAAGCGCTGACGGCGCTCGCGTCTTGTGCATGCGCGGCAAGGCCCGCCATGCCGGCCAGCGGTAGCAACATTGCGCTCCGCTTAGCTGTTTTCATCCATAAACTCATTGCCCGTATCTCCCGCAGCTCTGGTTAGTTAACCCCGTCAACAAAACGACTGCCCGTTTTAGTTCCAGAATTAAAAACCTGTTCATCTGCAGCGAGCATGGCCGTGATTAAAATTCAGGCAGCGTGCGACCGAAACGCCCATTTGTCTGTCAGGGATAGACCGCGCGGATCGGACTACATACATGAAACGTATGGACGATCGATTGATTGACATTGCAATCATTGGCGCCGGACCCACGGGCGCAACTTTGGCGTTGGGACTGGCCAATCTCGGGCTCGACGTTGCTCTGGTCGACGCCAGGGATGCGGCCGCGAAGCGCAAACCGGACGGACGAAATTTTGCTATCGTTACAGGTAGTTGGCGACTTTTACGATCCATCGGCATCACCGGTGCACTCGCCGATTCTTGCCAAGCCTTGAACGGATTAGAAGCGATTGATGGCGGGACGCATTGGTTCGGACAACCTTCGGTTTTATTCTCAAAAGAAGACTTAGATAGTCCAGATCCGGATGAACCATTAGGCCAAATGGTCATGGCAGAGCCGCTTCAAGCTGCCTTGGATGCGGCTGTCGAGGCGCATGACAAAATTCACGCGCACGCTCCGGCCCGATTTAACGGCATAACACAAAGACCTGGTCATATTGAGATCGAATTAGAGGGTGGAGACGCGATCAAAGCGCGCTTATTAATCGGCGCAGATGGTATGCGGTCCCCAGTCCGTGAGGCCTTGGACATTAAAACCGAAGGCCGCGATTATGAAAAATCCGTCTTCACCGCCAATGTCAAACTTTCCAAACCCCACGCTGGCATCGCCCGGCAATTGTTCACCCCAGAGGGACCGTTTGCGACTCTGCCCCTAAAAGGAAACCGCGCCAATCTTGCCTGGTATATGCAGCGCGGCGCAGCTGAAGCCCTCGCAGCGATGCCAACCCCAGATGCAGAAGCCGAGCTCAACGCTCGCTTCGCTGAATTTGCCGGCCCAATGAAAATTGAAGGCCAGGCAGGCTCTTATCCCCTCATTCTTCAACTCGCGACCAAAATTACGGGCGCGCGCGCTGCACTCGTGGGTGATGCCGCCCGGCGGGTAAACCCACTGGCTGGGCAAGGGCTCAATCAAGGATTTCGCGATGTCGCGGCGATAATCGAGATTGCCGAAGAGACACTCAGGCTTGGCGGCGAGATGGGCGGTCCTTTGATGCTTGAGGCGTATAGCCAAACGCGCCGGTTCGATGGAGCGGGTACGGCCCTCGCCCTCGATGCAATTGATCGCTTGTTCTCGAATGACTCAACCTGGACCAAGCCTGCACGCACGCTCGGCTTACTCGCCGCGTCGCGTATCTTACCGCTACGGCGCTTCTTAGCTCAAAAAGCGAGTGCTACTGAGAGCGGCGTGGCCGGTCCGATGGCGGATTGGTAGACTGTTCGAGCCACAACACGCCTGAATTGTACAAGTATAAGAACGCGTCGGTCGATTCCTGCGCCGCCTTACCTGCAAGTTCGCCAGCCATGCGGCGGTTCGAGATGCGTTGCAAACACGCTAAACCGACCAGCGGGATACATGTCCACCAGGCAACAAAGAAGGTCATGATGACGCCAGCCATCAACATAATATCTGATGCAAGATCGAGCAGCCAAATCCGATTAGCATAGTGTGCGCCGAGTTTGCGGAGGACATCTAGGCGCCCGTGCAAATAGTCCGCGTCAACGGCCCAGGTCTGATCTGGCGTTGCCGAGATCCGAACCGTGGTGCCGGTGTCTAGGCTCTGTGCGAAAGAGGCGGCTTTGGCTGACATGGTAGGCTCCGATGATCAAAGCCTAGCGCCAACGCCTTAACGAAACCTATCCCAGAAACATTATGAACGCGCTTTAATCGAAAGCGCGTGCAATCCAGACGCGAACTCATCTTTGAGCGCATCCATTATTGCGCGCTGCATCGCGACACGTGACAGGCCTTCAAAGTCAGCCGACTGGATGATCACGGTATAATGGGTTTCACCTTCCGGACTGGCGCCTGCATGACCAGCATGTTTGTGGCTGTCATCAACCACTTCTAAAGCGGTTGGCGCAAAGGCTTTTGATAAAGTTTGATGAATTCGCTCTGATCTGATCATTAGTTCTGGTCTCTTTAACCCGAAGCAACTATGTTACCGCGCTCATGGATGACGGATACAAATATCGCCCCAAGTTCACCGATATAAGGGTGAAGCCTCCGGCCGACGAGACCTCGCGTGAAAAAGCCACGCAAACAAGGGTCTGTGATCACCCAGGCTGTGACTTGGCAGGCGAGTACCCTGCCCCGCAGAGATTCGGGGACGGCAAGCTATATTTCTGCAAGCGGCACGCAGCAGAGTATAATAAGAACTTCAACTTCTTCGACACGATGACGGACGAGCAACTCAAAGCGTTCAACGAAAATGCGCGCTATGGGTTTAAGCAGACGTGGAAGTTTGGCGCCGGGCCAATGGGCGGTGACAAAGCCAATAAAGCGCACGATCCAAAGACTTGGCGCGGCTCTGAATTCTTCCAAGATGCCGCTGAAGCGCGCGAGCATCGCCGGGCCAATCGCTCGGCCACGGGCGTTGCGAAGAAAGCGCTGGCAGAATTGGATCTGGAGCCAAATGCCAAGCCACCGGAAATTCGCGCGCGCTACGCCGAATATGTCCGCCGCTTCCACCCGGACTCCAATAGCGGCGATCGGTCGTCTGAGGAAAAACTCGCTCGTGTCATCCGCGCGGGGAAAACCTTGAAAGCCGCGGGCTTGATGAAGGACTGACTTCATTGCTTGCTGATTTTGAAAAATCAGAGCAATTTCAACGCATGGAAGAAACGCCGAAGCTTTCCTACGCGGCCTATTTCGACCATCCCCTGAAGCGCGGGATGGTGCGAACCATCGAGCGTCTTTCAGGCCAGCCCTATTTGCAGAAGCTCTACGAGACCTATCGCGAGGATCTCACGCATGAGCCTTTCTTCGCGGCGGCAATCAAATTGCTGGATCTCGATGTGGAGTTTAGTTCGCGGCGGCTCGCACAAATCCCAGCTACAGGACCGCTCGTTATCGTCGCCAATCACCCCTTCGGCGTCTTAGACGGATTGCTGATTTCATGGCTCGTATCATTGCGGCGGCAAGACTTTAAAGTTCTAACCAATGCTGTGCTCGACGGCGCCCCCGAGGCGCGGGAGTGGTTATTGCCAATCGATTTTGCCAATACGCGAGAAGCGCGCGCCACGAACATTTCCACGCGCGCGGAGAGTTTAGACCGCCTCAAAAATGGCGAATGCATTATCGTGTTCCCCGCAGGCGGTGTCTCGACCTCGCCAACCCCATTCAGTCGCGCCGCTGTCGATGATACGTGGAAGCCTTTCACCGCAAAATTGATCTCGCGCAGCGCGGCTCACGTCACGCCGATCTTTTTCGAAGGTCAAAACTCGCGCCTGTTCCAATGGGCGAGCCACATGTCGATCGAGTTGCGATTGGCGCTGATTTTTAGAGAAGTAAAGCGCCGCGTCGGAACCGCGATCCCGGTGCATATTGGAGAGACACTGACCCCGGACGTGCTCGCCAATGCCGGCAAACGCCAAGAGCTGATGAACTTCCTGCGCGATCAAACCTACCAAATGGCGCCGGTCAGACAGCAAGCTTCAATTGCACGCGCCCATAAACGCTTTCAGGCGTCCAAGCCAACAATCTTCCACTGAGCTTACGGAATATAGACCGTGTAAATGACATCGGCTTCGACATCGAACGTGCCGTCGCTCAAATCGATATTGCCGGTATTCCAACGATAATCGAGATCGAACCGAACGGACTGTTCTGCGATTGTGCCTGCGAAGGCAGCCGTACGACGATTGCCCCGGAAAATGTCCTGTCCACCGGTCAACCGCGACAAGCGCCGGTACCCGCCCCATTGAACACCGGAACTATTTGTATTGCCGGAATGAGGGTACTGCGCCGCGCTGCCAAATGATAAGCCATCATCGTTGCCGGATGGGGCCAGACGCATTCGCAACCGGATCAAATCCAAGTCTGCAGGGTCGCCAACAGCTGACGCAATCACATCAATATTGAACGCTGAGTTCGAAGCAACGTAGAAGCTACTCAGAATATCACTGCGAATGGTGCGTACGTCGGTATTGTTGCCGATCTGGAACGGATTCAGGACATCATCCGCAGAGGTGAACCGGTCACCTTGGCGTGTGGTTTGATTTCCGCTGCCCGGAATATTTTGGATGCGCAGGGTTGCGCCTGTCCCATCGGCGAACGACTCATCTAATGCATCAAGAGATCCGGTCACCACCGTGTGCACATCGCCGCTGATCAAGTCAGTGCTGCTGCCGCCATTTCCGATGACAAAATCAGACACGATCGGTGATACGCCTGCCGCGTCCGCTGCCCAGATGATCGCAACACCATCCACATTAAAATGTGGCCTGTCGATCGTTCCTGCCATAGCGTTAGGTCCCGCGCTCAACGCGATCGCGAGGCTGGCCGGCTGAACCCACTTTGTGGATTCCCAAATTGTTTTTATTGTCGCCCTCATCGAGATAGGTATAGCCAAAGACTGTTCGGATCCGGATAAACCAATCGATCGAATTTGATCCATTTTGTCAGCGCTTTTGACCAGTCAGGGCCTTGCTTTTTTAGCTCAATCGACGTCATTGGCGCGGGTCCTAATCTAGGAGTTGCAAGACATGGCTGGAGTTGTGGTGGTCGGCGCCCAATGGGGCGACGAAGGCAAAGGCAAGATTGTCGATTGGCTGTCGCATCGCGCCGACGTGATTGCACGCTTTCAAGGCGGGCATAATGCAGGCCATACGCTGGTCATCGATGGCACCACTTACAAACTCAACCTGCTGCCTTCTGGCGTGGTCCGGGGTGGCAAGCTCTCCGTTATCGGCAATGGTGTCGTGGTCGACCCATGGCAACTTCTCTCAGAACTTGAGAATATGCAGAAAGCTGGCATCACGTTGACGCCTGATGATTTGCTGCTCGCTGAAACCGCGTGCTTGATCTTGCCTTGGCACCGCGATCTGGACGCTGCGCGCGAAGGCGCCGCCAGCGACAAGGCCAAAATCGGCACAACGAAACGGGGCATTGGCCCTGCCTATGAAGACAAAGTGGGGCGCCGCGCCATTCGCGTCGCAGACCTTGCGGATGAAACCGCGCTCGACCAAAAGCTAGAGCGGTTGATCGCACACCACGCACCCTTGCGCACCGGGCTCGGCTTAGAGGCGCCAGACGCAGCAGCGTTAAAGGCAGAACTGCTCGCCATTGCCCCGAAAGTCTTGGCGTTCGCAGGGCCCGCTTGGAAAGTACTCGGCGAGAGCCAGAAGCTCGGCCGCCGCATTCTATTCGAAGGCGCGCAAGGCGTCATGCTCGATGTCGACCATGGCACCTATCCGTTCGTCACATCATCCAATGTTGTCTCCGGCCAAGCTGCTGCGGGCACGGGCCTCGGCCCCCGCGCTGTGAGCTATGTGCTGGGTCTAGCCAAAGCCTACACGACACGCGTCGGCACCGGTCCATTCCCGACCGAACTGTTCGACGAGATCGGCCAAGGCCTTGGCGAGCGCGGGCACGAATTCGGGACTGTCACAGGGCGTGCACGCCGTTGCGGTTGGTTTGACGCGGTGATGGTTCGCCAAGCCTGCGCCGTCTCTGGCGTGGATGGATTGGCATTGACGAAGCTCGACGTGCTGGACGGTATGGACGAGATTAAAGTCTGCACCGGATATCGCTTGGGGGATGAGCAACTCGATTATCTGCCAGCAACGGCGGCAGCGCAGGAATCCGTCGAGCCGATCTATGAAACCATGCCGGGCTGGAGCGGATCCACACGCGGCGCGCGGTCTTGGAATGACCTCCCGGCCGAAGCGGTGAAATATGTGCGGCGTTTAGAAGAGCTGGTTGGCAAACCTTGTGCGCTGGTCTCAACCTCACCGGAACGCGAAGACGTGATCTTAATGCGCGATCCGTTTGAGCATCGCTGAGGTCTCGCCCACAGAACTCTCCACCGTCGATACCTGCGTAAGCAGGTATCCAGAGACAAAACGCTCCAAGCCCAGTGAAAGAACTTTAGGTCCATAGACCTCTGCTTACGCAGGCGTCGACGGCAAAAATATCGATTAGATCTTTAGAATGTCGGCATTTGCCCCGTGGCCGCCCACGGCATGCCCACCGCTAAGATCACACTGATCACAAGACCGATCAGGGCTCGCCCAGCATCTGACGATACATCCATCAAAGCCGCCCCGCGCTCGCGCAAGGCTGTCACGAATGAGATTGCCATCTCGCGACCCGCGAGCAAGCCGAGGAAGACCCAGGTCGTACTCATCGGCACATCGTTCAGTTCTTTGAAGTAGAACAACACAATCGCGTAAATCAGGTCGACAATGGTCGCGGCCCGAATATCCGTCGTATGGGTCTTAGACAAAACGATCTTTTGGATTTCACCGCCGCGGGTCTTGAAGATGTAGGCCATCATCGCGGCCATCAGCAAAGCGCCGCCAATGATAATCTCTGGCTTGAACACCATCATCGTGATCGCGCCGCTATCGTCATAAACCGGCTCGCGCGGCATGAAGACGAAAATGTTTGCGAAGTCCTGCAACAACCACGTCCACCAAAGGAAGCCGGTGGTCGCCCACTGGAACACTGTCCAAAGCGGATGAAGCGTCTCATCGCCGTCTTTCGTGCGTCCGACCCATACCTCCCACATGCGAGAGATGAGAAGCCAAATCACCGCGCCCGCCGCAAAAGCGACCACATAACCCGTCAGCGATTTGATCAGCATGGAGCTCATCACGCCTTCCGTCGCCCCGCCGCCCGACAGGGCGAACACCGTCAATACGAGGAAGGTCGTGGATACTGGGATCCCGAACCGGGTGAGGAATAAAAGCACAAGCGGTGGCAAGGCGTGCCACCATTGGATCCCGCCTTCTGGGTAAGGGATCTTGTTCAGTTTACCGTCGGCAATGTCACCGCCGCCATAGAATAATTGGAATAATAGCGCAGCGACCATGATCCCGGCTGCAAAAATCCACAAAACCCACCAAGGTCGATGCGAATTAGAGGCTAGGAAAGTTCCGAGCGTCTGAATGGAGTCGTTTGCTATGACCGCATAGGCAGCAAAGAAAAATCCGATAAGGGCGAAAATCTCATAACCGGCAAGTTGCATGTCGGCTCCAAAGTCTACCCGGCGAACGCCGACCTGACAGGACGGCTACCGGATTAGACAAATCAGATCAATGACTAGTTGAGACATTTTGTTAATGAAAAGCAGTTCGGCGTGTTCCGCCTGCATCAGGTCCCAGTTCACGCGATGTTTATTGCGCTGTCCATCCGCCATCCATGCTCAATATGGCGCCATTAATGGAGTCTCCCCCTGGTGAACAAAGGAAGGATGCAAACGCCCCGATCTGTTCTGTTGTGACGAAGTCTTTGGTCGGTTGCGCCGCCAGCAAAACGTCGCGTTTGACCTCTTCCTCACTGATTCCACGCGCTTTTGCGGTATCAGCGACCTGTCCCTCGACCAAGGGCGTATAAACATAACCAGGGCAGATTGCGTTGCATCGCACGCCGTGTTCAGCGCCCTCCAGAGCCACGACTTTGGTCAGTCCGGCAATCCCGTGCTTGGCCGCGACATAAGCCGATTTGAAGGGCGAAGCGACCAATGCGTGGGCTGACGCGGTATTGATAATCCGCCCCCACCCCTTCTCCTTCATGCCCGAAATGGCCATCCGAGTGGTATGAAATGCCGCAGAGAGATTCAGTCCAATAATCAAATCCCAACGCGCCACCGGAAAGTCTTCAATGGGCGATACGTGCTGGACGCCAGCATTATTGACGAGGATATCTGCCCCTCCAAAATCGCGCGCGACATACCCCATCATGCCTTCAATCGCGTCAGGATCTGTTAGGTTCGCCCCCGAAAATCCGACTTTTACACCATAAGTTTCAGCCATCTCTCCTTTCAAAGCAGCAACCTCTTCGTCACTTGCCAGACCACTCAAAACCACGTCAGCGCCTTGTTCTGCAAGCGCTTTGGCAATTCCCAATCCAATTCCACTTGTCGAACCTGTGACCAAAGCGGTCTTTCCGTTTAGCATTTTACGTCCTTTCGTCTTGAGTGCAGCCCCGGGCTTGGTTAGAGCAAATGCGGGTGGGTTAATAGGCGAGATTTAGAACAATGACGGCAACGCTCGAATCCTTCCGCCAAGGCTTTCCCGATTTCCTTCTGATGACGGGAACCGCTGGGGTCTTATTGCTGGTCGCCAGCACAATCTACATTCTACTAACGCCTTGGAAAGAGCTCGCATTGGTACGCGGCGGCAACGGCGCCGCAGGATTGGCCTTGGCAGGCGCGATTGCGGGATTGGCGATTCCGATCGCGTCTTGCTTGGCCTCTAGTCTAACCTTGCTTGACCTCATCCTTTGGGGCTCGGTCGCCTTACTTCTGCAATTGCTCACCTATCGCATTATCGACATGATCTTACGGGATATTCCTAACCGGATCCAAAATGACGAAGCGGGCGCAGCCATCGTCCTGATCGCTGCAAAAGTGTCGGTCGCTATGTTGCTCGCCGCCGGATTATGGGATCCAAACATTGGGCGTATTTAAGAGAGGCCGCGACCAACGATGAGATGGATACCTGACTGGGTCATTTATGTGCTCGTTTTAGGTGTCGTTCTTTGGGCCGTCTTTGCCGGAGGTTCAGACGATACTCCGCCGCCACCGCCTGAAGCGATCCTAGAAGAAGGCGCGATGCTGCCGCCGCCGTCTGCCTTCGATGAGCGGGTACTGGTCCAAGTTACCGCCCCGAAAAGCGGCATCGGCACCGCTTTCGCAATCAATGATAATGGTCAGTGGCTGACAGCACGCCATGTCGTCGATGGCTGCAATGAAGTCGCGCTTTTGGTCGCGCCCGGGCAGTATGCCCCCGCGACGAGCGTCGTCGTCTCTCGCAAGTTTGACCTGGCGCTGATCGAAACCGAGACCAGTCCGAACCCTGCGCCGATTGATACCAGCGATGATCTGCGTCTCGGCGCCTATGGGTTCCATGTCGGATACCCTCAAGGTCGACCAGGTGAAGCAGCGTCACGTTTGCTCTCACGATCCAACCTGGTGTCACGTGGTCGGCGTTCGAACAGTGAATCTGTGCTTGCCTGGGCCGAGACGGGACGCACGCGCGGTTTGATGGGGTCGCTTGGCGGATTGAGCGGCGGCCCCGTTTATGATGAGGACGGCAATGTTCGCGGGGTTATCGTTGCTGAAAGTTCGCGCCGAGGGAGGATCTATACCGCAGCGCCAGAAGCGGTCGCCGAGTTTATCAAAGCGACCGGCGCCGATGCGCTCGGGCAAATACCCTCTTCTTTCTCAACCACAGACTATGGTGAACGCGCCGACCAAGCTCGGCGGAGTTTGCAAGTCGTCAAAGTCGCCTGCAGTGTGGATGAATAATCATGGCTTTCGCTGATCGTTTTGTCACTGCAACACAAACTCATGGCCCGCTCTGTGTCGGCATCGACCCACATGCTGGACGTATCCCTGACTATTTCGGAGGGGACACACCCGAAGGTATCGAGAAATGGGGGCTCGGCATTGTCGAACTGGCGGCGGATCGGGTCGGCATTGTCAAACCACAAGTCGCCTTTTTTGAGCGCCATGGTTGGCAAGGGATGCGCGCACTCAGCCGCGTGTGTGATGCGGCGAAAGAGGCTGGTTTGCTCGTCCTCATGGACGCAAAGCGCGGCGATATCGGGTCCACCGCAGACGGCTATGCCGCAGCGTTTCTCTCAAAGACCGCGCCATTTGCGTGCGACGCGCTGACGGTCAATCCCTATATGGGCCTTGATACACTTGAACCTCACGTGCGGCTCGCCGAGCAAAACGAGAAGGGCGTCATTGTACTCGCACGCACCAGCAATCCTGGTAGCGCCGACTATCAAGCGAAAGACTTAGAAGGCGCACCATTGTACGTGCGTGTGGTTGAAAGCCTTGCCCCACTCGTTGAGCGTCTGAAAGATTCATCCGGGTGGTCCGGATTGATGCTCGTCACTGGTGCCACGGGTCCGAGCGAAGCGCGCGTGTTGAGATCGCTCGCCCCTGCCTCATTGTTCTTGGTGCCCGGATATGGCGCTCAGAAAGCCGGCGCTGAAGAAGCGCTCGCCAGTTTCGTCAATGGCCAAGGCGGCTGCGTGAATGCTTCGCGTGGGGCAACCTTCCCGTCTGGAATCGAAACGGCGGAGACAATTGGGGATTGGCAGCGCCACATCAAAGACGCAATCGAGACCGCTCAAGCCGATCTCAAGAAGGCTCTGCTGGCAAACGCTTAGCTTTTGACTAGAGCCGTCAAATCTTCCGGCTCACCAATAACCGCGACATGGTCGCCAGGTTGAAGCACCTCTTTCGGAGCCGCGATGATGATGTCTCCATCACGCTCAATAATTGCGATGAGGCACGATCCTGGCAATTCGATTTCCGACAACGGGCGTCCAACATAAGACTGAAGCTGACCAAGGTCAGCAATCGGGGCATGTAGGAAATGATCATCCCGCATCAGGATCTCATTCATGTCTTTATCCGACGTCGCCCGCAGCCAGCGCCGCTCGAAGTCGAATGACTGCACCACTTCAGCAAGGTGCCCCGCGAGCCGCAGGTCCAACCCAGCCGGTTTGCGTGGACAGATCAACATCATGATGGTGTGAACGCCAGGCGCCTCATCCATACCGATCGTCGCTTGTTCCGCAAATCGAAAGACCACCAATTCGGGACTGTCGAGGGCGTCATGGCTGCGATACGCCAACATGACGTGTTCGCTTAATGGATGCAGCGTCGCATTGCCCGTCGTGAAGACGCTGTCCATGACCTCTTCATCGATGCCATAAGCGGTGTGGCCAATATTCTTGACCTCGTCGATCAGCATCTCGCGCGTATACGTACCATGTGAATATGTGTGCACCACACAGCGCGCGATGAGCGCTTCATAGGTGAGATTTTGCTTTTGGGTCCGGTCATGAATGATCGTCATCAGCTCGCGCTCGAGCCCCTCATAACGCATCTGACCGAGCCGCTCATGGACATGATAAATCGCGCCGCGACGCACCAATTGACCGGACGCATAGAATTGGAACCAAAGCGCGCAGGCAATGGTCAGCATGCCGGTAAAGCCAATCGCAAGAATGCCCATTTCGACGATCAGCCAGAACGAGACCAGGATCCCAAGGATTGGCAGCCATGGATAGAATGGCAGGCGATAGCCCGGCTTATACGTGGCGATCCGGCTTTCTCGCATCACGATTACGGCGACGCTCACCAAGCCAAACAAAAACAGTTGAAACGCACTCGCCAGCTTCGCGACGGCTTCGACATTGAACAGAAGCAAAACGGCAATCATCGAGAACGTGGTGACGGCGATTGAGAAAATTGGTGTGCCAAATCGGCCGATCACAGCGAACCGCTCCGGCAGCAATTTGTCCTTGGCCATCGCATATGGATATCGGCTGGCGGACATAATCCCGGCATTACCGGTTGAGGCAAACGCAGCGATCGCAGACACAACGATCAAGATCACCCCGAGATCGAAAGGCCAATCCCCAACAAATTGTCGTCCGGCATCAGCGACGGGGGTCAAGCTGCCATAAAGGCTTTCAACGGGTAAGATCGCAATAATAACGATAAGCCCAAACGTATAGATGGCGGTCGCCGTGATCAGCGACAGGATCATGCCGAGTGGAATATTACGGTCTGGACTTTGCACCTCCTCGGCCACGCTCGCGACTTTGGTGAGACCGGCATAAGAGACGAAAACTAGGCCAATCGTAGCAACAAACCCGACTGTTCCGGCGGTGAAGAAAGGCTGGGTTTCAACATTCGGCTGCAGACCGGCGGCAACCCCAGTATGGGCAAGCCCCAGTATCACAAAGCCGGCCAGTATAACGACCAACGTTGAAACCAAGAGACGCTGCAACAAAGTCGTCTCTTTCGCACCAAACGCGTTGATCAAGCCAAACACCAAGGTCAGGATCACTGCGAGGACCAGAATTGGGACATCCAAATAAAGGCTCAAATAGGCGCCCATACCCACCAGGGCAAAGGCGCTTTTGAAAACCACAGCGACCCAGGACCCAAGCCCGCCAATCGTCCCAAAAAGAGGCCCCAGCGCGCGATCGAGAAAATAATATGTCCCTCCCGCTTTGGGCATAGCCGTCGAGAGCTCCGCCATACAAAGCATCGCCGGAATGATCAAAAACCCGGCCAATAGATAGGCGAGATAGACCGAGTCGCCCGTATAGCTGGCCGCGATTCCGGGCAGCAAAAAGAAGCCGGAACTGAACATGGCCCCGGTCGAAACGGCGTAGACGTCAAATAGCGTCAAATTCTTCTTGAGCTTGTTCTCGCCCGCCATGTCATACCCCGCCAAGTTATCAGGCTCACATGGGGCATATAAGTTGGTTCGGTTACCACACCAGAAATTTTCACGCCGTGGGCGCACCCTAGGGTTATCACCCTAACTTTCCGCCGCGTCCTGTCTCGACAGTTCAACGAAATTGCCTAGTGTCGGAGGCGATTTAAGGCGCGTGAGACGCCGAAATGGAAGAGGAAACGAGGAAAGCGCATATGAAACCGCTTCATTTGGCGGCGCTCGCCGCTGCATCTTTATTCGCGATAACCGCCTGCTCAAGCCCAGAATCGAGCGACTCAGTCGAGGGCGAGGTTGCTACACCACCAGTAGAGACTTTCGCAGATGTCACAGATGCGCGGCTCGATAATGCCGAAGCAACGCCCGCCGAGTGGCTCGGCTATGGCTTCGACCGAGAAGAAACCCGGCACTCGCCGCTGACCGGCATCACACCTGAGAATATCAGTGATCTCGGCGTGGCTTGGACCTATGATCTCGCGACCAATCGCGGGGTCGAGTCGACCCCAATCGTGATTGACGGCACCATGTACGTGACCTCTGCTTGGTCAATCGTATACGCCCTCGATGCGAAAACGGGTGAAGAGTTATGGGTCTATGATCCAAATGTCGACCTCGCGGTTGGCGTCAATGCATGCTGCGATGTCGTAAATCGCGGCGTCGCCGTTTACGAAGGCAAAGTCTATGTCGGCGTGATCGATGGCCGGGTCGAAGCGTTGGATGCAAAAACAGGCGAGCTGATTTGGTCGCAAGTCACGGTCGACCAATCTAAGCCATACACCATCACCGGGGCGCCGCGCGTTGTTGACGGCAAAGTCCTGATTGGCAATGGCGGCGCAGAGCTTGGCGTTCGCGGTTATCTTAATGCGCTGGATGCTGAGACAGGCGAACTCATCTGGCGGTTCTACACCGTCCCCAGCCCGGATAAACGCCCAGACGGCGCCGCATCCGACAGCGCCTTTGAAGAGGTCGGCAATGTCACCTGGGGCGATACGGGCGCTTGGACCACAGATGGCGGCGGCGGCACCGTATGGGATTCCATCATTTACGACGAAGAGAATGACACCGTCATTTTTGGCGTCGGCAATGGCTCACCGTGGAACCAAGCTTTGCGAGACCCATCAGGCCTCGACAATTTGTTCCTATCGTCGATTGTTGCAGTAGATGCGGATACGGGCGCTTATAAGTGGCACTTCCAAACCACGCCCGGCGACAATTGGGACTACACGGCCACCCAAACCCTGATCATCGCGACGCTCCCCCTCGGTGAAGACGGGGCGGACCGGCGCGTGGTCATGCAGGCGCCGAAAAATGGCTATTTCTATGTCATCGATGCGGCGACGGGCGAGTTTATCTCCGGCAACAATTATGTGCCCGTGAATTGGGCAAGCGGCCTGAGCGA
This sequence comes from Pseudomonadota bacterium, assembly GCA_038531195.1. Lineage (GTDB taxonomy): Bacteria > Pseudomonadota > Alphaproteobacteria > Caulobacterales > Hyphomonadaceae > Henriciella. The sequence goes on from JBCBBY010000052.1 coordinate 23,103, forward strand.
AGACGGCCGGCCAATCGAAGTGCCTGAGGCGCGCTATGCCGAGATCCCATTCTTGCAAACCCCTGGCCCCCTCGGCGGGCACAATTGGCATCCCATGGCGTTCAATCCCGATGTCGGTCTCGCCTACATCCCCGCACAAGAAATCCCGCAAGCTTATGCCACCGATCCACGATTCCAGGACGACTCCTCGAAATGGAATACGGGGGCGGATTTCGCGGCTGGTGTGCCGCAATTGCTACCCGGTGAGATCGTTAAATTCCTGCGGTCTGGTCTGAAAGGCCGATTGATCGCCTGGGATCCCGTCGCGCAGGAAGCCCGTTGGACCGTCGAACATCCAGGTCCTTGGAATGGCGGCGTACTCTCGACCGCGAGCGGTATCGTCTTCCAAGGCAAACTAAACGGCGATTTCGCAGCTTATGATGCCGCGACCGGCGAGGTGCTTTGGTCAGAGAACGTTAAATCTGGCGCGGCATCGGGGCCGGGTACATATGAGATTGACGGCGAACAATACGTTACAATCACAACCGGTTGGGGCTCTGCATATCTGCTCGCGACAGGGGCTTTGGCCGCACCAGATGGCGTCCCGCCCTCGGTGGGCAAAGTTGTCACCTTCAAACTTGGCGGAGAGGCTGAGATCGCAGACATCGACATTGCTATGGTCGATCCAACCCCCAAGTCAGATCCATTTGGAACCGAAGCTCAATTGGCTGATGGGCTCGTACATTACGCGCGCAATTGCACAGTCTGTCATGGCCCATTTGCGGCAAGCTCAGGCGTTCTACCTGACCTCAGGTGGTCAGCCTACACTACGAGCGCCGATGCCTGGAAAGGGGTGCTGGTTGACGGCAACTTGCAGTCGATCGGCATGGTATCGTTTGCAGACGTCTTGAGCGAAGACGACGTAGAAGCGATCCGCGCCTATGTGGTTCAGCAAGCTCACAATCCTGAGCCGCTAGCGGCAGACACAGGCGGCGGCTTGCAATAATCACTCGGCGAGAAGACCGAGCTCTTTTTGCTTTTTCTTAGACAAGCCATCGGCGACCAGCCGGTGGCTTGTTTCAATATAGACTTTTAAATCCTCATCGCTCAGCCCCGGCGCGGTATAGTGTTGTATCCACTTCATTCCGCGCGAGGCGAGATACGGTGCCGGGCGCAATCCGGGCTGTTCTTGTAAGATCTCGTACGAGAGCGGTGTGACTTTGAACGTCACCGCAAATTCTTCTTCCTTGCTCCAACCCGCAATGGCGAAGACTTTACCGCCAACTTTCCAAACGTGACTGTCGCCCCATTGAACAACATGGCTGGTTGCCGTCAGTGCCTCACAAAAGTCATTGTATTCATCCAAGGTCATAAAAAAATGATGACAAGAAACAGTCTTCACTTCAACGACCGTCGAATTACGGTTACGGTGACGGTTCGCCAAAAAGGGGCTCCTTATGCACATCGTGGCTGCATTACTGGGAATTTTGGGCTTTATCGCTGTTTGGTACTGGCGCCTTAAGGTGCTGCGGGACGCCGCAGATGATGGTCGCAAGGCGATTGAGACGGTCGCGAATCTGCCCCGCAAAATGCGGTTCAAGAATAAAAGCGGCAAAGGTGGATTATCAGTCGTTGACGACCCGCGTGAGGCCGCCGCCATTTTGATGCTTGAAATCGCCCAAGCCCGCGGCACGCTCACCGAGCGCCAAGAAGCGGCCATTCGCGGTGAAATCATGCATCATTTCGAGTTCCCTGAAGGCGATGCCAATGAACTCATTGCCCAAGCCGGATGGCTATCGCGCAATGCTGGGGCCAGTCATGTCGTGATGTCCCGGATGACGGACTTTATTCGCAAAAGCCCTGGCATGAGCGGCAAAGAATTGGTCGATCTGGACGGTATGCTGGTGGTCATTTCCGAGGCCGAAGGCGATCCTACCGACGCCCAACTCGACCTACTGACCATCTATCGCGAGAAAACAGGCCTGCGCGTTTAGGCTTGAAGCTCCGCCAATTGACCTAGCTCCTGATCAAACAGGAGCAAATCGTGCGAGCAGTAATAATAGGCGCCTCAGGAGGCATAGGCCGGGCTTTGGTCCATCAACTCGCCGCGCGAGACGAAGTAGACATCGTCCATGCTTTGACGCGATCGGACGCGCGATTCACCTCTTCGAAAGTAAAAGCCGGCGCGATTGACCTTATGGATGAGGAAAGCATTGCTGCGGCCGCCGAAACGGTCAGCCAATCCGGCGCACCGGATTTGGTGATTGTGGCCACTGGCATCCTCTCAAATACCGACGGCCTAAAGCCGGAAAAATCCATGCGTCAACAAGAGCGTACTGCCTTTGAACGTGTGTTCGCGATTAATACGTTCGGCCCCGCGCTCGTCGCAAAGCACTTCATTCCGATCATGCCCCGCAAAGGCCGCGCGATCTTTGCAGCTTTATCCGCACGCGTCGGCTCCATCTCAGACAATCGACAAGGCGGATGGCACGCCTATCGCGCCTCCAAAGCGGCGCTAAACATGCTGATCCGTAACTATGCAATCGAACAAGCGCGGCGCAACGAAGACTTCATCGCTGCAAGCCTGCATCCTGGCACAGTCGACACCGCGCTCTCCAAACCGTTTCAATCTGGAGTGCCTGATAAACAGCTGTTTCGGGCGGACCAATCCGCTGCTTATTTGCTCTCGGTCGTAGACCAGCTGACGCCCGCCGATAGCGGCAAAGCTTTTGATTGGGCGGGCAAAGAAATCCCGGCTTAAGCGCCGCCAAGATTGGCTAACACCTCCGATGCTGAATAGGCATCTGGATTGTCAGGCTTAGGCCCCGGCGCTGTCATGATTTCCATCACATGTTCCACAGGTCCAGACGATCCACCAAGTGGCAGCGCAATACCGACCCCCAGGCCGACGCTTGATCGTCCACTCGATCCGGTCGAACCGCCGACGGAAACGGAGGTCCCACCACCGCCCGCGAGTTCACCTGTGTCTGAATAAGCGGTGACCACTTGGAACCAATCATGCCCTTGCTCGATTGTAATTTCCGCTGCCCGGCGCAAGGCGCGGTTGCTCGCCAATTCTATTGAATTGTCGGTGTAAGCAATCCGGAAGCGATTGTTCTCAATCGGCTGTACGACATAGCCTTTCGCGCCATCGCGGCTGGCTGGGCCGTAAGGCGCGCTGGTCGCGCAGGCACCAAGGGCTAAGAGCGCGGTTGCGGCAAGCCAAGGTTTTATCATCGTGTCTCTCCTCCAATCATCATCATTAAGGCACGCCAAAATGAACCTGAACAGAACACAACTCAAAATGAACGACCCCCAACACATTACAACAAGTTCATTCATCTTGGGTCGTGTAACAAAGACAACAGGACGGGGAGCGGAGCCAGTGGTTCGCAGTCGCTGAAATCTGCAGGCGTCCTACCGCGAAAAGATCAGCGCAAGTCCGTAGGCGCGCAATCTTTGCCGCGAAGGTGCCTCGCATTGAGCGCACATAGGACGGGCGGCGTTTTAAAGGGGAGCGTCGCCCGTTCGAATTTTTGTGAGAGTTGGGTTTTAGGGTGCGGCGTTTGTGCTTGTTTGGCCCATCCAACAAGAAACTGGCGCTGTAACTTCAAACACCGTTACTGGGTCGCAGGTTGTCTCACTTTGAGAACAACGAGCCGCCACACAGCGGAAGGCGTTGGAGTGCGCCAACATCCTGCTCAGTTACGCTGATAAGTGGGTCGCTCGAAAGAAGGAAACTTGTACTTTCATATTCTGAGTAGCTTTTCTTGAATGCATCGAGCTTCGCCTCAGTTAACTCTGAACGGGCGTCGAATCGCGCTCGATTGGGATTTACTACCTGCAAAACGGAATTTGTAAGGACAAGAAAATCAAACTCGTTCTCATAGTTTACCAAGGGGCCTTGTCCTTGAACAATGCCAAAATATGTGCAGATCGGCGACGTTCGGATATCTGCTTCGAATAACCAACGTTGATCGATTCCTTCGCGTTGAAAAAACTCGACTTGTCCGTCGACATATATCTCTATCAGTTCTCTGATCCGAGGTGTTTCGAGCATCATTGGCCGCCAGGCTCTCATCAGTAAGGTCAAGGATGTGTGATGAAATCCAATGACGGCGTTTTCCTCTATGACTAAGCGGTCAACGGGCATCGCCATAAAGTGAGCGCACGCTGAGAGGCAATAATGCTTCACGATCAGAGTAATTTCGTTGGCATCAAGTATTTTGGCAATCTCAATAGCGATCATCATGTCGCCGCCATGTGACGTCACTTCTAAGAAGTCTATTCTTTCCGCAGCGTTCCGCACTGCGTCGAGCAATTCGGTATTAATAGCTCCGTCGTGGGAAAGAGTGTTTTGGTTCGAACTGTTGTCAATTGGTCCCTGCGTCAACGCTGAGGGTGAAGATCGCTCGGATTGGTCATTCGCCTTCTCACACCCGAAAAGGAGAAGGCTCGACGCAAAAACAGCAAAAATCAGCATACTGAGTTTACCGCGCAAAATCACTCCTGATCCCAAAAGAAAATAACTTCGCTCGCCTTAGACAACCAATCGTTACTCACGCCAGCCTTCTCTAGCAAAGCAGCATCTCAGAGGTCGGATTATATATCAATCTAGACATTTCCTGTAGCCGCTCGCCGCGTTTTACTACGCACCTCAAGTCTCCGAGCCGGGATCCTGCTGCCGTCGCCCGAAATCGGCTTCTGCCGTATCCAAACCCGCATCAATAATCGCAGCGCGAATACCACGCGCACGAGAAAACTCCCGCATCAACATATCGCCATCGCCCCAACGGATCGCCCGCTGCAAGGCGGCGAGGTCTTCGCTGAACCGGCCTAGCGTCTCTAAAACCGCGTCTTTATTGGTGAGAAATACATCGCGCCACATGGTCGGATCTGAGGCGGCGATCCGGGTAAAGTCCCGAAAACCCCCGGCTGAGTATTTCACGACCTCACCTTGCTCGACGCTTTCCATATCGTAGGCCGTGGAGACGATGTTATAGGCAATCAAGTGCGGCAGGTGAGAGGTGATGGCGAGGACTCGGTCATGCCGCGCCGCGTCCATCGTCTCAACTTGCGCGCCAAGGCCCCGCCAAAACGCGGTCAGTTTGGCGACCGCATCGGCATAGCCCTCGCCTTGATCCTCCAATGGGGTGAGAATGTGCCAGGCGTCTTGAAACAAGCTGGCAAAGCCCGCTTCGGGTCCAGATTTCTCGGTCCCCGCGATGGGATGCCCCGGAATGAGGTGTATGCCGGACGGGCAATGCGCCGCCATATCAGCTGCCGCGGTCGCTTTGACAGACCCCACATCGGTGAGCACCGCGCCCGGCGCGAGGAAGTCCGACAAGCTCTCCGTGACGTCGGCAAGAACGCCAACTGGGGTGCAGAGGATGACACAATCCGCATCTGACACTGCCGCTGAAAGCGTCTCGCAAGTCTCGCCGGGCACCACGCGGGACGCGCGCGCGCGAACGTCATCAGACGAGTCCCATAAGGCCACCGCCTCGGCGCCGCCAAACGCGCGGACCGCGTGTGCGACGGACGACCCGAGCAAGCCGATCCCGACAATCGCAACTTTATCGAACACTGCGTCAGCCATCAGCTTTTCGCAAAGGCCTCAATGCCGGCAATGAGGTCATCATTCTGCGCTGATGTGCCAATCGACGCCCGCAAGCAGGTCGGCAAGCCGTAAACGTTCACATTTCGAATGACGACACCGCGATCACGCAGGAAGGCGTCAGCTTCAGTGCTGGTCCGTCCAGGCGTTTCCGGGAATTCGATCAGCACGAAATTGCCGACGCTGGGATAGGTCTTGAACCCAGCTTGTTCGACCGCTGCGCTAACTCGCGCTTGCTCGGCATCATTATGATCGGCAGATTTGGCTTGGAACGCATCGTCATTGATCGCGGCGATATCTACAGTCTATGCGATTGAAAAACAGCCAAAGCTCAGCGGCTTTTCTGCATGGGGGATTTCAATGGCCCGGTGCGGCCATTGA
>JBCBBY010000053.1:0-29073 GCA_038531195.1 Pseudomonadota bacterium
ATGATTGCCAACGCATTCAAACGATCCGGCTCTGACACTCAACGTGTGTGCGCCCAATTCACCGAAGCAAAATTCTTCGGCCAGTTGCTGTCTCCGCGCAGACGGCGGCAGAGTGTGAAAGAGACGTAAACGGCGAACGGGCGATAGAAGCCCCCTTCCCCTTCTGAGGTAACGCACTTTTCGTCTGTGTTTTTATCCAAACCGATTAAACTTCCGCTGAGGCTGTTGGCGAGGCTTCGAACCCATTTCGCGATACAGCGCAATACATTGAGCATTCTCGTCAATTCGATAAGACCAAACAAATCAATTCGCTAAAGAGCTCGATCGCATGTCAGACTTATACATCATCATGGGACCGGCCGGCTGCGGCAAATCAAGCGTCGCGACGGCACTTTGCGATCAGACACACTGGACCATGGTGGAAGCGGATGATTATCACCCGCCTGAGAACGTTGAGAAACAACGCAATCGTATTCCGCTCACCGATCAGGATCGGGTGATTTGGTTGGATCAATTGATCAGCGCGATCAATGATGCGCCAGATCCACCCATTGTGCTCGCCTGTTCGGCGCTGACGCCATACGTGCAAGGCCGACTAAGTGACGAAATCGATCGTTCTCTCCACTGGATATTGATCGACGTCCCAACTGAGGTATTGCGCGAGCGCCTGATTGCGCGGACTGAGCATTTTATGCCCGTCGAGCTGCTCGAGTCCCAGATTGCGAGCCTCTCTCCACCGCCAGGCGTGCGGCGCATTCGCGGAGATCAACCGATCAGTAAAATTTGCCAAGACATTCTCCACCCGCGATGACCGACCGCACCCCCACACTGAGTTTCAGGATAGATTTTCCGAATGGGGCTCGTTTCGGCCCTGGCAAGGCGGCTTTGCTGAAAAAACTGATCGAAACTGGATCGATAAATGCGGCGGCCGCTGCTCTCGGCATGTCGTACCCGCGCGCTTTGAAGCTCGTCGAGCAACTCAATCAGACATTTGTAGAGCCATTGGTCGAGACGCAAACCGGCGGAAAGTCTGGTGGCGGCGCGGCCGTTACTGAGCTCGGTCGCTTGGTCTTGTCTCTATATACGGAAATCTGCAGGGACTCGACGACGGTCAATCGAAGCATTTTGACGAAACTCACCGAGTTGTGCGTTTAAAACACTAGCCTCGCTATAAATGGTGATTTATAACGCGTTGATGTCGACGCTTTTGACCACTGGCGAGCACCCTTTTCACGTTTTGCAACGCCTACACGAATGGCAAAATAGCGGTCGAGCGTGCGCACTCGTGATCATTACGAAAACCGAAGGCGGCGCCGTTCGAGCGCCTGGTGCACTGCTAGCGGTCAGCGACGAGGCGAGCCTTGGTTATATATCTGGTGGCTGCATCGATGCGGACGTTATTCTTCAAGCACGGCAAGCCATAGCTGAAGGCGCACCACGCGCATTGCGCTACGGTGCCGGGTCTCCATTTGTCGATTTACCTTTGCCGTGCGGCGGAGCGATTGAAGTTGCAATTTGTCCAGAACCCGACAAAGTGCTTATCGCACAGATGACAAGCGCGCTTTTGGAGCGTCGCCGGGTTGCCATATATCTTGGTACCAATGGTCAATTAGGGCGGAGAGAAACCGATATAGACGCGCCCGAGTCCGCGCGTCGCTTCGTCTACGACCCTCCCTTGCGCCTGAGAGTTGCCGGACGCGGTGCCGACGCTTTAGCTTTAGCCACGATTAGCGAGGGCGCCGGATACGAAACCCGGTTACAACTGGTCGACGAAGACGACATTCACACCGCGCAAAATCTCGGTTTGTCTCATGTAGAGCAATTGACCACGGTCGCTGACTTGCCGAAGGCGAGCGACGACCCCTGGACCGCATTTGTTTTGTTGTTCCACGATCGCGATCTCGAAATTCCATTGCTGAAACAAGCTTTGAACGGCCCCGCCTTTTACATAGGGGCCGTCGGGAGCCGTCGGACGCATGCAGTACGTTGCGATGCGCTTCGTGATATTGGCGTCAGCGAAGGCCAGATTGCGCGCATACATGGCCCCATTGGCGTGGTGCCGTCCTTGCGCGATGCGTCAGCGATTGCGCTATCGACCCTCGCCGAGATTATTGATGTTTCAAAGCGCCTTCCAGCTCAGCACGAAGCTCGGACGGCATTCGTTTTATTAGCGGCGGGCGCGTCTCAACGGTTTGAGACTGGCGATAAGCTGCTGGCGCATCTGAAAGGCAAGCCAGTCCTCGAACATGCGTCATCCGTGCTCGAATCCCTGTCTCCTCAAGCGTCTATCGCCGTGGTGTCAGGAGCAGACAAAGAACGCACTGACATCGTAGAGCGCCATGGTTGGACAATCCTTGTGAATGAGCAAGCCGACGATGGTCAAGCAAGTTCCATCAAAGCGGCTCTCACGATTTTGGAAAAAAGAGAGGACATCGATCAGGTCGTTATCCTCTTGGGTGACATGCCTTTTGTGCCGCCTAAGCATGTCGAGGCTCTTTTAAAACACGCGGAGCATCCGTCGATCGATGCCATCATGAGTGTCAACGACACCGTTTTGCTTCCGCCTGCCCTTTTCAAGCGTAAGCTGTTTCCACAACTTGCCAACAGCTCAGGTGATCAAGGTGCCAAGTCGATATTTCTTTCTTTAGATAAAGGCGCGTCAACGCTGCCTCTTTCAGCGGATGGCGCGCTCGACATAGATTGCGTCGCTGACCTTACCCGCGCAAAGGAGACCGAACATGCCTGATGGTATTGCCCAAACGAGCCCAGCACCGCTCGTCGATCAGTTCGGTCGTCAGATCACTTATTTGCGGATTTCCGTCACAGATCGATGTGACCTGCGCTGCACCTATTGCATGGCCGAGAAAATGCAATTCTTACCAAAACGGGACCTACTGACGATCGAAGAACTTGACCAAGTCGCGCGCGCGTTTGTTCAGCGCGGCGTTCAAAAAATACGCATCACGGGCGGCGAACCATTAGTCCGAAAAGGCATGCCAGAGCTGTTTGAGCGCCTGGGCGCATATCTTGGCAACGGGCTGGAAGAACTCACGCTGACGACGAATGGGACGTTGCTCAGCCAATTCGCTGGAATGCTGGTAGAGCATGGAGTCAAACGGATCAACGTTTCTCTCGACTCACTGCAACCAGATCGATTTGAAACCATCACGCGGCGCGGAAAACTGAAGCAAGTACTGAACGGGATCGACGCCGCGTTGGACGCTGGTTTGAAGGTCAAAATCAACACGGTCGCGCTTAAACACGACAACGCGGATGAACTACAAGACATGATTGCGTGGGCACATAGCAAACGCATGGATCTCACTCTGATAGAAGTCATGCCACTCGGCGAAACGGATGAAGACCGTATCGATCAATACATTCCTCTACCGATGATCAGAGATCGCCTAGCCCGAAACTGGACGCTGGAAGATGTCGCATCAAAAGATGCAAATGCCGGACCCTCGCGATATGTGCGCGTCAAGGAAACCGGCGGAAAACTGGGGTTTATCACACCCCTCACCAATAATTTTTGCGCAGGCTGTAATCGTGTTCGCGTCACCTGCACGGGCCGGATCTATATGTGCCTCGGACAAGACGATCATATTGATCTGCGCGCCGCTTTGCGTGACAGCGCAAATCCAGACGAGGCGCTCGATACGTGCTTAGATCGTGCGTTGATGAAAAAACCGGAACGCCATGAGTTTGAGATCACTCGCCGCGGTCAAGACCCAGCCTTAGCTCGGCACATGTCGGTCACGGGAGGATAAGGTGCAGAAAATTCTCTATTTTGGTCGTCTTTCTGATGTCACGGGTAAGAGCGAAGAGCTGCTCGACATTCCAGTCACCGTCGAAACGGCAGGAGCTCTCCGCGAATGGCTCGATACGCGGTTTGATGCTTCGGGCGCTTTACTCGACCCAACTGTGCGCATTGCCATTGATAGTGAAATCACATTCGACTCAGCGCCCGTCCACGACGCAACCGAGATCGCTTTCATGCCGCCCGTAGGAGGTGGATGAATGCTGCGTATCTCCACCGATCCGATAGATACGAGCCACGAACTCCGTCAATTCGAAAAGCTGGCGGATCGAGCGGGCGGTATCGTCACATTTAGCGGCCAAGTCCGCCCACACGCCTCAAAGGGCGCTGTTACCACCCTGTTCCTGCAAGCGTATTCCCCCCTCACAGAGAGTGGCATTGAATCGGCTATCGCTGAAGCGCGCACAAAATGGGCGTTGGATCAGGTTCTCGTGCTCCATCGAACGGGCGAGATGTCCCCGGGCGACACAATCGTTTTCGTCGCCACAGCATCGAAGCATCGCCGCGCCGCTTTTGAAGCCGCTGATTTCTTGATGGACTATCTCAAAACGGCGGCCGTCTTCTGGAAGAAAGAAAAAACTGAGACTGGGGCATATTGGATTGAACCCCGAGACGAAGATTATAAAGACGCCGCCCGATGGGCTGAAAAGGAGCCTGTTTAGATATGGCCGGAATTGATGAAACGCTCACGTTTAAACCTGTGCGCATCGCGATCTTGGTGGTGAGCGATACCCGAACGCTTGAAACCGATACATCGGGTGATCTTTTGGTGCAGCGCTTAAAAACCGCAGGTCATTCCCTGGTGGACCGCAAAATCGTAAAGGACGATCCTCCAGTGATCCGTGCCTGTGTCCAGGCTTGGATCGACGACCCAGAGGTCGACGTGGTGATCTCGAGCGGCGGCACTGGGTTAACGGGCCGAGACGTCACGCCAGAAGCCGTCACGCCGCTGTTCGAAAAAACGATTGATGGCTTCTCTGTGATCTTCCATCAGGTCAGCTATCAATCCGTCGGCCTCTCAACGCTACAGTCCCGGGCGATTGCAGGTCTGGCCAAGGGTACATTTATCTTTTGCCTGCCCGGTTCAAATGGCGCCGTGAAAGACGGCTGGGATAAGGTCATTTCTATGCAGCTCGATAGCCGTCATAAGCCGTGCAATCTGGTTGAACTGATGCCGCGCCTTATGGAGACCTAGATTGAGCGAATTGACCCATATCGGCCCGGATGGTCGTGCGCGGATGGTCGACGTCTCTGAAAAAGCCGTCACGTCCCGCGTCGCGCGCGCGCATGGCTTTATCCGCATGTCAGACGCAGCGTTTCAAGCCGCGATGGGGCGAGACACCAAAAAAGGAGATCCAATCGCCATCGCTGAGCTTGCTGGTATCATGGCGGCAAAGAAAACCTCTGACCTTATCCCCCTCTGCCACCCCCTACCCTTGTCGGGCTTAAAGGTCGAAATCCAACCCATCGAAGGAGAGACTGCCTTTGAAGTGACCGCGCGAGTCAAAACAGCGGGGCAAACGGGCGTAGAAATGGAAGCGCTAACCGCAGTTTCAGGCGCCTGTTTGACGCTCTATGACATGCTCAAAGCCGTCGATAAGTCGATGCAGATATACGGCATTGAGCTCCTGGAAAAGTCCGGCGGCAAATCCGGCAATTATCGAAAGTCTGATGCATGAGCGACCTGATCAGCGTTGAACAGGCCGTCAACCTGCTGCGCGAAAATCGGTTAGAGCGGCGTACGGAACACGTTTCAATCACCGAAGCCCTAGGTCGACGCTTGGCCGAACCCATTGTTGCACATGTCGCGCGTCCTCCGGTCGCGATGTCCGCAATGGATGGTTACGCCGTTCAAGTGCGCGATGTTGCCGTCCCAGGAACCCGATTGAAACTCATCGGCGAAGCTCCGGCAGGTCGTCCATTTAGTGGTACTGTAAGATCGGGAACGGCTGTGCGGATTTTTACCGGCGGCGTTGTACCAGATGGCGCAGATCACATTGTCATTCAAGAAAACACTGAGCGCGACGGTGATGATGTCGTAAGCCTGCAGGCGTATGATACCCCTCGACACATCCGCGCCGCGGGCATCGACTTCCAAGTCGACGACATTCTCGTGAACGCGGGGACGGTCCTTGAACCCGCACATCTTTCGGTTGCCGCAGCCAGCAACAATGCGACCGTAACAGTCGAAAAAAGACTTCGAGTTGGCCTCTTATCCAACGGGGACGAACTCCGTCGCCCCGGATCTGAGCTCGCGCCGGGCGAGATTATCAATTCCAACCCGTATGGCCTTGCTGGATTAATCCAACGTTGGGGTGGAGATCCGGTTACTCTGGGGGTCGCCGAAGATTCGATAGAATCCATTCAAGCCCACATGGATGCCGCTGACGTTGACATCTTAGTGCCGATTGGTGGTGCTTCGGTCGGTGATCACGATCATATGCACGCCGCCTTTACAGATCGTGGCTTCGTTCCGATCTTTAAAAAAATAGCCGTCCGCCCGGGTAAGCCAACCTGGTTCTCGCGATTGGATAACACTTTGGCGCTCGGATTGCCGGGAAACCCTGCGTCGGCGCTCGTGTGTGCACAGCTCTTTCTGGCTCCGCTTCTGGGCGCCGATTGGCGGTCGGGATTCGTTTCAGCGACTCTGACGCAGGAGCTTCAACCCAACGGTCCCCGCGAGCACTATATGCGTGCGCGCATTCAAGTGAGCGATGAGGGCGTTCTCGAGGTCGAACCTGCGCCGAGCCAAGATAGCTCCCTGCTCCGTACATTCGTGACTCATAATGCTCTCATCCAATGCTTGCCTAATGAAGATACTCGTGACGCAGGTGACAGCGTTCGTGTCCTACCAATCGCGCCAATCCTGTAATTATTGCAGCAGATCTGCAAATGCGAAGCGTATGCAGAAATTGAACTTAAATTTTTACTCGCAAGCCTTTACTCGCTGACTCTTTCGATCATTATTTAGGTTAATGCGGACCGAGAATCCTATTGGGGATGACCGCGCAAAAACGCCGGAGGATGATGAGCATGGCGACACTCAAAATAAATGGTGAAACAGTCACGGTAGATGTCGAAGATGACACACCGCTGCTCTGGGTGATCCGCGAACAAGTCGGTTTGACCGGCACCAAGTATGGCTGCGGCATCGCACAATGCGGGACCTGCACCATACACGTTGATGGAAGCCCTGTACGATCCTGTGTTTACCCGGTCGGCGCTTTGTCTGGGGACGAAGAAATCACCACGATCGAAGGCCTTTCAGAGGATGCAAGCCACCCCGTCCAAGAGGCGTGGGCGGAATTGGATATCCCGCAATGCGGATACTGTCAGCCAGGTATGATTATGGCAGTCGCTGGGATGTTGAACGATAATCCAAATCCAAGCGATGAGGATATCGACGCTGAGATCACAAATATTTGTCGTTGTGGAACGCTTGCTCGCGTCCGCAAAGGCATCAAACTCGCTGTTGAAAAAGCGTAAGGGAGGCGGACATGGCTGATACAAGTTTTCTCTCTCGCCGCGGATTTATCATTGGTACCGGCGCAACGGGGCTGACAATCGGCATCCTTGCCAGTTGCGCGCCTTCGGCGACTGAACCGGAGGCCCCCGATTATTCCGACCTTCCGCCAAACCCAGAAGTAAATGCGTGGGTCCATATCGATCATGATGACACAGTCACCGTGAGGATCGCGCGCTCAGAAATGGGCCAAGGAACCTTAACGGGCCTCGCTCAATTGGTCGCTGACGAGCTCGATTGCGATTGGGACAAAGTCGTAACTGAGTATCCCACTCCAGGCGAGAATTTGGCGCGCGAACGCGTCTGGCGCAGCTACTCGACGGGCGGTAGCCAGGGCATTCGTGGCTCGCAAGATTATGTGCGCGAAGGCGCTGCTGCGGCAAAAGCCATGCTCATCGAAGCTGCCGCAAATGAGTGGGGCGTCCCAGCTTCTGAGTGCACATCGGCAGATAGTGTCATCACGCATGGGCCGAGCGGTCAAACAACGACATACGGCAAAGTTGCAGGGGCTGCAGCACAGCTTGCACCGCCGATTGAAGTCACGGTCAAAGATCCGAGCGAATGGAAGATCATCGGAGCGGCGAAGAAACGGCTGGATACGGCTGACAAACTGGTCGGCAAACAAGTCTACGGCGCCGATGTGCAACTGGATGGCATGCTCAGCGCGTCGATCAAGCAGGCGCCTAAAATCGGCGCGACACTTGGATCATTCGATGCATCGGCGATCGAGTCGATGCCTGGCGTCCGAAAAGTTGTCGGCGTAAAAAATCCATTTGGCGAAGAGCAAAATGCGGTTGCCGTAATCGCCGAGACGTGGTGGCAAGCGCATAAAGCGCTCGAGGCCCTTCCCATAGAATGGCAAGGTGGAGTCGACTTCTCGACTGCAGAATTTGAAGCTGAGTTGAATGACGGCTTAACCGCAGACGAGGCCTTTGTCGGCAATACGATTGGCGATCTCGACGGCGCGTTTGCGGACGCAGACCAAATCATTGAGGCGACATATAATATGCCGTTTCAGAACCATGCTTGCATGGAGCCAATGAATACGACGGCTCTCTATACCGAAGATCGTTGCGAAATTTGGTGCCCGACGCAGAACGGTGAATCAGCACTTGCCGCTGTGTCCGAAGCATCTGGTCTGCCGATTGAGCAATGCGAAGTGTATAAGATCCACCTTGGTGGCGGTTTCGGGCGGCGCGGCGCTCCGGACTATGTCCACCAAGCTGTCATGCTGGCGATGGAAATGCCAGGCACACCGATCAAACTGCTGTGGTCACGTGAAGAAGACATGATCCATGGTTTCTTCCATCCCACAACCAAAGGTCGCGTTCGTGGATCACTTGATGCAGAAGGCAACCTGACGGGTTTGCATGTCAGAATTTCGGGACAATCGATCCTTGCTGCGTTGATCCCACAGGCATTGGTCGACGGGGTTGATTATGCTGTATTTCAAGGCCTGAACCCTGCCGGTTTGAACCCGCAACTTGAAGATCAAACGTTGAAGTATACGTTTGACAATCTTTTGATTGATCATGCCATGCGGAACCCACCCGTGCGCCCTGGTTTTTGGCGTGGGGTGAACCTCAACCAAAATGCTATCTATCTTGAATGCTTCATGGACGAGCTGGCGCACGCCGCGGGGCGCGATCCGCTCGAATTTCGTTTGGCGCACCTCAGCGACAGCCCGAAGGCTGCAGCCGTTTTGCAAGCAGTTGCCGATCGATCCGGCTGGGGCAGCGATGATGGCAAGGCGCGCGGCTTGTGTGTGATGCACGGCTTCGGATCTTACGTCGCCGCCTGTGCTGAAGTCACCGTCGATAATGATGGTATATTATCGATCGACCGCATCGTCGCGGCTACTGATCCAGGTCACGCTGTCAATCCACAGCAGATTGAAGCGCAAGTGGAAGGCTCGTTCGTGTATGGTCTTTCGGCCATGTTGTTCGGCGAAATCACATTTGAAAACGGTGAAGTGCAAGAACAAAACTTCGACACGTTCAACTCTATGCGGATCGCGGACATGCCAGAGGTGGAAACCATTATCATGCCATCTGGCGGGTTCTGGGGCGGCGTTGGCGAACCCACGATCGCGGTCGCAGCCCCTGCCGTCCTCAACGCGATTTACGCGGCCACAGGTAAGCGCGTTCGGCAATTGCCGATTAAGGACCAAGATCTGAGGAATGCCTAAGATCTTCAACCGGTTCGTTTGCACGTCGTTCAGCGTCTTCGCGCTGGCGGCGTGCGACGGATCCGGGCCAAACTATATCGCAGCTAGCGAAACCGCGACGGCATCTGCGCGCTCGCCCGAAGCAATGTTGGTGCTCTCCTGCTCTGGATGCCACTCTGCCAGGAATGGTGCGATCGCGTCGCTGGCGCCTTATACCGAAGATATGCTTCGCAAGACATTGATCCGTTACAAATCGGAATCAGACGGCACGACCGTGATGCACCGACTGGCGCGGGGATATTCCGATGAAGAAATCGATCTCATCGCTGAGCATCTTGGCCAACAAGAGGAGGTCCAGTAATGGTGGCTCTGCCGCGCCGCGCAATGCTGAAGCTTGGCATGGCAGGCCTTGGCATGGGACTTTTTCCGTCTCGCACCTTGGCGCAAACAAAAGCACGAATCGCAATCATCGGCGGCGGTTTTGGCGGCGCGACGACCGCGCGGCGGCTGAAAGCCTTACTTCCCACCGCGCACATCACCCTGATTGAAGCCAATCCCGTCTTCACGTCTTGCCCATTCAGCAATCTCGTGATCAGCGGTGATCGTGATCTCGCACAGCAACAATTTAGCTATGATGCTTTAGCCGCACTGGGGATCGACCTCATAACCACAACGGCACGTGACATCGACCCCGTGGCCAAGACAGTTGAATGCGAACCGGGTCGCATCATTGAATATGACAAACTTATTCTGTCCCCAGGCATAGATTTGCGATGGAATGTCATTGAGGGATACAATGAATCGTCCGCTGAAATGATGCCGCACGCATGGAAAGCTGGCCACCAAACCACCCTCCTTCGTGCGCGGCTCGAAGCCATTGAAGACGGTCAACTCGTGCTAATGTCCGTCCCAACGGCGCCATATCGGTGTCCGCCGGGTCCGTATGAGCGCGCGAGCCTGATCGCGCACTATCTGAAAACGCAGAAGCCTCGCTCAAAGCTGATCGTGCTCGACGGCAAAGACCAGTTTTCAAAAATGGCTTTGTTCCAAGAAGCTTGGGCTGAGCACTATCCTGATCATCTCGAGTGGCGGGGCGCTGTCGATGATGGCACTGTGTCCCGCGTCGACGCGAGTTCGAACGCTGTGTTTACTGACTTTGAGACGTTTCAATCTCCAGCCGTCAACATCATTCCACCACAGAAAGCCGCGCTGATCGCCGATCGAGCCGGCGTTACAGATGCGACGGGTTGGTGTCCGATTGACCCGCTCACATTCGCGTCGACCTTGCAATCCGACATTCATGTTATCGGCGATGCGACCATCGCCGCACCGATGCCAAAGTCCGCATTTTCTGCCAATTTACAAGGCAAAGTTTGCGCGACCGCGATTGCAAGTGAGTTGGCCGGGATAGAGGTCTCCCCCACCATATTGGCGAACACCTGTTATTCTTACACCACGCCAAAAGCGGCTATCTCGATCGCTGGCGTGTACGGCAATAAAGGTGGTCAGTTGCGGAGCATAAGCGGTGCTGGCGGCGTGAGTCCGCTTGGCGCCGACAAAGCCATCCGCCGCGCTGAAGCGGCGCAAGCGTCCCACTGGTTTGACACGATCACCACCGAGGCGTTCGGGTGAACAGATCCAGCGTTCTCGGACTGCTCCTCCTTGCGGGTTGTCATGACAGTACCGCACCTTTGGTCGATCCGGCGGACATCCAAGGCGACGCCCTTCCCGTTCCTCTTACGCAATCGCCGGGCGATGCGTTGCGCGGACAGTCCGTTTTTTCCAATCGCGAAACCGGCCATTGTGTCCTTTGCCACATCGTTGACGGTTTGGATGTTCCATTCCAGGGAAATGTTGGCCCGGACCTCACTTATGTCGCTGACAGATTGACCCCCGCGCAATTGCGGCTGCGCATTGTCGACTATCAACTTGTGCGTCCGGGCACGCTCATGCCCTCCTATTATCGCAATCATGACTTATATCAGGTGGGCGAGGCGTATGAGAACGCGACCATACTCAGCGCACAGCACGTTGAAGACTTGGTCGCATATTTAAGTGAGCTCTACACCAATGACGATGGATAGATCTTCACGACTCAATCGGCGCCAATTGTTAGCCGGTGCCGGTGGTGCGATCCTTATTTCGACGACGCCGCTCAGCGCGTGGGCCGCGCAAGCGGATATGGATCGCGCCCGATTAGATCTGTTCGGGGATCGCCCCGTCCAAGAAGGCCGGGTCACCGTGAAACTACCCCCCATCGCTGAAAACGGCCATTCTGTTGCGCTGAGTGTTTCGGTTGAGAGCCCGATGAGTGCGGAGAATTACGTCAAGCGAATTGCCATCCTGTCACCTCGCAACCCTTTGGCTACGATCGCTGTCTTCCATCTCACGCCGCACTCGGGCATGGCGGAAGTTTCAACACGGATCCGCATGTCTGGTACACAGCGGATCGTCGCAATCGCTGAAATGAATGACGGTTCCCTTTGGTCTGGCGGAATGGAGACCTTGGTCACGCTCGCCGCTTGTGTCCTTCAATAGGAGATTGAGATCATGGCCAGTATTCGCCTTGCAGTCCCCGACACCGCCCAACGCGGAGAAACCGTCGAAATTAAAGCGCTGATCCAACACGATATGGAAAGCGGGTTTCGTAGAGGCTCTCGTGGGGAAGCCATTCCTCGGGACATTATTGTGCGCTTTGAATGCCGTTACGATGGCGCGGTCGTATTCGCTGCGGATTTCCATCCCGCAGTCGCAGCCAATCCGATCCTTACATTTCATCTACGCGCAACAAAAAGCGGCCCAATCGATTTCGAGTGGACAGATCAGCATGGCACGCAATGGCAGGACCAGGCTGTACTGGAAGTGATATGATCCGAGCGGCGTGTCTTGTTCTCACGGCATTGGTTTGCGCATGCCAACCCGTTGCAGATAAAACACCCGCCGCCGACCTTTCTGATGAAGACATCCAATCGGGTTACGCCTTCCTCAATGCGAGCATACAAGCCCTACAAGACGATGATTTTGGTAATCCAGGCTTACTCTGGGTCGACCGTGGCTCAGATTTGTTTGCGTCCACAGGTGAGACCGAAACAGCCTGCGTGAATTGCCATACGGATGATACCAGAGGGGCCGCGGCAACCTATCCGAAAGTTGATCCCATAAGCGGCAAATTGCTAAATTTGGAAGGCCGCATCAATCAATGCCGAACAGAGCATCAAGGCTTGCCGCCGCTCGCGCATGAAAGCGATGAGCTGCTTTCTCTGACAGCGTTTGTTGCACATCAGTCTAAAGGCATGACCTCGAAAGTCGTGACTACGGGGCCCGCCGCGGCAGCTTATGCGCTCGGAAGAGACTATTTTCTGACGCGGCGCGGGCAGTTCAATCTTTCCTGCCAGCAATGCCATACTGAAAATTGGGGTAAGCAATTGCGAGGAGACACGATCAGCCAGGGGCATGGGAACGGGTTTCCCGCATATCGCCTCGAATGGGAGTCACTCGGGTCGCTTCAACGACGGTTGCGCGATTGCGACATGGGGGTTCGCGCAGAGCCCCTGCCCTTTGGCGATGAGACCTATATCGCATTGGAACTGTATCTCGCAGCGCGTTCGCAAGGACTTGAATTGGAGAGTCCCGCTGTACGTAGGTAATATTTAGTAAGCGAGCGTCTTAAAAATGTGGCTGAGATCGCGCTTCCATTCGCCGTGATAAAGCGCGAGCAATTCATCCGCAGGCGTCTGTCCAGAGTCTAAAGTCCGATCTAATTCCTGCAAGAATCCCGTCTCATCATCCCCAGCGACGGATAGTTTTGCTCGGCCGCGAAGGCCGGCGCGGGCGATATCCATAACTTGCTTTCCAAGATCCTGGAGCGATCGACCACCCGGCACTGGCGCCTGGAGCCCAATCGTTCGCACGCTTTGGCGCAGCGCTTCGCGATCTCCATTTGTCCAGTCTTTTACGAGATCCCAAGCGGCATCAAGCGCGGTCTCATCGTACAAGAGCCCAGTCCAAAACGCAGAGAACGCGCATAAGCGAGACCATGGACCCGAATCACTTCCGCGCATTTCGAGGAAACGCTTCAGGCGCACTTCGGGGAAAATGGTTGAGAGGTGATCTTCGAAGTCATCAATGGCTGGAAGCTCTCCCGGCAGGATTGGCAATTTGCCATCCATAAAATCCCGAAAACTAAGCCCGGACGCGTCGAGATATTCTCCGCCTCGGCGCACAAAATACATCGGCACATCAAGCGCGTAATCGACATAGCGTTCAAACCCAAATCCGTCTTCGAAAACGAATGGCAGCATTCCAGTCCGATCTGGGTCGGTATCCGTCCAGATCTGTGAACGATAGGACAAGAAGCCGTTGGTTCGTCCCTCCAAGAAGGGTGAATTTGCGAATAATGCCGTTCCAAGCGGCTGCAATGCTAATGACACTCTGAATTTCTTCACCATGTCCGCTTCGGAGCCATAATCGAGATTGCTCTGCACGGTACAGGTCCGGAACATCATCTGCCGCCCGAGCCGGCCGACTTTTTCCATATAAGCGCGCATGATTTTATAGCGCCCTTTGGGCATGATGGGGGTCTCATCCATGGACCAAATGGGGCTGGCCCCAAGACCAATGAAACCAATCCCCAAAGGGTCGGCAATCTGACGCGCTTCATCCAAGTGACGGCCGACTTCGTTACACGTCTCATGAATGTGTTCGAGCGGAGCGCCCGAAAGCTCAAATTGACCGCCAGGTTCGAGGCTGACACTCGCGCCGTCTTTCTTAAGTCCAATCAGGTAGCCATTCTCTTCAATTGGCGACCACCCAAACTGATCTCGTAAGCCTTCCAACATGGCTTTGATGGATGCATTGCCGTCATAAGGCAGCGGCTTGAGATCAGACCACGTGAAACCGAATTTTTCGTGCTCGGTCCCAATCCGCCAATCGCTCTTGGGTTTACTGCCAGCTTCAAACCATTCAACGAGCTCAGCTTTGCCGCCAATCCGCGGCGCGGTTTCGTCGATATCTTTGGTTGGAGTTGTCACGCCCCTGCCCTCCTGCAGAATCTTACGTTTGAGGCAGATAGGGAGGTTTTTGCCAATCGCCAACCAATGATTGCCAAAGCGTCAGCGCAGCAACCACTGCAGTCTCCGCCCGAAGGATACGTGGACCTAGCGTTATTGGGCAAACATAGGCCAGGTCGCGCAGCATTTTTCGCTCGCGAGGCGAAAAACCGCCCTCAGGGCCAATCAAAACGCCTGCGCGGCCGCTTGATATCTGCTCACGATATTGTGACAGCGGCGAAGCGTCAGCCCCTTCATCGCAATAGAAGAGCGGGCACGTCCCATCCCACGCCGCCAAGACTTTGGGCAAAGTGTTAGCTTCAGCGAGTTCAGGCAAATCCATACGTTCGGTTTGCTCCGCCGCTTCGGTAACCAATGACTGCATGCGATCTAGCCGAACCCTTTGCGTCTGCGTGTACTCCGTCATGACGGGCTGGATCGACCGAACGCCGAGTTCCGTCGCTTTCTCCACAATAAAGTCTGTCCGTGCTTTTTTGATCGGTGCAAATAGCAGTTTCAGATCGGGTCCTTGGGTCTGTTCCCGCGTTCGCTGCATGGGAATCAGGGTTGCTGACTTGCCGTGCACCCGCAATTCGCAGCGCCACTCGCCGTCGCGGCCATTAAACGCTCGAACCGTGGCGCCGTCGCTTAAACGCATGACACGTAGCAAATACTTGCTTTGCCCTTCAGGCAGACCGCAGGCCTGATCCTTAGAAAGATCGTGTTCGATGTATAAACGGGAAATATGGCTCATGACCGGCTCTATACGCGCAAGCGTGGGTGGCGTTAAGACATGGCACCGCAATTAAAACTCGCTATATAGGCGCCATGACTGAGTCGCCCGATCCTGACGAAAAGCGTTGGCGGAACATCCCGTTAGACAGCGCGCTCCCCGATTGGCTACAGGGTCTGCCGGAGGTCAGCAGACCTTATGCGGCACTCGCGCGCTGGGATCGCCCCGTCGGCATCTGGCTATTGTTACTGCCGTGTTGGATGGGATTGGCGCAAATGCGTATCCCAGCGGGGTTTCAATGGATAGATTTGCTATGGATCGTCCTCTTCCCCATCGGCGCCATCGCGATGCGCGGCGCTGGATGCACGTGGAATGACATTCGAGATCGCGATATAGACGCCCAGGTCGAACGCACGGCGATGCGCCCTTTGCCTGCGGGCGAAGTCACGCTGCAGCAAGCCTACATTTTCCTTGCAGCGCAATTGGGTGTCGGATTTTTGGTTTGGCTGTGTTTGCCGGCAACGGCCAAATTGTGGGCGTTGGCTTCGATACCCTTAGTGGTCGCATACCCCTACATGAAACGAATTACTTGGTGGCCCCAAGCATGGCTAGGAATGACCTTCAATTGGGGGCTTTTGGTTGGAGCGGCAACGATAGTCCAAGGCTCTTTGATCAACTTCGTTCCGTTGCCCACCATACTTTTGTATTTCGGATTGATAGCTTGGACGATTGCGTATGACACGATCTACGCGCTTCAAGACATTGAAGACGACGCTATGCTTGGCGTGAAATCGACAGCACGGTTGTTCGGCGATCGCGTACTCATCGGCATTTTCGTAAGCCAAATGCTAGCAACAGCCCTCATTTTCCTAGGCGCATATTTTGCTGGAGCTGGTCGAATTGGGGCCATACTTGCACTCGCCTTTTTCGGACACGGACTTTGGCAAGTTTCGCAGCTTTCGAACGATCGCACTGGCCGCGCACTTGCTATTTTCAAATCCAATGTCTGGGCCGGCGCCATCATTTTAGCCGGCCTGGTGATCGCAGCCCTTCTTTAAGCCCAACTTGTCTGCCCCAAGGACAAGCGTGTAAGATCCCGACATGGCCGCTGCGAAACGAATCCGTCCCCTAGACCTCTTTACCCGCGAAGAATGGGAACACGTCTCACGCCGCTCGGACCTATTGGGGCTAGGCATGGTTATTCATTGCTGGGCGGTGATTGGTTTGGCGATGTCGGCCGCTATCTGGCAGCCAGCTTTAATTATTCTTGCCGTCCCAATCATTGGTGCCAGGCAACTAGGTCTAGCGGTGCTTATGCACGAAGCCGCGCATGGTGGTTTGGCAAGAAACAAATCAATCAATGACTTTTTCGGGCATTGGCTCTCTGGCGCACCAATTGGGGGCAGCTTGCGCTCATATCGACCTTATCACCTGCAACACCACAAATACGCACAGCAACCGGAAGACCCAGACTTGGTTCTGTCCGCACCATTTCCGATCACACCCGCGTCGCTGCGTCGTAAAATCATCCGGGATCTGACTGGACAGACATTCTACAAACAACGCCTTAATCAGTTCGCCAATGCAATGGGGCTTAAGATCCGCAAAGGCGCGAACACGGCCAATCGCATGCAAGCCGCGCGCGAAGCCGCGGTGCCTTATCTGATCACAAATTTATTGTTGCTGGTCTTGCTTACAGCGCTTGGTCATTGGTGGGCGTTTTTCGTACTTTGGCTGCTCCCCATGGCGACGTGGAACATGATGGTGACGCGTCTGCGCAATATCGCGGAACACGCGGTCGTGCCCGATCACAACGATCCTATGCGCCATGCGCGCACGACGCATGCAAGCTTGTTAGAGCGGATCTTTATCGCGCCCTATTGGGTCAACTATCATTGTGAGCACCATATGTTCATGCACCTACCCTTCTATCGTCTCGCGGAAGCACACGCGCTTTTGGAGCAAAAAGGCCATACGCAAAAAATGGAAGTTCAACATGGCTATTGGGGCGTGCTAAGAACTGCTGCCAGTAAATCAGAGCCCGTACCTGTATGACCGAAACGCAAACCAAAGCCCGCAATGTGCTTGGACAAGACCTGGCGCCCTGTAGCCACGACCCGCTCACAGGATTTTTTCGGGATGGCTGCTGCAATACCGGCGAGATGGATCATGGCATGCACACAGTTTGCGTCACGGTCACGGCCGAATTCCTGAATTATAGCTTCAACCGCGGAAACGATTTGATCA
Organism: Pseudomonadota bacterium; assembly: GCA_038531195.1. Lineage (GTDB taxonomy): Bacteria > Pseudomonadota > Alphaproteobacteria > Caulobacterales > Hyphomonadaceae > Henriciella. Next base: position 17,539 of record JBCBBY010000053.1, read on the forward strand.
CGCCCCGGCCCGAGTTTCGGTTTCCGGGTCTCAAGCCGGGCGACAAATGGTGTCTTTGTGCTTCGCGATGGGAAGAAGCCCGTCAAATGGGCGTCGCACCACCGGTTCACCTGGACGCGACGCATCGTAAAACGCTGGCGATCGTCGACCTCGCACACCTCAAAGCTCACGCTGTTAAAGGATCACCATCATGAAACTGCACATTGAAATGGTTTCCGATTTGGTTTGCCCTTGGTGTTGGGTAGGGCTTCGTCGATTAAAGGGGGCAATTGAGCTCGTACCCGATTTAGACGTCGAAATACTTTTCCGGCCGTTTGAACTCGATCCAACCATTCCCGCTGGAGGCACGGACTATAAAGCCTATATGAAACAGCGTTTTGGATCCGATCAAAGCAAGGACCGCGCAAACCAAATGCGAGACGCGTTGATCCAATATGGCAAAGACGAAGGCATCCCCTTCGACTTTGAAAAAATCACGCGACGTCCGAATAGTTTTAATGCCCATAGGCTCGTCAGGTGGGCGCAGGGGCAAAATCTCGGATTGGCGGCGAAAGAGGCACTCTTCGAGGCCTATTTCTCCAAAGGTCAAGATATTGGCGACCATGAGGTCCTGGTGACCATCGCCGCTAAGATCGGGTTGGACGCCAATCTCGTCGCGGACTTGCTCGCTGGCGACGCTGATGTCGAGCGCACCCGGCAGGAAGAAAACCTGTTCCGTCAAATGGGCATTTCTGGCGTTCCGACGTTTGTCGCGCACCGCCAAATCGCTGTCCAAGGGGCTGAGTCGTCTGAAAAGCTCGCTCGCTTCTTGAGAAATGCCGCCGCGCAAACCCCGGCGGAACAGCCTATGGCGGGCGCTTAGCTTAGCTGCAGATCGACAAGCTTCTTATAAACGCCGCCACGCTCGATCAGCGCGTCGTGCGTGCCCGTTTCCACCACTTTACCGTCATCGATCACGATGATCCGATCGGCCGCGCGAACAGTGGATAGACGGTGCACGATGATCAGCGTTGTCCGATCGGCGGCGAACGTTGTCAGCGCGGCCTGCACTTTGGCTTCGCTTTCCGCATCGAGTGCCGACGTCGCTTCGTCGAGCATCAAGATCGGCGCATCGCGAAGGATCGCCCGCGCCAAGGCCACGCGCTGGCGCTGTCCGCCTGAAAGATTGCGGCCCATCTCACCGGCTGGGGCGTCATATCCCCCGGGTAGCTCGCGAATGAAGCCATCCGCGTTTGCTGAGATAGCGGCGGCGACGATCTCGTCCGGCGCCGCACCCAGGCGTCCAAGCGCAATATTGGCGCCGACCGTGTCATCGAACAAAGACGTGTCTTGAGAGACTAAAGCCGTCCCGGCCCGCAAACTGTTTGCATTAAGATCACGCACATCGCTATCATCCACGCGCACAGCGCCGCTCGACGCGTCATAGAGTCTGAGAATGAGATTGAAGACGGTAGACTTCCCTGCCCCACTCGGCCCAACCAAGGCCACCGTCTCCCCTGGAGCGACGGTAAAACTCAAGCCTTTCAGCGCTTCAGTTCCGTCAGGGTAAGCAAAAGCCACATCATCAAATGCGATCGCGCCGCGCGCATTTGGGATCTCGCGTGCCGAGGGTTTATCGGTCACACTCGCAGGGGCATCGACAATGTCATAAACGCGGTCAGCGGCGGCTGCGCCTTCTTGAGCGACCGCGTTTATGGAGCCAAGTGCGCGCACTTCGGGCGAGGCCACGCCGATTAAGCCGATAATGCCGAGAAGATCCCCCAATGTATTGGTTCCGGCTGCAATCCTGAAGGACACGAACCCGAGCAGCGCCGCGATGGCGATGCCGCCCACCACTTCTAAGATCGGATCGACCGCCGCCCGCTGGCTGAGTACGCGCAAGAACAGGCGAGAGCGCTCCGTGAAACCTAATCGCGCGCGCTCCTTCTGATAGGTTTCTAGCCCATAAGCTTTTACGATCCGCGCAGACTGAACGCCCTCTGATACCAAAGCTGTTACTTCGCCAATCTGGCGCTGCGCTTTCTTCGCCCGCCCACGAATTGAATTTCCGATCGCGATGACGGGACCAAGGGCGAGCGGATAGACCACCAAAATTATCAGCGCGAGCTGCCAATCCAGCACGAATAGATAAATCAAAACACCGATCACGGTGACGAGGCTTTTCGTGAAATTATTCGCGAACCGTAGCGCCGCATCGCGGATCGCATTGACGTCATTGATGAAACGGGAGACGAACCCGCCGGAACTATCGCCCGCGACCCGCGCATAATCGCCATCGGTCAAAGCTTCAAATTGAACATTCTGGATCGATACGAGCCCGCGTTGAACGCCTGTATTATTGAACAAGGTCATCGCGTACATCGAGATGGCTCTTATCGCCGTCAGCGCGACGATCGTTATGATGCCGAACCAAATCCAACCTTCAGATGAGTTCAGTCCGATCCGTTCAGTGAGAGACTGGACGGTTATGCATGCATCGCCAGCACCGCCTTGCAATTGGCATTGCAGCGTATTTCCAACAAACGCCAGGACAAAACCGTACCCCACGGCGCTCAGCGCTGTGATGACAGCAAACGCAGTGCCGGCAAAGAACCAAGTCTTTTGAGGCCAAAAATGCGCTCCGAGGAGCCGCATCAATGACCGACGATTTGGGGCTTTGTCTGCCTTAGACGTGATGGTGGTCACCCGTTTCTGGGTCGAGCAGTTTGTGCGCGTGCAAAATAAAATAACGCATCTCAGCATTATCTACCGTGCGCTGCGCGGCGCCTTTCCAGGCATCATAGGCGCTTTTATAGCTCGGAAACGCGCCGACGAAATCGATCTTGGCAAGATCTTCGAATTCTACATCGGTGACATCTTTTAGCTCACCACCGATAACGATGTGCAGCAATTGCTTGGTCTCTGTCTCGCCCATGTCTTGGCGCTCCGTCAGCTGTGTCCGTTCATAAGGGCGTACGGTCCAATTGGGATCTGGTAACCGCACCCCTGCGACTCGCGCTGATAACAGGGAATGGAGCGCCTTTCCAGCCGCCAGCAGGCTTCTTTGTGCAGGTTCGCCGCGATTAAATACATATGGTTCGCGCAGATGTGTCGTCGCGAGACCTCCGGCTTCTTCGACAAGCAAAGCACCCGCTGCCAAATCCCAATCTGATTTGCGCCAAAGGGTGAGGACCGCATCAAACTTTCCAGAGGCGACCCAACACATACGCAGGAGCGTGGCATTGGGTTTCGGCCGCGCAAGATCGACCTGAGGCCAAGGCTCAGCCCAGGCCGGATGCGTGAGCATGCCTTCATTGGTGATCAACCGGCATCCTTCCTCCTGACACGCGTTCGTCACTTGGATGGGCGCCCCATTTAGATAGGCGCCATGGCCGCGCGCAGCATGATAGGTTTCTCGCAAGAGAGGGGCATTCACGACCGCGGTGCGCGGTCGTCCGTTTTCTAAGCTACCAAGTCCGATGCACCAGTACGGTTCACCGCGCATAAAGGCGCGTGTCCCGTCAATCGGGTCAACGATCCACACCCGTTTCGCGGTGCGGGTTGAATTTGAGAGCGCGGTCTCTTCAGAAAGCCAGCCATAGTCCGGCCGCGCCGCCATTAAGCGGTCCCGAATGAGATTATTGACCGCGAGGTCCGCTTCCGTCACCGGATGACCTTTCGACTTATCCCAAGCCTGCACATCAGCGCGCTCGAAATAGTCTAGAGCAAGTTCACCGGCTTCCCGGGCAACCGATTGTAAAGTCTGTAAGTCTTCGAGATCAATCTCACTCACCGGCAATCGACATATCCTCAATCAATAGCGATGGTGCGTCGCGCGTGCCACGGAACTCTAAGTCCGACGCCGGGACGAGGCGTTTAAACATGCTCGGCAAATCGCCCGCGATGGTAATTTCAGACACCGGGTGTTGAACCTCGCCATTCTCAAACCAGAAGCCGGCGACGCCGACCGAATAGTCGCCTGTATTTGGATTAATCGAGGGGCCGAACATATCGCTCACGAGCAGGCCTTTGCCCACTTGGCTCATCAGCTCCGCGGGGGTGTGCTGACCCGCCTCGATATAAATGTTTGAGACACCGACCCCTGGATTAGACCCAAACCCGCCGCTCGCATGACCGTTCGGCGTCAACCCCAGTTGCTTCGCGGACGCCCCGTTCAGGAGCCACCGCGTGAGCGTTCCATCTTCTATGATGCGATTGCGCGCGACAGCGCGCCCTTCCCCATCATGAACCCGGCTGCCCATCCCGCGCGCTCGAAATGGATCATCGATTAAATTGACTCCAGAGGCGAAAACCTGTTCGCCAAGGTGATCCTTCAAAAATGAGACACCGCGCGCCACACTCGGCCCGCTAATCGCCGAGAGGAATGCCGAGATCAAACTTCCGGCAATACGGCGATCATAAATCACCGCACCCGTTTGAGTTTTGATCTTTTGCGGTGTCAGACGAGCAACAGCCCGCTGACCAGCGATTTGACCAATTTCGATGGCTGAGGGGCGATCCGCTAATCGACGAACGGAACGACTCTCATAGTCGCGCTCCATTGCTCCGTCCTTTTCGGCAACGGCCGCGAGCCCCAATCCTGTTGAGCCAGATGTTTTGTGCGACGTGAAGCCATTGCTGGCCGCCACCCAAACCTCATTTGTGCTCCAGCCATTGCCGCACCCGGCAACCTGTTTCACGCCGTCGACCGCCAGAGCCGCCGCTTCCGCTTCTAGAGCGTCCCGTTCCAACACGTCCATCGCGATCTCGCCGTCGCCGGTCAAATCTAGCTGGGGCATTTTGGTTGCGAGATCTTCGGACGGAGCGACCCCGCAATAAGGATCTTCCGGCACGACTTTCGCCATCGCGACGCAACGTTCCGCCAGCGTCTGTAGCGCCTCTGGAGACGTGTCCGACCCGGAAACCGACGCCTGGCGCTGTCCAAAGAAGCAGCGTAGCAAAACACCTTGCGATTCAGAGCGTTCAATGCCTTCCAATTGACCGTTCAGCACTTCCACGCTGACGCCTTCGGAGCGGGCAAAGGAGGCATCTGCATCCGTTGCGCCGGCTTTGGTGCAGGTCTCGATGAGCGTGGAAAGAATGGATTCTGGCGTTGTCGAAGCGTTTGTCATGCGCCTCATGTAGAGAGCGTGCTGCCTTATGCCTAGCCCCCGTCTGCCACATCGCGCTTGACCTAATCGCCCATCAATCGCACATCCTGCAAATGACCAAGATTGACCCTATTCACATTATAGGCGGCGGCATGGCCGGCTCAGAAGCCGCCTGGCAAGCCGCGAATATGGGCGTGCCCGTAGTTCTGCATGAAATGCGGGGCGTTAAAGGCACTGAGGCCCACCAAACCGAAAAATTGGCAGAATTGGTTTGTTCCAACTCATTCCGATCCGACGATCACGCGCTAAATGCCGTAGGCGTTTTGCATGAAGAGATGCGCCGCGCCCATGGGATCATTATTCCAACCGCTGATCAGCATCAGGTGCCTGCCGGAAGCGCGCTGGCCGTCGATCGCGAAGGATTCGCCGAAGCTGTTACCGCAAAGCTTGAGGCGCATCCGCTCATCACAATCGTGCGCGAAGAAATCGAAGCCCTTCCCCCTGCAGAATGGTCGAGTGTAATCATCGCAACGGGTCCTCTCACCTCAATCCCGCTCGCGGAGGCCATTCGCGCTGAAACGGGTGAGGATGACCTCGCCTTCTTCGACGCCATCGCGCCGATCATCTACCTCGACAGCGTCGATATGGACAAAGCCTGGCGCCAGTCGCGGTATGACAAGCCAGGTCCGCATGGCGACACTGCCGCATACATCAACTGCGCCATGGACGAAGTCCAATACAACGCCTTCATCGATGCCCTCATTGACGGCGAGAAGACCGAGTTCAAAGACTGGGAAAAAGACACGCCCTATTTTGAGGGCTGTTTACCGATTGAGGTTATGGCCGAACGGGGTCGAGAGACCCTCCGTTTTGGCCCTATGAAGCCGGTCGGCCTGACCAATCCCCACAATCCGGATGTTAAAGCTCATGCGATCGTGCAACTTCGTCAGGACAATGCGCTTGGCACTTTGTGGAATATGGTCGGCTTTCAGACCAAGCTCAAATATGGCGCGCAATCAGAGATCTTCCGAATGATCCCTGGATTAGAGAACGCTCAATTTGCGCGGCTCGGCGGAATCCACCGCAACACGTTTTTGAACTCGCCGAAGCTGCTCGACACGCGACTGCGCCTAAAATCCATGCCGCGGCTGCGGTTTGCGGGCCAAGTGACAGGGGTTGAAGGCTACGTTGAGTCCGCAGCGATGGGGCTGCTGGCGGGTCGTTTTGCGGCCGCCGACCGTCTCGGCATCTCACTGCCCAATCCCCCAGAAACGACAGCCCTCGGCGCGCTGGTGAAACACATAACGGGCGGCCATTTGGAAGGTAAAGCGACCTTCCAACCGATGAACATCAACTTTGGCTTATTCCCTCAGGCTGACCCAGACAGCGTGCAGACTCATGACCCGGAAACCGGCAAGCGTTTGCGCGGAAAAGCCAAAGGGCGCGAGAAGAAGCGCGTACAAGCCATTAGAGCTTTACGGGACGTCTCAATTTGGCTTTCCTCTCAAGAGATGGAGGCAGCTCAGACGGTGTAAAGATGGTCATAGCGATTCGGAATACCACCGATCTCTGGCGCAGCAATCTACCAGTCCCTTCGCCCGAGGGGCATAAATATCATCGCGGACATACCGCCATTCTCGGCGCAAATGAGTTCACTGGCGCCACCAGATTGGCCGCGGAAGCTTGCTCGAGAATTGGCTCCGGCCTCGTATCGGTTCTGAGCGAAACACAAGCGCAGGTTTACCGCACGGCGCTCCCTCCTGACATTATGGTGTCTGAGCGTGGATTGAGCGCGCTGAATCGTGTGAACACCATCCTCGCAGGTCCTGGCGGCTGCGCCGATGATCAAGCAAAAATGCTCCTCGACTCTGATCCCTCGGTGTCACTGGTTGTAGATGCAGATGCCATTCGGCTATGGCCGCAACTTAGCGGCCGTGACGTCATCATGACTCCGCACGAGGGCGAGTTCGTCAGATACTTTGGCCATCTCGATGGCGATTTACTGGAGCAAGTCGGTACTGCGTCGGAACAGTCCGGCGCGGTAATCGTCCTCAAACGACCCCAGACCATTATCGCAGCGCCGGATGGACGGATCATCGTCAATCATTCAGCCTCTCGCTATTTGGCGAAAGGCGGTACGGGCGACGTGCTCGCCGGAATGATTGCTGGGTTCGTAGCCCAAGGTATGAAAGAGATCCCGGCCGCCTGCGCGGCCGTTTGGATGCATAGCGTTGCGAGTGAACGGATCGGGCCTGGATTGCTGCCGCAGGATATCATCCCGCTTGTCCGCCCACTCTTGCATGAGCTATTATCCTAGCTGCTCACGCACCTTCGCATAGTGGTGAGAAATATTCTGAAACTCTTCGTGCGGGCGCCAGCGCATGACGCCGCAAAAACCACAGGTCAGATAAAGCGTGATGTCAGCAATCGAGAAGCGACCTGCTGCGACCCAATCCTTTTCGTAGAGATGCTCATCAAGTTTCGCGGTGAACGCTTTGACATTCTTTTCTGCTTTGGCCGCAGCGTCTGGCAGTTGCGGCTTTTCGAGCGGCGCCATGACCGGATGCGCATTTCGGAACCATGTCGCGAATTGCGCCATCATCATAAACTCGATGCGGCGATCCCACATCTCGATGAGCCCCTTTTCAAGCGCGTCATGTCCCATCAGGTTCGGTTCTGGGAACATATGCTCGAAGAAGCTGCAAATCGCGCGGCTTTCGGTGATCGTCGTCCCGTCATCAAGCACCAGAACAGGAACCTGCGCGAAGGGAGAGAGCTTGCGATATTCGGGCTGTTTATGCTCGCCTTTCATGATCGAAATCTCGACAATATCCACAGCATCGAGCTGACCTTTCGCTTTCAAGAAATTGTAAGTCCGTTCTGGATTGACCGCCTGCGGGGCGTGATAAAGCTGCATTGTCCTCTCCTTATTGTTCTATGCGTTCAGGTCTGCGCCCGACTAGTTAAAACGCGCACGAAACCCTATTGTGACATTCAAAGGTTCACCTGGGAAAAAGCGTTCATTTCCAAAGGCAAAATCAGCCCGGTCCGCATAAGCTTCATCTGTTAGATTGCGAACGATCAAATAGGCTTCAATCTTTTCAGTCACGTCATACGCGGCGCGTGCATTGGCAACGAAATGACCAGGATAGTCTTGCGTGTTGGCTGGGTTGGTGAAGTACTCGCCGACATAATTTCCGGAGACTTCTAATGTGACAGCATCGTTTGGCAGCCAAACGACCGCAACGTTTCCGAGCCATTCAGGCGCTGTATCCACCTGATTGCCGTCTAAGATCACTTCCGAACCGTTCCCAACAATACGGTCAAATGTATAGGTTTGATCTGACCAACTCACATTGCCATTGAGCGTGAACTGCTCGCTGAGCTGCCAGGATGCCGCCGCCTCAATGCCCTGATGCCGCGTCGAGCCATCCGTCACATTGAGCCCATCAGAGTCTCTGAAAAAGAAATTGTCCTTATCGGCTGTGTAAGCGGCGATATCGAAGACCAAGTTCCCGCTAGCCAAAGACCCGCGCGCGCCGACTTCGAAACTATCTAGCGTTTCGACCTCCGCCTCAGCGACACCTTGTTGAGACTGAAGACGATAAAGATCGCTGGCTTGAGGCGCCCGGCTGCCCCGCGCGTAATTGGCGTAGAGACTGATCTCATCCGTCGCATCGAAGACCAGACCAAGTTTCGGTGTGATGAAGTCAAAATCATCGGTTCGATCATCTGGAACATTGAAGCGACCATTGATCCCGACGGCTGCATCGGTCGTGTAGTCGAAATGATGAGCTTCGCCGCGCACACCCGCTAAGATGGTCAATCGATCAGAGAGCGCCCAATCCACTTCGCTCCATAAAGCGCCGACAATGGTATCGACGGTATAATCGTAATGAACGCCTACCGGGAAGCGGGTGTCGCCTGGGAAAAATCCAAATGGCTCTGGCTGCGTTTCGCGCAAATATCCGGACGCCAGATCGACATCCCCGCCAAGACGCCAAGTCACGGTCTCAGACACGTCCCGCTCATAGCGGCTCATCGCGCCGATTGCGGTATGTCCATTCTTCTCAAACCCACGATAGGGTAAGAAATGCTGCCGAAACTCCATCTGTTGGATCCGCGCAAACGGTGTCACAGTAAGCGTACCGTCCGCAAACTCACGCTCCAATCGAACTGCCCCGCGCGCTGACCACGCGTCCCGAAATGCTAAGGGATCATCATTCGCCTTAGCGAGATCGCGATCCTTGAACGCATCTGGACCTTGGATGAAGTCGGCGGTCTCTTGCTCGAGATAAGACGCCGAGGCCCAAGCGGTGACATTCCAGCCAGCATATACCGCTTCCGCAACGCCCGATCCTTTGAGCTGCAACACGTCCGTATTGTCGCGCCAGCCAACATCTTTCTGAGCCGACACAGACGCACGCCCAAGAAAACCTTGATCATAGACGCGGTCAGATTTGTAGCGCCCAAGACTGCCATAGGACGCATTGAGGGCACGCAAGGGTTCACCACTTGGATCGGCAAGGATGACATTGATCAATCCGTGGACGGCGTTTGAGCCATACTTCGCCGAGCCAGGGCCGCGGACCACCTCTATCGCTTTTGCTGTTTCATGATGAGGTTCGAGCAAGCTGTTGACGTTGCCAAAGGCTGGAGAGCGCGTCGGCACACCGTTTTCGAGAATCAGAAAGCTCCCCTGCCCTGCACCGCCCGTGAGCACCGGAGATCGGATCGCGATCAAGTGCTCTTGCCCGGAATTGGTATGAATATTGACACCAGGCAGCGTGTTCAAGACCTCAGCCGGATGGTCTGCTGAGATGTTGGCGATAGCCTCTGCATCCAGGATCGAGACCGCGCCGGCGGCTTCTGGGCTGCGATCACCATAGGTCGTGATGGTTGCTAAAACGCGGTTCGCGCGCTCAGGACAGAAAGGTGAGCTTCCATCCGCTGGAAGTCCGCGCTCTTCCAAACAGGCTTGGACAGCATCATCGACATCTTTCTGGGCGTCTTCATAGGCAAATTGCGCATTCGCCATGAGGGGCGCGCTAAGCGCCACCGACGATAATAAGATCAAGCGGATCATTGAAAAAATTTAGCTCCCGAAGAACAGGTTTGCAGGCAGCGCACCAACAACCGCGCCGGACAAACAGGTTGCGAGCGTTCCCGCAACGAGTGTTTTCCAGGCCAATTCCAAGAATGTCGTTCGACGCGCGGGTTCGATGATCGTTAGCCCGCCGATAAGAATGCCGATCGAACCAAAGTTGGCGAATCCGCAAATTGCGTGCGCTGTAATCATACGGGATCGTTCGCTTAAGGCGTCAGGCGCTAATTGGCCAAGTTCAATAAAGGCGACGAACTCTGTTAAAACCGTTTTTATTCCCATTAGCGACCCAGACGTTGTCGCTTCAGATAAAGGAACCCCGATCAGATACATGAGGGGCGAAAAGACCCATCCAAGCACACGCTGGATGGACAAACTCTCTCCTGCGACAGCTGGCAAAGTCCCTAAGATCACATTTGCAATGTAGAGCAACGCTAAAGCGGCAATAAGCATTGTTGCAATGTTCAGAACAATCTTCAGCCCATCCGAGGCGCCGGTCGCGAAGGCGTCCATGGTCGATTCATATTCAAAGTCTGGTTCGTGCGACCGCTCCGTCATCGACTCTTGTTCTGGTATCATGGTCAATGCGAGGGCCACCGCAGCCGGTGCGGCCATCAAAGAAGCGGTTAGCAAAGTTGCAAGCGGGTTTGAGAGCTGTCCGTCTAGAAACGTTGTGTATATGATCAGAACAGAGCCGGCGATTGTCGCGAAACCCGTTGTCATAAGAATGAAGAGCTCGGATCTCGACATGCCTTTGATATAAGGTTTCACTAACACGGGCGCTTCCGTCATGCCCATAAACACATTCGCTGAAACCGCGAGCGACGTCGCGCCGCCTAGACCCATTGTTTTCCGAAAAACGAAAGCGAAAGCGCGTGTGATCAATCTCAATATGTGCCAATGCCATAGAATTGCTGATAAGGCTGCGACCACAATAACGATTGGCAAAATCTGAAAGAAAAACTGGGGCGGTGGACTTCCCTCCATCAGAGCGCCCGCTGCTTGATTATCGCCGACATAGCCGAACACAAAGCTCGTGCCTGCTCGGGTCGCATCTTCAAGCGTTTTGATGACAGGGTTTGGCTCAGCGCCGGACCCAAAAATACTCTCGAAACCGAACACTTTAGGCAAACCAAAGAATAGAAGCGCAAACGCAAACTGCAGCGATACGGCGCCGAGTACGATTTTCCAGGGAAAGACTTTTCGGTTTTCGGAGAGCCCCCAAGCGATCCCGAATATCATTGCGATGCCGATAAAGGCCCTCGCATTGTCCCAACCCCATTCCATCGGCAAGCCCTTCTCGTAACCACTCTTCCAACAAAGCCTAGCCCGCGTCAGAAG
>JBCBBY010000054.1:0-29068 GCA_038531195.1 Pseudomonadota bacterium
GAGTCGATTGCGTCTCCTTGCCTCCGAAGGCGCCGCCCATTCGGCGAACCTCCACCGTTACGGCGGCGCTGTGCTTGTTCAGTAGGTGGGCAATAAGATGTTGCGCCTCAGTGGGGTTTTGCGTGGACGAATAAATTTTGATCGCGCCATCTTCACCCGGCACCGCCATTGCGATCTGGCCTTCGAGGTAGAAGTGATCCTGGCCGCCCATTTCAAGCTGGCCCGAGAGTTTTCGCGGTGCAGCTTTCATGGCGGCTGTGGCATCGCCAAGGCGCATAGTTTGCGGAGCCTCAACACTCACATTTGCTGCGCGAGCGTCTGCGAGCGTCAAGCAAGCTGGTTTATCTTGGTAAGTGATTTTTGCACGCATCGCGGCGAGGCGCGCCGCTTTCCGAGAGGTCGCAGCGACTGCGAATATTGGCTGCCCATGATACTTCACCGTCGATTCCGCAAAAACGGGATCATCGTGGACGACGGGGCCGATATCATTTTCACCCGGAACATCGTCAACCGTAAGAACACAAATCACCCCTGGAGCGCGACCTACGTCGCTCAAATCCATACTAATGATGTCGGCGTGTGCGCGCTCTGACATCGCAACATAGAGATGTGAACAATCGGTCGGTTCAGGCAGATCATCAATATATTGTGCGCGGCCTGAAACGTGTAAGTGTGCGCTGTCATGACGGTGGGCCTCATGGACGTCACCCGTGATTTTTTCAGGTTTGACGGAGCGATTTGCGCGTTCAAGCATGACTAAGCCTTTTGCAGAATTCGCGTACGCGATTTGGTTTGAGTTTCCAGATAGACTTTACGCAAGAGGTTTTGCGCGACTTTCATGCGATACGCGTCGCTTGCCCGCATGTCTGTGAGTGGCGTGAAATCACCTGCCAAAGCATCGGCTGCGCGACCGAGAGTGTCTTCCGTCCATGGCGCCCCTAAGAGTGCCGCCTCACAATTGGGGGCGCGTTTAGGCGTGCCCGCCATACCGCCATAGGCGATCCGTGCCGCGGCGATAAGACCGTCTTCTATTCGGATGGCAAAGGCGCCGCATAAGGCAGAGATATCTTGATTGAATCGTTTTGAGATTTTGTACGTCCGGAAAACGGTATTCGCTTCGAGCGCGGGGATCTGCACAGCTCGAACATATTCTCCTGATTGAAGGTCTTGTTTTCCATACTCAATGAAGAAGTCCTCCAAGTTGATTACACGAACACCTTGAGCGCTCGCCAGTTCGAGTTTCGCGCCGAGTGCAATGAAAGGGGGCGGCGTGTCGCCAATTGGCGACCCATTGGCGATATTGCCGCCTATGGTCCCGCTGTTTCGCACTTGAACAGAGCCAATCCGCCGAACAAGTTCACCGAGATCTGGGTGAAGCTCACCAAGCGCGGCCCAGGCGTCTGTGTAGCTGACCATGGCACCGATCCGGAGTGTACTCTCATCTTTCTCGATTGTCTTTAAGCTATCTATCGCGTTCAACGAGATGACAGTGTCGAGAAGTCTATGTTGTTTTGTCACCCATAGCCCGACATCAGTGGCGCCAGCCACGAGTGTCGCGGTCGGATGGTTTTTGATCAATTCCGCCAGTTCATCTTCCGATCTTGGGGCGAAATACGTGCGGTCGGTTTCGAAGTTTGGGTCTGCAAAGCGTGCGAATTTTGCGAGCGGTTGTCGAATCGATTTCAATGCGGCGATTGATTCAGGCCCGCCATAGGTTTTAGGCAGGGATTGGCTCTCCATCGAAAGTTCAGCCGCCGCTTGAATCGGTGCGTATCCGGTGCAGCGACAAAGATTTCCAGCCAGCACATCGTCAATGTCCGAGGGAAGGGCAGGGTCACTGTCTTGGTATTTTGCAAAGAGCGACATCACAAAACCCGGTGTGCAAAAACCGCATTGCGTGCCGTTTCCGTCCGCCATAGCGCTCTGCACGGGATGTAGGTCGTCAGATGACCCTAGCGATTCAACGGTAACGAGCTCCTTTCCATCAAGTAGCGGTAGGAAAAATATGCATGCGTTCACGGCGCGGTATCTGATGCGCTCGTCATGCAGCTCACCGATGACGACTGTGCAGGCGCCGCAGTCGCCTTCCGCGCAACCTTCCTTAGTGCCCGTTTTGCGCTGGTCCTCGCGAAGCCATTCGAGCACGGTCTGAGTCGGATCAAATTCTTCTATCGTGTGAATTTCGCCGTCCCATAAGAACTGGATCATCGATACCTCTCCTTGATCCCTTCAGTATGCCCCTAAACTTCGCGCTTGTCATAGGTTCGTAAGGAAACAGCATGGAAGTTCTAATTGTGACCAATCTCTAATCGAGTGATCTAATTTTGTGTGCACTCTTTTTGTGCGTTAGATCGTATGGCTGGTGTTCCTATGCGCAAGATTCGGGATCAAAAAGCGTGCATTTGGGAAAGCGCGACGCGCAATTATTGGCCAAGGACCCACAAACTGCTCAGCAGGGTCCTGCGCAGTTGATGTTCGACAGTGCAGATCTTTGATTGGAGCCCAGACTCTGCTCAAACTTACGCGCAGGGCAATGGGAGAGATGATCAACATGATCAACAAGTATTTTGGCATCGCTGAACGAGGGTCGACCGTTCGAAAAGAAGTCGTGGCGGGGATCACGACCTTCCTCGCAATGTCGTACATCATCTTTATCAACCCAGATATTCTCGCGAATGCGGGAATGGATACGGGGTCTGTGTTTGTCGCCACTTGTCTGTCTGCGGCGATCGGAACGTTGATCATGGGGCTCTACGCAAACTTCCCGATCGCGATTGCGCCTGGAATGGGATTGAATGCCTTCTTCACATACGGGGTCGTGCTCGGGATGGGGGTGCCCTGGCAAGCGGCTTTGATGGCAGTGTTCTTGTCCGGCGTGCTCTTTGTACTGATCAGTGTGTTACCGATTAGAGAATGGGTCATTAATTCGATCCCGCTTGAACTGAAACTCTCGATTTCGGCCGGGATCGGTTTGTTTTTGATCATGATAGGTCTCACGAGCGTTGGCATCGTTGTCGATAATCCCGCCACGCTGGTTGGCCTTGGGGACTTGTCAGCGACGCCGACAATAATGGCGATCGTCTGCTTCATCTTGATCGTTGTCCTAGAGGCACGAAAGATCCCGGGCGGCATTCTCATAGGGATGCTGACGATCACGATTGCAGGTGTCCTTTTGGGTATTGCAGAGCCGACTGCAATCATCTCTGCGCCGCCTTCCGTTGAGCCGACGCTCTTCGCGCTCGATTGGACCCAGGCGCTTGAGATAGGCTTAGTCGTCATTGTGATCTCATTCCTTTTTGTTGATCTGTTCGATACCGCCGGAACGTTGGTGGCCGTCGCGCATCGCGCGGGTCTACTAGACGAAAACGGACATATTATCGGCCTCCGTCGGGCTCTGCTTGCTGACTCGACCGCAACCATGGTCGGCGCGGTGGTTGGAACGTCCTCAGCGACGAGTTATGTTGAAAGCATTGCCGGTGTGAAGGCGGGAGGCCGAACGGGTCTGACCGCCGTCGTTGTTGCGATCTTGTTCTTGGGTGCGCTCTTCTTCGCACCTTTGGCTGGGTCCATACAGTCTTATGCGACGGGTCCTGCCTTGGTGTTCGTTGGGTGCGTTATGGTTGGCGGATTGGCCTCCGTTGATTGGGAGGACATGACGGCTTTTGTGCCGGCGGTGATTACGGCTGTCGCCATGCCGCTCACTTATTCCATCGCGACCGGAATCGGCTTGGGCTTTGTCTCCTACGCGGCGTTGAAGCTTGGGGCTGGGAGATGGAAACACATCAGTCCGAGCGTTGCCGTCTTAGCCATTCTATTCCTGCTCAAGTTTATTTTCCTGGACGGATAACGCTGTGACCGTGCCGCCGCCCTTAGAGTCTTCGGAGCGCCTATCATTCCGAATGACGGCGGAGCAACGTTGTGATCCCGGATACAAACCGCCTTTGTCGATTGCTGTTCCGCTTGGCATTCAACACGTGCTTGCGATGTTTGTCGGCAATGTCACACCGGCGATCATCGTCGCTGGCGCGGCAGGGTTCGGCTACGGTTCGGATGACCTTTCCGACCTAATATATTTGATCCAAATGTCGATGCTGTTCGCGGGCGTTACGACTCTGTTTCAGACGATTGGAATTGGACCCGTAGGGGCCCGTCTTCCGATTGTTCAAGGCACCAGTTTTGCGTTTTTACCAATCATGATCCCGATCGTGGCAGGCACCGGAACTGAAGGTATGGCTGCGTTGGTTACGGGAGCGCTCTTTGGTGGTATCTTTCACGCACTATTGGCGCCATTCATCGGGCGATTGAAGTTCGCCTTACCGCCCCTAGTCACTGGTCTCGTGGTGGCACTCATCGGTTTGTCGCTCGTCAAAGTTGGAATTCAATACGCTGCGGGCGGCGTTCCTGCACAAGGCACAGACGCCTATGGGTCTTGGCAAAGCTGGGTGCTTGCGGGGAGTGTCTTAATCGTAACCCTCGGCTTTAAGTTCTTCGGACGAGGTATGTTATCGATTGCGTCGATCTTATTAGGTTTGTGCGTCGGATATGCCGTGGCAGTCCCATTTGGACTAATCGATCTTTCGCCTGTGTCGCGCGCGAGTTGGGCGATTTTACCGGATCCATTTCGGTTTGGGTTTCAGGTTTCTGCGCCCGCCATTGTCGGTTTTTGTTTCATGAGTTTGGTGTCCGCGATCGAAACGGTCGGCGACGTGAGCGGCATAACGCAGGGCGGGGCGAAGCGCTCTGCCACTGACAAGGAGCTTACCGGCGCCACATTTGCAGATGGTCTGGGCTCGGCACTAGCGGCTATATTCGGTTCGCTTCCAAATACATCTTTTAGTCAGAATGTCGGCCTGATTGCGATGACGGGCATCATGAGCCGTCACATCGTCACCTGTGGCGCGGTGTTTCTAATCATTTGCGGTTTTGTTCCCAAGATCGGGGCGCTCATTACAACTATTCCAATTCAAGTGCTCGGTGGCGGTGTGATTATCATGTTTGGCATGGTGATATCTGCAGCCTTATCGATCCTATCCGAGGTAGACTGGAACCAGCGCAATATGCTCATTTTCGCAGTATCCTTATCTTTGGGGTTCGGCCTGCAACTGGAGCCGGAGGCCTTGCAGCATCTTCCTGAAATGCCACAGATTCTACTTTCCTCTGGCCTGTTGCCAGCAACGTTTCTTGCTATTTTGCTCAATCTTGTCGTACCGCATGCTTCCGATGAGACTGCCCCGGACGCAAGATGAGTATCACATTTATACAAAACGCCGATGTCATCGCATGTATGGATGACGGTGAAACGGAGATCTCTGGCGGAAGCGTCGTTATCGAAGATGGCGAGATCCGCGCGATTGGTCCAAGCCATGAGCTCAGGTCGTGGGCAGAGACAGCCGATGAGATTGTGGACGCATCGGGAACGGTTATCACACCCGGGCTCATCAATACGCATCATCACATGTTCCAGGCCCTTACTCGTGCCGTCCCGCTCGGCATCAATGCTCCGTTGTTTCCGTGGCTGCAGGCGCATTATCCGATTTGGGCACGATATCGGCCCGAAGATGTCTTTGTCTCTGCTCAAGTCGCAATGGCGGAGCTGCTCCTGTCAGGATGCACACTCTCGAGCGATCATCACTATCTCTATCCCGAGGGCGTGCGGTTGGATGATACGATTGCTGCGGCTGAGACGATGGGGATTCGCCTCCACGCGACGCGCGGGAGTATGAGCATTGGTGAAAGCCATGGCGGTTTGCCACCAGATACGGTTGTGGAAACAGAACATAATATTTTGGAAGACACTATTCGCGTGATCGACGCGTTTCACGATCCCGCGCCTTCTGCCATGACACGCGTCGCGGTCGCGCCATGTTCGCCATTCTCTGTTACCCGAGATCTCATGCGGAACTCAGCGCGTTTGGCGAGAGACAAAGGCGTGCGCTTGCACACGCATCTCGCAGAAAACATCGAAGACGTCGAATATTCATTAGAAAAGTTTGGGTGTCGCCCGGGGCAATATGCGGAAGACTTAGAATGGCTTGGGCCAGACGTTTGGCACACACATTGTGTTCAACTCGATGCGGAAGAAATTGAACTATTCGCGCGCACAAAAACCGGTGTTGCCCATTGTCCTTGCTCTAACGCGCGCCTGGGGTCTGGGATTGCACCCGTCAAGGAGATGCGAAATGCAGGAGTTCCCGTAGGCTTAGGCGTCGACGGATCTGCGTCCAACGATTCCAATCAAATGTTGAGTGAAGCGCGACAAGCGATGTTACTTCAACGTGCCGCAAACGGAGCTGATGCGATGAAGGCGCGTGAGGCGCTTTGGCTGGCAACTCGCGGCGGCGCTGATATTCTCGGGTGGCAAAGTTGCGGGCAGATCACTCCGGGTATGCGCGCCGACTTGGTGCTCTGGGATATGACAGGCTTTGAAACACTGGGCGCTTGGGATGCTGTTGCGGCTCTGCTCTTGTGCGACGGCGTTCGACCGCGCGATGTTTTTGTTGAAGGGCGCCGCTTAGTCGAGCAGGGAAGGCTAACTGTGGTTGACCCTGACGACATTCGCCTGCGTGCGCGCCGCTCGATTGAGCGATTGATTGAGCGTGTCTGATTTCCATCTTTCGATGGGTCAAAGCAAAACCCCGCTGGAGCACCAGCGGGGTTCATTCTTTTGGCTGGCCTCGCTCTAGAACTTGTAGATAATTGAGGCTTGAACGCTGCGGGGTTCCTCAGGGAGAACAATCGTGCTGCCGAAGAGTTCCGTAAAGTTCGCGCGGAAATACTCTTCGTCGGTCGCGTTTTGAATGTTCACGCGGAACAACCAATTGTCGACTTCATAAGATGCGCCAAGATCGACGAGCGTATATGCTGGCAACTCGACCGCTTGAGATTGGCCAGAAAAGACGGACTCAACATCCGTGACACTGCCGGACAACGCTAAGCCATTGTCGAACTCGTAAGTGGCGGTGAAGGAGAATAAGTTCTCAGGAATACCTGCGCGTTTGGCTGCATCTTCTGTGCCTTCTAAAGACACCAGTCCGAATGGCTGACCACCATAATAGATGGACGGATCAGACACGTTGACCAAGTCTTCGGCACCCAAGAAGCTGAATTGCGAACCGGATTCAAGAATGGTCAGGTTGACGACTTTGGTATTCGTGTACGCAGCTGTGACCAGGAATTTGTCGGTGACGGACCAACGCATTTCCGCCTCGATACCCTCGGTCTGAATATCTTGGTTGACCGTGATCGACTGAATGTTTCGGTCGGTCCGTTCCTGCTCATAGTAGGAGATCGCAGCATATAGACGATCGTCCAAGAAGTTGCCTTTGACGCCAAATTCGGTGAGCTCTGTCGCACTCAAGAAAGCTTGGTCGCTGCCTTCTCCCGTGGGAGAGTCATTGTCGGTTTGGGCGAGCGCTTCCGGCGAGATTTCTGCACCTTGGCCAGCAACCACGACGGTCTGTTCAGCTGCGGTAAAGTACGGAATGATTCCCGTGCCTGGGATTTCGTAGGACACGGAAATGTTCCAAGATGTGCCGTTCTCTTCGTCTGATGCGGAGAAGTCTTCGTCATCAAAAACTTCGAACGCAGCGAGCGAAGTTGATGTCGCGTCAACGATATCTTCGCGTAGGCCGAGGAGGAAGTTTAGGCCGAATTTGGTTTCAATATCGATCAGCCCGGCAAGGGCATAATTGGTGTAGTCGCCTGTTACATAGTTCGAGAAATTTGCATTCTCTTCTGTCGCGAGAAGGCGGTTAGACCGCGCATCGAAGCCTTGAGTGAGGTCAACGCGATGGAAATACTCAAAGAAGAAATCATCACCATGCAAGAAGTCTGTATGGCGCACAGAAGGTGAGATCTGCGCAGTGATATCTGCAAACTCCGTTTCAAATTCTTTGGTGATAACGAGTTTGTTCTCAAACACCCACGAGTCATGGAACTGAGAGAAGCCATAATCGTTTTCATTGAGGTTCTCATAGGCTTCGTAGAACATTTGGTTCTTCACTTCGAGGCCATTGTCGTTCTCATAAATGACATCGAAATAGAGCGTAACCAGTTCGTTCTCGAGCGTATCATCTTCGCTTTGAATGACGTTGCGGCGAGAAAGCGTTGTTGTTCCGACATTCTCCAAGGCCAAGAAGCCGAAGTCGGCGAAATCTGCATCCGTTGCGGCAGCTGGTGGCACGAAGAATGGGCTGAAGCTTCCAACCGCTAAGAATTCACCAGGAGAGAGCTCGCCGTCTCCGTCGGTATCCAATACTTGTGCGTTGCCCGTTACATAGGTGCCATTGTCGATCAGGTCTTGTGTGAGTCGGTTCCAACCGCCGTTCTGCTTACCTTTATAGTCATGGTACATGCCACCGAATTCGATGCGGACATTATCTGTCAAATCGGTGTCGAAGGCGGACTGCAGAATGGTCTGCTCAGTTCCAATGTTGCGATAGTAACTGCCGGAGTCTTCAAGTTCGGCGTATAGATGGTAACCAAATTGCTGGCCGCCAATGTTGCCTGGACCAGTGATCGAAGCGGCTAGGACGCTTTTGTCCCAACTGCCTGCTGTGTATCGAATTTCGCCTTCTGGTTCCTCGATGTACTGACCCGCTGAAAGCCGTGCTGTTTTCGGCACGAAGTTCATGTAACCACCTGACTTGGATGGACCGTAGATAGGCGAGGCCGGACCGCGCACAATATCAATACGATCAGACGCACCGATCGGTGTGGGGTAGTTACCTGGATTGTCCAAGCGACGGACACCGCGGAAGTAGGTTTCACCCGCCTGTCCGCGAATATCGAGTGCGCCGCCAACTCCGAAGAATGAGTTGGTGAACGTACCTGGTGCTTGTGCGACTAGACCGTAAATGTCGGTGATGCCGAAGCGCTCGATTTGCTCCGAGCTGATCGTCGACGCTGAGCGTGGGATTTCAACCAAGCTTTTGTCAAATCCAAACACCGAGCCCACGTCTTCGACTGGGAGCGCGCGAAGGCTGCCAGTGACAACCACTGTCTCCTGAACGAGCTCTTCAGTTTCCGCCGCTTCTGTTTCGTCTTGCGCGAAGGTTGGCAGCGAGCAGCCCAGTATCAGAGCACTTGCGGCGACCGCTGATCGCATCGATAATGTGTAACGTGATCGCTGTGAGCCGATCTGGCTAGCTGCTACAGGATGAATTGGTTTCATAACTTTTCCCTCTATGTGGGCGTTTGACGAGATCTCTAGTCTCGTTCTGTGGGCGCGGTACTACTGAGACGCTCCAAGGCGCTGTCCAAAAACTCGTCCGGAATCGCACATTGAAAGTCATTAATGCGCCTAACGAACCGCTCGAAAGGGCCGAAACAACCGCGCGGAACGATTGAGGAGATCAGATTCACGAGTGTGCTCATTTTTTGCGCAGAGGTTCCGTTAAGGTGCTTCTGGGCGGTTCAAAAGCCACCCAACTGCGATTCGGCTATTGCTGTGTTTTGCCTGCAATAGTTGAGAGAGTGCAGAAGATGGAGGTGGCGGCGACATTCGGAGCGCTCTAAAAACGGCATCGCAGTGAAGTAGATTCAGAGTAGTTGCGATGGGAAGTACGTTGCCGAGAAAGAGGCGGATACCGGCTCAGGTTGCACCTCATAAACAAGTAGAAAGATAGAGTAAGTATGAGAATTTGCGTTTTTTGTGGATCGAACACTGGCCGCGGCGAGGTCTATATGGATGCGGCTTTCGAGTTGGGCGAGCTGATCGCAGAGCGCGGCTACGGGGTCGTTTATGGCGGTGCACGCGACGGCACGATGGGCGCAGTCGCTAATGGTGCGATGGCCAAAGGCGGCGAAGCGATCGGTGTCTTGCCGCGACAATTGTTTGAATTAGAGCAGGCGCACCCGGCACTCACCAAGCTGCACATTGTCGACTCAATGCACGAGCGAAAGCAAATCATGCACGACTTGTCCGATGCATTCATTTGCATGCCTGGCGGTATCGGCACGATGGAGGAAACATTCGAGGTTTGGACCTGGACCCAGCTCGGCGTTCATCGCAAACCGCTGGCATTCTATAATGTAAACGGTTTCTATGATGCACTCGAACGGTTTTTCGACGTCATGGTTGAAGAGGGCTTCGTGCGCTCAGTTCACCGTGAAATGGCGCTCACGGGCAATGAACCAAATGCGTTGATTGCGAGTCTGATGTCGTACGAGCCGCCGCAAGTCAAAAAATGGCTCACACCGGAAGAGCGCTAGCGTCAGTCCGAGAGGTCAGGCGAAGATTTTAGGGCGACCCCTGCCACATAGGTCTCCGCAATCGCGCGATCATCACCGAGTGTTTGCAGGACAAACAGTTCCTCGCTCAACGACTCTATGGAACGCATGCGCGTGGCCATCGCATTTGTTGCGCGGCTGTCCAAGACCGTGAGGTCTGCATCTGAACCGATCTCAAGCGTACCAATCTCGCTTTCCAAGGATAGAGCTCGCGCATTGCCCAGCGTGAGCCCATAAAAGCTTTCAAGCGGATTGCAGCTGAAGTTATTCAATTGACAGATTTTGTATGCGTCTGCGGCGGTAGCAAGCATAGAGTAACTTGTGCCTGCGCCCACATCGGACCCGTATGCGACGCGGACCTTCGCATCCAAAAGCCCGCGATAGTCAAACAAACCACTTCCGAGGAATAAGTTTGAGGAAGGACAGAAAACCGCGACTGAGCTCGAATCAGCGAGTGCTGAGCGTTCTCTCAAGGAGAGGTGCACACAGTGTCCAAAAAGCGACTTCGATCCTAATAGGTCGAACTGCTCGTAGACATCGGTGTAGTCGCGCGCTTTGGGGAATAGACGCAAAGTTTCGTCGATCTCAAACACATTCTCGGACAAGTGGGTCTGCACAAAACAATCTGGATGTTCTTGAAGCAATGACTGGGCGACAGCCATTTGATCCGGTGTCGAAGTGATCGCAAACCGAGGGGTGATCGCGTATTGAAGCCGACCGCATTTATGCCAGCGCCGGATCAGAGTTTTGCTTTCGTCATAGGCACGCTGCGGGGTGTCTAAGATGGTTTCTGGGGCATTTCGATCCATCATGACCTTGCCTGCGATCATGCACATATTTCGCGTTTCAGCGGCGTCGAAGAAAGCATCGGTCGATGCAGGGTGAGAGGTCGTGTAGACGGCGGCCGTTGTCACACCGTGCGCGATCAGTTCGTCTAGGAATTTCGAGGAGATCTCTCGGCTATGATCGATATTGCTAAATCGAGCCTCCTGCTCGAACGTATAGGTCTCGAGCCATTCCATGAGCTGCGCGCCATATGAGCCAATGACTTCCATTTGGGGATAGTGGGTGTGAGCATCTATGAAGCCGGGCAGAACAAGGTGCTTCGAACGGTCTACTCGTCTCCAATTTGCAAAAGAGCCAGGCAAGTCACCGACATCGCCACGCCAGACGATTTTTCCATCCTGGACGGCAATTGCGCCATCTTGCCAAAACGCATATGCCTCATGGTCCTCGACGCTTTGTGGGCGCTCGAAAAAAGTCAGCAATCGACCCGTCAGGACAAATGAGTGTGAAGCTGGCATGCAAGTGTCTTTCTCGATCTTGATACTGATAGATAGAGCCTCGTTATCAAACCATTTCTACGTCGCCAAATTCCATTCTGCGTCGCCGTGTGACCTGTCGCTGAACGGCAAGCTTGCATCATAAATATGCTGGATTGGTGATGAAGCGGGCATCACAATTGCGCGAATAATTCGTGCGCTTATTCGGTTTGACCCAAGGCTTAAACCCAGTTGATAAAGTCCATTCTGGGATTGAAGGAGCCATGCCATGACCCTACTCAACAAAATGCGCAGTATCCGAGTATGGTCCATTGGGGGTGCAATGGCTCTGGTTGGCCTCCTCTCAGCTTGCGCCACGGCGGAGGCACCAACTCCAACCGCTGTGGTCGACTCGGCAACCGTTTGTGAACTGTCCGCCCCCTGCGAGACGCCGCTCCCCGTTAAGGCCGTGCTGGTGACGATGTTCGAGATCGGAGATGATGAAGGCGATCGGCCAGGAGAATTTCAGTTATGGAAAGAACGACGCCCATTTGATTTGCAGATTCCATTTCCGCACTCGCACCACGATCTTTTCTATGATGAAGACTCACAAGTCCTGGCAATGGTGACAGGTATTGGCACGGCAAAGTCTACAGCATCGACGATGGCGCTAGGAATGGATCCACGGTTCGATCTTTCCGAGGCGTATTGGCTTGTCGCGGGTATCGCGGGTATCGATCCAGAAGACGCATCTATTGGTTCTGCGGTTTGGTCCGCTTATTTGGTTGATGGCGATTTATCCCATCACATTGATGCGCGTGAGAAGCCTGAGGATTGGCCAACGGGATATTTCGCGCGCCGAACAAAATTTCCTTACGACCCAAACAAACCTGAACCTACAGGCGGCGAGATGTTCCTGATCAATGAAGGGCTGCGAGATTGGGCTTTCGAACTCACCAAAGACATCGAGCTTCCCGACTTACCGGGGCTAGAGGAAACTCGAGCGCTCTACACTGAACATGAAATGGCGCAAAAACCGCCCTTCGTACTGAAGGGGGGACACTTGGCGGCGATGACGTTTTGGCATGGAGCCATAATGAATGAGTGGGCCAATCAATGGGTGGCTTACTGGAGCGACGGAAAATCTGACTTTGTCACATCGGCCATGGAAGATACGGGGTCCTATACGTCGATCCAATATCTGCATGAAATTGGCCGAGTGGATAAAAACCGCTTCATGGTCTTACGAACTGGCAGCAACTACACAATGCAACCCCCAGGAAAAACGGCGGCCGAAAACCTGCTCGGCGAAAATGAAGGCTATGCCGGAATGGAGGCTTCGCTTGAGTCTCTTTATCTCGTTGGTGGGGCTGTTCTGGATGAACTTACCGGCAACTGGGATGTTTACGAGAATACCATCCCGACGCTTGAGACCTTAGATTAAGCGACCATCATTTTTGATTTTGCGCCGAAGTCAGGATCTCGCGCTCAAACGCTGTGAACGCGCGCTCTAACGCTTGTTCGAGCAATGCTTTGGAACTGTTGGCCGTGAATGCGTCGCACAATGCGGAGTTCACATCGGAGCACGCATCGACTCGCGCAGCGAAGCGCCGATCTTGCCACAAGCTTTCTCCAGGCAGAAACGAATAGTACAAACTGTTCCGAGAGGCCTGTTTGAGATCCTTATAGCTAAGGCCATGCTCAGAGGCAGCGACCACATATTGCTCCGTCATGTCCGACCGTAAGACCCCTAAATCGTCGGTGGACAAAACAATCGGCACGTCGGACTCAAGATACAAGTTGAGCGGGTGGTCGGAGCCTTCTACGCCCAGAATGACCGAATTGCTTGAGAGATTGATTTCTACGGCAATCTCGTGATCAGACATATGCTTTAGCGTCGCGCGGCTATTCTTCTCATAAGCAATATCAACGCCGTGACCAATACGCTTAGATCCAGCGACGTGAATGGCCTTGGCGACGTGGCTACGCAGAGCCGAGTCAGGAACGAGGCCAAGCGTCAATTCTCCCGCGTGCAAAGAGACGTTCGCTCTTGGAAATTTTTCGTTGAGAAATGCGATCATCTGCATGTGTCGATCGTAGTTTTTGATCGCCAGTGGATGATCCTCGGGCTGTACTAAGGAAACGCCAAGAAACCGCGGATCAGCTTCGATCAATGCAAAACACAAAGCGAGCTGGTGAAAAAGCTGCGCCTCCGGTAGCAGTCGAAAGCCGTAGCAGTTGAATTTTGTCGCGACTTCGCAGCCCGGCGCGACTGGGTTTGCTGCGCACGTCAAAGTCTCATGTGCATCCGCTTCAGTCCTATCAGCTTGAGCGCGTAGCTCCGCGACTAAACTCGGTATTTCCGATTTGAAAGTTTCAAATGCTGATGCGAACTCGCCCGTCCAATGCTCGGATGTGAGACCGAGAGCATAGCTATTCATACTTGCGGGATTGTACATCAATTCTTGGTAGAGGACGTGATCATAGCTTGCTGAACGCTTCGATGACGCCAAAGCTTTTCCGGGTTCGACGCTGTAAATTGACAGAAAGCGATCAAAGGATGAAAAAAACTGCGTATGCCCATTCTCGGGGCTCGGTTTGTCAGCCAGTAAAGCACGGACTGACATAGCATCGACAACACGTTCATAAAGGGCGATGTCGCTTTCAATTAGGCCGGAGACAGGAACCATATCGGGCGCCGCGCAAGGTGGTGGCCGAATTGCGAGCGCCGCTGTATCGATACAGAACTCGCGCTCCGCGGCCCACTCCAAATACTCCTCAGCATAAGGTGTCCCACTCATATGGTTGTGAAGGTCACCGCCTTTGGGCATCTCACTCAGGAACAGTCTCAGAAAGGCGCGATCATCGGAAATCGTATCAAATAATGCTGAGACTCGCGCTTCGTTTGATGACCATTCGCGTGGGAAATTCTCGTCCGCCTGCGGAACCGCCGTGCAAGCGACCGACGCCATCAGACTGATCCCAATAAGAGCTGCCGTCGGTTTACCGTGCCGCATTTTTCACAAAGTCATCAATGAAGTCTTCTTGGGTCGTATCTGGTTCTCCCGAATACCAACTCCCACGAACATGCCGGCGAACGGCGCGATCGTTGGTCGGAGCGGCTGCTGAATGCCATAGGTATGCATCGTGGAACAAGACATCACCAGCTTCGCAGTAGACGGGGATTTCGCCGCGCACTTTCTCGAAAGCTAATGGAATTTCGATCGGCGGCGGTTGGTCGGTGTATCCACCCGTGGCCTTGCTACCGTCCGGAACCTTGACCTGGTTGATATTATTGTAGGGCGCAGGAGTGGCCCATTTATGCGACTCCGGCACGACGCGAAGAAATCCGTTGTCCGGGCTTGTTGCGTCAATATTGATCGTGAATGCAACGGATGGCCAAACATCGCGGTGAGGTCCGCTTTGCCAGTCTGAGTGCCAGCCAATTCGTCGATACCCCGAGTTCCGATTGCCGCGCGCATCCTGGTAAACGACACCGAATCGAGAGTGTTCTTGCAGATGTCCACCCGGAATCCAACGCGCCATTAAGTCAACGATTTCAGGTGATAATACCGCGCGCCGTGTGTGTGGAGAAAGTTCGGTAATATATTGCACATAGTTCGAAAAACGGACCGCTTCGTCGACCTCATCGTCGAGGAGAACTGAGTTGCCATGACGCGCGTCCAATGACCCATCGATGACTTGGTTTTGCGCTGTGACGCATTCGTCCGTTAGCGTATTGAGCTCTGCATCAGTGAATATCCCGCGCAGAATCGCAAATCCGTAGGATCGAAAAAATTCGTCCAACTCGGCTAATTGCGAGCGATCAAACACGCCAATTTCTGTTTGTAACGGAGTAGCTTCCGGCATCGTCGGATCCAGTGTGAGTCGTTTTCTCGCTATAAAAAGCAGTTGTACGAAAGACTCAATTGCCTTCGGCATCCCGTCTAGGTCGAGCGCACCCCGTGCAAAAGCGTACAGCAAACTCACGCGTGATTGGCTCGGATTTCGGGCGTAATTCCTGCGGAAGCTTCGCTTGCTGTATCAATTGCTTGAGTCAAACCGAGGGCGCGTGAGGATGTAATCTTGGCAGATGGCAAAAGGCGGATCGCGTGGAAGCATACATCGACAATATACGTAGCTTCTTGGGCGTCGCGTTCATCATGGCCATTGCTTATGGGTTTTCTTCCAGCCGCCGCGAAATAGTTGTTCGACCGGTCTTTTACGCATTAGCCATCCAAGCCAGTATCGGGATCCTGATTTTTTCAGTTCCCGGAATGAGAGAAAGTTTGTCGGGGCTAACGGAGGGTGTCGCGGCTTTGCAATCTGCGACCTTGCAAGGCACTCAATTTGCCTTCGGTTACCTGGCGGGCGGGCCCACGCCTTTTGAAACGACCGCCCCCGAAAACGGATTTATTATTGCGTTTCAAGTGCTGCCAGTCATTCTCGTTGTGTCCACGCTCGCTACTGTTTTTTGGCATTGGGGGCTGCTAGAAATGATCTGTCGTGGTTTGGGGTATGTGTTGAAGCGTGCGTTGAACCTTTCTGGTCCTGCGGGGGTGGGGGCGGCGGCCAGCATATTCTTAGGCATGGTCGAAACGCCTATGGTGATAAGGCCATACTTAAGTCGACTGCCGCGCAGCGACATTTTACTGGTGATGAGCGCAGCGATGGCCACAGTGGCTGGCACGATGATGGCCGTCTACATCGCACTTCTTTTGCCGAAAATTCCGGACGCTGGTGCGCATATTATTGCGGCGTCATTCATGTCCGCGCCAGGAGCCATCGCAATTGCTCGTATTTTAGAACCACCGCGAGCGGGCGAACGAGCGTTTGACGAGCAAAAACTACCCAAATTCTACCAATCGACCATGGATGCTTTTCTTCGCGGCGTTCAAGACGGACTGACCGTCTTCTTAAATGTCATCGCGATGATTATTGTTGCTGTTGCTTTGATTGCATTGATCGATATGGGCCTCGCAGCGTATGCGCCAACCGTTGGCGAAGAGGTGCTCTCGACAGGACGCATCCTAGGGTGGCTGTTTGCGCCTATCATGTTCGGGATGGGCATTCCGTGGGAAGACTGCGCACAGGCGGGACAGCTCTTAGGAACAAAACTCATGTTGAATGAGTTTTTAGCATTCCTAGACCTTTCGGCGTTGCCCGAAGGGGCGATCGAACCACGGACAAAACTGATTATGATCTATGCTCTTTGCGGCTTCGCAAATTTTGGAGCATTAGCAATTATGATTGGAGGGCTCTCCGCGATGTGTCCCGATCGAAGAGATGACTTTCTAGACCTTGGAATGAAGAGCCTGTTGGGCGGATTCCTTGCCAATATGATGAGCGGCGCCATCGTTGGCATTATGCTCTAAGTGTTGTTTGCGCGGGCTTACATTTGCTGACGGTAGGCAATAAGGAACTCTCGGAGAAAAGCAGCCGCATTCTCCGCGGCAAGAACTTCAAAAATGGGGTACTCATTCACCCCACCTCCGCCACCTGCGAGGTCTGATAGGCTCCGGAATCCGATGTAGGGGACTGTGTTCGCGTAAGCCACGGTGGCGATTGCAGAGGTTTCCATTTCCACGACTTGCGCATCGAAAGTATCGAACAGGTACTCGCGAAAATCAGCGTTGTCCTGAAAAATCGAGCCGGTCACACCATTGCCGCCCAAAACCACTTTAGGTGGGCGGGGTAAACACGTGGTCTCGTTGATGCACTGATCGAATTTAACAGTCTCAGCCGCAACTTCTGCAGCGGACATCAAAGCTGGGTCAGCGTCGTACCAAAATTTTCTCTGGGTTGGACTAGGATCGCTTTCTGTCGCCACATGCATTCCGCGCGGGCCCATAAACATATATGGCTCGAATTCAGGTCCGAGACCCGGATGCGGAACGAATTCTCCAGTCTCCGTTTCGCGCATGAACACCATTTCGTTGTACTGGCCCCATTTCGCAGGGACGGTCACATCAGCAAACGACAAAGACGGATCGACCCCACCGGCAACACCACTCACCAAAATCGCTTCGACGTTAAAGTGATCGATCCCCAATTGAGTGTTCATCGCGGCGTTCACCAAGCTGATTCCGGTGAGGAATACGACCACATCGACGCCTTCCATTTGCCCCGCATAAAACTCAACGCCGTTGACTTGATATTCGACCGTATCGGTTAAGTTCGGCAACAGGGCTTCGATCTCCGGGGCATACGCCGCAAGCACCGCTAAGCGTGGCGTCTCGTCTAAATATTTCGACGTGACAATTGTGTTTGCTGGTTCGATTGAAGTGTGTGCACATCCACACAATGACAGGGTGCACGCGAGGATTAGAGAAGAAAGCTTCATCGAAAGGGCCTTTAAGCTGCAGCGTTTGTGGAATTGCTCTCACAGAGCATTTGGTGCGTCGGCAATCAAAGGTGCGGTTGTTACGTAGCGAGTTTTGCGCAATTTGGTGCACATTCAATCGCCTCGAGCGTCGCGCGCGCGAAACTTGTGCAACCTTTCCGCAAGGTGATGTTTCCTTACGTGCAATCATTGCGCGAATTCGGTCAATGTCTCGCGCAATGCCACGGCAGTTCTGACGAATTCTTGGTCAGTTTTTGCTACCTACCATTCGAATGCAGAATATTCGCTTGAGTTCAGCCCCGTTCCACCGGCTTCTATGATTAGATCTGCGTTTTCGTTAGCCAACTAGAGGTTCGATGAGTTTAGAGTCGGGTGGACGTGTTTTTAGAGTGCTCTTGGTTGCTTCGGATGATCAGGTGCAAACGAACCTGCGCGAGGCGCTTTCAACGCACTATCGCGTTGAAGTTGCTCCGGACGCACCGGTTTTTACGATTCCAAGCGCCGCGCAGCCGTTCGATATTATCCTGATTGTGCGCGAAGCGATCGACGCGACATATCTAAACTCTGTTAGAGAGTGTTTTGAGGCGTCTCCGAGTGCTGTCGTGGTTTTCGTTCGACAAGATCCTGCGAAGCTCGCAACAAATGCAATCCGAGCTGGTGTCACGTCTTATGTGGTTGATGGCTACGAGTTAAATCGAGTGCCCACTGTTCTTGAGTTGAGTTTAGAACGTTTCAAACTGCAGCAAGCGCTTCAGGATGAG
Source organism: Pseudomonadota bacterium (assembly GCA_038531195.1). Lineage (GTDB taxonomy): Bacteria > Pseudomonadota > Alphaproteobacteria > Caulobacterales > Hyphomonadaceae > Henriciella. Next base: position 18,597 of record JBCBBY010000054.1, read on the forward strand.
TTGCAGAAATCACAGGAAGAGTTAGCCGCACGCAAAGTTATCGAACGGGCGAAAGGCCTATTGATGGAAAAAAAGGATCTCAATGAACAAGATGCTTATAGATCCCTACGAGAGCTCGCCATGCGCCAATCCAAATCCATCAGAGAAGTGTCTGAAACTCTAATTCTGTATTCCGATGTTTTGCCGTGAATTGTCGGATGGAACGATGTTTTTCCATATCGAGAGTATAACCCCTATTAAAATGCTCGGAATAGCCGGCGATAATGGCTCCATTTAAGGTCTAAGCGCTTGGATTGAGTTTTAGATAGCACCGCCAAATTGAGAATAGCTGTGCGAGAAACGGTATAACGAAACACCAATACGTTGAACGCGCGCCTTAAATATGGGAGTGCGCGGTTGAACTCTTCTGACGTTATACAACCCCAATTCCCGCTAGTGAACAATTACTGTGATGCCAAAGCCACAGTTGTTTGCTCAACTCTTGGTCGCCATAAAAATGTCATGCCTAATGCGCGAGCATGCTGGCCAAAAATACCTATTTGCGATCCGCAAAATATGTTCGACAGCCATCTGTTCCGGAACCATCGGCCTAGTCCAACGAGGGACGATACTCAGTTGTGCAACGAAGCATGACGTCCAACGGCTGGCAGGCCGTGACCGGTTCTCCAATGAGAGCCTCATTACAAATAAGTTGAGATCAGACGGCGATGTTCAGATTGGCTGGATGGCTAATGCGTCTGTCGTTCTCCGAAAACAAAGAAGCTAATTTTGGCCGTGCGCGCTGCGCCGTGCCGTATAAGGACTGATAACTTATGAAATCCAATTTACGCACAAAGCTTTTGTCGTGCGCTGTAATGTCAACAGGCCTAGTAATGGCGCCAAGTATGAGCGCTCAGGAAATAGAGGCTGAAGACGATACCGCGGTCCAAGAAACTATTATCGTGACAGGTGCTCGTGGCGCGCCGCGCTCGGTTACTGATTCTCCAGTTCCGATTGATGTTTTCGGGTCTGATGATATCGAAGCTGTCTCCTTTACGGATACCAACGATATCCTCAGGACTCTTGTTCCATCCTATAGCCTGTCTCGTCAGCCCATTTCAGACGGCGCGAGCTTTATCCGCCCAGCCACACTGCGTGGTCTACCGACGGATAAGACACTTGTTCTCGTGAATTCAAAACGACGTCACCGCGCTGCGTTGGTTTCGATCGGCGGATCTGGTACTCAAGGGCCTGACATCGCGACCATTCCTTCCAGTGCAATTGGTTCGGTCGAAGTCTTGCGGGACGGCGCCGCCGCTCAGTATGGCTCGGATGCTATCGCAGGCGTCATCAACTTCATTCTCAAGGAAAACGCTGAAGGCATCACGCTGACAGCTCAAACCGGTCAGTATTATGAAGGCGATGGCACGGAAATCATGTTGGCCGGCAATATCGGATTGCCTCTTGGGGATAGTGGCTTCCTGAGTATTTCAGGCGAGTATTATGATGCCGAAGCATCTGTACGCGCGCAGGAATACTGTCAGAGCTGGGCCTGTGTCGATCCTAATGATCCAGATTTCTTGGGTGGCAGCTCATTCGATCCAACGCTCGCTTTCTATGACGAAGCTAGCTTCATCGCTGGATTGCCGGACGCCAACATTGGCGATGGCGACGTGGTTCAGCCATGGGGGCAGCCAAACATTGAGCGACTGGCCTTGTTCTACAATGCAGGCTTTGATCTGACCGAAAATATCTCGCTTTACAGTTTCGGTAATTACACCACGTCTGAAAGCGACGGCAGCTTCTTCTACCGTTATCCTGGTAACGGCACGATCGAAGACCTTCGCTTGGAAGATGGTTCAGTCTGGTCTCCACTTGCTTTCTATCCGGGTGGTTTCACGCCTCGGTTCTTTGGTGAGATTGAGGACCTGTCATTCTTGGCAGGTATCAAAGGAGAAATGGAGAACGGCTTTACGTGGGACCTCTCTGGCCGGTTCGGCTCGAATGAAATCCAGTACACGCTGGCCAACACGATCAACCCATCTCTCGGGCCAGATTCGCCGAACAGTTTCCGACCCGGTGATCTGATCAACGAAGAGTTGCAGTTCCAAGCTGACTTCTCTTACGCTTTTGAGGCGGGTACCGCATCACCGGTCGTCGTGGCATTCGGTGCGAGCTATCTTGACGAGACGTATGAGATTGTCGGTGGTCAAACAGAGTCGTTCGAAGCGGGTCCATTCGCGACTCAAGATCCATTTGGTTTCTGTACCGATGAAGAGGATGTCGCGACGCGAACAGCAACAGCGGCGGGCATGGCTGTTATGGCCACCGGGTCTACGCTGGATTGTACAGACTCTGGCGATCCGGTTTATCGGACAGTCGGTGTCGGCTCTAACGGCTTTCCGGGTTATGGCCCAGATGCTGCGGGTGAACTTTCTCGTGACTCAAACGGATTCTATGTCGACGTCAGTACCGATCTAACCGACAGCTTGTTCGTCCAAGGTGCGATCCGGTACGAAGACTATTCTGACTTTGGTGAAGAGACAGTTTGGAAGCTTGCTGCTCAGTATGATTTCACCGAAGCCTTCTCGGTTCGTGGTTCGGTGGGTACGGGTTTCCGCGCGCCAACACCGGGTCAGTTGGGTACAACTAACGTGTCTACACGTCTGCCAAATGGCTTCCCTGTTGCAGTCGGTTTGTTCCCGGCCAGCAGCACGGCGGCGCAAGCACTTGGTGCAGAACCATTGGGACCAGAGAAGTCTGACAATATTGCGTTTGGTTTCTTGGGTAATGTTGGCGACTTCACTTACACCGTCGACTTCTATCAGATTGACCTTGAGGATCGCGTGAACGCTGTTTCAACAATCACGATCATCAATGATATCGACTTCCCAGCATTGAACGACGGCAATCCAGCGCCGGCAGGCAATGAGTATGCCTCTGTCCTCGACGCGGCTGGGGTTCCGAATGCGAACACTATTGGCGGCGTGAATTTCTTCCAGAATGCCTTCGATACCACAACCAAAGGTGTGGATGTGGTTCTAACCTATAAGAAAGACTGGGGCGCGAATGGCACCACGGACTTCTCTGGGGCATTTAACTGGAACGAATCAGAATTCGATGGCGACGTAACGAGCTTGTTCAACGCTGAAAGCCGCTACGATTTCGAAAACTTCCCAGTTCAATGGAAAGGGAACATTTCGGCGACACATGACATCGGCAAATACTCGTTCTTCGCACGGGCTAACTTCTACGGCCCATATGAGAACTCTGATAGCGGCGGTGCGACTGGCAGCATTCAGGAGTTTGGTGAAGAAGTCTTTATCGACGTGGAAGGAGCATATGACGTAACCGATGCGATCACGCTTGCGGTTGGCGCTCGAAACTTGTTCGATGCGTATCCAGACGTTGCGGACCCATCCATCGGCGACAGCTGTTGCGGTCGTATTTACCTCTCTGCAAGTGAGGTCGATTGGCAGGGCGGATTCTATTATCTGAGGGCGGTCGCCAAGTTCTAGTTTTTGAGCAGTTCAAAAATAATCAATCTTTTTTCGAAGGGCAGAATTGATCTGCCCTTCGTCTTCTCTGATGACCTAAAAAGCTCAAAAACAGACGGACAAATTAATGCCGGGATTAGAAGGCGAAAGCCTACAGTTGTTTCAGCTAATCGGAGTACTTATGGCAGCGGGGCTGGTTGCTGGCTTTGTTGCAGGACTCTTTGGGATCGGCGGTGGATTCGTTGTCGTTCCAGCATTGCTGCTCGTATTTACAGTGTTCGGTGTCGACGGGGATGTCTTAACCCACGTCGCTATCGGCACATCTCTTGCCACAATTATCGTCACTTCATCGCGATCAGTTCATGCGCACAATAAGAAGGGCGCGGTAGACTTTGCGATAATCAAGGATTGGGCGCCTTGGTTGATTGTTGGCGTTGCCGGCGGGCTCTATCTCGCACAGTTTATGGATGGCCGATCCTTAAAGTGGATTTTCTCCATTGGTGTCTTTTTGATGGGTCTACACTTCATTTCCCCGGTGCTCCGGGATGTGAAACTTTCAGACGAGATGCCACGCGGTTTCGCCAGAGCCGGACTTGCCTCTTTTCTCGGGGGCTTTTCCGCGCTTCTGGGTATCGGAGGTGGAACGATCGCCGTGCTGACAATGACCATGTGTGGCCGCCCGATTCACCAAGCGGTTGCTACCGCCGCCGGATTTGGTGTGATTATCGCCGTACCTGGCGCAATCGGTTTCGCCGCGCTTGGTTTAGGACAAGATGCCCTTCCGCTCGGTTCATTCGGATACGTGAACATCATCGCTGTGGTCTCGATCACGGCCATGTCCTTTATCACCGCCCCTATGGGGGCGAAAGCGGCGCACGCATTGAACGCCGCCGCACTCAAACGCGTTTTTGGGATTTATCTCGTCGCGACCTCAGCAATTGTGTTATGGAACTCCTTTTCATGACAGGCGTAGAGCGAACTTCTGACCCAAAGACACCCCGATATTTCAAGGAGGAACTACCATTATGACTATCAATCTAACCAGACGTCTGATGTTGACTGGCGCGATGGGCTCTTCGATCGCAGGTGCCGCAGCGTGTGTCAGTTCGGTCGGGGGTGCAGTCACTCCCGCCGTTGCTGAAGCTGAGGGCGCATTTCCAGCCACACCGGGGATCGATCCTTATCTGCTTGGGCCGAAAGAGGGGGTTGCGCTTTTATCCCGGAACGAAAATCCTTATGGCCCTTCAAAGTCAGCGCGAGATATGATCGAGTATGCGGCGTCCAAAGGCGCGTACTACACGTCTAGAGATGCGCAAGTGCAGCTCGTCGAAATGATCGCTGAAAAAAACGGCGTTTCTCCTGAGCAAGTTGTCGTGACTACGGGATCCGGCGAAGTGCTGTGTGCAATCGCTTTGATTTATGGCCCGAAAGGCCCAATTGTGGCGCCGCGTTTGTTTTGGGATACGACCGCGCTTTATGCCGTGAATTTGGGGATGGCTGAAATTGAGCGCGTGCCGCTTGCCGCGGATATGAGCATTGATCTCCCCGCGATCGAAGCCAAGGTCACGGACCAGACAGGCTTAGTCCAACTGTGTAATCCAAATAACCCAACTGGATTGGTTTCTGATGCTGCGACATTGCAAGCGGCTGTAAAACGTATGGCGTCGAAGACGACTGTGTTGGTCGACGAGGCGTATATCGAACTTTCCGATGATCCCGACGCTAATTCTTGTGTCCCTTTGATCAATCAAGGGCATGATGTGATTGTCACTCGGACATTCTCCAAGATCTATGGCATGGCCGGGGTCCGCGTTGGATACTCGATTTCGTCCGCTGAAACGGCTGCGAAGATACGCGCAACGGCAATGTCTTGGTCACCAAGTCTTTCCATTGCCGCAGCGATCGGTTGCTACAACGATGATGCGTTCTTAGCCATGTCTCGCTCGAAAATCCAAGAAGCGAGAGACATGGTCAATATGACAGTTGATACGCTCGGCCTGACACGCTTGCCGTCACAAACCAACTTCGTGTACTTCAAGTCCGGCAAAGAGGCGAATGACGTCCAGAAAGCCATGGCGGATCGTCAGATTTCTGTCCGCGGTCAATACATGGACTATAATGAGTGGACACGGGTATCCATGGGCAAGATCGCTGATGTGGAACGGTTCTGCAAAGCGCTGCCAGAAGTCTTAGGCGCATAAGTCTGGATTAATAGATTGGCCGCGCGATCTTAACTAAACGGATCGCGCGGTCAGTTTTTAGTTTTATCCCTCTTGGGACGTTCGTTCGGTTGTGCAAAGCGAACCATCCGCTGCTTTCATGGCTGGATAGGATTCGAATCTATGTTTGACCAAATTGTCTTGGTTCAGATCGATGTACAAGGTAGCGATGATTTGTCGTCCATTCGCCATCCAATACATATGGCCGTGATTATTGATTGAGACATTAATTTGGTTCAGGCCTGGCTTGAATAGACTATCGGGCGGGTGCACGTGGTTTCCATAGACTCGCTGAATTTTGATGCCATTGACATAGAGATGTGCATGGCCCTCTGCAAAGCCTGTTTCGTTATTGATTGACGGTTGCATCAGCACGTTCATGTCCAACGTGCTTGGCGGCGCCGCCATGACGTAATTTTCGGTAAGAATTTCCAGGTTAAGACCCGACATCCAATCCCGCGTGATGACAATGCTAAGCGTTGGGACGGGGATGCCATCCGGCAGCAAGACTGGCATGTGAGAGTGATCCATTGGCGAAATTGAAGCGCGTTGCACATGTGCTTCCAGCGCGGTGATCACTTCCGTCCCTGAGTTCGCCGTTACAGCTCGCGTGCACGCTGAAACGCCCAGGACGGATACAAAGAACGCGGCTAAAATTCCTTGCGGAAAAGCTCTCAAAAATATGGCCTTTCCCCGATCACATTGGTGGAGGTGGCCCACCAGGGCCACCTGGACCGGCATTGGCGCCGGAGCACGCCGCCATACCATTGTCGAGCACTTCGCCGAACAAGGTCGGTCCCAACGTGAAGGGAAAGGCGGGGAGAAGTTCTCCAGCTTCCTCCACCAGGGTTACATGATAGTGATAGCTACGCCCATCTCCATTGTCATGACCGTTGTGTTGATCGAGTTGTACACCCGTCGCTGCTCGGCCCGAATACACATAGTCCTCATAGTAAAACCCATCTTCAGCCACTAATGGATTTCCAGACAAGCTGGTTACGTCCGCACCAATATCCGGGCCCGGAGAACTTACTGATGTCACACCTTGCGTGCTACCGCTCGACTCATCGATTATAGAAGATCGCTCGGTGGTGTTGATGATCCAATCATCAACATTCACAGCTGGCGTTGAGTCTTGCACCGTAATCGAAACTGTATCCGTCGATGAGGTTGTGCCGTCGCTCACAGAAATTTCAAACTCCAGAGTCTCGGATGAGGAAACATCAGGCGCAGTAAACACCGGATCCGCGATATTTGTGCTCGAAAGACTTACCGATGTACCCGACAATTGTGTCCAGGTAATTGTGAGCGTATCGCCATCGGCGTCTGTTGCCGAACCATCGAGCTGAACGTTAGCACCCTCGGTCACGGTCTGATCACCGCCCGCAGTCACGGTGGGTGCGGTATTGGTGCTTGTGACGGGTGTGGTGGTCCCGCCATCGCTGCCACCCCCTTCGCTACATCCAGCAAGACAGATGGCGAGTGCTAAGACTGAAACGTGATACTTCAATGTGGTCTCCCTCAATCCGGATGCGAAAAGACTAAGAAAGTTCTGGGCAAAGAGGGGGCGCGCTTTGTATCGAAGTGTCGCGCCAATTGCGCGTCGCTCGAAATTTGCGACAAAGCGCGACAATCTGAAGTTCGCGTTAGAAAGTGGTTATGTGGCAGACTGTCACAATTAAGGAGTTAGGGTGAATTGACTGACACTTCGACGATACTTGTGGTCGATGATGAGAGCGATATTCGAGAATCATTGTGCGCCCACCTCGAGCGATCTGGTTTCAAAGCATTCAGCGCCGCTTCTGCTGCCGATGCACGCCAGTGGCTGTCATCGAATCAAGCTGCTTTGGTGCTGTTGGATATCATGATGCCTGGCGAAGATGGATTGAGCCTGTGTCGTCATTTGCGGGAGGTCGATAAGACGCCAGTGATCCTGCTGACAGCACTCACAGAAGACACCGATAAAATTGTTGGACTTGAAATAGGCGCGGATGACTACGTCACCAAACCGTTTAATCCACGAGAGTTGGTCGCAAGAATACGCGCCGTGTTGCGTCGCGCCTCTGACAGCGAGGCGTCAGGTATTGGGGGTGCTGCGGTTTCTTTTGCGGGTTGGGTTCTCAATGAAGAGCAATCGGAGCTTACCCGCAAAGACGGCTTGGTCGTAACCTTAAGTGCAGGGGAGCTGTCTATCTTGAAAGTCTTCGTTGAGCATATTGGAGAGGTTCTCTCGCGCGACGATTTAATGCAGCACTCCCGCGGCAGAGAAACGCTGGCTTTCGAGCGGACCATCGACAATGTTATTTCCCGCTTGCGAAAGAAAATTGAGACAGATGCGGCCAATCCGCGGATCATTAAAACGGTGCGCGGCGGGGGCTACCGACTCGTATCATCGAGCGATTGATGAACCGGTTTTTACCTAATTCGCTGCTTGGACAGTTCATTCTGCTACTGGTTCTCGCGCTTGTGGCATCTCAAGTATTGAACGTCTATTTGCTCATGGGGGAGCGGCAGTTTATTGCACGAACCGCTCACTACGACTCAGTGATCGAACGCATGGTGGAAGAAGCGCAGACCATCCCAAAATTCACGAAGTCGGACCTTCCACTGGTGTTGTTGGAGAGGGGGAGTCCACGAGGAGCGATCTTCGTTTCTCAATTCAATCACGTTGAGCTACAGCGCGGCGGACAATCGCTCCCAGAGTTTTCCAAGAAGCTTGCAGAGCAACTTTCTGCTGCGGGAATTGCTACGATATCAACGCAGGCGAAAACTGCTGGCTTCTCCGGCCGTCAACCACCGCCGTCGAGGCGGGGCGGACCTCCGGGTGCTGGACCAAGGCCCGGCGGGCCTCCTCCGCGAGGCGGCCCGCGCATGTATCATCCATCCACTCCGCCCGATCATGGTGGGCGCCCTGGACCGGGTTTCGAAGAAGTTGTGTTCTCCGCTGAGTTGCAGCCGGGCGTTTGGTTGAACGCTTTGGCACCCCATTATGCAACGGAGTCGATGACTTCTCGCGCTGTGTTGACAACCGGATTGACGCTTCTTGGTGCCATCATAGCCGCGATGCTTTTGGCCCGTCAGATTGGAAAACCGATACGACAGTTGGGGGATGCGGCCGCGGCGCTTGGACGTGGCGAAGCGATCGCAGCTTTGCCTGAACGTGGGCCGAGAGATATCGAGTCGACAACGCGCGCTTTCAATCAAATGCAGGAAAGATTGACCCGTGTGATTGAGGAACAGCGCGCCACTTTGCGTGCTGTTGGGCACGATTTGAGGACGCCCTTGACCTCATTGCGCATTCGCGCGGAAGCCATTCCGGAAGAGCACGGGCGAAGCAAAATGATCGCTGGTTTGGAGCAACTCACGGAAATGACCGAAGAGATCCTGAGCTGGTCCAAAGATGCTTCCGCGCAAGAGGAGGTGGTTCCGGTGGATTTGTCAGCACTGTTGGACAGTCTTGTCCAAGACTATCAAGATCAATCTTTGCGGGTCGACTTCAACGCTCCGGAAAATGGCGTGATCTTAAAATGCCGCCGTTCGGGGCTGCGCCGCGCAGTTCGAAACATTGTCGACAATGCTCTAAAGTATGGTGAGAGCGCTGAAATATCTGTCGAGGAAACGAACGAACATTATTGCGTCCAAATCGTCGATGATGGACCGGGTATTCCTGAAGAACATTTCGATGCTGTCATGGCGCCTTTCCACCGCCTTGAGACGTCACGGAATCGCGAAACCGGTGGCACGGGTTTAGGCCTTTCAATCGCGCAATCGATTATGACGGCGCATGGCGGACGTATTCAGTTTTCCAACGTTCCCGGGAGAGGGTTACGTGTCTCGCTGTGCTTGCCCAAGACGTGAGGTCTTACGACATGTTGCGACACAACGAGGCTAATTTTTAGACTCTTTCTTAGCTAAGTTGAATGTGACCCGGGGTTGCAGCAGGAGTTCCTCCCTCATCACAACTGTGAATTCGGGTTCAACGCAGTCTTCGAGTCAAACCCCCAATACGACTCGATTCCCCTAAGGAGAGTGGCGACCCTGCCACTCTCCTTTTCGTTTGGATGGTCACCGCGACACGTTGATACAAAGCAAGTGTATTATTCGAACTATGAGCGCGTAGGATTATGACCCACACGAAGCAATAGTGAAGTGGTCGACACCTATATGAAGAACTTAAAAACTTTGAGCTTACTGCTAATCGCCACCCTCCTCATCGGTGCTTGTGCGTCGCGAGACGATCGACGTCCCCCTCGTGGAGGTGGCGAACGAGGAGGAGGGCAGAGCGGGTTTGAAGGTTACGCCGCAAAACCCATCGCGTTACTATTTGTCGGTATGGATGAAAACCAAGACCGATTTGTTGATGGCGGAGAACTCGCAGCTGGAATAGAAAGCGAGTGGAATAACTTGCTTTCAGAACGAGCTGTTGGCGCATTGGATTATAGTGAATGGTCCTTCGCGACGCTTGGCTCCGCCGACGCGCTCCCTTCATTTGTGTCTTTCGACCGAGATCTTGATGGCCGGCTCTCGGTATTGGAGTTTGAGGACAGATTGCGGGCGGAATTTGTGGACTTGGACTCAAACCTAGACGGTGTACTGGCTCGGTCCGAGCTCATTTTTCGAGTGACGCGCCCGTCTCGTGAAGAGCGAGGTGGGCAGCAGGGCGGACAACGAGGATCCGGAGGTCAAGACGGACGCCGCCGCCCGCCGCAATAGAGGTCACTCGAAAAATGAGCTCGGACCGAGCCAGTACCCCGTCTAGGTTTGAGTCCAAGTCCAC
>JBCBBY010000055.1:0-26780 GCA_038531195.1 Pseudomonadota bacterium
GAAGACCAGCGTAAGACCGCAGAACATCGATTTGAAAAACCTAAAACCAATCATATGCCTGCACCCTGGTTTTCGTCACGCCGAAAAGAAAGACTTGGCATCTTGATCTAGTCAGGAATTTTCTTACCCGAAAACCACTTGAAATGCGCATATTGTGTGCGTCAGAGCGGCGCTCGCCTGATTGATTTTTCGCGTTCCTTCGCTCAAACAATAAGGAAACGTCTGCTTAGTTTAGTTATCTGAATTGATTGAGAAAAATGCGCATATCGTCAGCCGTCTCTTAAGGTCAGGCATCTCAAGCTGCAACCGATCGTGACAATGCCAGGTAAATACGCAACACTCAATTTTGCTGACGTCGCCCGAGACGAGGCTGCGTCAAAAATTGGTATCTGCTTGCGGTCAGGGGAGGACCGGTAAGATGAAGAGGTATCGGGGACGTATTTTCCATTCACGAGCTCTGCCATCCGACGCCCGGATGCGAGAGATTGATCAGCTTAACCGTAACCTTATTGCCTGTCCGGCTTGCGATGCCGTTTGGGAGCGCCCAACGCTGGCGCCCAAAGAAGAGGCCAAATGTAAAAGATGCCACACGACGATCCTGACCAATAAACATCGCAGCGCAGAACGCACCGTGGCGTTCATGGTTGCGAGCTTAGTTCTCTATGCAGTCGCTATCAGTTTTCCATTCATGCGCATGGAACGCTCAGGCCTGTCGAATGAGATTTCGGTCATCGATGCAGTGGCAATCTTAGCAAATAATTCGATGGTAATCCTCGCGCTGATATGTGCCGCCCTTATTCTACTTTTTCCGCTCTTGCGGATCATCCTGCTTTTATTCGTTGGGCTTAGCCTGTTTCGAAAGCAGTCCACCGCGCGTCCGCACGCCCTGTCCTTTCGGCTCGCACAAATGCTTGAGCCTTGGACCATGGCTGAAATTTTCATGATTGGCGTCATCGTCTCGTTGGTAAAAGTGGGAAAATTGGCAGACATCTATCTCGGGCCAGCATTTTGGGGGATGGCCGCCTTAATCGTTATTATGACATTCGGCGCGTCTGCCGTTTGCCGCGACACGATCTGGCATGACATCCGGAGGGTGCCATGAAGACAGCGAAAGAGGCTGGCCTTGCGCGCTGCGGATCTTGCGGGACGCTGACAGATCGTCCCAGCGAAAGGTGCACCGTTTGCGGCGCGAAAACATATGTCCGACGGCCAAACAGTATGCAGCGCGTCTGGGCCTTTTGGATCGCGGGTGTGCTCGCCTATATCCCTGGCAACCTTATGCCGATCATGGTTACGCAATCGGTCGCGGGCGACAGCCCTTCAACAATCATGAGCGGTGTCATTTCGCTGATCCATCATGGCAGTTTCGAGATCGCTGCCGTGATCTTCATTGCCAGCATCGTTGTACCTGTTTCGAAGTTCATCATCATTGCTTGGCTCGCGCTTTCTATCCAACGCGGATGGTCGCTGAACGAGCATAGGCGGCATCTCGCGCATGAAGCGGTCGAACTGATTGGCCGTTGGTCAATGATCGATGTCTTCGTCGTCGCCGCGCTCGCCGCCTTGATCCAGGTTGGCGCCTTGATGTCGATACTGCCAGGGGCCGGGGTCAACGCCTTCGCCATGTCAGTGATTTTCACAATGCTCTCAGCCATGAGTTTCGACACGCGATTGATCTGGGATGGCAGAACGCCAGAAGAGGAACCTCAAAATGGCGAACACTGAATTTGAATCGCCCGAGATCAAGAGCGAACGCGGAGGCGGCATTTCAGTGGTCTGGGTCGTACCGGTCATTGCGGCATTGATCGGCGGCGCGGTGGCTTATCGATCCTTGGCCAATCAAGGTCCCTTGGTCGAAATCGAATTTGAGGCCGCGAAAGGGATCTCCGCCGGTAAGACCGAAATCAAACACAAGGATGTGGTGATTGGCATTGTCGAAGAAGTGAAGTTCGCAGACGGGTTGGAGAGCGTCGTTGTATCGGCACGGCTCGATCTTGAGATCGAACCTTATCTTGGTGACACCACAGATTTCTGGGTCGTCAGCGCCAACATCTCCGGTACAAACTTCTCTGGCCTGAGCACTATTCTCTCAGGGTCTTATATCGAGGTGGACTGGTCAGGTCCGCCCACGGAGAGCCGCCGCGCGTTTGATGGTTTAGAAAAGCAACCCCTTACTCCGCCAAGCGCCGAAGGGCGGCATCTTAAAATGAGATCCGCGCGGGCGGGTTCGGTGAATGTCGGATCTCTTGTCTATTATCGCGGCATTCAAGTTGGCCGCATTGAGAGCCGAGATCTCAGCAGCGACAATCGCGCGATCGAATACTCTCTCTTCATCGAAGCCCCACATGACGCGTTAATTTCGCGGGCAACGCATTTTTGGAACGTCTCTGGCATAAGTCTCGAAACCAGTACGGACGGGCTCTCAGTAAATTTCGCCTCCTTAGAGTCTCTCCTGGGGGGCGGGATCGAGTTCGGAGATATCGGGATCGCTGTTTCGAACGCGCCTTTAACCGAAGACTACGTATTCACGCTTTTCGATGATCAAGAGGCCGCAATTGAAAATCAGTACACCAATCCCGAAGAAGCTGGCGTTCAATTCATGGTCACCTTCGACGATTCTGTTGCTGGCTTAGAACCCGGCGCCCCGGTCGAATGGCAAGGCATTCGTATTGGCACGGTCAATGACTTAAGATTAAATCTGGACGGAGCGCCCGGCGCAAACATCGTTAACGTGATCATTGAACTGCAACCAAGCCGGATCGGGTTCGCCTTCGATAACATTGCAGAAGCGCAGGCCTCTATCCAAGACTGGATCGATTCCGGTATGCGCGTGCGACTGGCCACAGGCAACATTCTTACCGGCAAGAAACTGATCCGCTTTGTCGACGGCGTGGGGACAGACACTTTCCGCGTCGACTTTAATGACCCTATCCCGCGGCTGCCAACCGCGCCTTCGGAATTGAACGCCATCACACAGGACGCTGAACAATTGGTACAAAATTTGGCTGAACTCCCGCTCGAAGACTTGGTTATCTCTGCCGTAAGGCTACTCGACAACACAAATGCATTGGTTGCCAATCCGGATCTTCAAGAACTGCCCGGAGAACTAAACTCGACACTTGCCTCTTTTGACAGCGTCGCCGTCCGTCTGAGCGCGGCGAGCAAAAACTTGCCGCAGTTGATTGATAATCTCAATCAAATCGCAGATGCGGGCGAAAGCACTTTAACCGGCCTCTCACCAGACTCGCAGCTTTATGTTGACCTCTCCGGAGCGGTGCGCGACTTGCGCGATGCCGCGCGCTCTTTGTCTGCCCTCGCTGCCAGGCTTGAAGAACAACCCAATTCGCTGATCACCGGAAGGAACTGATCGATGCCAATGAAACCCATGCTCTTAACCTTGGGCCTTGGCGCGTTCATAGCGTCTTGCTCGTCCGCACCCGATCCTGTTCTGTACACTCTGGCGGATCAAACCCTGCCAGAGAACACCATTACAAATGACCAGATTATTGGCCTATCAGAACTCACCCTTCCCGCTTATGCGCGCAACCAACAGATCACGACGGCGATCTCACCATACAGGATCTCTGAGGATGACGACCACCGCTGGGCCGCTCCGCCAAGCGAAGCCCTCACAGCAGCTTTGTCTAAAGCGCTCGAAAACAGTTCTGGCAGCACGGTACTCCAACGTCCATTTCCCGCCGGCGTTCGGCCAGATGTCCGACTCTCTTTGACGTTCGATCGATTGCTCAGAGGCGAAAATGGCGAAGCTGAAATGTCTGGTCAGTATCTTTTACAAAGCCCGGGCAGCGACGCCGAGATCAGTCGATTTTCTATTACGGTTCCAAGCTCGGGCGACAGTTATGAGGCTTATATGGCAGCGCTCAGCCGCGGCTTAACCGAACTCGGGACGGAAATCGCCGCGCAACTGGCCGCGTCCTCTGCAGAGTAAAACGACGCTGCTAAAGGAAACTGGCCGATTCTGCCGCTTGGTACGCGTGCGGATCTTTCGTGGATTGGTATCCCTCGACGCGGCTGCGAAACAGGTCAGGGGATTGTGCGGATTGCTGACCAATTTCGGTCTTCATCGGGTTCATGCTCACCGCGTAGCGAAACCCTGAACCGTCGCTGCTTTGCGCAAAGAGAGCGGACAGGAAATTCTCAAACGTGCCGACCTCGATTGTATTATGTAGATGCCAGGCAGCAAAAAATTCTGGCGAATACTCCTTGGTTAGGCGTCGATTGAAGGCGCGAACGAGAGGGTTGTTTCCAGACGCGCCGATCACAACTTCATAATGATAGTGAACGCCAACGACCTGGCCCGCGTCAACCACGTCCTTATAGTGTATGCGCAAGCACATGACGTTTCCCAGAATGGGTAAGCGTTTCCCCATCGCCCACCCATCCGGTGCGCAGTAGAATATGCTCAACGCCGTATCGACGGGATATTTGAGCGCATAGGTTTTGTACTGCATTGCTTCGCGGATATGAATTTTCGCACCCGCTTGCGACGTGCCATTGGGCGCAAGCGAACCAGAAAGTTCTGCGCTGCAATGGTCAGACGGATGCCAGAGCAAATAGCCCGGCACGGTTTTCGATTCATATCTCGGAACGTCCTCTAACGACACGCGCAGGTTTGGAAAGTTCAAGAACCACCAATAGATCATCTCACTTGTCACACCACGAAGCAGCGCGTGGTTCAGAACCACGCAGAATTGCCCGTTTGGTCGCTCGATGATTTCAAACGCGGTCGAGTCAGTTGGTTTCAACGCCCAGCCAAAATCGCGCTCTGCCGGCATTGTAAAACTGGCCATTATCTGCCCTCCCCATTGGTGGATGTTTCGAAGTAATGTTTCTCAAACGCTCAAAAAGGGACTCCATCGAGCGTGCCCATTTCGCCAAGGCGGTAGCGTTGGTCCGCTGCCTGAATGGCCGCCTCGCTATTTAAGACATAGCTCCCTCCAAACACGAGTGGCTGCGGCGCTGGCTCTCCGCCTAGCAGGAACAGCTCCGAAGACTCAGAAGACTTGTTGGTCAAATTAAATTCGGTAACACCTGAGGCCAGCCGCAGCATCCCACCTTCGGATACGCGAACAGTTTCGTCGACCCAAACGTCATCCTCGGCACCGATTACATAAAGGGCGTATTCATGCTGGGCATTTTCCAGCTGCAACCGAGCGCTTGAATTCCGGTGCAATATGACATGAACCATTATAGATGGAAGGCCTAAGGACAGCGGCCCTTTCCGCCCCTCTAAGTCTCCGGAAATCAGTTTGAAATCCAAGCAGTCTCGGCTCCAGCACACCATTTCTTCAGCCTGAAATGCTCTATAATCCGGCGCATCATCTTGGTTTTCGATCGGCAGGCGCGCCCAAATCTGTAGACCGTGCATTATACTGGCTCGGTCTATCAGGTTCCGCTCCGTGTGTAGGATCCCACGCCCAGACTTCATCCATTGCGCGCCGCCGGGTCCGATCTGACCAATATTGCCGAGACTATCCGTATGTTCGTTCGCGCCATCGATCAGATAAGTCATCACCTCAATGCCCGCGTGCGGGTGCGCTGGCAGTTTGCCAGCAGGCGCCGGAACCGGTCCAAAATGATCGAGCAACACGAATGGGCCTACGCTTTGCAGCCGGCCGGTGGGTAAAGGTCTGCGCACCTCAACAGGACCGACATTTGAGATCGGGGCCTGCCAACTTACATGCCGGGAATATTCAAGAGTAACCATGTGTGACCTCCTGTGAGACGACTAACTCCAATGAAAACGGGCGACTAGCGCACCAAAAGCGCAGTCAATGTGCACCAAAGCACGCAAGGGTATGCAATGCTGTGGGGCATCTCATTAACCCTCCGGCATCGCTTTGACATCCATGTCGGTATCGAACTTTCCGAGATACCCGCCATCCTTCAAGCAGTTCATAAACGCCGTGACTTTCGGGCTTCGATGCGTATCCATATGCGTGATCATCCAGGTCTTGGATTCATAGTTTGGAATTGGCAGGTTTATTGGTTGGATCTTTGGATTCTGGTGGGAGAAATGCTCACTCGTACTCCCGATCGCAAGGCCCTCTAGAACCGCCCGCCAGACGGATTGCCGCTCATTGCTAAAAAACACGACATTGTCCTTAGGCACATGCTCACGGATCCAGTCATTGGGTAGAGAGAATAACTCTTCCGAGAGCAGCGCAAAGCGGTGATTGGGAATATCAAAGAGCGCGCTGGGATTCCCGTACCTGTCGATGTATGATTGATGCGCATAGAGTTTGTTTCGGTGTGACTGCCATGGAATCACGACGTAGTCTGCAATTTCGGGCCTTGGCCCAAAAAAGAAGCATATATGCGCCTCACCAATTTCCAGTCTCGGGATTTTCGTTACCGCTTCATGCCGGACTGAGATATTCGGAAACCTATTTTGAAACTCCTGAACCACCGCCACCAAAGTTGGCGCAGATCCGTAAGGCGTCGCGATAATCAGTTCGCCCTCTAGGTTGTCATCGCTCAGCTTGCAGAGGCCAACAAACCTCGCAGCTTCATTTTCGATCATCTCCGCCGACCGCACGAGCGATTCTCCGAAGTCCGTCAGCGAATACCCTTTGGAATGTCTCCGGAAGACTTTCCGACCGAGTTCATTCTCAAGCAAGTCTACGCGACGCATTATTGTCGCCCGGTGAACACCTAAAGCCGCCGCCGCAGCAGAAACGGTCCCGAGCTTTGCGATGAAATATGCAGTCCGTATTTCGATCAGCAAACTCATAATTGTTGTATTAGCAAACTTGTTTACATCAGAAATACCGCACAAGTTGACACTGTATGTGCAGGAATGCGCATTCGATGTGTGTCAAACCACACTGAAACCATGCCGCAGGTGCGCGCACTCTATGTGCACGCCATCCGGTATATGTCCCGCCCATTTCATGTCTACGATGGAGCGAAGTTACACAGTCAAAAGGGGTCGACTATGTTTTCCGTTCTTAAAAGCTCCGCTTTGGGGCTATCTGCGCTCACCATCATGGTTTCCGCCTGTGCACAATCAGCACCAGAACCCTCGCCGACCACCGATATTGGGCCGCCTCCGCTTTCACTGACTGTGCTTGAGTTTGGTGGACCGAACACGCTGTTCGCCGCCGATGATGTGCAAAATAAAGTCTACGCGCTGGAACTTGCAGAAATCCCTGACGAGACCGGAAACCTCCAATCGGTACCGTACAATCTTGTCGGTTTTGGTTCCCAGCTCGCAGACTTCTTCGACGTTAGCCCATTCGACATCACCTATAACGACTTAGCCGTACACCCGGTGACCAAATCAGCCTTTGTGTCGCTCTCCATGACGGGAGAAGGCGGCGAACAATCAGCCTTAGTAATGGTTTCTCCGCAAGGTGATATTGTAAACCTGGATTATCAGACTCTAGTATATACCAGCGTCGATATCGCCGAGCCGGCCGATCCAAACGTCACGTTCTGGAGAGATATCCCTGCCCCGACATTATCCGTAACCGATTTCGAATTTGACGATGGCCAGCTATATGTTGCTGGTCTTTCTAATGGTGAATTCGCATCGACCTTGCGAAGCATCTCATACCCTTTCGATACCGATGTTGAGACCACCAGCATTGAAATGTTCCACACAGCCCACAATCAAAACGAAACCCGGGCGCCCATTCGCGCAATGGCGATGGTCGACCTGAACGGCGAGAAAACTATGGTCGCCGCCTATACATGCACGCCGCTCGTCACTATCCCGGTAGACGCGCTGGAAGATGGCGCTCACGTCGTTGGCAAAACAGTCGCTGAGCTTGGCTACGGCAATCGGCCGCTCGAGGTGCTTTCTCTGACGGCTTACAATATGGAGCGCCAACCTGAACAATTCGTACTGGTGATCAATCGCGAAATGAGCGCCAATCTCATCAAGCTAGAAGAGCTCGCCGCGGCCCCTGCCCTGACCGAGCCCTTCGCAGCCCTTGGCGATACCCTCGGCGCTGACGGCACGCACATCCCATTTGCCGGTATCTTACAAGCTGACGATCAAGACGCACAGTTCATCCTGACGCTTAGACGCAATATCGACACGGGCGACGTAGACCTGATCTCGTCGATGAAAGGCGTCTATTTCCGACTCTCCGATTTCGTCAGCGAGTACACATTTCCTGACTATACATATGCGGAGAACCAGGTTGGCACCCAGATGTTCCACAACATGCTGAAACCGCTCGAAGGCTATCCAGAACTGGTCATCGAATAGAGGCCAGAAGTGGGACCGCCGGACTCGTCCCCTTCGAGTTCGGCGGTCACTCTCAAACATTACGAAATTGCCTTCTGTGCCAACAGAAGATCCCTGAAGCTCAACCTATGGAGACGACAGCGTTATGACACTGTCTAAACCGATCACTTCCCACCGATGCCTTTCGATTGCCGCGCTCAGTCTGATTGTAGCCTGCACCCAGTCGCCACTCATATCTGCCGCTGAGCCCAGCCAAACTGCAGACGCTCCAACTGCTGGCATTTCCTATGCCAGTTACGCCTCACCGAAAGAGCAGATGGCCGCGCGTGACGCGCTGCTTTCGCGCCCAGCTGGCACAGTCGAGTGGACAGCGCGCATCGCTTACACCGATGGTGAAATCTATAATCCAGCGACCGGTAAGATGGATAAAGTGCGGCTTCGCAGTTATCAGGGAGAAGGCGTCGACCCTGATGTGCCGTTCGTGCCGCCAGCCATCAATCTACGCCCAGGGGACACGTTCCTATTTAATTTAGAAAACGACCTTCCCGAAGATGATCCATCCTGTGTCGATCATGGCGACGTAAACATTCCGCACTGTTTCAACAGCACCAATATGCATGTGCATGGCTTGTGGGTTAGCCCGTCGGGCAATTCAGACAACGTATTACTGAGACTAACCCCCGGTGCAACTTTCACCCACGAATACAATATCCCCGCTGATCATCCGGCCGGAACCTTCTGGTATCACCCGCATCTCCACGGCGCGACTGCATTGCAAGTCAGCAGCGGCATGGGCGGTCCGCTCATTATTCGGGGCGACCGCCTGCCTGGCAAAGACCATAATGGCGATATCGATACATTGCTGCGCTATCCAGACGGTGCGCCTCTAGGTGAACGGATCGTGACCTTGACACAGATCGCTTATGCCTGCGGCGAGCGCGACGAGTTGGGGATGATCGATATAAAGACCGATGAAGAAGGCTTTTGGATCTGCGACGATGACGATGTCGGCATGGTCGAAGGCTATAATCAATTTGGCATGTACGAAAATTTCAATACGCCTAGTGGTATACCTGACATTCGCACACGCTGGCAGGTTTCAGGGCGTCACACGGCGCTCAATGGACGCGTGATGCCGACGATTGGTGGAGTGAAGACCGGAGAGATCGAGCGCTGGCGTTTCATACAAGCGGGCGTTAGTGGCTCGATTTCAGTTAGCTTCCGCAAGTTCGAAGGAACCGCCTCGGACTATGAAGCCGGGGACAGCTCGGAACGCTCGGCTTTTGTGGGCAATCAATGCACTGGTGAGGAAGTCGATCAGTTTTCAATTGCCCTGGATGGCCTCACGCGTAGCCGCGTAAATGTGCAGCAAAGAACGATGTTGCACCCAGGATATCGGGATGATGTCTTGGTCGCTTTTCCAGAGCCGGGGCTCTACTGTATCGTTGATAATGATGCGCCGAAAAATGAAAATATTCGGATGCAGGAAAAGCAACGCCAAGTGCTTGGCTTTGTGGAAGTGAGTGGTGATACCGATCCGGGCAACACCGGAAGCGCGAAAGCCAATCTACAGAATTTTATGATTGCCGCGGCAGAGACCCATATGCCAGAGCCAGTGCGCGCACGCATCGCCGGGGAGCTATCCGGAGACATTATCAGTCTTGCATCATTCGTTGCTCATGAAAGCCTAATCGACGCAGAGCTAGACGGCACTCAAACACTCGGCTTCGATACGTTCGTCATTGAGGAGGCACCGCCACTGCCAGGCGGCGCACAGAACGAGTTTGTGGTTGGTGACTTAGATTTAGAGTCTGGGCCGCTCCCGAAACTCATTAATGCGTCAGAATATGAAATGGGTCGAATGGATCGATCGCTTATTCTTGGCAATATCGAAGAATGGACCCTCGCCGCCTTCACGGAAGGCCATCCATTCCACAAACACGTTAATCCGGTGCAGATCGTCAGTATTATTGATCCCGACACTGGCGTTGACGTCAGCGCGTTTGAATCTGGTTCCGTCTATGCCGGTTTGAAAGGACAATGGAAAGACACGGTCTTCTTGCCGACCAACCTATTCGGTGCCCCCTATACCGTAACCGTGCGAACCCAGTATAAACGCTATATCGGTACATTCGTGCTCCATTGTCACATTCTCGACCATGAAGACTTTGGCATGATGCAAGTGCTCGAAGTCGTGATGCCGCCACAAACCGGCCCCATGGCGCATGGCGGCACTCACCATAGTAAAGAACACTAATATCATATTGGCTCAGTTCCCTCCCATGCTTTATGTGCTGGGCCAATATTAAGCCTCGCGCAGCCTCCCAAGAGTTTGGCGCGCGAGGTTTTCTTATAGGTGACGCGGCAGCAACCGACTTTACTTAGAAGTCAAACCTGGCTTGCGCGGAAAGCCGCGATCCTTCACCTGTTAGTCCGTTTACGACTTCGCGGTCAGCATAGACATATTCGATCCCAAACGTCCCATTCTTGACCGGCGTCCAAAACAGATTGAAGGCCAAAGAAGAACCGCCTTCTGTCGCGGTTTCGTTCGAACCGGTTGGTGAGTCGAACTCGACCGCGCTTATCTTAAATGTCGAGCGCAATGCATCGGTCCACCAATGTTGATAAGAGAGGTGACCTGCCAGGACGCCGGTCGCTTCGACAGTACCATCATCCGCCACCACGCCTTCCAAGCCGACATTGGCCAACGTCGCATAATAGTGAGCAAAGCCTTCACCGGCTTGAGCCGCAAAGGCAAGGTTATTTTTCTCGCCAAAGACTGGCAGGTTAATCCGACCGGAAACATTGACGCCGCCGGTATAAACGCTGTCTGTTGTCGATTCCAATTGCAGACCAAGACCTGCAATCCTCACCCGCCCCCAGGGTTGAGTATATTGAACATAGCCTGTGACGTTTGGCATAGAATCGGACGCGAGCCGAGCACTGTCGCCTGAGAGATCGCCGGCAGGATCTTCGATGCCCAGCGCGACCCGCCAGCTTTCGTTCAAATCGGTCCGCCAACGAATGCCTGGATTTCGAACAATCGGCACTGCGAATGGATTGTTCGGCCCTTCCGGCGATGCAGCAATGTCGACAAATTGCGACCAGTATTGTCCGACATAAACGTCGCCTACGCCTGCAGCGGCGTGCCGTAAAACAGGCGTATAATTGTTCGTGGTGTCGTTGCCGGAACCGAAAAAATCGAGTTCTAAAAAGGAACGGAACTCGCCCCACGCGGTTTGGTCGCGAACATCAAAGTTCAGACGGGTGTATCGAGCATGACTTCGAAACACTTCCCGCCCGTCGCTTGAGGATCCATCCAAGGGGATCGTGCGCAAGTTAAGGGAGTCCGAAAATCCAAGGCTATCGAAATCATATCCGACATCTGCTTGAATGTATCCGCCGATCCGCATTGATGCCGTCGAACCCGGCATTGAAATCGATCCTTCGAAATCGCCGGCAGTTATGATCGCATCGTCTGGAACGCGGCCCACCTCATAGCGTCCAGCATCGATGCCCGTATTAACGGAAGCGCTGTTCTGCGCCGCCTCTTCATCTATTTGAGGGTATATTTGGATCAGCGAATCTGCGTCCGGCTGAACCTGCTTTTTGAGACGATCGATCTCGTCGGCCTGCGCTTGGACAATCTCCGCAAGCGCATCTATTTGTGCTTTTAACGCTTCCAGGTCTGTATCCTGCGCTGTCGCTTGTGGCAAAGCCAAGGTCGAATGCGTGAATGCTGTTATGGCGAGAACCGCCATAGAGCTGCGAGAACACAAATGCCGCCGAACGATACGTCGGATGATGTTTTCACCGACCCCGCCGTGAATTGAAGTCGTCACACTCTTCTCCCCGCTCAAACTATCGAGTTTGGGATACAGACGCTCATACTGCGGGACAGGGGTAAACGCGCATTCACGCGCACTCAGTGTTCAGACATGACAGTAGAGTTGGCGATCGCTTTCGACTACCGTTTGTGGGGGCCATGAAAGCTGCTGTCGATGAAGAAGAGAGTCTGCGTGATTGCATTGAGCGTGCTGGTCATGACGGGTTCCAGCCTTGTCGCGTACGCTTTCTTCGAGCGCGGCTACGACAAAGCAGCAGCGAATGAGCGCCTTGTCATGCTCATCAACGACTCAATGTGCACATCGCGTCGTTAAGCTTGATCAAGGTGATTTAAGTTCAGTTGGTTGAATTGTTTAGCCCCTCCACCGCAGAATGGAGGGGCTCGTCTCGTCGTGGGATCGCGACTGAATTTTGCGATGGTTCTCTATTCGATAACAAAGCTCTGATCGGAGAATTTAAGGGTAATATTTGTCACACCTTCGTTCACATTCCATTTGTAGAGTTCATAGCTTCTGACTCCGGATGAATGCATCGGATCGCGATCGGCGATCGCTCGCGCTTCTTCGAACGACTCGGCACGGATCACAATCAATCCGCGTCCGCCGGCATCCGCGAGACCCTCTGGCGTAATTTGACCGCCCATTACCATGATGCCGCCATCTTCAATCGTGTGAACAAAATCCATGTGCGCGGGTAGAACCTCGACTATTTCTTCGAACGGTACCTTCGGCAACGTAATGTAGAAGTATAGCTCGGCCCCCATGCCCGTATCCATTTCATCGGCCGTCGCCAACAAATCTGAATCTGTGTTGCCCTGTGCAAATGCAAGTCCACCGGAACTGATCGCAGGAGCCAATAATGCCACTGCAACCAGCGCTCCAATTTTTTTCATCGTCCGTCTCCATCCACTGATAACGCCTCGATTGTACGAACCGAAATGTGGTTGAAAACGCATCTCGTTGCGCAGATGCTGTGCATCCAGATAACACGCGTTAAGACTTGTGCTTTTGGCGCACATATTGTGCACACTCATCGTGCATTGCTTTGTGCGAATATACCGACATTTCAGTCTCTTAAGAAAGGCCAGGGTATCGCCAAGTGCCAAGCGAGATGAATTCTAAGAGAAGCAGGTCGGTCAGCATGCATAATTGGTCTGAGCTCCGAACAGCATACTATGTCGCGAAATATGGAACAGTCTCAGAAGCAGCAGAAAAACTCGGCATCCATCGCGCAACCGTCAAACGGCACATCGATGCGCTCGAAACTAAGATCGAGAAAAAGCTTTTTATCCGGCACAACAAAGGCTACGTCCCGACTGAGTTTGGACTAGAGTTGCTCAGCACAGCCGAAAAAATCGATATGGCGGAATTGTCAGCGGAAAGCGGGCCTTAACCGCCCTGCTCTAGCTGGGTTGCATGACTAAAAACCCGTTTCGCTACTTCAAGACATCGCGCGAGATCATCCAGCTTGCCGTGATGATGTATGTCCGATTCCCGCTTTCGCTTCGTAACGTTGAGGACCTACTCCATGAGCGAGGCGTTGATGTTTGCCATGAGAGCGTGAGGCTCTGGGTTGATCGTTTCGGGCCGATCTTCGCCGGGAAAATCAGAACGAAGCGCGCTTCCTACATGCGTCAGCATACTCAGTGGCAGTGGCATCTCGACGAGGTCTTTGTGAAGATAAATGGCGTCCAACACTATCTCTGGCGCGCGGTAGATCATGAGGGTGAAGTGCTGGAAAGCTACGTTACCAAAACCCGGGATAAGGCCGCCGCGCTTAGGTTTCTGAAGAAAGCCATGAAGCGATATGGATCTCCAAAGACAGTCATCACTGACCGGCTTCGATCATATGGCGCAGCGATGAAAGAAATTGGAATGATCGACCGCCAGGAGGTCGGTCGCCACCTCAATAACCGGGCCGAGAATAGCCACCTACCCATCCGACGAAGAGAGCGGGCAATGTCGAGATTCAGGCGAATGTCGAACCTACAGAAATTCGCTTCGACCCATGCCTCGTTCCACAATCACTTCAACCACGATCGTCACATCAACCACCGCTCTACATTCAAATCGATGAGAAACGCCGCCCTCTCTGAATGGCGCCAGCTTCTGGCTGGATAAGAGCCCCTGCCCTGAACGCTGCTGGAGACGGGTTCGTATTAGACTGACAGCACCCGCCAGACCGATCTAAGCTCGATCCCACAACGGTGTCAGCAATCAAAGTTGGCTTTAGCCCAAGGTCAAACAGTGCAAATCCCGCGGCCAAAACGCAGGTATCCGCCTGAATGCCACAAACCAGCACTCTATCAGGCCCCATCCCCATGATGGTGTCGAGAATTTGGGGTGTGGGCGCATAACCGTGCTTCACGAATTCATGGTCGGCTTTCACTAAGCTCAAATCATTTTGGGCAGGAGCCCAATTCAGCTGCGCCTTAAACGGGACACGACTTTCGTTGTGGCGCTCAACTGTTGCGACTGAAGGGATCGCATTCGCTATTTCTTGCGCGCGCCTCACAAGCCAATTTGGCGGCGAGAAGCTAGCTTGAATGTCTACAACTAAAACAGCTTGTTTCATGCGACCTAATAGCACTCATTCTGGGCTGGTTGAAAGTGATGCGTTCTTCGACAATTCACTCTTTTAAAAGACCGCTGCCCCACATCGAGAGCTTCATTCTTCAATTGAAGTGTGCCGTTGCACAGGTTTGCATCTCATAACTCTAGTGATTTAGAACTGAAACCAGAGGCCATCTGGAGCGCCAATCTTTCTTCTCGGTGCGAGCTTTGAATGCTTCTAGTCTGTGCTCGGCAATTGAAGTTGGCCGGACAATCATGTTGAGCAAATCGTCAAAACCAAATGGAGCTATCAATTCGCATTGGTCGCCAATTTTTCGAACAGCGATAGCGGTTGCAGTCTCAGGCCAAAAGCGCATGGCATCAGCTACATCCATATATGGTGAATCACCATTTCTAACGTGCATCCTAGCTTGATTTTTCACAGACCAATCAAGACTTTGGTCAATCGCCAGCAGCTTTCGCTCCAACTCTACATCAATTTGTGGGTTAGTGCGCTCAGTGTCGAACCACAGCACATCTATATCGCCATCGCGGCAGTCACTTTGTTGGCCATGAAGATGATCCCAGACCAGGTTGCGGACAAATCCCGCCCCGATGCAGGCTGTCGCAAGCTGAAGAGATTCAACAACTCCTAAGGCATGCCATCGCAATTCATCTGACTTTATTAGATCAGCAATGAAATCGTTCATGCATTGAAACTGACTGGATTGACCGATTCCTGCAATGTACGTTTTAGGGCGCTTTGCGACATTGGCTCAGAGGCCGATGTGGGGCGAGTCTAAGACGCTCGCTCTGACAGTCTATTCTGCTGGAACCGCTGCTGCTTCCGTGTCGCCAGCTGTTTCTCTATCGGCAGTGTTCGCGCGAGCACGCCTCGCTTGCTTGTCCAGACGCTCTTTTGGGGCGAGCGCGCCTGCCAATACCGCCATCGCGCCGCCGACCAGCATAGCAACATCAACCCATGCAGCGACCGAGTGCTCCGCGCCCAGGTATGCTGGAAACCACTGACCCGTAGCAATTCCATTCAGAACCGGAATACCGATCGCCAGAATGCCTGAAAGGATTAGCAATTCCCGTGTTGTGCGATAATCATTTCGACGAACGCATGCGTAAATCAGGCCGAGCGCCCAAATGGCGAAAAAGGTCCAACCCGTCGCGAATATTCTCGCGCTCTCCGCTCCGATGTAGAGCTTATCTAGATAGAAAATTGATACTGTGGCGACGGGCAGGCCCATAATGATGCCGGTGTTGAAATAGCCCAATCGATTGTAGAAAGTCAGAGTTTTTCCACCTTCGTTCCCATGCTTGCGTCGCTCGATCCACATCATCGACCCAAGCGCCGTCACCACCGCGAGGGAGAGGCCAAGGACGAAGTATAAAAGCTTCAACCAAATCCCCCCATAGGTTCCGTAATGTAGTGGCGTCACCGCATTGGCGACGCGCATCGCACCGGTTTCTTCTCGAAATTCGTTCGGAGGGCTTGGCTCACCCGTTGCGCCGCTAATGTACGTAACATCGGCAAACGTGAGGCGCGTCGAGCCTTTATAAAACACTTCGAACTCAGCTGCTGCGTCTCCATAATTTCGCATGATCACCATGTATGGGGTCTTGCCGGAGTCTGGATATTGCATTTCTCGCAGCTCATCGAGGCTGATCATTTGAACTTGTTGTCCGGCGGGTTCAGCATCGGGTCCAAGAACGGCTGCCACGAGCGCTTCCACATCGCCTTTATAAGCAATCGCCGCAATAAGCTGGGATACAATGACGATAACCCCGAGATACGCTCCCGTGAACGCGATCATGATGTAGAAGGGCAATCCCCAGAGCCCGACAACCTTGTGGCTGTCTTGCCATTTCAAGCGCTGAGACCGTTTCAGCCGCATTGAATAGGCTTCTTCTCGAATTTTCGTGTGGGCGATAATACCCGTTAAAATCGCTAGCATGAGAACGATGCCAACGATACCGACTAAGGATCGCCCAACCGTGCGCCCGCCGAGCATATCTGGCCACATAAAGTCGCGATGGAAATCCAAAATCCACTCACTCAATCCGCCCCCGCGAATGGCGATGGGCGCACCCGTGTTCGCGTCCCATCTTTGTTCGGCGTCCAGGTGATTGTCGTCAGCATCATGCCAATGCACGACGCCGAAATAGTAAGGGGCGTGCGTCGTCGGATAATCGAGGCGAACAAATTCTGTTTCAGCGCCGCCGGTTTGATCTTCGACCCATGTCTTGAAAGTCGCGTCAATCTCCGCAGGTGTCTCGCTGATCGCGACCCGCAAAGCCGGGTCTTCCCAGGTTTTGATCTCATTGTCGAAAAGAGCGAACGCTCCGCTGAAGCAGACGATGAAAACAATCAAGCCAAGCGTGATGCCCGCCCATGAGTGGAGATCGTAGTTTCGAAGATGACGTGCGCGATCCATTTCTTTGTCGCTCCTTTATGTCGGCGGCGGGGTCGTGAACACGATGTATCCGCTGACGATGGATATCGTGATCAGTCCAGAGGCTACGCGCCACCCGTGCTTGTCCCAGTAGCACCAGAACTGAAAGGCGACCCAAATCAGTGATACCGCAAGCGCCATCCAAAGCGCGAGGGCTCGAAACTCAATAGGAAGCGTCAGCATCAGCGCTGCGCTCATGAACGTAGACGCGATCAGCGACCAGATGATGACACTGGTTAGCCGGGGGGCATGCACAGTCCAAGCTGACAGAGCGGTCGCAAGCCCAAACACAAATATGGCCCGGCCAACACCGCTTCCCGGAAACCCGAGCACGACCCCAGCAATCACGCTTACGATCATGACTAGGAATGCCGCAAACCCCATCCAACGAGGCCGCGAGCTCATGATTTTGGTTAGTCCGACTCCCAGGCCCACGGCGATGAAGAAGGCAAGTGCTAAGACAATCAGACCCGTCATGACAGTACAGCCCCTATCCCAAGAACGACACCCAAAGCGCCCGCAACCATGGCGACCCTTGCATGCCAGTCTGGTTTCTGCGCGCTTAGAAAAAGGCCTGCCACAAATGCAAAACTAAAGATGCCAAGCCAAACCGGGATGCCAAGTTCCCAACCCTGCAGTGACGCAGTCATCGTCAGCGTAAGGACGAACACCAACAGAGCTGTAACGCGCATACCCAAGCGCACGGAACCCGATGCGCGAACATTGGCAAAAGCAGAACGCCGCGCATCTGCTTGATAGAGCAGAGCGCATCCTGCGAAGAGAAGACAAGTTGTAGAAAAAACGGTCAGCACTCTATACTCGGCAAAAGGGACGCCCCATGACGCCCCCGCGTGCCATCCCCCTTAGAAGTTTGCCTCAAGGCGAACACCCACAACCCGTGGATCGCCGATACGAGATGTGCCTGAAAGGAAATTCCCGCTCGCATCAAAGTCACGATTGAGGAAAGTGTAATAGTCCTCGTCGAACAGGTTTCGCGCGTAAACCGTAATGCGCGAATAGTCGTTGAACTCGTAACCCAACCGCGCATTCACGAGCGTGTAAGCCTCAACAACATCTTCATTCTCGTTGTCGCTGAAAACATCATCGCGATAACTCACATCGACCCCGTAAAAGATGCCAACATCATGAATTTTGTTGAAGCCGACATTGTATGACCACTCTGGCGCGAACGCGAACGAGTTTCCGGTATAGTCAAACTGCGAAGTGACGAAGTCTTCAAATTCGGTTTTGACGTAACCAAGCGAGCCGTAAATATCGAGCGTCGAGTCGACCGCGTAATCCGCGTCAATCTCAAACCCCATCAATGTAGACTCTCCGGCATTCACGGTGCGCGTCAACGTACTGGTCGTGCCATCAACTAGAATGATAGGCTCTGGCACCTGCTGATCCTGCCAGTCGGCATAGAAGATGTTTGAGTTGATTGTCAGGTCGCCGTCTAAGAGCGTTGATCGTGAGGAGAACTCATAATTGGTCAGAAACTCTGGATCGTAGTCGATCGTCCGGCCATCCAAAACGCTCAGCTCGGATCCGCCCGCGCGATAGCCTTGCTGAACCACGAAGGCCAGATTGGTGTGATCGGCTATCGCGTACTGGACGCCAAGTTTTGGGAGGAACGCGTCAAACTCAGCTTCAGTCGACGCCGTGGTGGTGCCTTCAAACGGCCCGAGAAGCGCTTCGAAGCCCGGTGGAATGCCAGGGATAAATCGCGTGTCGGCTGTGGAGTCTTGGCTTGTTTCTTCGTGATCGACCCTAGCACCGAAAAGGAAGCTCAGCTGATCAGTCATCTGGTATTCGCCATCAACAAAGATCGCATAGTTCATGGCTTCACTCTCAAACAGAGAGTCACGTCCAATGTTCAGTCCGGTTCCGATCAGCAGCGGGCTGAGAGCCGCCCCCGCAACAATGAAGTCATCATCGAAGGAGTCTTCGGTATCGACATAGTAAAGCCCGACCAACGCGTTCAGGCGGTCGCCTGCATATTTTAAGCGAACCTCTTGAGAAAGCGCCTCATCGGTGCCTCGGCGATCCAGCCCGACTTCAGATGTATCGCCTGGTTCCGTGTTGAAGTCTTCCAATCGGATATAGTCCGTGGACTGGTGGGTTGTGATCGACTGGAACGACCAGGTGTCGGAGATGTCCCACTCCAAGTTCACCGCGTTTAGAAATGTCTCGGTGCCTTCCCGGCCTGGAATATTGTACGACACATCTCGACTGAATGTGTCTGTCTCACCGACATTTATAACGTCTTCGCCCGCGAAATTCTCCGCATAGGTGTGCGTCGTCACGATCCGAATGTTTTCAGTTGGCGTGAACAAGAGCTTTCCGCGAATGTTGCTAAGCTCTGACGTATCAGCGTCCTCATTGAGGAATGTATTCGTGATGAAGCCATTGCTTTCGCGATAATCGCCTGAAAGGCGGAAAGCGAGTTTGTCATCAATGATCGACGTGCCACCAGCTGCGGAGATCTGATACGTGTCGGCCTCCGCCACCTCGAGGCGCGCCCGAAAATCGGGTTCAAACTCTGGATCTCTTGTGCGGATGTAAATGGCACCTGCAAGTGCATTTCGCCCGAAGTTCGTGGATTGAGGTCCGCGGAAAACCTCGATTTGAGAAACGTCCCAAGATCCAGTTGGTCCGAAGAATGTGGTCTGGTTTCCGAGCGAAGCGTCATCGACATAGGTCGTGATGGTCAAGCCTGACCCACCGCCACCTACGCCGCGTTGATCAACGCCGCGGATCGCAAACCCTTGTTCACCAAAAGCGGCTGTCACGTTGGGAATGCGCTCAATAATGTCGTAAAGGTCGGCGACAGGTTCGCGCTCGATTTCTTCAGCGGTGACCACCGAGACACTGTCTGGTGTCTCCATCAATGACTGCTCAAATTTTGTGCCTTGAACAATGATCGTGCCAAGGCGCGCTTCGTCGTCAGCGTCCCCGTTGTTACCGTCTTGAGCGAGCGCCCCCGACGCCGCGAGCGCCACAACTGACGCGCAAATTGAAATACGTAGCATTCTAACCGATCCCATTGAGAATAATTCTCAACTGGCATTATAGAAAATGAGAATCATTTGCAACTTTTAATTTGACGCGGTTGAGTGAAAGTAGAAACTGCGCTGCGGAGATCAGCTCGTCCTGACCTGCGAGCGTCTGTTTTAGGGCGCTTTGCGTCATTGGTTCAGAGGCTGTTCTGGGGCGAGTTTAAGTCGCTCGGCTGCTGACTGTGCTCAGCAAAATCGGACATGAGAAGACCGGGTTCTAGCAGATATTCAAAACTCCCGCGCCAACAGTCTTAGGTATTCATGTGGCGCGGGTATACAG
Organism: Pseudomonadota bacterium; assembly: GCA_038531195.1. Lineage (GTDB taxonomy): Bacteria > Pseudomonadota > Alphaproteobacteria > Caulobacterales > Hyphomonadaceae > Henriciella. The sequence goes on from JBCBBY010000055.1 coordinate 20,418, forward strand.
CCATATGAACGAAACGCGCGCACGCATAGCGAAAAGCAGATCGAGCAAATCGCTGCCAGTATTGAAGAATTTGGCTGGATAAGAGCCCCTACTCCGCGCGATGCCGGAGACTGGTTCGCATTAGACTGACACCACCCCTGCCGGTCACATGACCGCATCCCTGAAGATCTAATCTAATCATTTAACACTTGCATAAACGGCGCCGTCCACACATGTCAGCACCCCAGCGACACCACCTCGTTTTAGCTGCCAGAGCTACTCATGAAACCGAGATCAGCAGTTTCAAAGTTGTTGATGTTGGGCAACGTTGCCCGAAGCTCAGCACTGTCTAAGCCAAACCATCCCCCCAATGTCGCAGCATATTGGTCGACAGAGGTTGTTGGTAACAAGCGACCACGAGACTGTGTATAAGATGAGCTACCAGGCTCTGGACTCGGGATTTCACCATAAATGCGTCGTCCTTGCACAGATCCCCCGGCGACAAACTGATGTCCGCCCCAACCATGGTCCGTGCCATTACCATTATCGATTAAAGTTCTACCGAAGTCAGATGCTGTAAACACGACGACATTATCCCAAACACCCAATTCCAACATTGCTTGACGAAATGCTCCCATTGCGCCGGCAAGTTCTTCGTGTAGTTCGGGAAGCTTGTTGGTTTGATCACTATGAGTATCAAAACCTTCCATCGCACAGTAAAACATCTGCCTTGAAACATTTAAGTGGTGACGAATTTGCATTGTCTCTGCCACGGATTTTAACTGACCTCCAAGCGCCGTATCTGGAAACTGGGTCGTCAGCGGAATGGCATTTTGCTTTGCATCGACAAATTGCTCGGTGTTGAGAAACGCATTTGAAGTCGCATTAGCAATATCGCTTTGAATGATGCTTCGGTTCTGAAAGTCTCGCTTTTCTAAGAATGCTTCCATTTTACTCCGCGCTGCGTCGTCGCCGCTTGTATAGCCGAGGTACAACTGCCTGTTAATCAGGCTTGGTTCGGCGACGTTGCCGAAAGATATCCTAAACGCGTTTACCTGCTCGCCTGCTAAGAACACATCATTCGAGGTCACCGAAATTGCAGAGAAGACCGGATTTTGGTTGGGCGCCGAAGCGCTAATCGTATCCATGAAGCGTCCGCCCCAACCTCGATTGACGCCTTCCACGCCAAACGACATCCAGGTCGCTTGTTGGTCATTATGTGAGAATAAACGGGGAGGCAGAATTGCTGTTCCATTTTCAAGTTGCGTTCGTGCCGTAGGTTCAATAAGAGGCCCGATGTTTCCGATCACTGCAAGATCGCCAGTTTCGAACATGTTGTGGATCGGCGCCAATTGTGTGGAAACGCCGAACTCTCGTCCACCAAAATCCCCCGAGTTTGATGGAGTCAGTCTCAGTAAATTCTCCCGGTTGCGAGACGATTCAGATCGATCGGAATTGTAGGTATCGAAAAGGTTTGGGCGCACAGACTTCAATTGATCGTATGATGACTGATCGTAGGGTATGATAGTATCAGCCGCATCCATCCCGCCTTTCAAAAAAATACAAACCATCGCTTTGTAACCACTCGTCTCCGCGGCCCACGCATTGCTCATGCCGAGGTTTTTCAGAGTTCCCAAGCTTGTTGCAAAGCCTGCTGTTCCCATGCCCGCCAGGACGTGGCGACGTGAAATATTAGCCATTTGTTTCTCCAATGGGTCTTTTACCAAGTCACCGCGTATGCGGGTGAGATTAAAAAGAGAGCAACCGCAGCTTGGACCACTTCTTCTCGGTCCGCTGCATTCCGTTCTGGATCACTTTCTCGAATATCGATTGTGCTTATGATGTCGATGATATCGGCTTTTTCGGCATCAGCCATTTGACCATTAGTCAGCAGATCATCCAGATGCTCAACCAGCGCTTCCGGATCATCAACGAGTGCTAATTCTTCGGAATAGTCTGGTGTGTACGTACGATTGTCTCGATCATATTCAGATGGGATATCGAATGCAAAATCTGTCATAAAATTCATGTACCCAATGATGCTGCTCTCATTGACGAGCTGAAACTCCGGAATTGTCATTCCCTGATCTCCAGTGATCGTTCCGGGGGCTACGTAACCTGGTCGATAAAAGTTGAAGACTGATGGCGAACTAAATGCTTGTTGACCCAGTGCGACGTCTGTCCGCTTCGTGTCGCCGAGCCGTTGTTCATTGGACGCATCCAAACCACTCACATTGAAAGCGCGGGCCCAATGAGTAAAGCGCAGGATAGGTTCCCGGACTTTACCACTCGTGATCGTGGCACCCGCATCAGGCTCTTCGAACATTGTGGGATCTAACAGAATGGCGGCAAGCGTCGCTTCAAGGTCACCTCGAACTCCCGTGCCGAACTCTTGACCGCCTTCAGCCACAAAACGCCCAGTTTCAAAGGCGGTTGCGACATTCTCCACATATTGTGGCGCCGGATCAGACTGCGTGAATCGCTGAATCAGCAATCTCGAGATAAATGGTGCGACGTTGGGATGATTGAAAATCGTATCTATTGCCAGGTCTATACTTTCCTCGCCGCTTGTTCCCGCTGGAATAGTCGTTCCGAGAAATGTTTTTTCGGCTTCGGAATGGTACTCAGGATACATCACCATTTGCTGAGTTAGATCGCCGTCGCTCGGGGCGAAGAAACTGCCGCTCGCATAGCCCAAGCCGGTGAACACTCTCGCTAATCCTTCGATATCTTCGTTGGAATAAGTTTCTATTTGACGCCCAGAACCATCGAGCTTCGGCGTGCCATCCATGTTGAGCTCTACAAGGCCAATTGAAAAAAGCTGCATGATTTCTCGGGCATAATTTTCATCTGGCATACGTCCGGTTCGTTCATCGCTTTTCCGATTACTTGCGTAAGTTAACCACGTTCCCATTGCCGGTGAGTATGTGACCTCTTCAAGCAAGTCTCTGAAGTTTCCAAACGCGTTTCGAATCAAGATGTCTTGCCAGTAGGCCCGCATCAATTGATTAATTCGCCCAGCATCGGAATATACGATGATTTGCGAAAGGGCGAAGGCCATCCTTTGACGCAATTGGTCATCAGAACTTATGATGTGATCCCAATAGAGGGTGTCTACAGTGTCTCTCGGGGGGCGCCCTAAATTATCCAGGGGATATTGTGACAGTGTTGGAAGGGTGAGAGTAGCTGGCTTAGCAAACTCCGAAGCGACCCAGGCCGCCGCATCACTCCCAATCAGATCCGCAATGTCTGACTTCGAGCCGCCAAATGTTGATCGCGACAAAAATCGCGAAGCTTGCACTTCGGTATCAATTTTTGATGCAGGATCAGAAGACACAGCGCCGCCGCTTCCACCACCCGAACCGCTTCCACCTGAGCCGCTTCCACCTGTAGGTGGAGCGGGTGGTATAGGGGCTTCTTCGCCTCCAGCTCCACATGCGCTAAGAACTAGGCCCACCGCAAGAATTGCGATCGAATGTTGTGTACTCTTAAATGATATCACGAGGAGTCCCCAATAAGTTTCGATTGCTCGTATGCCCCTGTCTCCTCAGTGCAAAAAGCTAAGTCTTTGTAACGTAGAACGCTTGATTTTGTGGCCTGGTTTAAAGCAAAATTAAGCACAAGTTGAAGCCATCTCGTTAATGGCATAAATTATTGTTTTTATTGGTTTTATTATCGCCCTCAAGTCTCTCTCTTTGACCCCACCCATGGGATGCATCAGACACTTAAATACATTTAATTCTACTTTATTGAAATAAATGTATTTCTGAGGATGAATCTTGGGGCTTCGCACTGCATTTTACAGGTTCTCATCTCATGCTTTCTATGCATTCTGAGACCAGTCTAAGCCCTCCGAACGTCCATTCTAAGGGCTTGGGTCATCGGCTCAGAGACTTAGATGGTGCGGTAAACGGGCGTTTAAAAAGAAACCAATCACCTTATTAGCTTCAACATCGTATACCTTTACCAAAGGGGGAAACAAAGTGCTGAGTTATCGAGGAATTACCCTGTCCGTACTAGTGTTGTTAGCTGGCTGCGCGTCATCCACAAATGTTGACGGTCTGCTCGCTGAAGTTGAAACAATCGAAGGCAAACTCGAAGCACGCATCGGCATAGTTGTTATCGACGAAGAAACAGAACGGCGCTGGGAACGGAACAGCCAAGATCGCTTTCCCATGGCGAGCACGTTCAAGACTTTGGCATGCGCAGCCCTGCTAGCCAAGGTTGATCGCGGGGATGAGCAATTGGATCGACGCATTGTTTTCCAGGATAGTGATTTGGTTGCCCACTCACCGGAGATGACAAACCGAGTTGGACTGCCAGGCGTTACATTGGAAGAGGCCTGCGAGGCGACGCTTGCCACTAGCGACAATACCGCGGCAAACATTGTGTTGGATGCGATTGGCGGACCTCATGAATTGACCTCTTTTTTGCGCTCCATCGGAGATCAACACACGCGCCTTGACCGCTACGAACCTCATCTAAACGAAGCAGCTATTGGTGATGAGCAAGATACGACGACCCCAGCAGCAATGGCTGCAACGCTGAAGGCACTACTCGTCGAAGACGAAGTCTTATCGGCGAAGTCTCGAGATCGCCTAAAGTCGTGGCTCATGGGAAACCGCGTAGGCGATGCATTGTTGCGAGCTGCTGTCCCTCAAACATGGGCGATCGCCGACCGTACCGGCGCGGGTGGTAATGGAACGCGAGCAATCGCCGCTGTCATGTGGCCAACTGAGACCACCCCAATCATCGTCGCCATCTACATTACGGAAACAGATGCCTCGTTTGAAGACCGCAATCGAGCCATCGCTCAAATAGGCTCTGCAATCGGTAGCATTTTTTGAAATAGTGAGCGTCCGCTTTAGGGCGATTTAAGCCTCCCAGCTACTATCGCCTAATGCTCTCGTATAGACGTTAGAACGCACCAAACAGAGCCTTAGCGAGCTGCTGGATATCGTCCAAACGATCAAACCGTCCTTTGTTAATCTCACGAATTCTCGCGCGCTCCGGGCGAAGGCCTTCTTTATTCCGACGCTTATGCCGGGCTGTCTTATCTCCGAGATCGGGCAGTTGCTCGCCAGGGTCTCCCCCAAACCATAGAAACGGTCCAAGTTCGAGCGTATCTGGATCAAACCAGACCCAGATCACGCACCCACCCGATTTTTAAGCAAGGCGTGTGTTGATCGACACGCGGGCTGTTTTGGCACCCAAATATGAGGCTTTCAGCTGAACATGGCGCATAGTTCCACAAGCGACGAGCAAAATGTCATACCCAGCGCTATCGACTTCGCTGCGCAAAACCTCACAGTCGCGTATTCCGAGTTTCCAGAGATGTTTTTGGAGCGCCCCAATAAGAAGATGCTCGATCAGCTTCTCGCGTGCGCTGGAATCAATAAAGTGTGCTGTTTCTGGCATACTGCTCAGCTCCTATCGGTGTCGCCACCAATGCTTGGAACTCAGGGGAAGTCCAGCAAAATTTGAGACTTATATTCTGTAGATCAATAATCTTCTTTCTGTGCATCACTGGTAGATGGATATCAGGAAGATTGTCGCTCGAAATCTGAAACACTTCCGTAATGCGGCGGGGTACTCGCAGGAGGGTTTGGCGCTAAAAGTCGGCATCCACCGCACTTATGTAAGCGGTGTCGAACGCGGCATCCGAAATCCATCTGTTCAAATCCTTGAAAAGATAGCCAAACCGCTCGGCATATCGGCTTGGGAGTTGCTCTATGACGGAAAAAAGTGACCCTTTATTCTCCCACATCAAAGCGATGCACTTTGATGGCCCAAAGAAGCAAATTGCGAATAACGAGTACATCTCCGCAGAAGATCTCGCTGAATTGATCAAGAACCGTGGGGATGTCCCGGTGCCTGACGCTGTGCTGGATTACGTTTGCAAGCATCTCGCAGGAGAGATTCCAAAGCCGAAAGGAAGACGTCCATTGCCTGAAGCCTACATTAGGCAGCAAAATATGATCATTGGGAGCGAATATCGCCGGCTGTTCGAAGTGCTTCAAGCGGGTGATTTAAGCGCGGAAGATGAAATATTATATGGTGAAGAGGACCCAAATCAGGTTACGGCCACGCCAGCGGAGCGCGCTGCGAGACTAGTCGCCAAGACTTTCCTTTACGGCGCGGATTCCTGGCGCACGGTTCAAAATATAGCCGCTTCACATAAATAGCCCCCTTTATTGCGAATGAGTACCGTCTCTGAATGAGCCACACTCTTCTGATCTAAATCAGGAGAGCCAGAATGGCGCTAAATATTCGTGATCTAAACGTCGTGCTGAAACCACGTGAGTGGATACAGCCATATGAACGAAACGCGCGCACGCATAGCGAAAAGCAGATCGAGCAAATCGCTGCCAGTATTGAAGAATT
>JBCBBY010000056.1:0-26495 GCA_038531195.1 Pseudomonadota bacterium
GGCACAAAAAGAAAGAGCACTCGATCACCGAGATATATGCGCCAATGGACCCTGCTTATCTTGGTCAGTGCGTTGCTGCGATCGATGCGTTTCTGTCGGATCTTCTAGAATGTCCGGAGCAACGCCCTTTGATGACGTTGCCCAAACGTTGCCCAGAAAAAAATGGGCCAAACGCTGAAGCTGTAGTGAATATTGGAGCGGGCGATGAGATTCGAACTCACGACCCCAACCTTGGCAAGGTTGTGCTCTACCCCTGAGCTACGCCCGCGTCCTATGGGTAAGTCGATGGCTATGTCGCCGCCGAAGCCGCCATAAACCGCAAAATGACAGGCCATGCAAGCGGAAAAAGCCGAGCGTAGACCTGTTTTTGCAGGCCTATGGCATTAGGCTGGCGAATACGGTTTTCATTCGGGCTTCGACCAAATCCAAGACGCGTTCGAATCCGTCCGGTCCGCCATAATAGGGATCTGGGACGTCGCTATTTTGCAGAAAGAGCTGCAGCGAGCCGCGCGCATCTGCGGGCCGAATGTTTTGTAAATCCTGATAGTTCTGGCGATCCATTGCGAAGATGTGATCGAAGCGATGAAAATCATCCGGAACGGCCTGTCTTGCCCGCAAGGGGCTGAGGTCGATCTGTCGGTTTGCAGCGGCCGCCACCATACGTGGGTCTGGCGGATCTCCCACATGCCAAGCGCCCGTTCCAGCGCTGTCGATGAGCCAATCCAATTGAGATTGCGCGGCCATAGCCCGGGCAATGCCATCCGCGGCAGGTGACCGACAAATATTGCCCAGGCAAACAAATAGCAGCCTGGGCATGTCGCTAAGCGGTTTCGAGTTCCGGCGTTAAAACGCCGCGCTTGACGAGCTCTTCGCCGATCTGAACGGCGTTCAGCGCTGCGCCTTTGCGCAGATTGTCGGATACGTTCCAGAAAATGAGACCATTCTTAACCGTAGGGTCTTTGCGCACGCGGCTGACATAACTGGCCCACTCACCGACGCAATCAACCGGCGTGATGAATTGATCATCTTCAATATTGTCGATCAGTTGCACGCCATCCGCATTCCGGAACAATTCGCGGGCATCTTCGACGCTCAATGGATCTTCGAGCTCAACATTGACCGCTTCAGAGTGACCGACAAAGACTGGAACCCGAACACATGTGGCGACCAATTCGATCGACTCATCGACAATCTTTTTGGTCTCCATCCGCATTTTCCACTCTTCTTTGAACGAGCCATCTTCCATAGGCACGTCAATTTGAGGGATCACATTGAAGGCGATTTGCTTCGAGAACACGTCAGGCGTTGGCGCGTCATTGACAAACATACCTTTGGTTTGCGTCCACAACTCGTCCATACCCGCTTTGCCGGCCCCAGACGCCGACTGATAGGTTGAAACGACGACGCGCTTGATACCGGCGGCTTGATGCAGCGGCTTCAATGCAACGACCAATTGCGCGGTCGAGCAGTTGGGATTGGCGATGATGTTCTTCTTGCCATAGCCGAGTACGGCTTCGCCATTCACTTCAGGCACAACCAAAGGGACTTCAGGGTCCATGCGCCAAGCGCTTGAATTGTCGATAACAATTGCGCCTGCAGCGGCAATTTTTGGGGCCCATTCTTTCGAGACGCTACCGCCAGCAGACATTAGCACCATGTCGACTTGGCTGAAGTCAAATTCGTTGAGATCTTCGCAGATCACGGTCCGGTCACCATAAGAGCATTTGCGTCCCAGCGACCGACGGGAGGCCACGGCATGAACCTTATCCGCCGGGAAGTTGCGCTCATCCATAATGTTGAACAATTCCCGTCCAACATTACCGGTTGCTCCTACAACTGCCACGCGCAAAGCCATTGCTCGTCTCCTTTGGTTTAAACAGTCCGCTCCTATGTCACGGCTCGTGTTGCAGTGCAACTGAACGCATCTGTTGAAAATAATCTATGACATGCGATCTATAGCTGAGGGGCTCGCGACAGCGGCAAGGAGTTGGCTGAAATGCATGAAGATATCATCAATCGCTATATCAAAAGCTACAATGACCGCGATATCGAGGGCATGTTGGACTGTGTGACGGAAGACGTCGTGTTCGAAAACATCTCCAATGCGAGCCAATCCATGCGTTTGGAAGGGCGTGAGCAAATGGGCGAAGTGGCGCGCTTGTCTGGCAATGCATTCTCTTATCGCCGCCAACGTTTAATCTCAATCACGGTCGGCGAAGGCAAAGCCGCCGCCGAAATCGAATTTGAAGGCAAAGCTGCCGTCGATTTGCCGAATGGCGTACGTGCCGGTGAAACCGTCAAAATTCGTGGCGCGAGCTTCTTTGAGTTTCGTGGACGCTTGCTGAGCCGGATCGCGGATTACAGTTAAACTCGACCTGTTCGGGTGCCTCGAAATTCTGGAAACTAAAGATTTTCAAGCGTTCAGAACGATAACAAACCCCTAACGGCAGCGTGCGATTTACAAATACAACTCAAAATAGATTTTTATCTCACCTTGATACAGTGGGCGCATGATGAAACGTGCGCCATATAGAAGCGATACGGAAGGGAGTCTGTCAGAGCGGTTCCGGTTGCTTGCCTTCTGGACGGGTCTGCTTGGCATCGCTGTGAACGTTTTCGTGGTCGCGATGTTCGCGATCATGGATGAATTCACGTCTATGGTGTTCGTCGAGGTCGGAATCTATCTCACCGCATTGACGGCGATTACGCTCAGCGCGCACAGAAATTACCACACCAAATTCGTGCTCTATACCAGTTTGTTGACGATGTTTGTTGTCTATTGGTCGGCGACTTTCGTTGAAGCCGTGAACGGAGAAGTCGGGCTCTTCGATCTGCCTTTAATCCTCTTCGTTCCGCTTTTGGTGGCGCTCATTCTTCACCATCGCCTGCAATTTCTATTGACGCCGATCCAAGCGGTTTGCGTTTACATCTTCGTCTGTGAGTATGTTACCGTTGAGCTCGATGGCGCTTGGACGCAGACCGATCACCAGGCCTTTAGTCTCATGTTGGCAGCGGTTTCAGGCTTTTCATTCTTAGGCTTGGCGGTTGTGTCCCTGGCCCGCGCGATGGCGGACCGACGATTAAAAGCGCTGATTGTCGAGAAAGAGACACTGGCGTCGACAGACGGTCTGACGGGATTGATGAACCGACGCGCCTTCATGGATGCCCTCCGCCATCATTGGAAATTGCAGCCCAGCATCAGCATCGCTTTCATTGATCTTGATCATTTTAAGCCGCTCAACGACCAATATGGTCACGCGGTGGGCGATGAAGTCTTGAAGACCGTTGCCAAGCGGATTGATGAGCTGCCAATTGTGGCGGCGACGGCGCGACTGGGCGGCGATGAGTTTGCGGTTCTGTTCCACCCAAGTGTTCAGCACGAGCCGATTGAACAACAGATCGAATTTTTGCATGCCCAAATCACTAATGACATTCGTTGGGAAGCAGGCATGCTGTCGATTGGAGCTTCCATTGGCTTTGCTGAAGGCGACACGCTTAAGCAAACGCTGAGCGGCCTTTTGCGATCCGCTGATACCGCAATGAGACGCGCCAAGGGCAATCGGATGCGATGGGCGCTGTTTAATCCTCGCATCGATAGTGCGGCCTTGGCCAGTTCGACGCTTGAGCTTGAATTAAAGTCGGCGCTTAAGAACGGTCAAATCAAAGCAGCGGTCCAGCCAATTGCCGATGCTAAAACACGCGAGATCGTCGCCTATGAATTGCTCGCGCGTTGGACCAATAGCGTCTTTGAGCGTGATCCAAATCCGAATGACTTCATTCCCATCGCGGAGAAGCTTGGTCTCCTAAATGAGATGCTCTGGGTCACCTTAGATGAAGCGCTCACACATCTTGACCTCAGAGACCTGCGCTTAGCTGTCAATGTCTCGCCAGCTCAACTGATCGCGTCTGATTTCCTTGAGACCCTCGTCTGTGTGCTTGAGCGCCACAATGTCAGCCCGAGTTCGATTACGATCGAGATTACGGAGGAAGTTGCCTTCCGAAACGTCGAGCGAAACATCGCCATTCTACAGGAAGCGCGGTCACTGGGGATAGAAATCGCGCTCGATGATTTTGGTACGGGGTACTCGTCACTCTCGATGCTGGATACTTTGCCCTTGGATAAGCTCAAAATTGACCAGAGCTTTGTTCGTAAATCTGACAAGAGTGAGCAAAGCAAACGCATCCTGCTCGCCGCAATCCGCCTGGCCAAACAGCTTGGTTTCGTCTCATGTGTTGAGGGAATCGAGACGCAAGAATTCGCGGCCCGAATGGCCGTGCTGGGCGCTGATCAGATCCAAGGCTACTGGCTTGGTCGCCCACAATTGGTGAATACGGATGAGCGAACGCTAAGGCTTGTGTCTTAGGTGGATGCGCTTGGATCGGAGCCTCGTTCCGATTCCAGCTCCTCGTTTTCCGCCTCTAATTCCTCGTTCTCGGCCTCGAGTTCTTCATTCTCAGTTTCGACTTCTTCGACACGCTCTTTGAGCTTTTTAATCTCGCGCTCTCGCAATTCGTCTGAGAAGGCGCTGGCGAAGACACCGGCGGGAAGCGCGACCACGCCAATCCCCGCCAAAGCAATGACCGACGCGAATATGCGACCCAGCCCCGTCACAGGATAGACGTCGCCATATCCAACCGTCGTCAAGGTCGCAATAGCCCACCAGAGCGCCCTAGGGATGGAGGCAAAGCTCTCTTGCTGCTGTCCGCCAACCCCTTCAACAAAGTAAAGCGCCACGGCCGAAACGTAGACCAAGGCGAGCGCCATTGCCAGCGTGGTGAGAAGCTGGGTCCCAGCGCGTTCCACGGTTGCGCCGAGGACATCGAAGGCGGGCACAAAGCGCGCGATCTTTATCAAGCGTGCTAATCGTAAGACGCGTAGGATGATGAGCACATCGTCGCCAACGCCCTCTGGGGTCAATAAGATCCACAAGAGCTCGGGGAGGAAAGCGACGAGATCAGCAATCGCGTACGGCGTAAAGATGTATCGCAATCGCCCTGTAAACCCACGATATCTTGGGTCTTCGCCAGCAACCCAACCACGAACCACATATTCAATCGCGAAGACCGCAACGATGGTAACATTTAAATAGTCGATCACCGCGCGCCACGCGGGTCCAATCGTCTCTTCGGTTTCCAAAGCGAGCGCCAAAAAGCTCAGCAAGACCAAAGCAAAAATGAATGTGTTGAGCGGGGACAGCCCAGACCGCGCACGTGCATCTGGCTCGAGCTGTGTATAGAGCCGCTTCCGCAACCCCACGCTTGTCACCACATGATGCGAAACCATACGTGTCTCTTTCCCCTGTCTCCGATCAACTGCGTAGCACACCGCCAGTTGATTTGGCGACGGCGGCTACGATTTTCTGCGAAATCGCATCAATCTCTTGATCTTTCAAAGTTTCGCCGCGGGGTTGGAGTGTCACTTCGATGGCAACGGACTTTTGGTCTGGTTCGATTCCAGCGCCTTGATACACGTCGAACACATCGACCGCCGAGACGAGCGATTTATCTGCCCCTTGCGCGGCTTTCACAATCGCGGCCGCACTCGTGTCCGCGCCAACGACGAATGCAAAGTCGCGTCGGACCGGCGTGAGGTCAGCTTTCTGGAAGACCGGTTTGGTCTTGGTCGATTTCGCTTTCATCTGCGGCAGCGCGTTGAGATTGAGCTCAAAAGCGAAAATCGGTCCGTCCACCTTCAAGGCTTTCAGCACGCGCGGGTGCAAAGCGCCGAAATGCGCGACCGTAACTTTGGGGCCGAGCTTCAAGCACGCCGCTTGTCCAGGATGCCAATGGTTTTGCTTCGGCGTATCGATTTGGAAACGGCTTGCCGGCTGACCGATCGCATTGAGCACAGCGTCGAGATCTGCCTTCGCGGCATAAGCATCATAGGCTGGCGCCGAACTCCAGTGACGAGTTTTCACTGGGCGCACGAGCGCTGCCACGACCGTGCGCTGGTCTTTCGGACCATCGCTGAGATAGATCGGACCCGCTTCGAACAAGCGGACATCTCGTTCGCCATGATCGGCGCCGCGTTGAGCGGCAAGTGCCAAGTTCGCAATGATGCTTGGACGCATCTGATTGAGTTCACTGGCAACGGGATTTGCGACGGTGAGCTCCGCAGACCCACCGCCGAACATCTCAGCGAACGGCTTCGGCATGAAGCTCCAAGTGACTGCTTCTAAGAAGCCGCGCGAGGCAAGCGTTCGCCGTGCTGTGCGAACCCGGTCCTGGATGGGCGTCGTCACCACGCGCGTCGCGCCCTCAAGGGGGGGCAGCGAGGTGGTGGGCAAGGCATCGAAGCCTTCCAATCGCGCGATCTCTTCCACCAGATCAGCGCTCTGCTCGATGTCGAAGCGCCAGCTCGGCACCTTTAAGAGCCAAGTTTCGCCTGTATCTTCAATGCCGAAGCCGAGCGCCTTCATCGTCTTCTTCATCGCCGCAGGCTTAATATCCAAGCCTGTTATGCGCGCGACATCGCGCTTGAAAAATTCAACCGGTTCATCGCGCCGCGGCGCTTCGCCGGCGACAGAGATTTTGGACGGCTCGCCGCCGCCATATTCTGTGATCAAGCGAAGCGCGAGCTGCACGCCTTCAATGCAGGAATTGGGGTCGACGCCGCGCTCAAACCGATATCGTGCATCTGAGATGATGCCCGTTGTGCGGCCTGTGCGGGCGGTGCGTAGAGGATCAAACCAAGCGCTTTCAATGAACACGTCGGTCGTCGTGTCGGACACAGCTGTGCTTTCGCCGCCCATGACGCCGCCAAGCCCGATCGTGCCGCTATCATCGGCGATAACGCACATCTCGGAATTGATCTGATAGGTCTTACCGTCCAGAGCAACCAAGTGTTCGCTATCTTTACCGAGCCGCGCGCGAATGGGTCCTCGTAGCTTGGCCGCGTCATAGGCGTGCAGCGGACGGGCGCGATCGATCGAGATATAGTTTGTGACGTCAACCAGGAGCGATTTCGGCGTGATGCCGATCGCCGTCAGGCGCGCTTGCAACCAATCTGGGGACGGGCCGTCTTTGACACCGCGGATCAGCGCCCCCGCGAAGACGGGGCAGGCGTCTGGATCATCGACCTCAATTTGAATAGGGCAGTCATATGCGCCGCTGACTTTGCGCACCGGGTCGTCGATGAATGCACCTGCGCCCGCGGCTGCGAGATCCCGTGCAATGCCTTTGACGCCCAGCCAATCGGCGCGGTTTGGCGTGACTTCGAAATCGATCACAGGGTCGTTGAGACCGAGCGCGTCGGCTGCAGGCGTACCGAGTTTGATCGCATCATCGAGATCGGCGATCCCATCATGGTCTTCGCCGGCATTCAGCTCTTTGGTCGAACACATCATGCCTGAGCTTTCGACGCCGCGGATCTTGCGGGGCTTCTTATCCAGGCTGAAATCGAGGCCAGGGATGTAAGCGCCGAGCGGGGCGTAAATCGCGGTCATGCCAGCCCGTGCGTTGGGTGCGCCGCACACGATTTGCTTTTCGCCATCGACCGTATCGACCGTACAGACGCGCAGCTTATCCGCGTCCGGATGCGGCTCCGCGGCTTTGACCTTACAGACCGTGAAGGCCTTGAGGTCTTCCGCAGGGTTGGTGACCTCCTCGACCTCGAGGCCAGCTTTCAGCATATAGCCTAAGATCTCCTCCAACGATGCAGAGGTCGCGAGATAGTCTTTCAACCAAGAGAGGGGAAATTTCATCGATAAAACTCTTATTCGGTCTGATAAGCGGTGGGAGGAGGAGCAAAGCGAGGTTCGCCCAGGGCTTCGAAAATGTCGCCTTCTTTGCGTTGGCAGCTCGAGGTCGGTTGCGCGCGAGACTGACCGATTTCAGTCGTCTTCCAGCAACGTTTGAAAACGGAGCAATAACAAATTTCGAGTGACCAGGAATCTGAATCCTCTTGAATACGGCTGATGATGCTGCGGTCGAATGCGTTGTTTGGCCAACGGATCGAAATGGCGGTTACCGTCTCACCGGGGGCTAAAGCGCGACCCGAGATGGCGGCATAGGAGAGGTCGTATCCGATCGGCAGCGTCTCCAAATAGGTATCAAACCGCTCCGTCTTTTGATCATTGACAAAAAAGTCGACGGACTCGACCAAAGCGGGGCCGACGCCGCTATTTCGGACATTAATGCCGAGTGATGTCGCGCGGCCGCTATCTTCGGCGAAGCCGTCAATTTGCAGGACTGGGAAGACAGCCCCGTGCTGCTGCGCCCGCATTACACTGCCTTGGTCCCATGCCATATAGACCGCCATCGCCGATGTTATCAGCGCGCAAATTGCGACTAAGAATTCGACTTTGTTTCCGTTACCCATGACCGCCTCCCAATGCGTTATAGCCGTTTGCACGGGCATCTGCCCGCTCGGCTTTGACAGCATCTGGTGCGAGATCTGCGAATGCTTGATCTAAGACTCGGGTCACCCGGAATGTCTCGAAAATCACATCCATGTCCGGCTGCCAGGTGCCTTCTCGCTTATAATAGTCGATATGAGATTCACGCCAAAAGCGATAAGAGAGATCGCCTTCGCCTTCGAGCGCGGCCTGTTCGGGTGTGATATCTTCGAAAGCGAGGGTTTCCATCGAGATGGTCTCGATTTCGCAGACTGGCAGCCCAGCCCCATTCAGACAGACCTGGCGTTCGCCGATCTCGGCGTCCGGTCCGTGGACGGCCGCTGAGCACGTTCCAGTCTTCACGCCGGCAACCACCAGCGCGGCAAGACGATCGGCAAGTTCAGGGCTATCCCCAAACTGGAACGTCTTTAGACCTTCATATGTGCTCGGCGCGATCACTAGCTCAGCCCACCGCTCACGCTTGGGGTCAGCCAAGGCCGGAAGCCATAATGGCGCGTCCAGGCGGCATCAGCTTCGAAATAGGGGCGCAGGTCCGGCATGCCATATTTCAGCATCGCCAAGCGGTCGATGCCCATGCCAAAGGCAAAGCCTTGATATTCATCAGGATCAATGCCGCAATTTTTCAAGACATTTGGATGCACCATGCCTGAGCCGAGGATTTCCATCCAACGGTCGCCGGCGCCGATTTCGATCGTATCGCCTTTTTTGGTGTATTTCACATCCATTTCCGCACTTGGTTCAGTGAACGGGAAGAAGTGCGGGCGGAAGCGGGCTTCCACTTCGTCCACTTCGAAGAAAGCTTTGACGAAGTCGATGAGGCAGCCTTTCAAGTGCCCCATATGGATGCCTTTCTCAATCACAAGGCCTTCGACCTGATGGAACATGGGCGTGTGCGTCGCATCCCAATCATTGCGATAGACGCGGCCGGGCGCGAGCACACGGATCGGCGGCTTCTGATTGGTCATGGTCCGGATCTGAACCGGTGATGTATGCGTGCGCAGCACTTTCGGATCACCGCCTTCTGGGGCTTCCATGAAGAAGGTGTCGTGCGTTTCACGCGCCGGGTGACCTTCTGGGAAATTCAGAGCGGTGAAATTGTGCCAGTCGTCTTCGATGTCGGGGCCTTCCGCGACCGAGAAGCCCATATCGCCGAAAATTGCCGCAACTTCTTCGAAGACCTGCATCACAGG
This sequence comes from Pseudomonadota bacterium, assembly GCA_038531195.1. GTDB lineage: Bacteria > Pseudomonadota > Alphaproteobacteria > Caulobacterales > Hyphomonadaceae > Henriciella. Next base: position 9,548 of record JBCBBY010000056.1, read on the forward strand.
GTGCAGCGCGCCGACATGCTCTGGCAGAGGCGGCAGCGTCATGTCGAGCTTTTCGGTCGCCAGCTGCGCTTCAAGGGCTGCGTCTTCTAGGACCGCTTTGCGCGCCTCAACGGCATCGGCGACGCGGGTCTTCAGCGCATTCAGCTTCGGCCCCATATCCTGACGTTCTTCTGGGCTCATTTTACCCAGCGTTTTCATCAGGCCTGAGACGCGGCCTTTCTTCCCGAGCTCCGCCACGCGGACGCTATCCAGCGCGGCGAGATCGTCAGCGCCATCAATCGCTTTGAGCGCTTCGGTTTCGATGGTTTGAATGTCGGACATGAAAAGCCCCGTTGGTCTGGTTTGGAGACAAACGGGGCCGGTCCGACCCCGCTTGAAGCGGTCGGATTAGCGGAGAAAGACTAAGGTGTGAACCTGGTTGTTAAGCCAGGGCGGCCTTGGCTTTCTCCACCAAGGCGCCAAAAGCGGCAGGTTCTTTGATTGCAAGATCAGACATCACTTTGCGGTCCATCTCGATCCCGGCTTTGCCAAGACCGCCGATGAAACGGCTATAAGTCATGTCCGCATCGTGCTCGCGTACAGCTGCGTTGATGCGCTGGATCCACAGGCTGCGGAAGCTGCGCTTCTTAACTTTACGGCCGACATAAGCATATTGGCCGGCTTTCCAGACCGCAGCAGTTGCGGTGCGGAACTGTTTCGACCGCGCGCCGCGATAGCCTTTTGCGGCTTTCAAAATCTTTTTGTGACGGGCCTTTGCAGGCACTTTATTCCGTGAACGGGCCATGAGGAGGCTCCTTACTTCAAATTCGGTTCAGATCATCCCGGCACAATCGCTTCGCTCTGGCCGGGATCAGCGGTTTAAAAGGATTATTTCAGGCCGTTCGGCAGAAACTTTTTGATGACACGCTGGGTGTCCGCCTTGGCAACAACTTCCGTGCCGCGGTTTTGGCGAATATACTTTCCGTTGTGGCTGATCAGACGGTGGCGCTTACCTGCGACGCCGTGCTTCAGTTTTCCGGAAGCCGTGATCTTGAACCGCTTTGCAGCGGCCTTCTTGGTCTTCATCTTCGGCATTTCGATCTCCTGTCGAGCACGAAGGCTCTTAAGTTAGTCATTTAGAGCAACCAGGCATGCCGTTTTCGGCCCGGCCGCTGCGGAAGCGCGGGTTTAAGCGCAAATGGAGGGGGAAATCAAGCTGAGTCTTCAGCCAACTCGATCCGAAACTGTTCGCCATGCTCCGCTCGCGAATACCAGTCTTTGGGAAGCTGTCGATCCAGTCGAAAATGGTCTTGCGCGTTAGCGAACCCTGTTTCCCATTCATTGAAGAACACATCGCAATCGGTGCTATGCAGAGTAAGGCCGATTTTGGGGAAGATCACTGTTTCCATCCCCCAAACAGTTGCTGCGGAAAACTGAGTGAGTGGAATCCTCTTTCCTCGAAATATCCTCAGCAGTGGAAACAGTTCGACGTAACCATCACTTCTATTGAAATGGCGTCCCTGCTTCGCCTTCATTTACCGCGGCGCCATCACCATCGTCATTTGACGACCTTCAAGCTTTGGCTCGAGTTCGACTTTCATTTGCTCGTCAAACTCTTCTTTCACCCGTTGCAGCACTTCCATGCCGAGATGCTGGTGCGCCATTTCACGGCCGCGGAAGCGGAGCGTGATTTTGACTTTGTCGCCCTTTTCGAAGAATTCAGCGATCTTCTTGGCTTTCACCTGATAGTCGTGATTGTCGATGTTTGGGCGGAACTTAATCTCTTTAAGCTCTTGAGTTTTCTGCTTTTTCTTAGCGGCAGCTTTTTTCTTCTGCGCTTCATAGCGCATCTTGCCATAGTCAACGATCTTACAGACCGGAACCTCTTGATTGGGGGATACCTCTACGAGGTCCATACCGGCTTCGCGTGCGGCGTCCAAAGCGGCCTCGATCGGCATCTCACCTTGTTTCTCGCCATTTTCATCAATCAGCAGAACGCGCGAGGCGCGGATGTCGCGATTGGTGCGGGGGCCAGTTGGTTTGGCGCGCTCTGGGCGGCCGTATGGTCTGCGGGCTATGGCTATTCTCCTTGGTTGCCAGTGTTTGCGGGGCTAATATGCCTCTAAACGGTCAATTTTTCAACTGACTCATTGTTCAGAAGCAATCGCGCATACACGTCTAGCGTCGCCGTTTGAAGCTGCTTTTTGCTGTAATTTTCACGAATATAGGCCTGACCGGCTGCGCCGAGCGCGGCGCGTGAGTCCGGACCGAGGTTGACCAGCATACGAATACAGGCCGCGAGCGACTCGATGGAACCAGGCTCAGCGCGCACGCCGGTCTCGCCTTCGATGACGGTTTCGCGCTGTCCGCCATGGTCGGCGACAATAACCGGTTTGCCCATGGCAGAGGCTTCCGCGGCGACCCGGCCAAAGGCTTCAGGACGCGTCGATGGCGCCATGACAATATCTGCGAGCAGATAGGCGGCAGCCATATCGCTGGTATGCCCCACGATTGAGACAGTCCCGCCAAGCTCATGGGCTATGATTTTGTCTTCCAGCTCGCGGACATATTTGTCCCGCCCTTGTGCGTCGCCCGGCAGGATCAAATGCAGCCCCGCCCGTTCGACCGGATCGAGCGCGCCGAAGGCATCGATGGCGAGGCTTTGGCCTTTCCAAGATGTGAGGCGGCCCGGCAGGACAAGGCGGATCCGTTGGTCATTCGCGTTGAGCCCCCATTCTGAGCTCACGGCTTTGATTTGCTCTTGGGTGACGCTGGCCGGATTGAACGTTTCGAAATCGACGCCGCGCGGGATGGTGACGATCTTATCCAGCGAAATCTCATGCACACTGGCGACATGCGCCGCGGTCCAGTCAGAGTTTGCAATCACCAAATCGCCTTTGGCCATCACGGAATTGTAGCGCTTTTTCAGCCCGGTCTCACCGCTATAGGCGCCGTGATAGGTCGTCACGAATGGAATGCTGGCGCGCTGCGTCGCTTCATAAGCGCTCCAAGCCGGGGCGCGTGAGCGCGCATGGATGAGATCGATCTTTTCTTCGATGATCAGCGTCTCGAAGCGCTTAACGTTGCCGCGCACGGTGATTGGGTTTTTGCTGGCGACATTCATCTCGATCAATTGACCGCCAGCCGCGCGTAGATTGGGCTCGAGCCGTCCGCCTTCGCTTGCGACCAAAGCGCGTCCCCCCGCCTTGGTGATGGCTTCGGCCATTTCCACCGTCGTGCGCTCAGCGCCGCCAGCCGACAAATCGGGGATGACTTGCAGGATGGTCTTCCCATAGAGATTTGGCCAAGACGATTCGCTCATGGCGCGAGTGTGACTGATTTGGCGGCGTATTGAAATGCTGAACTTGCCTCACGTCGCGACCAGATGCAGTAGAGCGAGCAAAGGAGGTGCCGCATGGACCCGCAAGACTTTGTCTCACCCCAAGGCCGCCGTTTGGCCTATCGCTATACCCCGCCGCAGACTGGCCTGACGTATGTCTGGTTGTCTGGATTCAAGTCGGACATGACGGGCACCAAAGTGATGGTCCTGGAAGCCTGGGCGAAAGAGCAGGGGCACGGCTTTCTCGCATTCGATTATTCGGGGCATGGTGTCTCTGGCGGGGCATTTGAGGACGGAACGATTTCGGCATGGCGCGAAGATGCTTTGGCGGCGATTGAAGCGTTTACGAAAGGGCCGTTGGTTTTGGTGGGGTCGAGCATGGGTGGCTGGATGGCGCTGCTCGCGGCTTTGGCGTTAAAACCGCGGGTTGCTGCGATGGTTCTGATCGCACCCGCGCCGGACTTCACGCAAAAGCTGATGTGGCCAGAGTTTAGCGCTGAACAACAAACTGAGATTATGGAGCAGGGCCGAACGCTCCGGCCTTCAGACTATGGTGATCCTTATCCGATCACGCGCGCCTTGATCGAGGATGGCGCCCAATGGGCGCTCTTAGATGCACCGGTTGATTTGACCTGTCCGATCCGGATCCTGCAAGGCATGCAAGACCCGGATGTGCCTTGGGAACACGCCTTTCGGCTCGTTGACGCACTGGCCAGCGAGGATTTGGTCTTCAATTTGATTAAGGATGGCGATCACCGCTTGTCGCGCGATCAGGACATTGCGCGCTTGGTCGCGACATGCGGTGAGTTGGCGGCGCTCTGCGAAACCTTAACCGACTAGCGCTGACCTTTTCGTTCACCTGGATGTCAAATGCCAAATCAAAAAGCCGGCAAGCGCCAGCGACGATAAGAGCGTCAGTCCCGCGCCGAGCATCCTCGCGAAGACAAACATCAACCGCCCGCCAGCGGCTTGCTCGAGGTGCGACCCCGCCGACGAGGAGAACCCAATCATATGGAATAGACGGGCCAGCGCAAACACGATTGCGAGCGAAAGAATGATGACCGTTTGACCCGCGATGATTTCGTACAGCGTGAGAACCGCAAGAAATATCGGGGCGTATTCCGTCATATTGGCGTGACGTCGCACTTTGCGCTCGAGGGTCGCATCATCGCTGTGCCCGATGCTCTTTCGGTTGCGCCCGCGATAGCCGCCGACCAGAGCGGCCAGCACGGTCTGAAGCATGATAAGAAAGGCGCCCAGATAAGCTGAATAAAGCGGTAAACTAGGATCCAAAATCAGTCTCCAAGGGTTAGAGCATGCAATCGATGCTCCGGGTTCAAATGGCTGGTTTGACGAGCGGAAAATGGAGAATCTCGACAACCGGCGCGATGGCATTTGGACGCGCAGCGGCAAGGTGTTCCGACGCAGCCAGGATGGCACGCTCATGTTCGCCCATGAACTTGGCCAATGCGAAGGCTTCTGCATCTTCTTCGGCGGAGACGAGCGTTGCGAGTTCCTCATATTGCGGCAATCCGCGGGCCCGAATGCCGCGCGCCACAGCGTCAAACTTCTCGGTCCAGGACATCTCACGCAACATCTCTGAGGACGATAGGCCGCGCGGCCGCGAGCCGGGGTCTTCTTCAAGCGAAAGTCCGAGCTTGGTCAGCACCGGTCGCATGATCGCTTTGCCCTCAGACTCAAGTTGCAACAGGGAGCCTAAAACATAGCGTTGCTCTGCATCCTCGGCATACGGCAACAGCGCTTCAAAGAAGGCTTCGCCGAACTGTTCGCCATGATAGACATCGAGGAGGGCTTCTAAAAAAGGCTGTTCGGGCACGCGCTTATCCCTTCTGTGATAAAGGCTAAACGGATGTCATGAAGTATTTTTTCAGGCGCTCGGTGATGTGCCAAACCATATGCGCCCCCTTGGATGCGAACACGACCTCACCGGGGCCAAATGTTTCTTCGACGCCATCAGAATTGGTCATTGTCAAAGATCCCGAAATGATGGTCATCATCTCGTTAACGGGATAGCTTTCAATCTCAAGTTTGCATGGTGGGCATTCCCAAATTCCAGCGGAGACCGAGCCATCTTCGGCGCGGTAAAAGGGGATCGTCGTCTCGTCTGTTTCCGGCGTCGTGAAGCTGTGTTTTGGGATAAGGTTGGAGGGTATCTTCCCCTCTCCAGATTCAGGCAATATTTTAAACGTGCTGTCTGTCATATTCACTCCTCACCCCATTGAACCTGAAAGCGCCGACGCAATTGCTTGCCGTTACCCATGTTGCGGGAACCGGTTTTATTGTCTTTGTTTTAATAGCATCAATTAATTTTGCTCGGCAAGGGAATGTCGAGCTTGATTAATCACGCGCCAACGCTTCCTCAATCAGCGTTGCGGTTTCCTCGACCCCATAGAGCGCGATGAAGCCGCCAAAGCGCGGGCCTTGGCTTTGACCGAGCAGCACCTCGTACAAGGCTTGGAACCAACCTCTTAGATTCTCAAATTCATGCTCTTTGCCGACAGAGAAGACCGCAGTCTGCAGCTCGCCCTGATCCACCGGGCCGTCCCAAGCCCGTAAGCGCCCGGCAAGATCGGCCATCGCGGCGCGTTCTTGTTCGTCTGGCGCGCGATAGGATTTGGTCGGCTCCACGAAGTCGCGATAATAGGCCATCGCATAGCCCGCGAGTGTATCGAGCAGAGGATGTGTCTCCGCCGACGCGCCTGGCGCATAGCGCGAGATATAGCCCCAGAGCTGATCACGGGTTTCCGCATTGGCGACACTGACCAGGTTCAGCAAAAGCGCAAAACTGACCGGCGAGGTTTCCGCCGGCGGCGTTCCGCCATGTATATGCCAAACCGGATTGCCGATTTGCGCTTTTGGTTCTTCGTTCGGGAATTTCTCAAGGAAGGTCAGATACTCGTCCACCGCTTTTGGGATGACGTCGAAATAGAGTTTCTTCGCCACGCGTGGTTTTTGGAATTGATAGAGCGACAGGCTTTCCTGCGGCGCATATTTCAGCCACTCCTCGACTGCTAAGCCATTGCCCTTCGTTTTCGAAATCCGCTCGCCTTTCTCATCCAGGAAGAGTTCATAGACATATTGCTGCGGCGGCGGGCAGCCGAGGATGCGCGTGATCTTGGAATAGATGGGCGCATTGTCCTGATGGTCCTTGCCAAACATTTCGAAATCGACGCCAAGGGCGGCCCAGCGCATGCCGAAATCCGGCTTCCATTGCAGTTTGGTGCGCCCGCCCGTGACGGGAACGGTCACGTCAGTGCCGTCTTCATCCTCAAACGTGATCGTGCCGGCTTTCGGGTCCGTCGCTTTCATGGGTACGTAAAGCACGCGCCCCGTGGTTGGTGAAATTGGGAGGAATGGGGAGTAGGTCGCTTGCCGCTCTGCGCCGAGCGTCGGCAGCATCACCCCCATAATCTCATCAAACTTTTCCAAGCTCCGCAGCAACATCGGATCGAACGTGCCGTCTGTGTAACAGTCCGTGGCGGACAGAAATTCATATTCGAAGCCAAAACTATCGAGGAAAGCGCGCAAGCGAGATCCCATGTGGGCGCCATAGCTCTCATGCGTGCCAAATGGATCTGGCACTTTGGTGAGTGGCATCTGCATATAGGCTTCGAGCGCTTCGGGATTTGGCACTGTTGGCGGGATTTTCCGCATGCCGTCCATATCATCCGAAATACAGATCAGCTTGGTTTCAAAATCGCCACCCGTGAGCGCTTCGAAAGCTGTCTTCACCATGGTCGTCCGCACGACTTCGCCGAACGTGCCGATATGCGGCAGGCCGGAGGGGCCGTAGCCAGTCTCGAAAACGACGGGGCCTTGTTTCGGTTTGCCCTGTTTCTCCAAATTGCGCAGGCGTTTGAGCAAGGCGCGCGCTTGTTCGAACGGCCAGGCTTTTGCGGTTTCTGCGAGCGTTTGGAGATCACTCATGGGTTCAGGGCTCCTTGGTTGAGGGCCGGGAGGTAACACTCACAGCGCTGGTGTCAAAGGGGAATGGCGCGTTGAGTAAAAAATATTTGACATGTCAAAAATGTTTTACTACATGCTCTATGTACAAGATTTTTGACATGGAGCGAATTTCGATGACCTTTCAAGAAAAGTCTGCCTGGGTGATGATCCTGGCGCTGCTTGTCTCAGGCGCGTTTTATGCACTGTCGATTTATGGGGCGGCTGTGGCCTTACAGGATATCCCGCCACCGAACGGCGTGGGGATGAGCATCGCGGTGGTGATTATCGTCGCAATCGCGATTTTTGGACACGCCGTGGCGGCGATTGGTAATCTGAGTGATGCCAGCGCGCCAGAGGATGAGCGGGACCGGATCGTGGTCCGACGCGCGGGCAATCTGAGCGGGGCATTGCTCGGTGTCTGCTGTATCGTATCGATCATGGCGTATGCCGTGATCCCGCACGGGAACATGCTGTTCCACGCGATTGTTTTCGGCTTAGTGCTCAGTCAGGTCGCCGAGTACGCCCTGACCATTTGGTACTATCGCAGAGGAGTTTGAACCATGTCATTTTGGGAAAGAAACACCATCATTCTGGCCATTGGTACACTGATCGGCGGCGGGTTCTATTTTTCGATCGTCACCTGGCAATCGCTCGCCGCAGGCAGTTTGGTTGCACCGAGTCTGGTGGTTTGGCTCGGCTATATAGCCCTTCAATTTTGCGTCTCTATGCTGGCCATGCTGCCGGGCGCGCGTAAACTAAAAGCGGATCCTGAAACCACTTATGCCCCGTCCGGCGATGAGCGCGACCGTCTCATCCGGATGAAAGCCGAAGGCGTGCAAGGGCATGCCATGTCGGCTCTGATATTCGTGTGTATGGCGGCCTGGTTCTTCCATGCGAACGCGGCCATTTTGTTTCACTCTTTGGTTGCGGCACTTGTGATCAGCGAGTTGGCACGAGCCGGCTGGCAAGTCTTCAGCTACAATCGGGCAATCTAAGCATGGCCAAACGTCCGCCCATCACCAATCGCGTCAAGGAATTGCGCGAGGCACATGATCAGATGAGCCAGTCGGCGTTGGCCAAAGAAATAGGCGTCACACGGCAAACCGTGATCGCCATTGAGCAAGGCAAGTATTCACCGAGCCTCGAAAGCGCGTTTCGCATCGCGCGCGTCTTCGGCGTCGGACTAGAAGATGTGTTCGGTTGGGACGGCGATTAAAGGCCGGCCGGATGGCTCGCACTTAGGCGCAGACGACGCTTTCGCTCTTGGATTTCGCGGGTCAGTTTCACCGTCACCGGGTCGCCATGATCTAAGATCGTTGGCTCTTTTTGCTCTGTTGCGTCTGTGCGCTGCGAAAACCGAATCGTTCTGAATCGTTTCATCTTGTCACCCATCCTTCTGTCCCCAGGACAGGTAAGCAAATTTCGCGCCACAGGGGAACGTGCCCGTGGCGCTTCTGCCAAAAGGTGTGTTGCTAAGAGCACACTCGTTTCGCGGGTGAAATGGAGTTGCGCCGTAAGTCACGCCCGCCGAAATCGCCGCCGGGATGACGCTCAGTCAAAGACGTTGAGGCCGCGTGAAAGACGCTCGCAGAGCAGCCACTCGGACGTCTCGCCGCCCTCAGTCGATTTCGCCATTCGCCAGGCGCCGCAGAGGCCATACTCGGTGAGCCGCGTACAGGCCCATTGATAGCCATCCGCGCAGGAGTCTTGCAGCAAGTTGGCGCCCCGCTGACGATCGCGGCTGCCGCCTAGACCGGCATAAACCATATTGCCAAGACCTGCGCAGCCACCGGGATCACGCAAATCGCACGCCGTCTCATACAGCGCCCGGGCGTGTTCGAGATCGGTCTCATCGCCGCTCCCTTTTTGAGAGATGTAAGCTTGCTGCATACAAGCGCCGGCATGCGCGCCGTCGATGCAAGCCTCATCATAGAGCCGCTTGGCTTCGTCATAGTCTTGCTCAGTGCCGAGCCCGCGGCGGTACATATCTGCCAGCGAGAAACAGTTCCTGGCCCATTGATCTTTCGGCAGCGCGCGATCGCTGCACAAAGTCTCATAGATTTCGAAAGCGCTTTCCATCCGCTCTTCGGCACGCTGGAGGTCGATTCCGTCGCTGGCGCGGACCACGTCTTTGCCCGCGACCCCTTCTGTCAGGCGCGCAGCATCGCGCATGGCGCGTTCGGCAAAATACTCTTCCGCGGTTTTCGGGGTGGGTTTCGATTTTCCAAATTGCGCTGAGGCAGACAGCCCAAAGACCAGAGCAAACGTCAACACAGCGAGAGATCGAAATACCATATAGCGGCTCCAAAAAAGTAACTCAGAGTGTAATATTATAGCTAAGAATGCGGCACCATTCTGTCGAGTCTTGTCAGACAGTGTTTCGCCTGTCACCGTAGATTAAAAGATATATCGGAGGAATTTATGGCGGCTGACAATCAACACCCGATCGGATCTGGCTTTGGCGCAAAAACCTCGGCTGCAGAAGTTGTTCAGGGGATGGATCTGACGGGGCAAAACTTCATCGTCACGGGCGGATATAGTGGCATCGGGATTGAAGCGGTGCGCGCGCTGGCTGGCGTCGGCGCTTCGGTGACTGTACCAGCTCGGCGACCCGATGCGGCGAAAGAGGCCCTGGCAGAGGTCGAAGGCCAGGTCGACGTTGCGAGCATGGATCTCGCGGACCTTGGCTCTGTTCGTAAGTTTGCGGATGATTATGTCGGGTCCGGCCGCGCGCTGAACGTGTTGATCAACAATGCCGGCATCATGGCCTGCCCGCTGTCCCGGGTTGGACCTGGCTGGGAGAGTCAGTTCGGGATCAATCATCTCGGCCATATGGCGCTGGCGCTCGGATTGCTGCCGGCCCTCCAGAAGGCTGAAACCTCGCGCGTTGTAGCGCTTTCGTCGACGGCTCATATTCGCGGCGACGTAAACTGGGATGACCCAAATTATGAGAATAGCGAGTATGATAAATGGGGGGCCTATGCGCAGGCCAAGTCAGCCAACGCGCTCTTCGCTTTGGGCGCGGACCGTCGCTGGGACCAATATGGCGTGACGGCGTTTGGCGTGCATCCTGGCGGAATCTTTACGCCCTTGCAGCGCCATTTGAGCGTTGAGGAAATGGCCGCCATGGGTTGGATGAACCCAGATGGCACTGTGCCACCCGCCATCCAGGCCATGTTCAAAACGCCAGAACAGGGCGCGTCGACAGAAGTTTGGGCGGCGACGTCCCCGAACCTTGAAGGCCGTGGCGGCGAGTATTGCGAAGACTGCGACATCGCCCAGCTGGCGGGTCCTGACAGCCAGCGTTGGGAGCATGCGCGTGCTTGGATTTGCGATGAAGACAAAGCCGACCGGCTTTGGTCGATGAGTGAGGACATGTTGGCGAATGCCTAGCCGTCATGACCTTTCCAACGAGGATGATATGGCGCGCAGAATTTGCGTCGATTGACGGTGATCTCATGGCAAAGGCAGCGGCGGGGTATTCTGGCAAACCGTTATTCCAAAAGCTCGGCTTAAAGCCCGGTATGCGATGCCTCTCCCTCCGCGCGCCGGATCATTATCAGGACTTGTTGAAAGGCGTTGAAGACGTTCGATTTCTAACGCGGGCTGCGTCGGCGGATGTGGTGCATCTGTTTTGTCGACAGCGCCGGGATGTGGCGTCGCTATTCGACCGCGCGTTGAGGAGCGTGGTTGAAGGCGGCATGATATGGGCCTCTTGGCCGAAAAAGTCGTCGTCGCTGTATAAGGATCTCACCGAGCAGGACTTTCGCGATCACATTCTGCCATTGGGATGGGTCGATGTGAAAGTATGCGCTGTGGATGTGGACTGGTCGGGGCTGAAATTCTTGAAGCGGCGGGCGTGAGGGGCAGGCGGCCCTTTTCGGTGCCGGAGGGAACGATAGCGAGCGGCTCAAGGCGCCCTAAAAAGGACGCTTAGATCAAAGCCGTACATAGCCCCTATTGGCCCGTTGCGAGCTTAGTAAAAATCCAAATTCCGACCAAGAGACATTACATCTGCCTTGCTTGAAACTCCATGCTCAACCGCGATGAACGATACCATCGTTATAGGACAGCGCGATTTCGCAGCAGCGGCCATTTTATGATGACCGTCAAGTAGGTAGTGAGCGAGGCACCAATGCTCACACTCTTCTTCCAAACTATCGGCAGGAGCTTTGACGTCCAAAACTGAGAGCGAAACGGCCGTAGGCATTTTCCCTTCACGAATGATTTCTAAATAAGCTTCTAGACGATCCGAATTTAGCCAGTTCTCTGGATACATCGGAATAATGAACTCAAACAACCGAGAATGCTTACTCAGCGAGCGATCTCCGGATCGATAATACGGAGTCTTTGGGTAATGCGGCAGCCCCCAAAATCCATCCAACCCCCACACTCTTTGCTGCTCAGAGACGAAATAGTCTGCGTTACTCCCAAGCTCTATTAAATTCGGATAAACCTTCGACAAATGGACTTGGTAATTTCCAAGCGGAATCATTTCTGAAAGCGCTTCAATGCTGGACCGATCTTCTTTTGTAAGGCCCAAGGCCAATTGAGAAGCGAGCTCTGCGATCTCCACTTTTGCGTTGGCTCCTTCTTTGCGTTCAAAGAAAAACTCGCAAGTGTTGCAAATGTTGCCAATCTCAAAGGCAGGTTGACCATTCAAGGAAATGTAGCGGTGCCATACTGGCCAGCTCCCTCCGCCGCTTGTCTCAAAGCTCAACGGCGAATTAGAATTCGTGATATCCAATCCCAATGCGAAAGTTGAAATGCTCATGTCCGCATTGCGCATTTGTTGAGATGGATTGCAACAACAAACTTGGTGCCTCTCCAAAGGCACCGACACCAGCCAGAATTTGATTGGAATTAGTTCCGCTCACAGTCACGAGGGGCTTAAACTCGCTCCAAAAAGGCCTCTGGTGTTTCTGATCGCTAATGATAAGCGTATGTCCCATGCGCGAATTTGAACATATCCCAACGATCAAAGACTGCGGTTGGACGTTGGTGTCAGCCGAAGCCAGAAGCGCGAAAAATCCGAAAACTTTTCAAATACCGAGTTTCGAGGAACGTTCATCCTTGTCTCGCGGCATGGCAGCCAAGCTATTATTCGATATTGCAACAACAGAAGATGGAAAGCTCAGAGACCGAGGTGTCGACAGAATGTGGGTCATCGTTACATCGGTCTTAGACGTGGGCTACCAAGGTGTTCTTGATAGTGACCCCGGAACGGCGGATGGGTTAGCCCTCGCAAAAGGCGATTTAGTTTTCTTTCGTGCGGAGCACATAAGTGGTGTTGATCGCCCGCCTAGAGAATTCTTGGTTACTCAGCTAAGTGAATTCTTCACCGACAACTAAAATCCACCCAAGCAGCAACCATGAGATGCTAGAGACAGTCCTCTTTCTTTGTTTACCTATCTTTGGGTTTTCATCCGGAGCAGGATGGGCCGCCCGCCTGCCAGTGCTTCAAACAATCTCAGCTCTTTTGGTTGTGCCTGTGGTTTGATGGGCGGGATTCTCCTGGGATTATTGCCAGAGTCTTGCGGACTGCCAATTGCAAAATTGGCATATTGTCGCCCTGTCCGCATTGGCTAGTTCGTTGGTTGTTGGGGGAGTCGTTGGATTGTTGGTCAGAAAACAGCACGTGCCGACTGCGGTCGTCTATATCTTGTTCGGCGTTTTCTCTCTTGGGTGGGCCGCGGTCGATTTTGGTATCAGATTTTTCAGCGCCTTCTAAACCCGTAAACTAGGAATGCCGCTACTGGTGAGCGGCTTGAAATCGCCCCATCTAAGACACGCAATGCGCCTCCAACGCTGATGCGTCGCAGACGTCATTGTTCCCCAAACAACCCGCCTTGCGGACCGTCTTGTGGCGCCGGTAAACCCAGGCGTTTGTAAGCCATCGGTGCTGCGACGCGTCCACGCGGCGTGCGGGCGACGTAGCCCTTCTGCATGAGATAAGGCTCGATTACGTCTTCAACCGCATCGCGCGCTTCTGATAGCGCTGCAGCGAGGGTGTCAGCGCCGACGGGACCGCCGGCATAGGTCTTGACCAGAGCGTCCAAGTAACGCCGGTCGAGCGCGTCTAAGCCATCATCGTCAATCTGCAACCGAGCGAGTGCGCTGGCGGCAGCTGCGCGGTCGATTTGCGTGCCATCGGCTTCGGCAAAGTCGCGCACGCGGCGCAGCAGACGCAACGCGATGCGCGGGGTGCCGCGGGCGCGTTTGGCGATTTCGATGGCGCCATCTTCGGTAATCGGAGCGCCAAGCTTGCGCGCCGCGGCCATGACAATGGTTGAGAGCGTTTCAGGTGTGTAGAATTCAAGGCGCAGCGGGATGCCGAAACGGTCGCGGAGCGGGGTGGCGAGCAAGCCAGCGCGGGTTGTTGCGCCCACGAGCGTGAAGGGGTTGAGATCGAGACGAACGGACCGCGCGGCGGGGCCCTCGCCAATGACGATGTCGACGGCATAGTCTTCCATGGCAGGGTAGAGCACTTCCTCAACCGCTGGCGGCAGGCGGTGGATTTCATCAATGAAGAGCACGTCATTCGGCTCGAGATTGGTCAGGATTGCCACCAAGTCGCCAGCCTTGGCGATGACCGGGCCGGACGTGGCCCGGAAACCAACGCCGAGTTCTTTGGAAAGGATTTGTGCCAGCGTTGTCTTACCCAGCCCGGGCGGGCCAAACAGCAAAGTGTGATCCAAGGCCTCGCCGCGCCGGCGCGCGGCTTCAACATATACGCGCAGGTTCGCTTTGAGTTCATCCTGTCCGACATAATCATCAAAGCTTTGTGGACGCAGCGCGCGGTCCAGCGCTTCGCCGGCCTGCATTTCCGGATCGGTTAGCGTGCCGTCTCTCATGCTGGGCTCAGTTCTTTCAGGGCGGCTTTGATCAGCGTGCCGGTGTCAGCGTCTGGTGCCTCACGCGCCCCAGCGGCGACGGCGCGCGCAGCTTCAGACTGCGAGTAACCGAGATTGACCAGCGCTGAGACCGCTTCGCCGCGTGCCCCGGTTGAAATTTCAGCCGCTGCAGCCACGCTGCCAGTCGGGTCTGCACGAAAGCTTGCAAACCGTCCCATTGGCGGAGGCTTACCGGACAGCTCGCCAATGATCCGTTCGGCCAGTTTTTTGCCGACACCTTTGGCCCGCGTGATGGTTGCGGCGTCACCGAGTGCCAAAGCGTCCATAAGCTCTGGGGCGCTGATCGCGTCCATGATCGCCATCGCAGATTTCCCGGCCACACCTGGCACATCCTGCAAGCGCACAAACCAAGCGCGTTCATCATCGCTGGCAAAGGCGAAGAGGGTGATCGAGCTTTCCGTGACACGCGTTTCGATGAAGACTTCTGCTTCCGCTCCGACGGTAAGCTTAGACAGAAGGCCCGATCCCGCCAAAGCGACATAGCCGACGCCGTTCACATCGATCATGATCGAATCTGCACCGATAGCGGCAACTGTGCCGCGAAGCCGTCCGATGATCATGCGGCCGCTCCTTTCAACTGCTTCGGTGGGAGATTGTGTGCGGTGCAAATCGCACAAGCCAAAGCATCTGCTGCGTCGGCTTTCATTTTGCCCGCTTTCGGCAACAGCCGCGCGATCATGAACTGGATTTGGTCTTTGTCGGCTTTCCCTGTGCCAACAATCGCGCGTTTGATCGCCGTTGGTGCAAATTCAGAGACTTCCAGGCCATGGAACGATAAAGAGGTCATCGCCGCGCCGCGCGCTTGCCCGAGTTTCAATGCCGAGCGTGGATTGGCATTCACGATGGTTTCTTCGCAGCCACTATGATCGGGCGCGTATGTTTTCACCAATTCTCCGATGGCGTAGAATATTCCCGCCAATCGATCCGCCATATCGAGGTCTGGATCGATATTGATAACGCCATGTCCGACATGCGCCAAACGCGAGCCGACCAGGTCTATCACGCCCCAACCGGTATGACGTAATCCAGGATCAATGCCGAGAATTCGAATCGCTTCACTCATACGGTTTGTATTAGCGCGTATGGTTAAGAAGGTCTTGTGTTTTCGTGCTTTGTTCCAGTTGGCTGGTCTCAGGACCGCAGTCGCATTGGGTCCTGTAGAAGCCGCCCGCCCGAGCGAGGGCCTTCCAAACGGGTCGTACGCGTGGGATGTTTGAACTCCGACGCAAACCAAGGATGCTCATGTTCATTGAACATGCTCATCATCCACTCAATCGCGGCCATGCCTGCAGGGTTACGCCGAACGCGTTCGGTATACGTGATCCAAAACTGAATCGGTGCGAGCGCCGGTAAGCTCAGCGGCACGAGGCCATTATCCAACACAGCAACATAACTTGGTAGGACGGCGATTCCGCCATGATGCTGGCATTGCGTCATCAGGGCCGTCGAGGAGTTTGTTATGCTCGAATAGTCGACAAACTCTTTGAGTTCTTGAATGCTCTTCGACCATCGCTCCATTTGATGCACGTAATCAGTATGCATCAGCAATTTATGGCCATGCACATCGAACAAGGTTTTCGGTTCGCCATATTCTGCCAAATACTTGGCCGAGGCGAAGGCAATGTAGTGCAGCGTTCCGAGCGACTGGTAGATGATTTCCGGATGCGTTGGCTTTTCATACACGATGGCCAAATCCGCTTCGCGGTCCGCCACTTCGTTTGTCGCTAGGCCAATTTCTAAATCGACCTGAATTTTCGGCTGGCGGGTTTGAAAGGCGGGCAAGTGCCGGGCAATCCAGTAAGGACCGATCCCGTCGCTGGCTTTGATCTTGATCGCGCCGCTGACCATGTTTTCAGGCTCAGCGACCTGATCCCCGACCGTCGCAATCAAGCCCTGCATTTGATCGGCGAGGGCCATCAAGCGTTTGCCAGCCTCGGTCAAATCGACGCCGCGCTTCGATCTTTGGAAGAGTTTTGTTCCTAGCTCGCGTTCGAGATCATTGATTCGGCGGCTGACCGTTGGCGTCGATTCGCCCAAAGTCCGTGCGGCGGCTGTCATGCTCCGTGCCTCAGCGACCAGGCGGAAGACACGCAAACGGTCCCAATTGAAACGCTCGGATAACAAAACTCCCCCCTTTCTTGTAATCTTCGTTAAAAGAAGGTTACGCCTACAGTCGCCTCATAATCCAGACTGTAACTGCATTTTTGCACATTCATTTTACATCTACCAATTCTTTTAAAACTTTCGATACGGCTCTCTGCTTATTTATCGCGCATAACGATATGAGTGGTGCGATGCGAAAATGGGTGCGGGATTCAGAAAAACTGGATCGGATCTTAGCGATCATGAAATTGCTTCAAAGTCATCTCGAAGACGCAAACTTTGAGATCACAGAGTTTGAAGAAGTCGAGATCTTTCTAGAGCTCGCCTTAGCGGCAGGAGCGAAGCTGCAATCACCAGACGGGTCTGGCGAAGGCAATGATTTTGTAAATTGAGGGTCGGCGCTTAGCTGGCAGACTTCCCAAGACCGATTTTCTTCGCGAAATCGGACCTGCGTCGGGCATATTCTGGGGCGACCATTGGATAATCGGCCGGCAAACCCCAGCGTTTACGGTACTCTTCTGGGGTAAGATTATAGCGCGTGCGAAGATACCGTTTCAGCATTTTCAGTTTCGCGCCATCTTCTAAGCAGATGATATGATGATCCGTAACGGATTTCTTGATCGGAACCGCAGGGGTTTGCCGGCCG
>JBCBBY010000057.1:0-26365 GCA_038531195.1 Pseudomonadota bacterium
AGGGGTTGAATGAGTGGCCCCACATTGCCGACAATGGCGGCATTGCCGCTATCAAATAGGCCTTTAATGCCACTGAGCTCTTCCGGTAATGCGAACTGACGCCCCCCGAAACTTGCAGCATTTGAGGGGTTGAGCGGCAATAACCGATCGCGGGCGCGGGTCGATCCACCGGTCATATTGTTGTACTGGTTTAACAGCGGCGCACGGATTGCGGCATAGCCATCATATGAGGCTTGGTCATACGGAAGGACGGTATCATGGCCATCCATCCCGCCTAATAAGAAGAGGCAAACGATCGCTTTATAACCGCCTGTTTCGGCCGCGCTGGCTTGGAACGCCGCAAGCGATGAGCCGAGCCCTGTGAGCGTGGCGGCGCTCAGGGCGCTGGCGCCGGTGAGAAAAGTTCTACGGGTCGGTTTCATCATATCCTCCTAGCGCTGCACGGTGTAATCAGGTGATGTCATCATCATCAGCACGCCGAGCGCGACCCTTAGGAATGGGCCGTTATAGTTTGGGTCATTCGGGTCCTCGAGACCGATATCTTCTAAGAAGGTGATGATTGTCGCTTTGGTTTCGTCTGAGGTTGTTCCGTAAGTCAGCAGAAGATCGAGGTGATCGACCAGTGCGACGGGGTCATCGGCCAATGCAAGCTCATCGGTATAGTCCGGAATGAAACTTGTCGCAGATGGATTTCCAACATCATTCGCGGCGAACGCGAAGATGAAATAGGTCATCAAATTCGCATAATTCGAGATCGAATTCGCGTTGACCAATTGCAGTTCCGGCATGGTCAATCCCGCAGCGCCGGTTTCAGTGCCTGGCGCGACATAGCCGGGACGATAGAAATTGAAGACAGACGGCGATTTATAAGGCGCTTGAGCAAGGCCACCGCCAAATGTCGTATTGTAGAGCGGGAACGTATGTTCAGGCGTAACTGTCCCCGCATCAAAGGCCCGTGCCCATTGAACAAAACGGAGGATTGGCTCGCGGATCTTGCCAAAATTGACCTCGTTTCGATTGGCAGGGTCGCGCGCGTCCGCGTCGAACAGCACAGCTGCAATGGTTGCTGATAGATCGCCCCGGCGACCATCTCCGACCGTCGCGCCATTTGGAAGAGTATATTGGCCTGCCGCGAACGCCGCCGAGACCCGGCCGATATAGTCCGGCTCTGGGTTGCTGGTCACGAAGCGTTGGATCAGCTGACGCGCTAAGAAGGGCGCCGTGTTGGGGTGATCGACCAAGGCATCGAGCGCGATATCGATACTCTGTTCTGGTCCTGTCCCAGCAGGAATGGTCGTCCCTAAGAATGATTTTTCGAGCTCTGAATGCCATTCTGGATACGCTTGCATCGGTGAGTGTAACGCATCGTCAGGAAGGTTTCGAAAATCGAACCAGAACTCATCGCCAGACAGGCTGAGGCCAGTGAATACTCGGGCCAGCCCGGTGACATCCGAATTGTCATAGACTTCGACCGGCACACCGCCCTGCGTGACGACATCACCATCTTGCTCCAATTCGACCAAGCCAATGGAGAAGAGTTGCATCACTTCACGGGCATAATTTTCGTCTGGCATGCGGCCAGTATTTGGATCGCCCTTAATGTTCTGCAGATAGGTCAAATACTCGCCCATAGCTGGGGAGTAGGTCACCTCTTCGAGCAGGTCGCGATAATTGCCAAAGGCATTGCTGACCAGAATGTCTTGATAGTGGGCAACCGTATTCGGCACCTCGAAAAGGAAATTGCCTTCAGCGTGTGAGATCACAACGATCTGGGATAACGCAAAGGCCATGCGCTGACGAAGCTGATCCTCCCCCTCGATGGCATTCGTCCAGAAAGAGAACGTCGGCGTGTTGCGCTTTTCATATGAAAGCTGGCCGTCCGCATCACGCGCATCGGGTTCTGATATCTCTGCCAATACATAATCGAGATTGAGACTCGGGGACTTATTGAATTCGGCGACGATCCACTCTGACGGCGATGTCCCTGTGAGCGTCGTAATGTCTGACGAAGTCGGTCCAAACGTCGCTTGCGATAGGAAAAGCGCTGTTGATTCCGCCGTATTGAACGCTTCGCTCGCCGGGGGTGGCGGCGGAGGAGGGGGTGGCGGAGGCGGGGGCGGCGGCGACGTTCCGACACCACCGGGAAGGGAGCCACTATCGCTGCCACCACCGCCGCCACAGGCCGCAAGTCCGAGCAATAGCGCCACAGTCGCGCTTTGCGCCAATCGGGTTATTTTGCGTTTCCGCATCCCGTCCTCCCTAGTACTCACGTTCATTATCCCGCGATGACCTTAAGGAAATCGCACCGACCCCGTGAAGATTTAGACCCTGTAATGACGAAGGTTTAACGATGAACTGGCCAATCTCCGTCGGTTTCTTTTATGAGATGCAATGAGATATCGAATTGGATGCAGGCGCAGACACATTTCTACGCTTTATGTTTTCAAGGTTTCGGATTAAGGCAGGCGCGGCGAAGGCCCCTTAGCTCAGTTGGATAGAGCACCCGACTTCTAATCGGACGGTCGCAGGTTCGAATCCTGCAGGGGTCGCCAGCCTGTCATTCGCTTGTTGTATTCACAAGATAGCCCGTTGGTTCAACCAGGGGGCGAAAATGAGACGACTTATTCTATCACTTAGCATGCTCGGGCTTATAAGCTGTGAGGCAGTTCCGTCCGAGACCGCAGATATTATTGAAGCAGAAACCGCGGCACTGACGGCGCCTTCCGCTGAGATCGAAGCCTCCACGCCATTGGCCTTCACTGCAGATGCAACACCGTGGACATCGCTTAACGTCCTTGACAGTGAAGCTCGCTTCCACTTCGTCGTCGTCACTGACCGGACCGGCGGCGAACGTGAGGGCATTTTTGGCCCCGCGATGGAAACGGTAAATTTGATGCAACCCGCATTCGTGGTGAGTGTTGGCGACCTGATCCAGGGCTATACCGAAGATCGCGCCCAGCTTGAAGCCGAGTGGGATGAACTTGACGGTTTTGTCGGTGCACTTGACGCACCGTTTTTCTACACGCCGGGCAACCATGACTATTCGAACCAAGCGATGGCCGACGTTTGGGAAGAGCGATATGGCCCGAGCTATTATGCGTTCACCTATAAAGATGTATTATTTGTCGTTCTCAACTCTGCGCTTTTTGACCGCGAGGGCGTCGAAGGGCACAGCCAACGCCGCGGCGATTGGGCCGAAGAACAAGCCGCTCAATTGGTATGGCTTGAGGAAACGCTCGCCGAGCATGACGATGTCCGGTGGACGTTTTTAATGATGCACCGCCCATATTGGCGCAAGGGCTGGATCCGGAATCGCGATGAGGAAACCCCGGCTGTCGGCCCGTGGCCGCGTTATGATGATGAAGTGCCGGAATGGGTGCACATCGAAGACATGTTAGCGGATCGCGATTATACTGCCTTTGCCGGGCATATGCACACCTATGAGTATGAGCTCGAGCAAGACACGCCGCACACGCACGAGCATATCGCACTCGCGACGACCGGCGGCGTTTCGAGCATGCGCGGCGTCGCCTATGGCGAATTCGATCATTTCGCTTGGTTGACCATGACAGAAGAGGGGCCTGTCATGGCGAATGTGCTGCTGGATGGCGTATTGCCAAAAGATTTCGTCCAACAATTCCAAAGGCCTTGGTTCGCCCCGCGGGACCCGAGCGACCCTGTTCAAGAGATGATGGAAGAATAGCCAGTTAAAAGCCTGCGTTCGATCAAATTCATTCAAATCGATTTTTCGAATCTTAGCGCGCGTGCGGCATTTCTCTCACAGGTTGTGTTTTGGGGACGTCCGACATGAAACGCGCTCACGCCTCCATTGTGTTGCTGGTCGTTACGTTTCTGGTGAGTTGCACCGTACCTTCAAACTGCCCGGGAAATTGCGAAACCGTTTGCGCCGGAAAAATGTTCGAAGCAGGCCAATGTGCCGCAGAGTATAAGCGCGGTTTCAATGTTGGGTATTGTGCCGGAATGCTCAATGTTGACCGACGTGGGGACGAGCCAATGGGACCTTTTCTGGCGGGGTATTGGGATGGCTATTCCGAAGGATCTTATCTGAGGTTAGACTGGTATATGGAGACATGCGCGCGAGACACGCAAGTCTCGGAACCCGCACAGGTCTTTCTCAGTCGGGCTTCATAGAGTAAATCCGCGAACCGGATCCATTTCTTTAGTTGCGAGCTACTCGCTTTATTGGCAAGCTGGCGACTCACCTGCTGATCCGTTGAACCGTCAGGGAGGGGACCCCATGGCGCATGATGTTTTCTTAAGTTACCGCCGCACCGATCAAGCGCTGGCGCAAAAACTGGTGCAATCTCTACAAGCGCAAGGCGTGAGTGTGTGGTGGGATCAGATGATTGAAGGCGGCGAAGACTGGCGTGAAGCGATCGTCGAAAATCTTACATCGGCTCGCGCGCTGGTGATCTTGTTTTCTGAGGAGTGCAACACCTCAAAACAACTCAAAAAAGAGCTGTCCATCGCCGATAGTCTGGACAAGGAAGTGATCCCTGTCCTGATTGAAGATACCAAGCCCAAAGGCCATTATCTTTATGAACTTTCGGCGCGAAATTGGTTGCAGGTTCATCCCAATCCCGAAGCGAAAATGGCCGAGCTCGCTGGCCGTTTGGCGCAGGAATTGCCAACTCCGAATGCTGGAACAAGCCCTTGGGCGACGGCCGCTGAAGACACCAAGATTGGCGGCCAGCCGCGCGGCGGCGTTACCATACAGCCCACACCCACCCCGCCGATTGATCTTAAGTCTGTACCGGAACCGAGTATTCCCGCGGAGACCGTGGAAAAGCTGGTTGCGGCGTCGGAGAAACTCGAGTCAAACGAGAAAGACCGCAACGATTTCATGCCGTTCAAATGGTATGAGTACCTCATTGCTGCCGCGATGGGCGGGCTGACCGTATTAGGCGGCTTCGATTATGAAACAGGTGAAATCGTGACTGGCTCATTGTCGCTCGATTTTCTAGGCATGACCGCTTTGGTCTTGCTGATCATCGCCATGTTGGTCTTTCCGTTTCGATACTATTTTCGCAAGCGCCGGGTCGGTCGGGCGGTGAAGTACTATGCCATAAGCGTGGGAATTCTCATTGTCGCCGTTGGGGCAATTTTGGGCATCCATCCAGATGCGATTGATGACAGTTTAGGTGCTGGCGAGAATCTCTTAAACATGGTGCTGGGATCGATCATTATTTTCGGTTTCTTCTCGGTCATCACATTCGGCACATATGGCCTGATGCATTGGCAGCGGACGCGGCGGATCTTCAATCGCCACGTCGAAACGCTCTAATTCTTGTAGGGTATTGCCATGTTACCTCTCGACGCTTTGGGCGATCGCATAATGGTGCTTGGACCTTCCAATTCGGGAAAGTCGACGCTGGCGGTCGCGCTATCCAAGAAGCTTGGCCTTCCCGTGGTGCATCTCGACCAATTTCAACATTTGCCTAACACTGATTGGGAGCCGCGGCCGGAAGCCGAGTTCAAGGCGCTGCATGATGAGGCCATTCTCGCCGATACATGGATTATGGATGGCAACTATTCGCGTTTGATGCCGCAACGGTTTGAGCGGGCAACAGGCGTGATCCTGATCACCTCCAATCACTGGCTGCGGCTGCTTCGCTATTTCAAACGAAGTTGGTCTGGCGCCGGCGATCGTGCGGGACAGCTCGAGGGCGGCCGCGAGCGGATTAAATGGGAGATGATTGACTGGATCATCTTCAAGACGCCAAAGAATGCGGTGCGTTATGCTAAGATGATCGAGGCGACGGATCTGCCGACGGTAACGTGCTGGTCGATCAAAGAGTTGAAGGCCCTCTATCGGGAATGGAGGCTAGATGCGGGGTCGAGGCGGAACTGAAAACTGGTGCCGCGAGGGAGAATTGAACTCCCGACCTCATCATTACCAATGATGCGCTCTACCACTGAGCTACCGCGGCCTTTTGTGAAGCCGGGAATTAGCTTAAGCTTGCAGCCTTGAAAAGACCGTTTCTGGACAAAGACTGCAATCATGGCTGACAAAACCAAAACCCCCGAACGTGAGGACCGCTTGAAAGCCGCATTGCGGGACAATCTGAAACGTCGAAAAGCGGCTTCCCGGAAAACCAAAACGCCTGATAAGCCGGTCCCAAAGGAAGACTAGGCGATTAGCGCCGACCACCAAAAATCATGTCTGCAAAGGTCCGCGCCGTCGCCGATGCGATTTGAATCGAGGTTGGCTTACGGCGATGGCTCCACCGGGAAAGGTGGGCGCAGTTTGATTCGGTCAGGTGATAGGCCTTTCCTTTGGCGCGGCGGGCGCGGTTGGCGGCGATTGTGCCGCTCAGACTGTCCGTGCGCTCGCATAAGCGTACCCGCTTACCATTTGAGAAGTCGGCGAGGCTCTGTTCCACCACGCCGCCATGCTTGCGGGAGTTCGAAATCACAGTGCCTTGGGTGGTTACTATTCCATAGTGCGACAAGCCAATTCCAAACGGAATCGCCACCACATCGCCCGGCTCAAATCCATATCGTCTTGCATTCATAGACAGAGATATATCGTTATTCGATAAAAAGTCAAAACCTGTTAACCTGATGCTGCGATCACGCCGCAATTGCGCCTTTCGTTCGCCGTGAGCAGCGGTATAGAGACCGGGCATGGACAGTTTAAAAATTACCGGCGGGCAGACGCTTAACGGCGCGATCCCCATCTCTGGCGCTAAGAATTCGGCATTGAAAGTCATGGCGGCGTGTTTGTTGACGCGCGATCCGCTGACGCTGACCAACATGCCCAATCTGGCAGACACGCGCTTTTTCAGCCAATTATTGGCGAGCCTCGGCGTCGAAGTCTATTGGCCGAAAGGCGACAGCGAGTGCCGGCTCAACGCTGCAGAGCTGACCTCGACCATCGCGCCATATGATCAAGTGCGGAAAATGCGGGCGAGCTTTAATGTCCTTGGGCCAATGTTGGCGCGTGAAGGGCATGCGACCGTGTCACTGCCAGGCGGTTGCGCAATTGGGGCGCGGCCTGTGAACCTCCATATCATGGCGCTGGAAGCTATGGGCGCAGATCTCAAAGTCGAGCAAGGCTATGTCAAAGCAGCGGCTATACATGGTCTCAAAGGCGCGAATATTGTCTTCCCGTTTTCGTCCGTGGGCGCGACGGAGCATGCCATGCTTGCTGCGACATTGGCCAAAGGCACGACAAAGCTTGAGAACGCGGCGCGCGAGCCTGAGATGATCGATCTAGCGGCGTGTCTGAACAAAATGGGCGCGAAAATTACCGGCGCTGGCACATCCACCATTCGGATCGAAGGGGTCGAGTCGCTGTCCGGGGCGCAGCATCATGTCATGGCCGACCGGATCGAAGCCGGCACATTTGCCATGGCTGCGGCAGCTGCCGGTGGCGACGTCACACTGGAAGGCGCACCGGTTGATGCACTCGGCGCGATGATTGATGCACTAGAACGCTGCGGCGTCACCGTCGATGCGGACGAAGAGGCTGGCACCATTCGCGTCCGCCGCAATGGGACAGCCTTAAAAGCGATCAATATTGATACGCAGCCCCATCCCGGTTTTCCCACTGATCTACAGGCGCAGTTCATGGCGTTGATGTCGATCTCAAAGGGAACCAGCGTGATTCGCGAGAACATTTTTGAGAACCGCTTCATGCACGCGCCAGAGTTGTCTCGATTGGGCGCCGATATCCAAGTGCGTGGCAAGGAAGCGATTATTACCGGGGTCGAGCAATTGCGCGGCGCACCGGTCATGGCGACGGACTTGCGCGCCTCTGTCTCACTCGTCATTGCTGGACTCGCCGCGGAAGGTGAGACACAGGTGAATCGGATCTATCATTTGGATCGCGGCTTTGAACGGTTGGAAGAGAAGCTCACGAGCTGCGGCGCCAATATCGAACGCGTAGACGGAGACTAAAGAGGGTTGATGGCAGAGGGCAGGGCATTGCGATTGATCGCAGAGGATGCGGCGGATTTGGAGGTCATTTCCAGCGCCGTACAAGATGCTGTTCTAAAAGCAGAAAACCTCAAGTTTGATCGCAAACGGCGAAGGTTCACCTTAGAGGTCAATCGCTTCCAATGGGAAGACTCTACGAATAAAAGAGGGCCACAGGGCCGGGTTCGCTCAATTTTGGCGCTTGATGGCGTGCTCAATGTAAAAACGCGGGCGATCAGCAAGGCTGATCTCGACATGGTGTTTTCGGTCTTGTCTTTAAGCTTCACACCCGCCGATGAACCGCCGGGTGGGACCATTTCCATCTTATTTGCAGGCGATGGCGAACTCGCGCTTGACGTAGAAGCCGTGGACGCCACGTTGCTCGACAGTGCATACGAGTGGACAACCCGGCATCGCCCGGATCATGACAAGAAACGGCGATAGGCATGGCCCGCACATTTGACGCTCGCAAAGCGGGCTTTGAGTCTGAATTTTCAGCCTTTTTAGCTGAGCCGCGCGGCGCCGTGGAAGATGTCGCTGAAACCGTGCGCGACGTAATCTCAGACGTTCGCGGCAATGGCGGTGAGGCAGTTGCGCGCTATACGGCGAAGTTTGACGAGCTAGTTTTGGATCCAACGACGCTTCAATCGGACAATGTCGATTTGCATCGGTTGGCTCACGCTTGCCCGGAAGATTTGAAAGCTGCGGTTGATTTTGCCGCCGATCGCATCGCCGCCTATCACGAGAAACAGCGCCCTGACGATCACCAGTTTACGGATGAAGCGGGTGTCCAACTCGGCTGGCGTTGGACGGCGCTTGACAGTGTGGGTGTGTACGTGCCGGGCGGTCTCGCCTCGTATCCGAGTTCCGTTTTGATGAATGCCGTCCCAGCAAAGATTGCAGGGGTTGAGCGGGTCGTCATGGTGGCGCCTGCACCGAAAGGCCAATTGGCGCCAGCCGTGGCCTATGCAGCGCTGAAAGCTGGCGTCGACGAATTTTATCCCATCGGAGGCGCGCAGGCGGTCGCCGCGCTGGCCTTCGGGGCGGGCCGGCTAAAACCTGTGGATAAAATTGTTGGCCCCGGAAACGCCTATGTCGCCGAGGCCAAACGCCAAGTCTTTGGAAAAGTCGGCATCGACACGATTGCGGGTCCGTCTGAAATTCTTGTCATTGCGGACGAAACTGCCAATCCCAGTTGGATTGCAGCGGATCTTCTCAGCCAGTCGGAGCATGATCTTAGCTCTCAATCGATCCTGATCACCACGGATGAAGCTGTGGCCAAGTCTGTGGATGAGGCTGTGGAAAGCCAGTTGAAAAGCCTTTCAACCGAGGCGCGCGCGCGTCAGGCTTGGGACGCGCATGGCGCGTTTATTTTGGCGCGGTCGCTGGAACAGGCCGCGGAGATCGCGAATCAGATTGCGGCCGAACACCTGGAGCTCGCCATTGCAGACCCAGAAGGGCTTCTTCCAGCCATTAAGCATGCTGGCGCGGTCTTCTTGGGTCATCATACGCCGGAAGCCTTGGGCGACTATGTCACTGGTTCTAATCATGTTTTGCCGACAAGCCGTGCCGCACGCTTCAGTTCAGGGCTCGGTTTGTATGACTTTCTAAAAAGAATGAGTGTACAAAAAGCTGGTCCGGAGGGATTCGCTGCTTTGGCGCCAGCTGCGCTCCGCCTCGCAGAGGCAGAAGGGTTGCCGGCGCATGCGCGGTCGGTCTCCATCCGGACAAACGAAAGCTAGAGCACGAAAGTCACCATGGCCGAACACCGCTTGGTCAATGTAGATATCGACGAGGACACGCTGGCGGCGTCTGGTCCGGACGCTGAGCATGAGCGGCGCGTGGCAATCTTTGATCTGCTCGAAGAGAACCGGTTTGAAGTCGAAGGCAGGGATGACGGACCGTATGGACTAAAGCTTGCTATGCAAGAACGCAAACTGGTCTTCGAAATCCGCACCGAAGCGGGTGAACCGGTGCACGTCTTCTTGCTCTCAATGACCCCATTTCGCGGTGTTATCCGCGATTATTTCATGATCTGCGAAAGCTATTACGACGCCATTCGTAGCTCCACCCCGCACCAAATCGAGGCCATCGATATGGCCCGGCGCGGCATCCATAATGAGGGTTCAGATCTCGTCGCTGAGCGGCTGGAAGGCAAAGTCAAAGTCGACTTCGATACCGCCCGGCGCCTGTTTACGCTCATCTGTGCGTTGCATCAGGGGCAAGTGCGCGGACAAGTGCGCTAAGCGTGCATCGCGGCGAAGGCTTGCTCGAGATCAGCGATCAAATCATCTGGATTTTCCAAGCCGATATGGACGCGCATTAACGGACCTATGCGATCGTGAATGCGATCGCCTTTGATGCGATCGAGCTGGTCATCGCAAGAAATGAGAAGGCTTTCAAAACCGCCCCACGAGAAGCCCATGCCGAACAGTTTCATTGCTTCGAGGAAGCGATCGAGCTGTGCATCGCTCGTCTCTCGCATCGTGAAGGAAAACAGACCGCAGCTCCCAGAAAAGTCTCTTTTCCAAAGCGCATGATCGGGATGGTGCTCAAACGCGGGATGAAGCACTTGATCGACTTCCGGACGATCGCTCAGCCACGCCGCGACGGCCAATCCGCTTGCCTCATGCTGTTTGAGGCGGGTATGCAAACTGCGGAGCCCACGCAAGGCCGAGTATGCGTCGTCCGGGCTCAGCGAAATGCCCCAGTCTTCGCTGCACATGGCAATTTGATTGGCGAGCCGGTCTGAATTTGTTAGCACCGCGCCGCCCATCGCATCGGCGTGTCCGACCGGATATTTGGTGAGGGCTTGCATAACGATATCAACGCCAAGATCGAGCGGGCGATGAAAGACGCCGACCGCCCACGTATTGTCGAACAAAGTCAGCAGGCCCCGTTCTTTGGCAACGCTTACGATTGCTGGAGTGTCCTGAATATCCATGGTCAGCGACCCGGGCGACTCCAGCAAAATCGCTTTCGTATTGTCTTGGACCAGCGCAGCAATGCCGGCGCCGAGTGTTGGGTTATAGCGGGTCGACGTGATGCCCATGGCGCGCAGTCTTCGCGTGCAATACCGCCGCGACGGTCCATACGCGCAATCCGGGATCAGAATATGATCGCCGGTCCGCAGGACTGCGCCGACCGCAAGGGCGATCGATTGGACACCGTTTGAGGTCAACCGGCAGTGTTTGGCATTCTCCAGAACGCACATCGCAGCTTCGAGTTCACGATGAACGGTCAGCCCCATACGGCCATAGACTTTGCCATCGCCATATAAAATCTCGCGCGTGGGCAGGAGCACCGTCGACCCGCGCTCGACCGGGGGGTTCACAGTCTTGATGGGGCCGCGACCGAGGCGGGTATGGATGATGCGCGTATCGTCTTTCATAGCAGCGTCGCGATGGGGTTGTCTGAATTGGCGGCCCATTCACTCCAAGAGCCATCATAGAGTGCCGCATCGAATTTCCCAAGCCGCGCCAGCGCAAGCGAGATCACCGCGGCTGAAACGCCAGAGCCGCACGAGGTGACGACGTTCGTCGAAAGGAAATCCGACAGGATGGGCTGGAGATCTTCAGCAGGTTTGAGGGTTTTTTCGGGCGTCAGCAAAGATCCAGCCGGGACGCAGAAACTGCCCGGCATATGTCCTGAAGGCAGTCCAGCGCGCGGTTCGGGCGCGGTTCCGTTGAAGCGTCCGGTGTCGCGCGCGTCTAGGATTTTCGCGTCCTGCGCCTCGACATGTTCGCGCATACTATTTTGATCGCGCATCAAAGCAGGATTGAGTTCGGCCTCGAAGCGTTTGGGCGCCGGCGTCGCAACGTCGGATGTGATCGCACCGCCTGCTACTCGCCAGGCTTGTAGGCCACCATCTAAGACTTGAACATTGTCATGCCCCATGGTGCGAAACATCCACCAGGCCCGCGCTGAGGCGAAGAAGCTATTATCGTCATACACGATGATATGCGCCTCGTTGTCGATGCCGAGCCGACCCATAGCTTCGCCGAACTCTGCGGCGCTTGGCAGCATATGGCTGAGGCCTGAAGCCTTGTCTGCAATCGCATCAATATCGAAATACTGAGCGCCGGGAATATGTCCCGCTTTGTACAGCGCCGCGCCGGTCGGTCTGTCCTTCAGAAACGGCGGCACCCAGGTGGCGTCCAAGACATGGACGTGTGGGTCCTTAAGATGTTCTAAAAGCCAATCAGCCGTGATGAGTGGATCATTCCCCACGCACTAGCCCTCCAGCCAAGCCGGGAAGGGCAGGTCCTTCGAACGCAAGAAGTCTGGGTTGAACAGTTTGTCTTGATAGCGGTTGCCATAGTCGCAGAGGATGGTGACGATGGTGTGCCCGGGGCCCATGTCTTTTGCCAGTTTGACCGCACCGGCGAGATTAATTCCAGCCGAGCCGCCAAGACAGAGCCCTTCATGTTCGATCAAGTCGAACAGGACATTCAATGCTTCGCTGTCATGGACCCGGTAGGCGTAATCGACCGTGAGATCTTCTAGGTTAGCGGTCACCCGACCCTGACCGATACCTTCCGTCATAGATGTGCCCTCGGATTTGAGCTCGCCGTTTTTGTAATATTCGTAGAGGGCTGCGCCGCCCGGATCGGCGATACCGATCTTGACCCGATTTTCAGACAGTTCGCGCAAGGCCATTGATGTCCCTGCCAGCGTGCCGCCGGACCCGACCGCGCAGATAAAACCGTCGACTTTACCATCCGTCTGGCGCCAAATCTCGGGGCCCATGGTTTCATAATGGGCTTTGCGGTTGGCTTGGTTGTCAAACTGATTGGCCCAGATCGCGCCGTTCGGCTCGGACTCGTTCAGCTCCTCCGCTAAACGCCCCGAATAGCGGGCATAGTGATTGGGGTTGGAATAGGGCACCGCGTCAACCTCGACCAATTTCGCACCGAGATTGCGAACAGCGTCTTTTTTCTCTTTCGACTGTGTTCTCGGCATGACGATCACAACTTTATAGCCGAGCGCCGCGCCCACCAAGGCCAAGCCGATGCCGGTATTCCCGGCGGTGCCTTCGACGATCGTGCCGCCCGGCTTCAATCGTCCTGACGCTTCCGCCTCTCTAACCATGCCAAGGGCCGGGCGGTCCTTTACAGACTGCCCTGGATTGAGAAATTCGCACTTGCCGAGGATCTCGCAACCTGTCTCATCAGAGAGACGGTGGAGCCGCAAAAGAGGGGTGTTTCCGATAAGATCGAGAACGGAGTTTGTGACGGTCATAATATGCCTTTTTGCTTCGCCGCCACGCTATGCGCAGCGGTTCTGGAATTCAACTGTCGGTCAGTGATCCAGTTGGGTATTCCCTGCGTAAAACGCTATAGAACAGTTTTGTGAGTTTTACTGAATGAATTCCGATGCTTATCACGCGTTTATGCTCGACCATGCCAGCGGGGCCTTGTCCGCAGACATGGCGTTAGCGGCTGAATTGCACGTTCTTTTGTCGGATCGCGGCCATGAAACCGCAGATCTTTGGCAAGTAACGCGCGATGTTATGGGCCTATCTGGGGTTCAAGCGCAGCTCGCTGATCATGAATGTCTCCCAGAAGCGCTCGAACTCGCCGTCGGTGATTTCGATACGGTGCCATGGAAAAAAGGTCTGTCCGGCGTGCATTATGCCAAACGCGGCAAGGGGAAAGGCAAACTCATGCGCCTCGACCCCGGGCAAAGTGCACCAGAGCACAGCCATTCCGCCTTAGAAGCCACTGTCGTCTTGGAAGGTGAGTTCGAGGATGGCCACGGCGTCTATAAGCGCGGCGATCTGGTTCTGGGCCGTCCAGGGGTTCGACATCGTCCGGCTGCTCACGGCGATCAAATGTGTATCTGCTATGTCGCCCAAGAGGCGCTACCGTTCTGGAGATTTAGCTAATGCTTCGAACCGCGATGATGGGCGTTTTGGGGGCCTTTATCGCTTTTGCATCACATGCTGAAGAGACCGCCGAGCAAGTGTCCATGCCGGCGCCTTGGGCGGCGACGGATGGTGCTGTCATCGATTTTACGGTTCTGCGCAAAGGCAAACCGTTTGGCCGCCACATTCTATCATTTGATCGCGCCGAAGATGGTGCTTTGACGGTGACGACAGATGTCGATTTGCAAGTCAAATTTGGCCCAATTACAGCCTTCAAATATCGCTTGGATAGCGTTGAAGAGTGGGTGGATGGGCAGTTGGTCGCCTTGACCGGCACGTCCAATAGCGATGGCCGCAAAGGCAAAGTCTCAGCGACGACAGAAGCGAATGAACTGAAGGTTGAAAGCACCAAATTCACCGGCGCCTTGCCGACAACGACCATTCCGTCCAGCCATTGGAACCGGATGCAAGTCTATCAAGAACAGATGCTCTCAACCGAGACCGGCGAAGTTCTGGACATTGAGGTCGAGACGATTGGCGAAGACACCGTTATGGTTGGCGATCAGGCCGTGAAGACGACGCACTATCGCTTACAGTCCGATTTGACCGTCGACCTTTGGTACGATGACCAATCGCGATGGGTGAAACTCGCCTTTGAAGTGCGTGGTCAGGACATCGAATATGTCCTGAACGCACTCTATTAGCGGCGATTATGCAAAGCGCGGGTGACGCTCAAACTTGCCCGAAAGCACGGTTTCACCGGCCATTTTAATTTCAATCGGCATGCCTTCAGTCGGCGTGACACCGAGAATGTCGCCGCGGCGGGACGACAATTTGCCTTCCGACTCATCGTGATCAGGCGCCAGGTTTAGAACCGGACGACCTTTGAGATACATGATCATTGGGCTCGGGCGCTCGCCATTGCGAAAGTCGACTTCCGCTTCGAGTTCCCACCCGTCATTGTCGTAAGTTTCAAATTCCGCCTCACCGAACATGGCTTGTCCATTGGTCGGAAGCAACTTGGCCTGTAGCTCCATCGTTTTGCGGGGCGCCGGCCGGACGTTGAAAAGCGATTTCAGAAAGCTCAACATAATCTACAATCTCCTCTACCGAGAAAAACGGTAACGCGAAGATCTAAAGAGAGCCTTTACTTAGACGAAAAACCTAACGGTATCAGCCCTTTGTCAGCGTAAAGTGACCCACATTGATGCGTCCATTGTCGAAGCCAGCTTCACAATAGCTTAAATAGAAGCGCCACATGCGCCGGAAGCGTTCGTCGAAGCCAAGCGCTTGGATCTGACCCCACTTGTCTTCAAACGCCTTCGCCCAAAGACGCAGAGTCTTGGCGTAATCCGGTCCAAAATAGTGCACGTTCTGAATACGAAGGCCGAAATCTATGACTTGGCGCCGCAAGGCCAATTCGCTTGGCAGCATTCCACCCGGGAAAATATAGCGCTGAATGAAATCAGCGCGCTTGCGGTAGCGAGGAAAGAGGGCGTCTTGAATGGTAATGATTTGCAGCGCCGCTTTGGCGCCGTCATTCAGGCTCTCTGAGACTTTGGTGAAATAGCTCGGCCAATAGCTTTCCCCGACCGCTTCGAACATTTCGATCGAGGCAACGCCGTCATACGTCCCGCTATGGTCGCGGTAATCCTGGAGTTTGATCTCAACTTTCTCGTTGAGCCCTTCGCGCTGCATCCGTTCGAGCGCCCAATCACGCTGTGACGGCGAGATCGTCAAACAGGTGACATCAGCGCCGCGTTCTTTGGCGGCATATTCAGCAAAGCCGCCCCACCCACATCCGATTTCCAAGACCGACTTGCCGGGCGCGAGCGCGAGCTCATCTGATATGCGAGCGTACTTAGCGGTTTGCGCGGCTTCGAGAGAGCGCGACTCGCCGTCGTAAAGCGCTGAGGAATAGGTCATCGTTTCGTCGAGCCAGAGCTCATAGAAATCATTGCCGAGATCATAGTGCGCTTCTATATTCCGTTTCGATCCGGCTTTTGAATTTCGGTTGAACACATGGCGAACCATATTGCCCATCCGGACCATGAATCCACCTACGGCGAGCTGACCGGCGGCTTCAAAATTCTCTGAGAAGAATTCAAGCACGGCGGTGAGGTCTGGGGTCGACCATTCCTGATCCATATAACTTTCAGCAAAACCGACATCTCCGCCCGCCACGGCGCGGCGCGCAAAGTCGAACTTGTGGACTTCCACCACGGCATTCGGACCTTTCTGACCGTGGTCAAACAAGACCCGTCGGCCATCCGGAAGATCAAAGCGTATGGTCCCACGTTTGGCCCGCAGCAACATCATCCCAGCCAACCGAAATCCGGCAGGAACACCCGTCAATTGACGCAGTGTCTCGGGAGACGCGAGGACGTGATTGGAATGATCCTCAATGTCGCGGTCTAGTGTGGTAAAGCTCATACGGTCGTCTCCCCGACTGGTGCTGATTGAGGGGCAGCACGTTTTTGTGTTGCAATCGTTGTACGCACAGACGACTGCTTTGGTTTTGAATGATATTTAGCGCCCTTCAGCCAAAGCTTCAGCGCTTGCCAGTGAATCGCGAATGTGACGCCCAAGCTCGAAAACGGCTTGGTGATGGCGAGGGCTAAGAACGTGGCGGATGTCGCCCTATGCGCCTTTGCACTGATCGTGGCGACGTGGGTTTGTTGCTCGTCTTTCATCGTCGCGACGACCAGGTTCAAGACGTCATCAGTCCATTTGAGAGAGAACTGATAGGCGCCAGAAACGTCAAAGAAAGGCGAGACGTGAAAAACTTTATCGGTCGCGTGTTGATGCTTCGTCGCGCCCGGGGTGGCGGCGGCATAGACATGCGTTTCGCCAAACGTGTTGTTGACTTCATAGAGAATGCCCTTGAGCGCGCCATCTGGAGCATGGCCAAGCCAAAGGGAAATTGGAGCAAACTTATAAAAAGCATGCCGCGGAAACGTCACCAATCGGATCGTGCCGCCTTGAACATCGATCCCAGCTTTTGCAAATTCTGCTTCTGCCCATGGACGCAGAGGCGCAGCTTCGCGGGCGCCATGGTCTCGGCGATTGAATGAAAAGAGATTTGAGCCATCGATCTTGAAGAGAGCCGACGCATGGCCCGCCTCATCCAAGCGATCAATATCGATATCGATCATTGCGAGATCATATTTAAACCGGTGCGTAAACGGGACCGACCGTTGATGGACGGTGTGTCCTTTAAAAACGCGGAGGGCCGGCAAGGAGGTCACGGTTAGACAGCTCCTAAGGCGACTTTGTCTGTAGCGGACGATGACGTGGACGGGGCGACCGTCTCGACGCCTTCAGCCGTCCATGGCACTTGTCCGCCCAAAGACAGCGCGCAGGCCAAACCCGCTTTCAGTCCATCTTCATGGAACCCGCTGCCCATCCACGCGCCGGCCAGCCAAATATGGTCGCCGCCAAGCTCACGTTTGAGGCCGCGGACCGCGGCTTCAGCGGGCGCGTCGAATTGCGGGTGCGCTTTTTCCATGGTCGCGAAGGTGAGCTCAGGACGCGGGGGAGACTCAGGATTAAGGGTGACGAAAAGCGGTTTGTCTTTAGGCAAGTTTTGCAGCCGGTTCATCCAATAGGTGAGGCACATTTCTGGTGTGTCTTGCTTCATCACATTCCAGCTGGCCCAAGCGGCTTTGCGCTTCGGCATCAAGCTGCGGTCGCGATGCAGATATATCGTGTTCGGACGATAGCGCGCGGAACTCAATAGGAACCGTTTGTCTTCATAGCTTTCGTGGAGGAGGTGGAGTGTCGTATCCGAATGCGTGGCGAGGATGACGTCGTCAAAGACGTCTGCACTGCCATTTGTGAGCTCAACTCGAACCTTATCTCCGAAAGGCGCGACGCGCGCGACCGCGTGGCTGAGCTTCAGACGCTCGCCGAGTAGTTCTGAAACCGCGTTGACATAAGTGCGAGAACCGCCGGAAACGGTACGCCATTTTGGGCGTTCTTTGTGCATCAGGCGATGGTTCTCGAAGAACTGGAAGAAGCTGCGGGCAGGATATTCCATCAACTCCGCTTCAG
Source organism: Pseudomonadota bacterium (assembly GCA_038531195.1). Classification (GTDB taxonomy): domain Bacteria; phylum Pseudomonadota; class Alphaproteobacteria; order Caulobacterales; family Hyphomonadaceae; genus Henriciella. The sequence continues at coordinate 17,861 of JBCBBY010000057.1, forward strand.
GGGTCGACCAAATGGCCCCGCCCATCGGCAAGATATAATTGTCGAGAAAGTCCTGATCAAAACCATGCTTTTGTAACCATGAGCCGAGCGAAATATCATCGATCTTTCCGGCGATGAGTTCAGCGCGGGCAAGGTCGTTAAACGTCAGGATCGTGCGCCAGAATTTATGGAATTTCGGGCGGAAGAGATTGCGGCGTTGCGCAAAAATGCCATTCAGCGTTGAGGCCCATTCGTAACCATCCGGATTAGACACGGCAAAGCTCATATCGCTCGCTTCCGTCGCCACTCCGAGCGCGTCAAAAAAGCCGATCAAATTCGGATAGTTGAGGGCATTGTATACAATAAAGCCGACATCGACGCTGATCGGCGTGCCATCATAATCGACATCCATTGTGTGGGCATGCCCACCGGCGCGATCATTGGCTTCGAAGACCGTGATGTCAGCCGTGTCCTTCAGTGCGAAGGCTGCGCCAAGTCCTGAAATGCCAGATCCGATAATCGCGATACGTTTCATGCTGCGTCTCGTCTTTCTTTTAGAGTTTCGTACGCGTCCAAAGCCCGTTGCCGCCCGTCTTTGTGGTTTACGATCGGGTGAGGGTAAGTTTCGCCGAGCGTGACGCCCGCCTCGCGCAAAATGAGCGGGCCGGCTTCCCAGGGTTGGTAGAGATATTTACGCGGCAGGCGCGCGAGCTCGGGGCACCATTTGCGAACATAGTCGCCGGTCTCGTCGAACTTCTCGCCTTGTGTGATGGGATTAAACACCCGGAAGTATGGCGCCGCATCTGCGCCTGACCCGGCGGTCCATTGCCAGCTCGCACTGTTCGAGGCCGGGTCCGCGTCAACCAAAGTGTCCCAGAACCAATCCTCGCCATGCCGCCAATGGATGAGCAGGTGCTTGGTGAGGAAACTCGCGACAATCATCCGTACGCGATTGTGCATCCAGCCCGTATGCCAAAGTTGGCGCATGCCCGCATCAACGATTGGGTAGCCGGTTTGGCCTTTTTGCCAGGCTTTCAAATGATCTGCGTCCTCGCGCCAAGGCATCAAGTCGAAGTCGGATTTGAAATTCTCGGTCGCGAGATTTGGATTGTGGAAGAGCAGGACATAAGCAAAGTCACGCCAGACAACTTCGGAGAGGAAGTGGTGCGCGCCAGCCTCTTTGATCTGGCCACTATTCTGACGATCCTTGGTCGCGCGCCAGATTTGCGCTGGGCAAATTTCGCCAAATGCCAAATGCGGTGATAGACCGGATGTGCCTTGTTCAAGGTCTGGGCGATTGCGATCGTCTTTATAAGCCGAAACAGCGCCGTCCAAGAATTGCGCAAGTCGCGCTTTAGCGCCGGCCTCACCCGGCTGCCATGGACCATCAAAGCCGGCAGACCAATCGGGTTTAGATGGATGCAGTGCCCAAGTCTCTAAATCATCACTCTCAACGCTGACCTGCTGAAGGTACTCCGGCGCTGAGATTGGAGCTGCCACCTGATAATTGGCTTGAACGGCCCGCCAGTAAGGGGAGTAGACTTTGTAATACCCTCCTGATCCGGTCGTTTGTGTCCAGGGTTCGGTCAGCAAAGACCCATTGAAGCTTTCTGCGTGAACATCTTGCGCTTTGAGATGGGTTTTAATCGCAGCGTCTATATCGCGGCCGACCTCGTCATAACGACGGTTCCAGAACACCGACTTGGCCCCGGTTTGAGCGACAATCTCATCGATCACTGATTTGCTGTCACCCGACCTAAGCACCAGCGTGCCGCCAATCGATTCAATGCTGTCTCGTAGCGCGCGCAGTGACTTGTCTAGCCACCATTTCGAGGCGCCGCCGTGGGCGCGCCCGTTGGCGGTATCTTCTAGAATGTAGAGACAGATCACTTGCCCGTTTGATGCCGCATGCGCCGCGGCGAGGGCGGGGTTCTCATCGAGCCGCAAGTCGCGGCGAAACCACATAATGGCTGGGGCTGATGACGAACTAGAAATTTGCCGGTCTCCACGCGTTTAAGCTGTATGGTCTTGATACGACACACTTTCACGATCGGATTTCAAAAAACCGGCTTTGAACTGCAATCGGTAATTTTTCGCTGGTGGCGCTGAGCTGAGAAACGTTTTAGGCAAAGGCTATGACGAAGACCGTGCTTTGTATGAAATGGGGCGAACGCTATCCCGCTCATTTCGCCAATCGGCTGTACAATATGGTGCGCCGGAATGTGACAGGCGATTTACGCTTTGTCTGTTTCACCGATGATAAAACCGATCTCCTGCCCGAGGTGGAGTATCACCCGCTGCCGCCCATCGATCTGCCGGAAAAGTATCGCTGGTGGCCTTGGCGCAAAATTTCGCTCTGGCAGGCGGGGCTTGGCGGACTGGAAGGCGAGGTTCTTTTCCTGGATGTCGACCTGATCGTCACCGGCAACATGGATCCGTTCTGGGATTATCATCCGGGCAAGATGTGCATCGCAGAGAACTGGACTCAGAAGGGCATGGGGATCGGCAATACGTCAGTTTATAAATGGACGATTGGCGAGCACACTGAGATCTTCGAAAAATATATGCGTGACAGCACGCCGATCCACGGTGAATTCCGTGCCAGTCAGCAATATGTCTCAGCGATGATCCCCGAGAAAATCTACTGGCCAGAGGATTGGTGCGTGAGCTTCAAGCACTCGCTGATGCCCAAATTTCCCATGAACTGGTTTCAGACACCAAAACTCCCACCGGAGACCAAAGTCGTGGCTTTCACCGGTCGACCAGATCCTGACGAAGCCAGAGACGGAAAATGGCGCGCGCCTTTGCACAAGAAAATCTACAAGCACGTCAAACCGACGCCGTGGATCGCGGAGCATTGGCGATGAGCGAGGATACGAGCGCCCGCGACGCGGCCATGTCCTTACTGACCCAGTACGGGGAGGATGCCAGTGTGATCGCAACACTCCGCGCGGCGGAAGTCGCCGCACTAGGCGATGTGGAAGCGCTCGCGCATTGGGATGAAGTCATCGCTTTCCTCGAAACAGGTCCAGAACCCGGGCAGCTCAGCTGAATGAAGTGCAGCGGCTAACGCCTTTGTGACTTTGGTTTTGCGCGGAACTCGATAGACCCGGCTCTATGCCCGACACATTGCCGCTCGAGAAATTCCAAGACCCCCAGATCACCGCGAAGGGTGAGACCCGCGCGCGGGTGGCTTATGACGGTACCAAGACGCTTTGGTTTAACACTGGAACCCTGTGCAATATCGAGTGCGTAAATTGCTATATTGAGAGCTCTCCGACGAATGACCGGTTGGTCTATCTGACGGCGGCAGATGTGGCGCCATATTTGGATGAATTGGATGCCGCGGGTGAGACCAATATCGAAGTCGGTTTCACAGGCGGTGAGCCCTTCATGGCGCCTGAAATTCTGGATATTTTAGAGTTGGTCTTATCCCGCGGCCATTCGGTCTTAATGTTGACCAATGCCATGCAACCGATGATGCGCCCGCGCATTAAAGGGGGCCTGATGCAGCTGCGAGAACGCTTTGGTGCGCGCTTGGTTATGCGCGTCAGCTTAGATCACTTTTCTGCCACCCTGCATGATCGCGAACGCGGTCAAGGATCATTTGATCTCGCGCTGAAAGGACTGCGCTGGCTGTCAGAAAACGAATTCGAGATGGCGCTGGCCGGTCGCACGATTTGGGGTGAAGTAGAGCAGGTCGCACGCGATGGGTATGCCGACCTCATTTCGCGAGAGCAGCTGGCCATCAATCCCGATGATCCGAAGCAATTGGTGCTATTCCCAGAAATGCGACCCGATGGGAACCCACCTGAAATTACCACTGCATGCTGGGGGATTTTAAACAAAGATCCTCGCGAACTGATGTGCGCCTCACAGCGAATGGTGCTCAAACGCAAAGGCGCAAAACGCCCATCGGTCGCCGCCTGCACGCTGCTTCCCTACGATCCACGCTTTGAACTTGGTGAAACGCTACAAGACGCGCGACAGGCCGTCGCGCTCAACCATTCCTATTGCGCAAGTTTTTGTGTGCTCGGCGGCGGCAGCTGTTCAGCTTAAGATTTTGCCGTTTTCAGCCCTGAATAGCGCGGTTGATCGATCTCGACCTGCGCCATTGTGGTCTCCTTGAGATGCGCGAGCAAGCCAGGTGTTTCGCCCTTGATGTCACCGTCACGGATGCGTTGGCTGAGCTCTGCATTGAGCATCTCGGTCGAGCTGGTCTCATCCGCAGCGAGGAGGGCGAGCAAGCCAGCTCGTTCTGTCGCTTCCGCTCCCGGGCGCTGTTCCAGGTCGCGCAAGATCGTCGCTAAGACATTGCTGGCGACGCGGGCGTGAAATGCTGCGTGGCCGGTAAGATTCGGCGCTGCACTATTGTCGACAAAGTTTTTGACCGCTTGGACCAGTTCCGCGACGCTGGGTTGATCATGCATGAGCGGTCTCCAACAAGTTGATCAGATCGATTTCGGTTTCTGACACCCGACGACCAATGGCTGCACGTTCGACGCTCGCATCTGCGCCGGAGCGGAACGCTTCATACATGATCATACACATGACACCCCATTTCAGCGAACCGAGCATTTCCCACCAGTCAATTTCACGCGCCGTTATTTCATGGGCGGCTTTCGCGTTATAGGCATCAAGCAATGGGGCTAAGTCACCAAATCCGCCAACCCGGTTGTGGGTCTGTCCAAATCGCCAAGAATTGACGCAAAGCCAGGCAATATCTTCGCGCGGATCTCCACAGTGCGCGAGTTCCCAATCGAGCACAGCAACGAGACCGTCTTTATCGACCATCAAGTTTCCGAGGCGAAAATCTCCATGTATGAGAACCGTGTCGCGAGGTGTTGGGGCATTTGCCTTGAGCCATTGAAGCGCCAGTTCGAAAACCGGGCGAGGGGCGTCAAAGCCGCGATAAATGTCTTCATATTGAGTGATTTGAGCGAGACCATCGCTTACGCCAAGTTCAGGTGGCAAACCCTCGACAGGGATGGCATGGATCCCAGCAAGCGCGTCTCCACATTGCGCCGGTAGCAGGTCACGGGCATTGGCAAATGTATCGTCCCTGAGGATTGGCCGCGCGATCGTCTCACCTTCCACCCGGCTCATCAAAAAGCCGCTGCCTAAGCCATCCGCCTCATCCAAGACGTGAAGCACTTTCGGCACGGGCACCCCTGCCAAGTCGGCGGCTTGAATGAGTTTTGCTTCAGCGGCCAAGCCAATGGCATTGGACGAAAGTTCCGCTGTGCCGCCGCCAGGTGCTCGGCGCAGAATCACGGATTGTCCAGGTCCACTCAACGCCCATGTTTCCTGGCTCGCGCCCCCGGAAAGCCGTTTATGGCTCTCGAGCGGGGTGGATTTGCCAAAAACTCTTGTGAACAGAGTGCCTAAAGCGGTTTCAAAATCAGAATTGCTTCCCATCTTCGCCACAATTAACGTCAAACTAGGTATCGCCAAGCTATAACGGTACGGCAACAGGCTTTGACGATGCGGCAGGGCGCGGCTGAGGATGCAAATATGGTGAAGGGTAAAACCCCTAATGAAATGATCCCGGACATGGGAAAACCGAAGCCAGTTGGCCTATTTGCCTGGCTGCGCGGCCGTTTCTTTGCCGGAATGGTGATCGCAGCGCCATTGGCGGCGACCTTTTTCATTTTGCAATTCTTGATCACCTTCATCGACAATCGGGTGAAACCTTTGCTGCCGCCTCTATTGCAGCCTGAAACCTATACAAATTATGCCATTCCGGGCTTTGGCGTTTTGGTCCTGGTTGTGGCGCTGACGATTCTGGGCGCGGTGACGGCAAACTTAGTTGGGCGTTCTCTGCTCGCGGCGACTGACCGCATCTTGAGCAGCGTGCCAATTGTTAAAAACGTCTATGCCGCTCTGAAACAACTCACCGAAGTGCTCGCTAACAATCAGCAAGCGAGTTTCGATCGCTGCGTCATGGTTGAGTATCCTAAGAAAGATAGCTGGTGTATCGGCTTTGTCTCCTCCCATGCGCGCAATGAGATTGGCAGCAAACTCGGCACGACGAAAATAGGTGTCTTCGTCCCGACTACGCCGAACCCGACCTCCGGGTTTTTGATTTATGTAGAAGAGTCCGAAACCGTTCCGCTTGAGATGACCGTCGAAGAGGGGGCGAAGATGATCCTGACGGCGGGCTTGGTCGTTCCAGATTATGAACCGCCGCAAGCCAATGGATCAGTCGTTGAATCTGAGATCGGGACTGAGCAACTGACTAAGCAAGCCTAGGCCTTCCGCTCGCGCGGGCGTCATCGCATCGGCTTGCGTTTCTGCCATTTTTGTATCTTTGCGGGCGATCTCGATGAGTTCATTATGCTCGGGTAGCTCGATCAAACGATAGTTGATGAGCCCGGACTGCGCTTTGCCAAGCAAATCACCGGGGCCGCGGAGCTTGAAATCGGCTTCAGCGATCTCGAACCCATCTTCTGTGCGGCGCAACGTATCGAGGCGCTCGCGCGCCATTTCCGTCAACGGCGCGCGGTAAAGCAATAGACAGAAACTGGCTTTGCTGCCCCGGCCGACACGTCCGCGCAGTTGGTGCAATTGCGCGAGCCCAAAGCCTTCGGCCCGCTCGATCACCATGATGGTGGCTTCGGGGACATCGACCCCGACTTCAATGACCGTGGTCGCGACCAGTATTTTGGTGGCGCCGGTCCGAAACGCGTCCAAAGCAGCGTCTTTGTCTTCGCCTTTCATGCGCCCGTGTACGAGCCCAACATCTGTGCGCAGGGCATCTTTTAGCATTGCCGCGCGCGAGACCGCGGAACTTCCATCCTCTTCGTCCGCATCCACGCGTGGACAGACCCAGAAGGCGCGCTCGCCGCGTTCTAGCGCCCGTCCAATGGCTGTGATCACGTCTTCAATCCGCGTATCAGCAATCACCCGCGTTTCAACGGGTTGGCGGCCCGCGGGTTTCTCATCGAGTATGGATACATCGAGATCGCCATGCACCGTCTGTGCGAGTGTGCGCGGAATAGGAGTCGCTGACATGACGAGCATATGCGGCGCTTTGCCTTTGCTCATCAGTTTCATGCGATCGACGACCCCAAAGCGATGTTGTTCGTCGACAATCACCATGGCGAGGCGTTTGAAGCTAACCCCTTCTTGGAACAAAGCATGCGTGCCGGCGATGACTTGAATGCTGCCGTCGGCAAGCCCCATCAGCGTCGCTTCACGGCCTTTGCCTTTGTCGCGTCCGGTTAGGACGGAAACGGAATAGCCAAGAGGCGAAAGGAGCTGGTCGAGCGTATCGAATTGCTGACGGGCAAGCACTTCCGTGGGCGCCATGAAGGCCGTTTGGAAACCGCCTTCCGCAGCTTGTACCGCGCTAAATGCGCCGACCAGCGTCTTACCCGCACCGACATCACCTTGCAGCATCCGCCGCATCGGGAAGGATTGGCCAAGGTCATCCATAATTTCCTTGGTCGCGCGGATCTGGGCGCCGGTTGGTTTGTAAGGCAGGGTTTTGACGAGGCGGTTTAATGCTTCGCTTTGCGACGGCACAATATTGGACTCGTTTGACCGGCGGGTGGCACGTGCGCGTGAAAACGTCAGTTCACGCGCGAGCGCTTCATCATAGGCCAAACGGGTGCGTGCGCGGTCTATGGCGGCCTCATCCCACGCCTCCGGCATGTGAACGCCGCTCATAGAAGCTTTGAAGCTTAGCCAGTCCCGCTGCGCCAAAAGGTTCTGATCAATCCATTCAGGCAAATCATCCGGAATTAAGTCGATCGCCGCTTGGGCGGTTTGATGAACGCGCTTGTTGGTCAGGCCGGCCGTTAGCGGATAGATGGGTTCAACTGGCGGCGGCATCTCGCCCCGCGCGGGGTCCATGACAAAATCGGGGTGGCTCATTTGGCGTTCGCCTTGCCACTCCGTGACTTTGCCCGAGACGATCCGCTCCTTGCCGACGGGAAATTGGCTCTGTAGCCAGCGACCATCGGCGCGAAAATAGGTCAGCGTCAGAAATCCTGTGCCATCAAACAGCAAGACGCGTGTCGGTGCCCGATCATTATAGGGCGCTTTAACGGCGTGGACTTCGCCGCGAACGGTGGCTACCTCGTCTGGAATGAGCGCATCGAACGTATCGCGGGGTCTCCGATCAAGCCAGCGCTCAGGCATATGGAGCAATAAGTCCCACACTGTCTCACCGCCCACTAAGCGCTCCAATACGGGCTTCAGTTTTGGACCGATGCCCGGCAAGGCGTCCAAGGGTTGGAACAGGGGAAAGAGGCGTTCGTCGCGCATGCGCTCGTTATGCGCCGAACTTGGCGTGGCTTACAAGCCACGAGATAAGTTTGCGACACGACGCCCCTGGGCAGATCTATGTCTGCGCTCTAGATGTACCCCTATAGGAGGATCACCGATGAGCGAAGACGTCTTGGATGAACGCCGCCGAAAGCTAAAATTCCGCGCTTGGCGCCGCGGTTTTCGTGAAATGGATCTGTTAATGGGATCCTTTGCGGATATGCATATTGCAGACATGACGGATGCAGATCGGAG
>JBCBBY010000058.1:0-26047 GCA_038531195.1 Pseudomonadota bacterium
ATTCTGCCACAGATCCACCCGCCACAATTCGAAGAACAAGATCGGCCAGAAATAGACGGCGACCTGTTGGTAATGCGGGAGATGATAGCGGTGGGTGATCATCGGGCGAAGCTTAGCACCGGATGAACCCGGTCGGATCCACAATCCGCTCATACCCGCACAGTCGGGAATCTCAGGCATGCTTAGTCGGGACTCGTCGCATTAGTCCTCCGCATGCACGAGGATGACCAAAACTAGTTTCCCGCTTTGCCAACGCAAGTTGGCACCCGTGGCGGCTGGCTGAGGCGCTCGACCGCCATGGATCCTGACGTGCGTCAGGAACGCGGAGAGTGGGGTGGACGCTTACACACCCAAAGCCCTATTTCTCTTTCACCTGCGGGGCCAAGCGAATGTGCAATTCGCGCAGTTGGGCGTCAGAGACTTCGCTCGGCGCTTGCATCATCAAATCGCGCGCTTGCTGGTTCATGGGGAACAGCGTGACATCGCGAATATTGTCAGCGTCGGCCAGCAACATCACGATCCGATCTACTCCCGGCGCGATCCCGCCATGCGGCGGTGCGCCGTATCGGAAGGCGTTGAGCATGCCGCCAAACTCGGCTTCGACGACGTCTGGGCCATAGCCGGCTTTCTCGAACGCCTTGAGCATAATGTCCGGCCGGTGGTTCCGGATTGCGCCCGACGAGAGCTCATAGCCGTTACAAACAATATCATATTGATACGCCGTGATGGCGAGCAAATCATCATCGGTCTCAGCCCCGTCCAACGCGTCCAAACCGCCTTGCGGCATCGAGAATGGGTTGTGTGAGAAGTCGACTTTTTTATTGTCTTCGTCCCACTCATACATTGGGAAATCGACGATCCAACAGAGGCGGAAGATGCCCTCCTCAATGAGGCCCAGCTCTTGGCCCACCTTGGTGCGCGCGGCGCCGGCGAGCTTGTAAGCGTCGGATTTCTTGCCTGCGGAGAAGAAAATGCCATCGCCATCGCCGAGCCCCGTATGTTCGAGGAAGGCTTTGAGATGGTCAGCATCAAAGTTCTTTAGCACCGGATCCTGGCTGACGACCGTGCCATCATCACCGACACGGAGTCTGGCATAGCCGAGCCCGGGGGCTTGCATCTCTTTCTTCGCCCATTTGTCCATCTCGTCGAAGAATTTGCGAGACTGAGTCTCGGTCGCTTTCGGCGCTGGAATGGCGATGACTTTGCCGCCACCTTTGATGATTTTCGCAAAGATGGAGAAGCCGGTCTTGCTGTCATCTTCAAAGAAGTCTGTGACATCGACCAGCTCAATTGGGTTGCGCAGGTCTGGCTTATCAGATCCATATTTCGCCATCGCTTCGGCGTACGGAATGCGCGGGAATGGACCTTCGGGAACGGTGCGGCCTTTGCCCTGCCAATCGGCAAATTCGTCAAACACGCCGCGCATGACGGGTTCGATCGCTTGGAATACGTCTTCTTGGGTCACGAAGCTCATCTCGACATCGAGCTGATAGAACTCACCTGGTGAGCGGTCGGCGCGCGCGTCTTCATCGCGGAAACACGCCGCGATTTGGAAGTAGCGGTCAAAGCCAGAGACCATAAGAAGCTGTTTAAATTGCTGCGGCGCTTGTGGCAGGGCGTAGAACTGGCCGGGGTGCAGCCTCGATGGCACGAGGAAGTCGCGCGCGCCCTCTGGCGAAGATGCCGTGAGAATTGGCGTCTGGTATTCGGTGAAGCCTTGCTCGGTCATCCGCCGGCGGAGTGACGCGATCACCTCGGCGCGCAAAATCATGTTGGCGTGCAGCGTTTCGCGGCGCAGATCCAAATAGCGGTGCGTTAGGCGAATGTCCTCGGGATAATCCGGCTCACCGAAGACCGGCAAAGGCAATTCAGCGGCTTCCGACTGAACGCTTGCTTCTTTGACGCGAATCTCGATCTCGCCCGTGTCTAGGTTTGGGTTCACCAGTTCAGCATCGCGGGCGAGGACCTCACCCTCAATCGTGATGACGCTTTCGGTGCGCAGGCGCTCGACGACGGCGAATGCCGGGAAATCGGGATCGAAGACGCACTGGGTCAATCCATAATGATCGCGCAGGTCGATAAACATGACGCCACCATGGTCTCGGCGACGGTGAAGCCAGCCAGAGAGTTTAACCGTCTCACCGACATGAGACTGGCGAAGTTCGCCGCAGGTATGGCTGCGATAGGCGTGCATGATGCGCTCCGTTAAGGACGGGAAATAAAGGCGGCTTTTGGCGTCGCAGCCCCTCTAATGTCAAGGGCGTCCGACACTTGCAGATCTACAAACTGAAATTAACCGGATTTTCAGCCCTATTCGGCACTTTGACGCAATGACGAACGCGCCGGCTACATCCGTCGAATCGCCGAAACCTGAGGCCGCGCAGCGGTTCCGGGCGCAAGGGCGTGTGATCGAATGTAACGGCACAGAAGCTAAAATCGCCGCATTTTCGCAGCTCAAAGAAGCGGGCGGTGAAAACTGGGCGGTTGGACAGCTGATTTCGATCCAAACCGGCGACAATCGCGTGGTCGGGCTACTCTATAAGGTCGAGAATGACTTTATCGAACAAGCCAAAGGCGTGGATGGCGCGATCATTCTTTATGTCGAACTGTCCGGTGAGGTACGCCCTGACGCGCAGCGGGGCTTCGTTTTTTCCGGCGGTATTTCGAACTATCCGCATATTGGCGCTGTGGTGCACCGCATTCGCAAAGAAGACCTCAGCACGATCTATCGCGCGAGTGACAAATCGGCCGTCACCATTGGCTCTTTAAGCCAGGCCGCAGATATCCCAGCGGTTGTGTCCGTTGATTCTTTGCTCTCACGTCACTTTGCCGTGGTTGGAACGACAGGTACTGGTAAATCGACCGCCGTGACATTGATTTTGCATTTGATCGCAAAGCACAAGCTCAATCAGCGTGTCCTGATCCTCGACCCGCACAACGAATATACCAGCGCGTTCGGGCCAAAAGCCAATACGATCACAGCCGAGACGCTCGATTTGCCATTCTGGCTCCTCAACCTCGAAGAATTCCAGCAAGTTGTCTTCCGTGGCCGTGAAGGCTCCGAAGAAGAAGTAGATGCGCTGCGGGAATTCATCCCTAAAGCCAAATCTGTTTATCGTTATGGCACGGGCAATGGCGTGCGCCGGAAATCAAGCTCAGGCCCGTCCTTCACAGCGGATACGCCTGTCCCCTACCGGCTCGCTGACCTTCTAAAGCTGATTGAAGAAGAAATTGGGTCGCTTGACGGCGCCTTGCGGCGCCTGACCTTGCGCCATTTGAAGGCACGTTTGGAAGCGGTCATTTCAGACCCGCGTTTCAACTTCTTGTTCGGGTCACACGATGCGACGGACCGTATCGACGATGTGCTCTCGAACATTTACCGCGTGCCGATCAATGGCAAACCGATCACCGTGTTCCAAATGTCGGGCATTCCGTCGGAAGTCGTCAACTCGGTCGCGTCGGTGCTTTGTCGTCTCGCGTTCGACATCGCGCTCGCCAGCAAATCGAAAGTGAAAACCCTCGTCGTCTGTGAAGAAGCGCACAGATACATTCCGGCCGACGTCTCAAGCGCTTTTGCACCAACCCGCGGCGCGATTGCACGGATTGCGAAAGAAGGCCGGAAGTATGGCGTGTCACTCGCCATCATCACCCAGCGCCCGAACGAACTCGACCCGACTATTTTGTCTCAGTGCAACACGGTGTTCTCGCTGCGTTTGGGTAATGATGCTGACCAAGATGTGATGCGCAAAGCGATCTCAAACGGGTCTCGCTCAACCCTCGCTTTCTTGTCATCGCTGGCCGACCGTGAGTGTATCGCCTTCGGAAGCGCAGTTTCGACGCCAATGCGGATGCGATTCCGTAACCTTGCCGCCAGCGCCCGTCCTTCAAGCCAGCAATCCGATGATGGTACCGATATCGATGCAGCGGCGAATACAAGCCTCACCGACATCGTCACAGCTCTGCGCGGCACCAAGAGCCACGAAGCCACAGAACCAGAGTCTGAGGAATGGATCGTTATGGACGATCCCGTGCCGGCCGCGACCTCGCCAATGCATGAGAGCGGTGAAGATACCAATCTAAAGCGTCGCTCTTTGTTGCGCCGAAAAACTGGCTAGATCGCCCTATTCTGCAGAAATTCTCTCGCCTTTCGCCGCAGCTTGTTTTAGGGCCGAGCGAATGAGTCGCGTAAGCATAACCCCGATAACCGAACAAAGTGATCTCGACGCTGCATGTGAACGTTTGGCCCAAGGCACGTTCATTTGCGTCGACACAGAGTTCCACCGTGAGACCACGTATTGGCCCGAGCTTTGCCTGATCCAAGCCTCATGCGAGGATTATGAGGTCATCATCGACCCTATGGCGGACGACCTTGACATTGGTCCCTTCCTCACATTGATCGCCGATACGTCACGGCCAAAAGTCTTCCATGCGGCGCGCCAAGACATTGAAATCTTCAACCGCTTGCTCGGCCACCCCCCTGGCCCGATCTTCGATACGCAGATCGCGGCAATGGCGCTCGGGATTGGCGACTCCATTTCGTATGACAATCTCATTCAGAGAATCCTGAAACGTCGGATCGACAAATCGAGCCAGTTTACAGACTGGAAGCGGCGACCTTTGACCGACAAGCAGCTCAACTACGCCATGGGCGATGTCACGCATTTGCGCGACGCATATTTGGAAATGGTGAAGCGTCTTGAGGCTCAGAATCGGATGAGTTGGGTCCAATCTGAGATGGCTGAACTCATTGACCCTAAGCTTTATGACACATCGCCGTCAAACGCGTGGAAGCGTCTCAAAATGCGCAAACCGAATAAGGAATACGCCGCCGTCTTTGCATCTGTTGCAGGGTGGCGGGAGGCACAGGCGCAATCGTTCAACAAACCGCGTCGCCGCATCCTCAAGGATGATGCGATCCAAGAGATCGCCGATCAGAAACCACAATCCGAGAAAGCGTTCGATCGTCTCCGCGCTGTTCCCAAAGGGTTTATTCGCTCGAAATATGCCGAGGGCCTGATGGACGCGATTTTCGCAGCGACGTCCGATCCTGACGCGCACGCGCCAAAGCTCCCAAAACGTCAGCACAATCCTGAAATGCCCGCCGGCGCGCCGGAAATGCTCAAAGTTCTCCTCAAAGCGGTGAGTGAAGACGCGGATGTTGTCCCGCGGCTCATCGCCAATGCGGCGGATATCGAAAAACTGGCGCGCGGCGAAACCTCGAGTGACATCGCGGCGCTGACTGGCTGGCGCTACGAATTGTTTGGTCGCAAAGCACAAGCGCTCTTGTCGGGCAAACTGGCGCTTTCATTTGAAGACGGACAGGTCCGGTTGTTCGAGCTTTAGATCTATTCGATCAGCATACGCGGGTGCAATTGCAGTAGGCCTGCGAGTTGTCCCAATCGACGCTCAACCGTGCCCGAGACCAAGTCGCCATACGCCCGATCGACGCGCATGACCAAGGTCTTGTCTTCGATCGCAATATTCGATGTCGCAAGGATCGGTCCCGAACGTCCCGAATAGACGCTCCCGAGCCGCATCGCCGTGCCCAGCACCTTGGCTTTGCGTTTCTCACCCATCCCGAGAAGCCGCGCATAATGCGGGTCTTCGGAATATTTGAACGTATATCTCGACGCTGTCGCATACGCCGCGAAAAGGCGTTGATTGTGATCCAGGGAGGGTAATGGCGCGCGTAAGACCTGCTCGAACACCAATTGCGCCCGATGGTCTGGATGCATGCGCGCGCCAGCATCCGCCATCATGCAGATCGCGCGAAGCAGCGTCTCATTTTGCTCAAAATAGTCAGCGATCGGGTGAATAAAGCTGTAGAGCTCGCTTCCGAATGCTTGCGCTTGCGGGGACGCGCGTAAGAATAACGGAACCGCATCTAGCAGCGCGGCTGATCCATCCGCTTTTAACCCCTCAGCCGCCACACCGTCACGCAATCCGAACGACGAAATCACAACCTTCTTAGCATCCACAGTCCGCATCAGCGCTTTCAACAGGAGCGCCGCGTGCGGAAGCGTATCGTTCCGACGTTTCGACACGCCAACCAATTGCTCGCGTGTCAGTTTATCAGAATGCGAAAGGTCTGCCGCTTCAATCACGTCTTCCACGTCAGCGAGCTTCATTTTGTAACCGTGCGCGACCCGCAACGGATAATTGCGCAGCATCATATGCACCGCAGCCACATTCCGCCACGCGCCGCCCACCGCGAACAGCGTGCTGCCTGAGCCCGCGTCTTTGAAGCGACTATTACTCAGAACCTTATCCATAATTTTCAGGCGCTTAGAGAAGGGCAATTCAGCATCTCCAGCCCGCGCAAGCGGCCCAAGCAAAAAAGACTCCCCTTTCTCCGATCCCTCGACTGGACGAATTTCCATGCTGGTTCCGCCAAGGTCGGCAATTAAGCCCGCCGGGTTGATAAAGCCGACCCGTACGCCAATCGCCGACATTTGACCTTCGTCTGCGCCGCTCAAGACCTTGATCGGAACGCCCAGGATTTTTTCGGCCCGAGCACGAAAATCTGGCCCGTCATCGGCCTCGCGGACGGCGGCGGTCGCGACCGCGCGAATGTCCTTGATGTTCAAACTCGATGTGATCGCTCGAAATCGGTGAAAGGTCTTAATCGCGAGCTCTTGGCCTGATGGTGAAAGTCGGCCTGTTTCCGACAGGTCCCGTCCGAGACCAGCCATGGTCTTTTCATTGAAGTGCGGGATAAGCGCGGCGCCAGACCGCTCATAAATCACCATGCGGCATGAGTTTGAGCCAATATCAATAACGGCGATTTTCTCGACTGGCTTCATTTAGACTTCCGCACCCGCTTGCGAGGCGCAAGACGCGGAGGTTCGCTGATCACCAGAGCGCTGCCACGACCGGACAGACTTGGATTGTCCATAAAGTACTGGTGCGCGCTAAACCCTGCTTCGCTTTCATTCGGCCCAACACGGGTATACGTCCCGTCCGCATTCATTTCCCAGCTCTGCTCGTCATCATTTAGGTTCGCGACCATAATTTGATTGAGCACTTGGCGGTGCACCGTCGGGACTTCAATGGGCACCAAAGCCTCTACGCGGCGCTTGAGATTTCGATCCATCCAATCCGCGGACGACATGAAGACTTTGGCATTCGCTGACGGCAGTGTCTCCCCATTTGCGAAGCACACAATGCGGGAGTGCTCAAGGAACCGGCCGACTAAGCTCTTGACTTGGATCGTCTCAGACAGCCCCGGCACGCCGGGGCGTAAGCAACAAATCCCGCGGATGACGAGGCGGATCGGAACACCGGCGCGGCTGGCTTTGTACAGGGCATCGATCACGTCTTGATCGACGAGCGAGTTCATTTTCGCCCATATACCGCTTGGCTTTCCTGCTTTCGCGGCGCGCTCTTCTTTCTTGATTTGCTGGATCAGAAAGTCTTCCATCGCGAAGGGCGACATGATGATTTTATCGAGCTCGGGCCCCTGTTCGGGTGGCTCTTTGTACGCCGTGATATAGTTGAAAAGTCGCCCCGCATCCCGGCCCATGGCGGGGTCCGCTGTGAAGAGGGCGAGATCGGTATAAATCTTCGCGGTGACAGGGTGGTAATTGCCCGTCCCGAAATGCGTATATGACCGCAAACCATCCGGTTCGCGCCGAATGACAAGCGATACTTTGGCATGCGTTTTATAATCGATGAACCCATACACCACTTGCACGCCAGCACGTTCCAAGTCGCGCGCCAGCCTTAAATTGGTTTCCTCATCAAAGCGCGCTTTGATCTCCACCAAAGCGGTGACGTTCTTGCCTTCCTCGGCCGCTTCGATCAGCGCAGCGACGATGGGAGAGTTTAACGTCGTTCGATAGAGCGTTTGCTTAATGGCGATGACGTCTGGGTCCCGGGCGGCCTGACGGATGAATTGTACGACAACGTCGAAGGATTCATACGGGTGGTGCACCAAGATATCTTTGGCGCGGATGGCTTCAAAACAATCGCCGCCCATCTCGCGAATACGTTCCGGGAATCTGGCTTCGAACGGTTGGAAAAGGAGTTCCGGACGGTCTTTCACGATGAGACCCGACAGGTCCTTCATGCCGAGCATACCATCCATCAGGGTGACATCACGCGCTTCAGCCCCGATTTCACGTGCTATGAACTCTCGCAATGGTTCCGGTCCATCCGCATCCAAGTGGATACGCACGATGCGTCCGCGCCGCCTCTGCTTTAGGAGAATCTCAAACTCCGCGATCAGGTCTTCCGACTCTTCCTCAATCTCGATATCGCTATCTCGGACAATGCGGAACACGCAGTGGCCTTGAGATTCGTAGCCCGGGAACAACATGGACTGGAAATGCGCCATCACGCTTTCCAGCCTTACGAAGCGAAGCAGGCCCGCTTTCTTGTCGGGCAAGCGAATAAAGCGCGATGAGAAGGTGGGCATGGGCACCAGCCCGACCATGGCCTCACCATTGCCGTTTGTGGGCGTCAATTGGAACGCCACCGCAAATCCCAAATTTGGAATGAACGGAAACGGGTGTGCGGGATCCACCGCTTGCGGCGTGAGAATTGGGAAAATTTGCGTCTCGAACCGCTCTTTCAGCCAGGTCATATCTGACCGTTTGAGTTCCGACATGGCGAGCACTTCGATAGACTCGCCGCGCATCTCCTCACGCAACTCTTGCCAGCAATTTTTCTGATCCATCATCAAATTGTCGACGGCGGTCTCAATTTCTCGCACCTGCTCACTGGGCGTTCGGCCTTCCAGGCTCAGCTTCTGGATGCCAGCCCGTTCCTGTTCGCGAAGGCCCGCATAGCGGACCATGAAAAATTCATCGAGATTGTTGGCGGAAATCGACAAAAATCGCAGCCGTTCGAGCAGAGGATGTCGGTCATTGCGCGCCTCTTCGAGCACCCGCTCATTGAAACGCAGCCAGGACAATTCGCGATTAAGATAGCGCTCCGATCGCTGCGTTGGTGCTTTGATCCCTTCGCTCATGCGCTCAAATCCATTTTCATGCCCCTACCCGTTTTCCTCGCCCAATATTTCCCGTGCCAGCGGAATGGTGAGCGGACGGTCGCCACTCGCGCCTGCAAGGATTTCGGCAACCTGCTCAATCTGCGAGTAGTCCAGGCCAAGCCGGGTGACAAGGTAATCTTCGACGCTTTTTGGAAGGTCCAAAATACTGCGTGCAAAAGCGCGTCTCAGGCGCGCCCGCATCAGTTCTTCATCCGGGGCTGGGACCTCTGCAAGCGGGGCGGCTTGCAAACGCGACATCAGGTCAGGCGAGCGGAACGCCCAATGCGCAGGCACGGTGTGCCCGGTCAGCAAAATCATCTTCTGATGGCGATCAATGCCGCTCAAAAGAAGCAGTAAGGTTTCCGCTCGGCTCAATGAGTCCACATCATCGATGACGAGATCCGTTTCGGTCATGCTCTCGATCGCTGTGAGATCTAGATCCGACAACGTCTTGGCTTCCATGTATGTGGCTTCGCGATGTTCCGCCCAGGCCCGCGCTAAGGTCGTCACGCCGCTTCCAGACGGACCAATCAGGCAAAAGGCGTGATAGGGCCAACGCTCGACATTTCGGATGGCGGCGCAAATCGCGCGATTGGCCGACGTAATGGCCATGTCGTCGAAATTGAGAGGCGCCTCCGGGAATTGGATCGGAATTTGCCTCGATGGCATTGGCTAATTGTCCTCAATGGCCGCAGCGGCGCTGATCGCGGACGACATCACCCAGCCGATCGTTTCGGCGCTGATCACCACGCCGCGATCTCGCAAGTCGGAGATGAGTCGCTGACCATCACCTGCGAAAGCAAAAGCGACCACGGCGCCATCCGTCGCAATCGCCCGCGTTTGAACATTGGAGACGAGCGGCGATTGCACCAAGGCCGAGCGCAACGTGATCCACTCCGCGAGTGACGTATACGCCACCGTGGCTTCAATCAGCGTGCGATTGGCATCGCGGATGATCGAGGTTTGCTTCCAATCGTCATTCAAGCGCTGCGCCACGGCGTCAAGTGTATCTTCGAGCACCGCGGCGCGACGTGTCACCCCGATGCGGCGGGGGCCAGACGGCGTAACAGAGACCAGGTCAACGAAATAGCCGCCATCACCGCCGCGCAGATCGGCAAAAATCGCCCGCTGTGCACCATAAAGCGCGATTTCTTGCTGAAGCACACTCCAAGGCATTTCAGGGCTGTAGCCTGAGCTCCGGCTGATCAGAAGTGGCACTAAGCTGCCTTTCGGTGCCTCTTCCCATGCCAGGTTCCAGGCGAGATCCATGCCGTTAGAGCTTGTCGTGAACAAAACCGCGCGCGGCGCAAGACTATCGGTGAAGGGCAAGCCCACTTCGGTTAGAGCGGCGCGAACCTCAACCGGGTTGTAAACCACGGCCAGGCTGCCGCGATATCGACCGGCGCCCGCCACTTCTTCTTCAACATCCACAGCGGCCGCGATTCGATCCGCCAAAGCTTGGTCGATGATCAGATCTGTTGCCGCGAGTCGGTCTTCCGGCAGCGTGAGGCGCTCAATCAATCGCTGGGCGCCAATCAATTTCGCCGAGGCGAACGCTTGCAACTGCGCTTCGCCGACGGTTTCGGCCCGCTCATCGACAGGAATCCCTGTGATTGTATACGCATCCCGGCTTTGTGCCAGCGCCCCGACTTGCAGGGTAAAAATCAACACAATAGCGATCAGGATTGGTCGAATCATAATGGGCCTCTTCGTTCTGGTGTTTCATAACAACAGTCAGATGCCACGTGAACCGTAGAAGCGCGCTGGTCAGCAGCCAGAGCCCATGCTAACGCGCGCAACCATGACGAATAAAGCATCTGATCCCCTGACTTATCGCGACGCAGGTGTCGATATTGAGGCAGGCGACAATCTGGTGAGAGCCATTGGCCCGCTGGCAAAAGCCACCCGCCGCGCCGGCGTCATGGGTGGCCTGGGCGGGTTCGGCGCGCTCTTCGACCTCAAGCAAGATGGCTGGAAAGATCCGATCCTGGTCTCTGGCACGGATGGCGTGGGCACCAAGTTGATGCTGGCCTTTGAAACCGGCATTCATGACAGCGTTGGTGTCGATCTTGTTGCGATGTGCGCGAATGATGTGCTGGCGCAAGGCGCTGAACCGCTGTTTTTCTTGGATTATTTTGCGACAGGGAAGCTCGAATCCGGGATCGCTGAAGCGGTAATCTCGGGCATTGCAGAAGGCTGCAAACAGGCTGGATGCGCCCTCATCGGCGGCGAGACGGCTGAGATGCCAGGTATGTATCCGCCCGGGCATTATGATCTTGCAGGTTTCGTGGTCGGCGCCGTTGAGAGAGACAGCGTTCTGCCCCGTCAAGATGCGATGCAGGCGGGCGATGTCCTGATTGGGATCGCTTCCAGTGGGCCGCACTCGAATGGCTATTCGCTGATCCGGAAAGTCGTGGAACGCTCCGGTCTCGCATACACGGATCCGGCGCCGTTTTTGAGCAATCAATCGCTCGGTGAAGCCTTGCTCATGCCGACGCGGCTCTTCTCCGATGCGGCCCTGCCCTTGATCAAAGCAGGTACGGCAAAAGGCCTGGCACATATCACAGGCGGCGGTTTGACCGAGAATACGCCGCGCATGTGCCCGGATCATCTGGTGCCTCAGATCGATCGGTCCGCATGGCAAGCGCCGGACGTGTTCAGCTGGCTCCAAGAGACCGGCAATATCGCCGAAGACGAGATGCACCGGACATTCAATATGGGCATCGGCATGGTCTTCGCCGTGGCGAAAGACGATGTAGACGCCGCGCTCGCGCTGCTCGCGGAAAGCGGCGAGCAGCCCGTCATGATTGGGGAATTGAAGGACGCATGAGCCGGTTGCACATGGCCGTTCTAATCTCGGGACGGGGGTCAAACATGACCGCCATACTCGAGGCCGCCCAAGATGATGAGTATCCTGTCGCCCCTGTGATCGTTGTCTCTAATCGTCCTGATGCCGCGGGTCTTGAGGCGGCGTCCGCGCAAGGTATCCCAACCCAAGCGGTCGATCACAAACCGTTCGGCAAAGACCGGGAAGCGTTCGAACGGGCGGTTGATGCTATTCTTCGACAACATAATGTCGAGATCGTAGTGCTTGCTGGCTTTATGCGCATCCTGACGCCCTGGTTTGTCGGCAAGTGGGCCGGACGGATGATCAACATTCATCCTTCCTTGCTACCAAAATATCCCGGCCTCAACACGCATCAACGCGCCATTGATGCCGGGGATGCCGAAGCCGGATGTTCAGTACATTGGGTGACCGAGGGGGTCGATGAGGGCGACGTGATCGCGCAAGCGAGGATCTCGATCCAACCGGGCGATACGGCAGATCAACTGGCCGCCCGCGTTTTAAAACAAGAGCATATTCTCTACCCAGACGCGGTGCGCAAAGCCGCTGAGCAAATTCTCGCACAAAGCCACGCCTAAGGGCCTGGCGCCCGCACTCAGCCACCAACAAAAAACGGGCCACCACAAAGTGACCCGTTTTCAAGAGTGCAAAATTTGGTGTGCCTTAGCCAACAATGTCTGCCGCAGAGAAGAATTGCGAGATTTCCAGAGCAGCGTTCTCATCGCTGTCCGAACCATGCGCTGAATTCTCACCGATCGATTTCGCAAACAGTTTGCGGATTGTGCCGTCCGCGGCCTCTTCCGGGTTGGTGGCGCCCATGATCTCACGGTAGCGCGCAACAGCATTCTCGCCTTCCAGCACCTGAACGACGACGGGCGCAGACGTCATGAACTCGACCAGCTCGCCGAAGAATGGACGCTCTTTGTGAATCTCATAGAAGCGCTCAGCTTGCGCTTGGGTCATATGAATGCGGCGCTGCGCGATGATGCGCAATCCGCCATCTTCGATGACTTTGTTGATCGCACCGGTGAGGTTACGCGCTGTTGCATCCGGCTTGATGATTGAAAATGTCCGTGTGCCCGCCATGCGTGGCTCCTGTCTTGTATTTCACTGAAGTTTGGCGCGGCTATAGCGACGCAGGCCCAGCACTGCAACCGTTGCGCGCAGGGTTGGACAAATTCTTCATAAACAAGCGACAATCTGCTAGGATACCCGCCTGATCAAGGAGAACACTTATGGCTGGAACTCTACGTATGATGCTTGCCATCGCGGTTTTAATCGCGGCTGGGTATGGCATCTACTTCTTGTGGACGGGATCGCTGCCAGCCCATACGCTGCAAGTGTTCGGGACCTATGGCATATTGACGGCGATTGTCTTCGTGATCACGCTGATCACCAAACCCGCGGGCGAGAAGCACTGATTAACCGGCACTTTTCGGTTTGAACTTGGTCGGGTCGAGCGTCCACGGTTCGGCCTTCGCTTCCTCGATCAATTGCAAAGACAATGGATGTGATAAGACGGCCTGCGCGTAAGCCTCTGCCGCACCGTCTAAAGCATAGCCATAGGTTCGAAACCGCGTTGCGACAGGCATGTAGAAGGCATCTGCAGCCGACCACTCGCCGAACAAATACGGGCCATCGGACGCATACGCCGCGCGGGTTTCTTCCCAAAGTTGTACAATCCGCTCAACATCCCATTTTAGCCCGCCCGATAAGGTCGGAAGTGGATGTCTCGATCGGATGTCGACGCCCATGAAGCTACGAATGTCGATGAAGCTCGCATGCATCTCCGCGCAGAGGCTCCTGGCACGGGCGCGTTTGACGGGATCGATCGGCCAGACCTTTCCAGGCCCTGCCTGTTCCGCGGCCCATTCGGTAATCGCGAGACTGTCATGGACGACCAGATCACCGGTTTTTAGCGCCGGCACGCGATGTTGGCCGGTCTCAGCGTCCAAAAGCGCGTAACTCTCGTCCGCGCCAATCGGGAGCACTTTTTCTTCCACGTCCAACCCGGCACCGCGTGTCACCAGCACGGCCCGGATCGACCAAGACGAATAGTTGAGATTGCCTAGATAGAGCGTCGTCATGTCCCTGCCTCTTTCCATCCACGGCCACTTTGTTGAAAATATCGGGCTGTCAGCCCGGCATCCTTCGCCGCTTTAAATTGCTCGCGCGCTTTTTGCCGTGTGGCGCCGTCGCCATCATCAAACATCACCATGCAGCGTTCGAAGGCGGCATCCACGGGGAGGTCGACACCATCCATCAGCAAAGCGACAGCGGCTTGATTGGCATTTTCGATCTGACTCGAAATGAGAATGGGTTGGTCGCCAGGCGTCAGCCCTTCAGCTTCGGCTTGGCCGTGTGGCAAGAAGCTTTGATCATCATAGGTCCAAAGCGCCTCGTCGAGCGCGGCGCGGCGGGTGGCATCGCTGCTCAGCGCTAGCACACGCCATCCGCGCTCCAGGCATTTCTCTAGCAATGGCCCGACCGCCCGTTCCAGCGTCGTGCGCTGAAGGTGATAGAACCACCATTCGGGCTGGCCGGTCTCACTCATCCGTAGTTTTCAGCGATCCAGCGATCGAGCAGGCGTGGTCCGAAGCCACTCGCCCAACTTGGATCGGTAGGCGCTTTTTCGCCTTCCACCCAAGCGACACCTGCAATGTCCAAATGGGCCCAGGTTTGGCCGTCTTGGATGAAGCGTTGCAGGAATTGTGCAGCGGTAATCGACCCGGCCGCCCGTCCGCCAATATTGCGCATATCGGCGAATTTTGACTTTAGCAGCCGATCATATTCGGGCCCGAGTGGCAGGCGCCAGACGCGCTCGCCTTCTTCAAGGCCCGCCGCAGTCAATTGATCCGCCAGGGAATCATCATTGGTGAACAGACCCGCATGGTGATGCCCGAGCCCGACGACAATGGCGCCGGTCAGAGTCGCGAGATCGACAATGGCTTTCGGCTTATACGTCTCTTGTGTGTACCAGAGCACATCACAGAGCACGAGACGGCCTTCAGCATCGGTATTTTGCACTTCAATCGTTTGTCCCGACATTGATGTCAGGATGTCGCCCGGACGGATGGCATCACCGTCTGGCATATTCTCGACCAATCCAACCAAGCCGACCACGTTGGCTTTGGCTTTGCGGGTGGCCAGCGCAAGCATGGCACCGACCACAGCGGCTGAGCCGCCCATATCGCCGCGCATGTCTTCCATGCCGCCGCCCGGCTTCAGAGAGATGCCGCCCGTGTCGAAGCAAACGCCTTTGCCGACCAGTGCGACAGGCGCTTCGCCCTCTTTGCCGCCCATCCAGCGCATAATGCCGAGTTTTGATTCTTTGACACTGCCCTGCCCCACACCGAGCATTGAGTTCATGCCAAGCTTTTTAAGCTCTTTCTCGCCTAGGATTTCAATTTCAAGACCATGCTCAGCCAGCGCTTCAATCTTCTCTGCATAACTGCCGGGATAGAGATCATTTGGCGGCATATTCACAAGATCGCGAGCCAGATAAGTTCCGTCCGCGCCGGCTGAGAGCGGTTTAAACGCCGCTCGCGCCGCTTTTGCGTCTTCGGTGACAAAGGACATCGCTGTGAGGCTTGGCTTGTCTTCCGGTTTCAGCTTGGTGCGATAATCGTCGAAGCGATAAGCTGCGAGTTTGGCGCCAAGAGCGATTCGCGCGGCGGCCTCCGCATCATCGACACAAAGTCCGAGAGACTTAAACCCGCTATTGGCCTGCGCCTTGAAAAGCAGTCCACCAATGCGCTCGAGCGCGCGATCATTGCGCCCTTTTGCTTTACCAGCACCGATCATCAGCGCGCGTTTCGCACTCGCGCCCTTTGGTAAAACGACGAAGGCTTGTTGGCCCACTTTGCCTTTAAAACGTCCTCCAGAAAGGGCTTCTTTCAAAAGCCCGCCTGACTCTTGGTCCAAAGCCTCTGCCGCTTCTGGCAGTTTGCCGCCTTCATCGATGAGGAATCCAACGATGTCAGACTTGGCCGTGTCCGTGAATGTAATTTTCATGCAACAACTCCATTTGAACCGCAAAGTAAGCATCGACGCGCGCGGCGCAACTCGCTAAGCCGGAAAACAGACAGGAAAACAAACAAATTCACCCATGAACCGAGTCCAGCGCTATCTCTTCAACCGCGTTTTGCGGTCTGTGTTGATCATTGTTGGCGGCCTGACCGTGCTGGCTATTCTGGCACAGGGCTTGTCGCAAACCGACATTATCGTCGAGAACCGCCAAGGCGCGTTGACCTTCTTCAAAATTGTCGCTTTGGGCGTTCCACAAATCGTCGCGCTCTTAACGCCTATGGCGATGTTTGTGGCGACCATTTGGGCGCTAAATCGCCTGCATCGGGATAGTGAAGTGGTCGTCGCACAGGCGGCGGGAATGACGCGTTGGCAAGTCGCGTCTCCCATCCTCCGATTGGCGGTTTTAGCAGCCGTCGTGCATCTCGGCGTCAATCTCTGGGTGCAACCATCAGCGCAACGCGAAATGCGCGCGACCATCAGCGATGCGCGCGCCGACCTCGCCTCATCCCTGGTGCGCCCGGGGCAGTTTACGACACCGGACGCCAATCTCACCGTGTTCGCGCGAGAACAACAAGGCCAGGACCTGATTGGCGTGCAGATCGCCGAGCGAGTCGGCCAACCAGACGCCCGCGATTATCTGGCGGAACGAGGACGGTTCATTGAGATTGATGGCCTCCCCGCGATTGTCATGTTCAATGGTCAGATCCATCAACTGGATCAGAATGGCGCCCTCAATATATTGGATTTTGAGCAATCGACCTTCGATTTAACACCCTTCGTAGTGGAGGACAGTAAGCTCGTCCTGAAGGCGTCAGACAGGTATTTGCACGAGCTGATGTTCATCGATCGGTCGAGTTACAATGAGACCCGCAATGAGACGGAGTTTTTGGCGGAAGCCAATTCTCGATTATCATCCCCTTTGATCAGCGTGGCGATGGCCATGCTCGCCATTCTCGCAGTTGTCGGCGGGAATTTTAGTCGCCGCGGTTATGCGAGACGGATCGTCATCGGCTCCACTGGGGCGCTTCTTTTGATCGTGGTGCAGCTCTCAGTGCAGTCCAGCAGCGGCAGCGATCCCGCTTTGAACATCGCACAATGGGGCGTTCCAATCATCACGATTGCCATCCTCTCCTATGTCTTGTTCAGGAGTGGGCAAAGGATCAAAGGAGCGCCTCGCGGATGATGGGCTCTAAGATCCAGCGCTATGTCTTTATGAAATGCGTGTCGGCACTGGCGCTGGTTGTGGGGATATTTGCAATCACGATCATGCTCGTCGACGTTGTTGAGCAGCTCCGGACAGTGGGGGGTGATATCGACCTGTCCCCTTTCAGCGCGGTCCTCCTTTCGCTGATGAAACTGCCAGGCCTGCTCGAAGAAACACTTTCCTTCGCCGTGCTGGTGTCTGCGATGATCGCCTACAATCAGCTGTCGAAAAGCTCTGAACTCTCTGTCATCCGGGCCACAGGTCAATCTGCGTGGCAATTTTTGGCACCGGTTATGGTGCTTGGGGCTTTGCTGGGCGTGTTTGCTATGATGGTGCTCAACCCGCTCGGGGCGCATTTGTCCGAACAGTTCGAAGCGACACGTGCCAATTTGCTGCAAGAAGGCGGGCGTGTGGTTGAACGTCAGCGATCTGACATTTGGCTCCGCCAAGGCACGGATGATAGCCAAATCGTGATCCACGCAGCTTCCGTAGACAGCACGGGTCAAGTCTTCACAAATGTGCGTTTCCTGGAAGAAGGCCGGGTCTATGAAGGCGCGCGCCCGACCACGCGCTTCCGGTTCATTCGACGAATCGACGCTGAGACGGCGACAATCTCAGGCGGCTTCTGGCAGCTCTCAGACCTGGTTGAGAACACGCCCGGCAATCCGCCTCAGCGGCTGTCCAGCCTCGCCATCGAAACCGATCTCGACCCCAACACGCTGCTGTCGCGGTTCACCTCGCCCGACACAATTGGGTTTTGGGGGCTGCCAAGCTTTATCTCGCAAACCAGCCGGGCGGGGCTTGATACATCTCGCTTTTCTATGCGGTGGTTTGGTCTGACGTCTTTACCCATATTATATACCGCGATGGCGCTGATTGGTGCGATCGTCTGCCTCCGCCTTTCACGTCTCGGCGGGACCAGTGGCTTGATTGCCGCTGGAGCTGGCGCGGCCGTTATACTCTTCTTCATTACTCAGATTGCGGCCAGTTTCGGCTCATCTGGCGCCATTCCAGCGCTGATTGCGGCCTGGTCTCCGGCGCTCTGCGCGCTATTCATTTCGCTAACCATTCTGGCCTATCAGGAAGACGGATAGGGAAATCCCTTCTTGACAGCGGCCTCGGTCGCAACCACTTTCCGCCGCCTTGAAGCCCGGTCAGGAGCCGTCCTCCCATGAATGTTGTTGTCGTTGAGTCTCCCGCCAAAGCGAAGACCATCAACAAATATCTCGGCAAAGACTATAAAGTGCTGGCCTCTTACGGCCACATCCGAGACCTACCCTCTAAAGATGGATCGGTGGATCCAGACAATGATTTTGAGATGGTCTGGCAGGCTGACTCGAAGAGCCAAGCCCGAATCAGAGAGATTGCTGAAGCGGTCAAAGCCGGCGGCAAACTGATCCTCGCGACCGACCCGGACCGCGAAGGCGAAGCGATTTCTTGGCACTTGCTCGATGCGCTCAAAAAGCGCCGCGCCATTAAGAAAGACACGCCGGTCGAGCGCGTCGTGTTTAACGCCATCACAAAAACGGCGGTTACGAGCGCGATGGAAAATCCGCGTGAGATCGATCAGGAATTGGTCGACGCTTATCTCGCTCGCCGCGCGCTCGACTATTTGGTGGGCTTTAACCTGTCGCCCGTCCTCTGGCGCAAGCTGCCTGGATCGCGTTCTGCTGGCCGGGTGCAATCTGTGGCGCTGCGCATCGTGGTCGATCGCGAGCTTGAGATCGAGAAGTTCAAACCAGAAGAATACTGGACCATCGGCGCGAAAATGCGGGCCCCAGATGGTACTGATTTCGAAGCGCGCCTGCAGTCATTAAACGGCAAAGCCCTCAAAAAGTTCGATCTGCCAGACGCCACTGCGGCGCAAACCGCGCTCGATGCGGTCAAGCTTGGCGGCTACTCTGTCGCGAGCGTTGAAGCCAAGCCGGTTAAACGCAACCCGCCCCCGCCCGTCATCACCTCGACCTTACAACAAGACGCCTCACGTAAACTCGGCTTCTCGGCCAAGCGGACCATGCAAGCGGCGCAGAAACTCTATGAAGAAGGTCGCATCACCTATATGCGGACGGATGGCGTCAACATGGCTGAAGAAGCCTATCACCACGCCCGCGAGCACGTGAAAGAGAATTACGGGGCGCAATATCTCCCGGAAAAACCACGCCGCTATTCTTCGAAGCAAAAGAATGCTCAGGAAGCGCACGAGGCGATCCGTCCGACTGTATTCAGCCTACGGCCCGAGGACTATAAACAGTCCGATCAAGATCTTTGGAAGCTCTACGCGCTGATCTGGCGCCGCGCGGTTGCATCGCAAATGGAACCGGCGAAATTTGAGCGCACGACCATCGATATGCACAATAAAGACAAGTCCGCCACGCTGCGCGCGACCGGGCAAGTACTTGTTTTCGATGGTTTTATTAAGCTCTACACCGAAGGCCGCGACGATACCGATAAGGACGAAGACGCCGAAGCCCGGCTGCCGAAAATGGCGGAAGGCGATCACGCCGATCTGCTCGAAGCCAAATCCGAGCAACACTTTACAAGCCCGCCGCCGCGCTACACCGAAGCCTCTTTGGTGAAGAAGCTGGAAGAGCTCGGCATCGGCCGCCCGTCCACATACGCCTCCACCATGTCGACTCTGGTCGACCGCGACTATGTGCGGATTGAGAAGAAGCAACTTGTCCCGGAAGACAAAGGGATCTTGGTGACGTCTTTCTTAGAGAATTTCTTCCAACGCTATGTCGAGTATGATTATACGGCGAACCTGGAAGAGAAGCTCGACATCATTTCCGATGGCAAGCTCGACTGGAAAGCCTTCCTGCGTGAATTCTGGACGCAGTTCACGGCCTCCATTGACGACACCAGAGACCTGCGTGTCTCAGCCGTGCTCGATGTGTTGAACGAAACGCTCGGCCACCATGTCTTCCCGCCCGTCGACGAGAATGGCAATGTGAAAGAAAAACCGCGCCAATGCCCCTTGTGCAATGTCGGCGAGCTGAGCCTCAAACTCGGACGCCATGGCGCCTTTGTCGGCTGCTCGAACTATCCGGAATGTAAATTCACGCGTCCCTTCTCGACCCAAGAAGAAGCCGAGAATGCGATTAATCCAGATGGCGAAGAAGTCGCGGTGCACCCTGATACAGGCCAACCCGTTTTGCTCAAGTCTGGCCGGTTTGGCCCCTACCTCGAAATGGATATTGGCGAAGAAAAGCCGAAACGCTCAAGCCTCCCAAAAGGCTGGAACCCGAAAGAGCTGGAACCTGAGCAAGCCATTATGCTGATTAGTCTCCCGCGCGAGGTTGGTAAACACCCTGAAGATGATGAGCCAATCATGGCCAATCTTGGTCGCTACGGCCCGTACGTTCAGCACCACCGCACATTCGCCAATCTCTCGAGCGTCGAAGAGATGTTCACTATCGGCCTCAACCGCGCGGTGTCGCTCATCGCAGACAAGAAGGCGAATGGTGGACGCGGCAATCGCCCAGCCGCCAAAGTTCTGAAAGACCTCGGCGCGCATCCATCGAGCGGCGATCCGGTCCAGGTGCTAGAAGGCCGGTATGGTCCGTATATCAAACACCAAAAAACCAATGCGACGCTGCCAAAAGACATGCAGCCGACCGAGGTGAATATCGATCAGGCCTTGGAACTGCTCGCAGCGAAAGAAGCCAAGGGCGGCAAGAAGAAGCGCGCGACGAAGAAAAAAGCGCCCGCTAAGAAAAAGGCCGCCGCTAAGAAAGAGTAGCGCCGATCATTCCCGGCCAAACTTCTCGACGCTGAGCAACGACGGGTATTCCAAAGCGGGCTGCTCTTCCAATGCGCGCGGCAATTCCATGCCTGGCACCCAGATATAGGGCGTCAAGTAAACGACCATCTCGTTCTGAGACTCAAGCGAGTCTTGTTCTGCGGAGAAGAAGTTTACGAGCGGAATTTTGCGCAGCCATGGCAAGCCAGACTTCTCGGTAATTCGGTATCGCGAGTGCAATCCGCCAATCACGATGGTCTGACCGGTGCCGACCACCATGGATGTGGTTGCCGTATTTCGCTCTTTGGCAATGAGCACATCGCCAGCCGTCGCTGAAAAGCGTGAATCTTCAATCGTCAAATCCAGTCGAACCGACGAGTCGGCCATAACAATCGGCGTGATCGTCATTGAGATGCCGGCCGTGATGGAATCGGTCGCGATGATGGAGGAATCGTCCGTCGTCACATCAACGCGGACGAATTGGTCATCAACGATCTCTATGGTGGCGGGCATCGTGCTGCGCGTTGCGACATATGGCCGAGACAAGACTTGCGCCATGTTCTGAGCCGCAAGGAACTTAATCGTTGCCGTCAGTTGCGCGGTGTTGCCAGCGAGCTCTTCAAACGTTGCAACAATATTGCCACCGGTCGTGTTCGGAATGATGCTGGAGATGCTGAAACTGCCATCAGCCATATCGGAAAAATCGATCCCCAAACTCTCCACCGAAGAGGTGTTCACTTTGACCACCAGAGCCGAAATAATCACATGCGGGATCGGCCGATCGGCGCGCGCCACAATATTCGCTGCTTGCGCGACCGTGCTCGACGACCCTGTGATGTAGACGGCGTTGAGTTCAGACAGGCCACTGACCGTGAGGCTCGCCTCGTCGTCATCATCATCCGTTTCGAATAGTTCGTCGAGCATGGTCTCGACATCAGAGGCCTGTAAATGCTCAAGGATGATTTCGCGACTGACGAGCTTTGAACTGGAGGCGTCATCAGACGTGTCCTGCGCCGCGATTTCACCGCCATAGTCAAAAGAGAGCAAATCATCCTCTACGCTCGCAACGATGCCCGTATCGGCGAGCAGCAAATTGATCGCTTGCGGCAGAGGCCGATCGGCGAAACGCGCCGACACCCGTCCTCGGAAGGCAATGGACGGCGACAGATAGTCGAAGGCATTGGAGCGTAAAATCTCATCCATCACCGCGGCGAGATCGGCTTCATCTAAGTCCACACTCAGCCGCAAACTTTCAAGCGACGGACCACCCCGCAGGACCAAAGTCTTGATCGCCGCGCGCGCGCGGTCCGTTTCCAATTTTTGTTCTGCTTCGTTCGCCCGGATCAGGTCCTCGAGCATCGCGGCTCGTTCGTTCTTTAACGCAAAGTCCGGATCTGCAATGCAGGCGCTCAGCAGCAAAGATGACATCGCGGCACTCACCACTGAGAGCCGAGTTGTCTGCGTCTTGGAGATGCGTTGCCCCATCATCTTAACTGACCGCCTCTTCTCAACGATCAGTCTTCAGTATGTTTGTCAGCGCCGAACAGGCCGAGCGAGGCGACCCTTGCTCCAACAGTCGCGCCAATGAGGTTTTTCGTGACCTGTTTCATGACTCTCCCCTCATTTGCTTGGTTGAGAGGAGATCAGGGGTAACCAACGGCGCGCCTCACCTCGACTGTCAGAAAGGACAGTTTCCGCACTTCAGACTTCACGCAAACTTATGCGCGGGTTTCACAAGAAATGAGGAGACTTTCATGCCCTTGAAGCTCACATCTATCAGCGCTCTTTCTGTCCTCGCGGCGATCGCCCCGCTCAGTTTCGCGCATGCCGAGGCCTCGATTTATGAATTGCGGATCACCAACAATACGACGAGCGATTTGACGTTCCGATTGCATGACGGACAATCCAAGCATGCGAGGCTGACTTACAATGGCAAATCGGTCAGCAGTCACACGATCAAATCTGGCGTGGCCGACATTGTCGGCGTGCAAGCCACCGGAAGCAAATGTTCGCCAAATTGCGGCACCTGCACGCCGACGATCGGTAAAGTATATGCCTATTACACAGACTCAAAAGGAGATGAGCAGCGCAGCAACTATTATGAGCCGAGGATCGAGTTCTTCGAGTATTGCGGCATTTCCGGCGACAAACCTGTCACGACCTACACCTCCAATTGGACGTTTGACCATGGCACCGGCAAAGGCACCGGTGTTTTCAATCATAGTCAAAAATCAAGCCACAATTCCTATACCTCGAGCAATCCTGCCCAAGGTCTGACGGTGGATGGGAAATATATTAGCGGGCATTCAACGATCACTTACTCGGAATAGTAGCCAATTAAGGGCGCGATGAAGCACAAATTGAGCGCCGTGCATCGTGCGGGTCGAACCCGTAAGCGAGCGCGGCGGCGACGATGGCTTGAACAGTGGTGGCGACCCCCAATCGCTCACGCGCATTGTTGATATGGTACCGTAACGTCCGTTCGCTAATCCCTAGAATGGTAGCGGCCTCACCCAGCGTCTTTCCTGATGCGAGCCATTGCAAGCATTCCACTTCGCGGCTCGACAATGCCATGGCGTCATCGCCCTCTGCATAGTCAGAGGGTTGTGATCCAGACTTAATATACAAAAACCGATAAGCGCTCGCAAAGGTCGATAAAAGGCTTTGCATCGCAGCTGTCATCTGATCCGTTACACCGCGCTGGGTTTTGGCTGTAAGAAAAAGCGTGCGGTCTCGCTCTCTACAGACCGCGGTGGCAAAGAACTCGTTCCATTCCACGGCGGTAAAATCGTTCATCAAGCGACGTTGATATTCGCTGAGGAAAAAGTCCGCAGGCGCGTGAGCGAAGACTTGGAACACATCAGGCCGGTTAAGTTTCCAACTTTGGCAAGCTTTCGTGTTCGCGCGATCCTTAGTCAACGCCACCGACACGGATCCTGTGAGCTCCTTCTTCAATGCCGTACTATTTGCACCGATATGACCGTCATAATTATCCCAAATGATCGCCGAGTTTTTGACCATCACGGCGTCTGGTCCCGGCGCCGGGGCCCACATCAGGGCGAGCATTGGAACACCCACTGAGTCGCAAAGTGACACTGTACGTTGCATCAGCTGTTCGATCGTCTCGCACCGATAAAGTTGTATGAGCTCTATATCCAAAACCACGTCTCTTTCCTCACAGTGCCGTGCGGCACCGTCCTAAAGGTGAGAGAAAACAGAGCCTTTACTTAAGACCCTGAAATACTCCTCGATTAAAACGCAGTTTATTATGTATTCAATGATTCACTATATTTGATAAATTGATTATTGCTTAATTCCCCCTATAGTAGTTTTTATTTAGAGCGCACGCCCGAGCTTGGCTGCGATGACTTGTCCCTTAAGCCATGGCTCGGCCTAGACAGGGTGCAGTTTCCAGGGGTACGCAAGCGCCATGTCTGACCTCATTATTCGATCCGCGCGCGCTGATGAGCTGCCCACGCTGTTGGCGTTTGAGCAGGGCATTGTCCAAGCCGAGCGGCCGTTTGATCATACGCTGAGGCCTGACCCTATCAGCTATTATGACATTGCTGCGCTTATCGCTTCGGATGATGCCGAAGTCGCTGTTGCGGAACTCGATGGCGCGCTCGTCGGGTCGGGTTATGCGATGAAAAAAGCGTCTCGGCATTATGTCGAGCCCGCCTTTCACGCCTATATCGGGTTCTTGTACGTATCGCCCGAACACCGAGGAAAAGGCGTCAATCAAAAAGTCTTGGATCACTTGTTCGACTGGGCGCGGCGAAATGATTTGCCTGAGATTCACCTCACCGTTTATCCGGACAATGCGCCCGCGATTCGCGCTTATGAGAAAACCGGTTTCAAACCTTACATTCTTGAAATGCGGACAAACTTAGACGAACGGAGCTAGTCAAGCACCCTCCCGCCCCGCATAATCGCATCAGTTCTGTTCTGCGAGACAAGGTGGCTTCTGATGTTCAAGCGCGGTCCGACAATATCTGCTTTGTGCTTTTTTGCGCTCTTATTGGGCGCGTGCGCGAGCACCCCCGATGTCGACGCGCCAAGTGATGCGCCCGCATCTCCCACCGTCATAAAGCCCTCGAGCTCCAGTACAGAGACAGATGCCGATCCAGTCATTGCAAGCCCACCATCGATCAAACCAAAGATCGCAGCGGCTGAATCGCCAGCCGAAATCTCGGGAACAGCCGCCTCCATCAATATCGATAATTTCCCCGCCACTTTGTCATTATGTCCCCGAATGACCATTTCGAATGCCCCTCTCGCTGGGGCTGATCGCGTCATCGCGAATTATCAGCCAATCGCCGAAATCGAAGGCACTCAATTGGCTGTAGCGCCCGTCGAGGCGGGCTGCTTCTCTTCGGGGTTTGGTCTACGCAATGGTCGGCGACACAAAGGGATCGATATTCATAGCGCGGATCCTGTAAACGTTCTCGCGGCGGCGGACGGTCGCGTCCGCGAGCGAGTCTACCGTGATGATTATGGGAACATGTTGGTCATTGAGCATGGCGATGGCGTCTTCGCGCGGTATGCGCACCTGGAACGCTTCGCGCCTGGCATTGAAATTGGTGGAACGGTCAAAAGCGGCCAAACCATCGGCGTCATGGGCAATACGGCGAGTTATTCCATTCCTCGGCACCTGCATTATGAGATCTTATTGGGCAATTATGGCACCCTTACCGGGTCGTTCGGTCTGTTGCCGGTCGATATTTTTGACTATCTGCCTTAAAATTACCACGAGCCAAGCGCGGCAACTTCCTGTATGGCGCGCGCCATGAGTTTTCCAGATAAACAAACGGTTCTCGACTTTCTAAAGCAGAACCCCGACGCGACAACGAAACAAGATATTGCCCGCGGCCTTAAAGTGAAAGGCCGCGAACGGCAGACACTGCGCGCGATTCTAAAAGAGCTAGAAACTGACGGCACGCTGACCAAAACCGGCAAACGTGCTTGGGCCCAATCTCACGCGCCACCGCCGACATGCGTCATCCGTTTCGAACGAACCGATGAGAATGGCGAGTTGATCGCCCGCGCCTTTGGCAAAGAGGGCGCTTATGGACCCGACATCTTGTATGACGGCTATTCCGACAAGTCCCGCGGTCCAGCCCCCGGTGTAGGTGATCGCGGGCTAGCGCGCGTCAAACAAAGCGGCGGCGAATGGACCGCGCGGCTGATGAAGCTCTTCGAGACCAAGGATGAAGAGCGGCCGGTGACAGGTGTGTATCT
>JBCBBY010000059.1:0-23791 GCA_038531195.1 Pseudomonadota bacterium
GCAAAGTCCAAGAAGTCCGCCTCGCGCGCGAGCTTGAGGAAAAACTGTCCAAGAATGAAATCCTCGAGCTCTACCTCAACCGCGTCTATTTCGGCTCCGGCTTTTATGGCTTAGGCGCGGCCTCACGCTTCTATTTCAGCAAAGAGCCCAAAGACCTGACCCTGGCTGAAGCCAGCCTCCTCGCCACGCTGCCAAAAGCCCCGTCACGCTTAGCGCTTGATGATAACATGGAAGGCGCGCGTCAGCGTCAGGCCTATGTCCTGTCCGAAATGATGCAAGCCGGCTTCATCACGCCGGAAAGTGCGCAAATTGCGCTCGCCGCCGACGTAGAAATCGCAGCAGAGCCGGAACGTGATCCGCAATTTGGCTTCATCCTCGATGCCGCGACTGAACGCGCGGGCGAACTCTCGCCAAACTTACCCGACGATCTGGTCATCAAACTGACCATCGACTCCGAGCTCCAGACCAAGATCTCCGAGGCGCTTGAAGCCCGCATGGATGCCGAGGCAGAAGAAGCAAATGCCGGTCAGACGGCTGCGATCGTGATGAACCGCGAAGGTCATGTCCTCGCCATCTATGGTGGCCGCGACTATACTGAGAACCAGTTCAACCGCGCCACCCAAGCCCGCCGTCAGCCAGGGTCCGCGTTCAAACCCTTTGTCTACGCCGCCGCCCTGGAAGACGGCATCAGCCCCTATGATGTCCGCATCGACCAGCCTGTCACCATTGATGATTGGTCTCCGAAAAACTTCACCCGCGCCTATATGGGCCCTGTCACCGTGTCAGAGGCTTTGCAGAACAGCCTCAACACAATCGCCGCCATCCTTGCGCAAGAAACCAGCGTTGAATCCGTGATTGGTGTCGCGCGCCGGTTCGGGATCAGCGCTGACATGCAACCCTTCCCGTCCATCGCGCTCGGCAGCCAAGAAGTAACGCTTTGGGACCTGACGCGCGCCTATGGCCCCTTCATGACCGGCGGTCGCCGCGTCGACCCCTATCTGATCGAATCGATCGAAACGACCCGCGGCGACATTGTCTATGAGCGCCCCGAATATGAACCCGTCCAAGTGTATGACCGCGCCCTCGCTGAGACGATGACCGCCATGCTCTCCCAAGTCATTCGCGACGGCACAGGGTCGGCTGCAACCCTCGGCAATTGGCCCGTTGCCGGTAAGACCGGCACCAGCCAATCTTTCCGCGATGCGTGGTTTGTCGGCTATAGCGCCGAGCTTATCGGAGGGATTTGGACTGGCAATGATGATGATACGCCGATGCAAGAGGTCACCGGCGGCGGTCTGCCCGCCCGCCTCTGGGCCGACATGATGACGGTGGCGCACGAAGGGCGCACGCCAAGCCGTTTGCGCGGCGCTGATCGCCTCATCCAACTCACGCCGGAGCAGCAGGCCCGGGTTGGCTATTACCGCGATCTCGGCATGGCATTCGCTGGTCTCGCCGGATCGACCATAGAAATCGAATAGGACTGGCCAGACCCGCCGCGATCCCGTAACGGAGCGCATGTCGTCCGCTCTGCGTCTCACGCTTATCACCGGTCTCGCCATGGTCGCCTTCGCGGCCAATTCCGTACTGGGTCGTATGGGTCTGGTCGAGACGGATATCGGCGCCGGCAGCTTCGCCATTGTCCGCCTTCTCAGCGGCGCCCTGACCCTCACCGCCATCTGCCTCATTCAGTCAAAACGGATCGCTGGATCGCTGACGGGTGGCGCAAGCCTGCTCATCTATGCTGGTTTTTTTTCTTACGCCTACATCGCCTTGGGCGCAGGTATGGGCGCGATCATCCTCTTTGCGATGGTGCAGATCACGATGCTCGGCTTGGGCCTCATGAAAGGCGAAATGCTATCACGCTTGCAATGGGGCGGTTTTGCCATCGCCGTGGGCGCGCTCTTATGGCTGGTCTCCCCAAGCCTTGACGCGCCGCCTTTGTGGGCCGCCGGGGCAATGGCGCTCGCCGGTATTGGCTGGGGCGCATACTCACTGATCGGACGCGGCGTGAGCGATCCCACAGCGGCGACGACAGGCAACTTTATCTGGGCCACACTCTTGGCGCTGCCTCTCTTTATGCTGAGCATTTGGCTTCGCCCAGA
Source organism: Pseudomonadota bacterium (assembly GCA_038531195.1). Classification (GTDB taxonomy): domain Bacteria; phylum Pseudomonadota; class Alphaproteobacteria; order Caulobacterales; family Hyphomonadaceae; genus Henriciella. The sequence goes on from JBCBBY010000059.1 coordinate 2,103, forward strand.
ACCTTCGCCGCCAATGGACGGCGTTTTCCTGGCCATTCTCTCGGGCGCCATAACATCCGGTCTCGGCTATGTGATTTGGTATCAAGCCTTGAAAGACTTGACCGCCACCCGTGCCGGCATCGCCCAGCTCACGGTGCCCGCCATCGCGGCGATCGGGGGTGTCTTATTCTTGGCCGAGCCGATCACTTGGCGATTTGCGCTCTCAACGCTTGCGATTTTAGGCGGTGTGGCCCTTGCTGTCTTGACCCCATCGCCTGCCTCCCGCAAAGCGTCTAAATGAGCGACGCGTCTCCCCCATCTCAAAAACCCGGCAAGAATGCTTTCATGTTCGTGGTCATCGCGGTGATCCTGAACATGGTCTCGTTCGGGATCATCATGCCGGTCATGCCGGCTTTGTTGGAGGACATTACTGGGCTCGCCGCGAAACAATCGGTCTCGATCGGTGGTTGGCTGAGCATGGCGTTCGCTATCGCGAACTTTTTCATGATGCCAATCCTCGGGGGCATGTCTGACCGATACGGCCGTCGGCCCGTCTTGCTGGCATCGATCGCCATGCTCGGTGTGGACTTGTTAATTATGGGACTCGCCCCGACTCTCGCCGTTTTGTTTATTGGGCGCTTTTTAGGCGGGATGTTCTCCGCCACCTATTCCGTCGCAAATGCTTACATTGCCGATGTCACCGAACCAGAAGACCGTGGCCGCGCCTTCGGGATGATGGGCGCGGCATTTGGGTTTGGCTTCATTCTCGGTCCTGTGTTTGGCGGGATGCTAGGCGAGATCAACCCGCGGCTGCCCTTCTTCGTGGCGGCGGGCATTGCCGGGATCAACTTCCTGTATGGGTTTTTCATACTGCCAGAAAGCCTTCCTGAAGAAGACCGCCGCGCGTTCAAGATTTCGCGCGCCAACCCGTTCGGCGCGATGGTGCATTTTTCGAAAGTGCCGCGCGTGGCCTGGTTCATTGTCGCGATCGGACTGTTCCAGATCGCACATGCCGTTTACCCCGCCACGTGGAATTTTCATGGCGAAATCCGCTATGACTGGTCAGAATTTGAGATCGGGCTGTCGCTTGCAGCGGTGGGCATGGGCGGCGCCATCAGTCAGGCACTGCTCACGGGCTATTTGATCAAGCGATTTGGCCCGATGCGCGCAGCCATGATTGGCCTCCTCACCAATTTCGTGGCACTGGTCTTATTCGGTTTTGCGGATGCGCCTTGGATGGCCTATGCGGTCATCTTCATCTCCGCGATCGGCGGCGTTGCGATGCCTGCGATTAACACCATCACCTCGACGCTCACACCGCGCAACGCGCAAGGCGAACTGCAAGGCGCGCAAGCAAGCATGATGGCATTCACCCTAATCTTTAGCCCGGTCTTGATGACGCAAACCCTGCAATACTTTGCCACTCTGCCGGATGGAAACGCGCTGCAAACTGGCGGCGCAGCCTTCTTCTTGGCGGGGTTCATCACCTTGCTCGCACTGATACCCTTCTCCGTTGGAGTGGGTATCAACCGGCGCGCCATTCAGGCCGCTCAACAAAATCCGACCCCTGCCGAATAAAAAAGGGCGACCGCAAAGGCCGCCCAATTCACTCTGTTGAAATTGCGATCACTTGGCGCGGGTGAGCACACCCAGAATTCCGCCAATCACACCGCCGCCAACGCCTCCGTTCAGGAAGCTGCTCAGCAAGCCCATAACCGCTTCGCTGCCGAGCAAAGATTGAAACCCAACCCCTGCTGCGCCCATCCCGTAGCCACCAGCTAATCCGCCAATGATACCCGCAATCGCGCCGGTGCCACCTTTACCCCCAAGCGCTTTTGAAACGATGGGTCCAAGAACCGCGCCGCCGACGCCGTTCAGAATGAGTGGAATGAATTGCTCCATTTTAGTGCCCTCCCTAGGCTGTAAGTGGGGCTTGATTTCAAGTCTCCCAAACACAATGCACCAGAAATCGAAAAATCTGCCAAGGGCTCTCGCGCATCTGGGGAGACTGAGTTAGGCAAGGCCATGGCTGAGCTGAGTCCCGCATTATTCCTTGATCGAGACGGCGTGATCAACGTCGATCGAGGCTATGTGGACCAGGTCGAGCATTGGCAATGGATCGACGGCGCGCAGGCCTGTATCGCGGCATTCAAGGCGCGCGATTGGTTCGTCTTCGTGGTTACCAATCAATCCGGGATCGCCTTTGATCATTACAGTGAGCGCGACATGGAAAAGGTCCATGCCCATATGGAAGAGGGATTGACTGCAGCGGGAACAGCCGTTGATGCAATCTACTATTGCCCCTTTCACGCGGAAGGCACCAATCCGAAATATCGCAAGGACAGTTATGACCGAAAACCGAAGCCCGGAATGCTGCTTCAGGCGATGGCTGATTTTCCCGTAAAACGCGAAGCAAGTTTCTTGATTGGCGACAAACAAACCGATATTGACGCCGCTCACGCCGCCGGAATTGGCGGTTTTTTGTTTACGGGTGGCAATCTGCAGAACTTTGCGGAATGGGCGCTCGCAGGATTTGAGGACGGCGCGCGATGAAGACGATTGGCATGATTGGTGGGGTCAGCACAGAAGCCACGCTGATCTACTACAAGACCATCAACGCCAAAGTGCGCGAGCGTTTGGGCGGCTATCACAGCGCCGAAATGCGCATCCACTCGGTTAATTTCCACGACTATAATGGCGCACACGAAACGCGCGACTGGCCGTTTATCCGGGCTGGCTTTGATCAAGCGGCGAAAGGCTTGAAAACCTCTGGCGCTGATGTGCTCGTCTTGGCGTGCAATACATTGCACACGGTCGCCGACGCGATTGAAGGCGCAACGGATCTCCCCTTTCTGCACATTGTGGATGCTTGCGGGGCACGTTTGCAGGCGGACGGACGTCAAAAGCCAGGTCTCTTCGGCACCGCGTTTACAATGGCCCAGCCCTATTTTGTTGAGCGACTCCATCAATCGACAGACATGATGCCGGTATTACCCGATGCGGATACACAAAAAGAGCTCAGCCGCATCATTTTTGAAGAGCTCACGCACGGCGTCGTCACGGATGCAAGCGTGGCTTACTATCGCCAAGCGATTGAAGACCTAAAAGCGCAAGGCTGTGATAGCATTATCCTCGGCTGTACTGAGCTTGGTATGCTGATCACAAAGGAAAATAGCCCGCTTCCACCTTATGATACGGCCCTGATTCATTGCGATGCCATCGTCGATCATATTCTGTCAGACTGAACGATACAGATCGATAACGATCTGAGCCTAGACAAGACCACAATTCGCTCCACATGGGGCGATGAGTCGTCTTTGCTGATTGAGGGATCTATTCATGCGTCACTTTCTGATCGGACTTGCTTTTGCCGCCGCGGCGCCCGTGGCGGCTGCTCAAAACACTGGCGGTATCTTCCCCCCCATCGTCAATGAAGGACACAAATCCGCACAATACCGGATCACATATAATCCGGACACCGAGGGCCATGCGCAACGCGTCCATTACCAACAAGCGATCAACGGCGATCTGATGTGGCGCGGCTTGGTCTCGGCGCGCAAAACCAATGATTCCGACGTGGATTTTGATTTCGTTCAAGCCGAGCTGTTTTGGGAATTAAGCGACGATGATGACGATTGGCGCACCGGATTCCGATTTGACGCCAGGATTCGCGACGATGATCGCCCGGGTCTGTTTGGCGCGCACTGGACCAACCAATTCCCGGTGACCGAGAGTTGGAATGGTCGCTTCGTCGTTCTCTCTGCTGTCGACATTGGCGATGATGCGCGGGATGGCGTGTTCTTGCAGACGCGTGGTAACCTCTTCACGCGCTTAGAAGGCGGTCAGACGGTCGGGGTCGAGTTTTTCAATTCGTATGGTTCGACCGATGAGTTTCTCGACCTGGACAAGCAAGGACACTCACTCGGTCCGTTTGCGAGCTTTCCAGTCGCAGACGATTGGAGCCTGTTCACGGGCGCGCTGTTCGGCCTGACAGATGCCAGCGCTGACGCAGAACTGCGCCTTTGGATTACCCGCGCTTTTTGAGCGGTTTCAACGTACGCCCATTCAGTCCGCCCATGCGGCAGACTTCCATCCACTCGTCTTTGAGGACTGGCTGCACGGACAGACGCATGCTGGTCACGAGCGACATGGCCGCGAGGGATTCATTCGCTTTCACCGCTTTCAAGGTCACCGGCTCTGGCATATCGGCTAAAGCGCGGATGTGAACACAATCCCAGCGCTCATCATCCGTCGTTGAATCCGGCGCGCTCTCGGCGGAAACTTCCACAATGCCAACGACTTCCAGGCCTTCGTTCGAGTGGTAGAAAAACCCGCGATCGCCAATCTTCATCTCGCGCATATTGTTGCGCGCTTGGTAATTGCGGATGCCATCCCATTCTTCGCCCGCTTCGCCTTTCGCTTTTTGCTGGTCCCAGCTCCATTTGAATGGCTCAGATTTGAACAGCCAATACTTCATGCCTTCTCCTCGGATGTGCTGAGGCGCATTTAGGTCGCTTCGACCGGGTCGTCCATGTTTGGTTGGTCTTCGCCATCGGTTTGTCGCAGTCGGCCCTTGGCGGAACGGTTGCGGCCGTCCGCAGGCTTAAGTCCGCCAGCAACACCGAGCCCGACCGCAGGCATATTGCCATACACGGTCTCATGCTGCCCGGCCTTGATCAGATAGGTCTCATGCCAAATGCCGACATCGCCATCCGTGCCGATGGCTTTGTTAAACGCGCGCCAAGCTGGCAAATGCTCCAGATCTCGATTGACCGAATAGGCGTGCAGATCTTCAAAACTGCGCCAATACTGGATTAGATACGGACTGCGGAGACTGAAAAAGGTTTTGGAATGCAAGAGGCCCAGATCGGAATTCTTGCCCAACTCCATGAGCATGCGTGGCATTGCGGAAAAGACCGGAAACCACTTCCAGACTTTCCAGAGTTTATGCACGCGCATACCGATCAGAAAAATCACGAAGTCGCCTTCGATCGCAGCGGTCATCCGACCTGGAATGGGTTTTGCCATTTTACTCCTCCTCCCGATCCTTTTGTCGTCTATTTTGCGCCTGCCGACACGCCGCGGCAACTAGGGCCTCTAGCTCATCCCATTTTTTATAGGCGCGCAGCTCTGGCGTTGCACCGAGCCAAGCATCTTCAAAAACCTCACGCGCGTCGCCATCGGCAAGGATCGGCAGGAGCGGATCGACGCTCACCCGGATTGCAAACAACACCGCGCCCGTCTTCGGCAATTTGCGCAGCGTCTGGCGTTCGACGCGTAGGTGAAGATCTGTGACCCGCTTGCCGCGCGCGCTGGGGCGGTCTGGCGTGTAGCGCTTTTCGCTGGCTTGCACCGTCCAATTAAATCGCTCTAATACGACACCGTCTTGTAGCCCCGAAAAAACCCGCGAGATCCGCGATGCCAATCCGGGGTCGCCGCCCGGCACAGGCCCATGCAAGCCGCCGAGATCTAACCCGACCCGTTCTGGCAGCGTCCAAAAGGTCGGCGCACATAAGACCCCTCCGATTAAGCGCCAATCGCCAGGCTGATCTGCCATCAGCAAACAGAGATCATCAGACACAATAGAGGCAGCCTCTTCCAACGCTGTTGGCATCTCTTGGCGAGGGACGTTGCCAGTCGCCGCGATGATCATCTCCAAAGCTTCTTCGGCAGCCGGACCGATAACATCTCCGCCCACCACATTGGCGCGCATCATCTTAAGAATGAGGCATTTATCCCGCAGCCAAGGCTCAGCCTCAGTATCAGGCGTTAGCCATTGTTCGACCGGGATCGGTTTTAGCCCCGGTTCAAAATCAGGCACGCCATGCAGGAAGGGAAGATGAGGTGGGGTGCGTGCGCTAAACGACACGCGCGCTGCCCCAAGCCGAAAAGCCCGCAATCTTAGGTGTATTGGGCAGATACATGGTCTCATGCCAATCGACGTCGAACCCTTCCGATTCGAGCATCGTCTTCGTGTCGCGAGTCAAATGACAGCCGCCGACGAGCCGTTTCCAAACCGGTTCAATCCGGCGCTGCCATTTCGCAACGCCTTCATCTGGCGCCAGTCCATGCTCTGAAAACAAGACACGCCCGCCAGGCTTCAAGACCCGTCGCGCTTCAATCAAGGCAGACTGCCAATCTGGGATCGTGCAGAGGACGAATGTGATGACGACGGTGTCGACGCTTTTATCCTCCAAAGGCACCGCTTCCGCGCCGCACGTATGGATATCGCTCGAGAATCCATATGCGCCCTCAGCCCATGCGGCCTGGGCGCGTTCGACCATCGGGACGTGTGGTTCAATGGCGTGCAGATGCGAGACTTTCGTCGCATCATACATTCCGAAATTTGTGCCGGACCCACAACCAATCTCGAGCACGACGCCTTCCGCCAAAGGAACGACCTTTTCCCGCTGTTTCATGATCGGTTTTGTCGAGCACCCGCAACTAATCAGCGACGGCAAAACATAGCGATCCCAAAGCCCGAACATCGCGTCTATTCCACTTTTCCAAGCAGCGCCTGCGCCGCTGAATTCGCCGCACGCAACACCAACGCGTTCTGCGTGATCGACACCTCATACTTCAATCCATCCGCCATCGGCGCATATACCGCAGAACCGAAATTACTGTCCTTTTGTGCGGTGGAAAGACCGAACCGCCCATTTTGTTCTTTGGCCAGCGAATAGACGTCCAAGCCTGGATTTTCGTACAATTGAATGCCCGTACTGGTTGCCTCAGTCACACTCTCGGTCGTAAACCGGCGGGTATATCGGCCTTCTAAAAAATCGAGCCGGTAGACGCTGTCATAGCCAAGCATCTGGGCGACGGGTTTGAACGTAATCACTTGCGCCCCGAGCGAAAATTGATCGCCTTTAAGCTCATTAATGACGCGAACCTCATCGTCCGGTAGTTCCAGCGTTACGCTGTAAGTGTCTTCAGTATTGGGGGTCTTGTCGAAGCTCAGCGTCGCGACGACGCGCTCATAAGTCAGACGCTTATAGGTTTGCAGGTTGAGCCCCACAAAGGTGCCAATCCCAGCCGCGCCCAAAAACCCGATGCCGAACAAAAAGCGTAACCCACCGGCCGCCAGACGCAGCTTCATCAAGCGGCCAAGACCTGCGAAGCTGAGCAATAAGCCAATAACACCTGCCAGTGCTGGCAAAACCCACCAAATCAAACCCATAGCTCACCTCCTTCGCGCCGCCCCTGATCGCGCTGTGATCATGACTATATCAGTGGATAAAGAAATCGCGAGGGCAGACTTACAGGCCTCCCCTTTTGTGAGAAATTTGTATAGCACCAAAGCATGTCTGATTTACATGCCCTCATCGCGGCTTTGCCAAAAGCCGAGCTCCACCTTCACCTCGAAGGCAGCCTCGAACCAGAACAATTGATGGAATTCGCGCAACGCAACAGCGTCGATATCCCGTTCAAGACGCTAGAAGAGGTCAAAGCGGCTTACAATTTCTCAAACCTGCAGGACTTTCTCGACATCTATTACCAAGGGATGTCCGTGCTGCAGACCGAAGCTGATTTCCACGATCTAACCGACGCCTATTTGCAACGCTGCCAAGCTGACAATGTCCGTCATGTGGAGGTCTTTTTCGACCCGCAAGGGCATACTGAGCGCGGCCTGCCTTTTGCCACCCCGATTGAAGGTATCCTCGCCGCATTGGACGCGGCTAAAGAAAAATATGGCATCACCTACAAATTGATTATGTGTTTCCTGCGCCATCTTTCAGAAGAAGACGCGTTCGAAACCCTGACGCAGGCCGAACCATACCTCGACCGCATCCACGGCGTTGGCCTCGACAGCAGTGAGCTCGGGCATCCCCCTTCGAAATTTGAGCGTGTCTTTGCAGCGGCGCGCGAAAAAGGCTTAAAACTCGTCGCTCATGCCGGCGAAGAAGGCCCGCCGGACTATGTTTATGAAGCGCTCGACTTACTCAAAATCGACCGCATCGATCATGGCAATCGCTTGCTGGAAGACGAGACACTGATCGAACGCGTGCGCGCAGCGGGCCTGACCTTGACTGTCTGTCCGCTCTCCAATCTATCGCTCTGCGTTGTTGATGATCTGAAGCAGCATCCGATGAAACGGATGCTGGGTCTCGGCTTGAAAGCGACGATCAATAGCGACGATCCGGCTTATTTTGGCGGCTATGTGAATCAAAACTATGTTGAAACTGCGGAGGCTGTCGGTCTGACACGAGACGAGATCATCACGCTCGCGCGCAACAGTTTCACCGGCTCATTCTTAACCGAAGAAGAGCAAGCTAAGCACCTGAAAGATATCGATAAAGCGGTTGCTGAACTCGCCTAAGGCCCGATCAATCGCACCTGCTCGTGGCGCCCACGGCCGACTTTGGCGCGCTCACGCCAACCCAGCGCTGTGTAAGCCTCGATTGCGGACTCATTTTGGATATCGACGTCGAGCTGCAGAGGTTGGCCGACAAAGCCGCGTGCCACTTTCAATAGTCCGCTGCCAACGCCGCAAAGCCGCCAATCAAGGTCGACAAAGACATGCGGGACATAGGCTTTACCTTGCTCCAAGGTGAGAAACCCGACGACCCCAGCCTCTTTCTCTGCGGCGACGAAGGCGATATTCGCTGACAGACTCTGTCTTAGCCGCATAATCTCATCCCGCTCCGGTCCGCGCCATGGAAAGACGCGAAGGCAATCCCGGAAGATCGCTTCAATTTGCGCATAATCATCGCGCCGCCAATGACGGATCGACCAACCTGCGCCGGGATGTGAATAAAGGCTCATAAGGCCATGATAGTAAAAACTTAGGGCGAGGAAAAGACAGAGCTTGGGGGAGATCGAAAATCTGTGTTAACCAGGCACAAAAATTCAACATGGAGTCACAAGCATGGGGTACAAATTCCTCGCAACGGGGGCCTTGGTGACGGGTCTGCTCGCGTTTCCGGCACTGGCAGATGGCCACGAGCACGATGACAGTCGCAAATTCACCACCGAACGTGTCTTCGACATCGAATATGCCTCTGATCCGCAAATCTCTCCGGATGGCGAGACCATCGTCTATGTCCGCCGGTCAATGGACAAGCTTAAAGATCAAGATCGCGGCGATATCTGGACGCTCGACGTCGACACAGGCGCCCATCGCCCACTCGTGACTGGCGGCAGTTCCGCCGGCGCCCCGCGCTGGTCACCGGATGGGACACGTTTGCTCTACTCCACCGCAACCGATGGCAAACCGGATCTGCGACTCTACTATTTCGACTCAGACCGCTCTGTGTCTCTGTCACAATTCGCATATGGCCCTGGAAGTGCTGCCTGGTCGCCAGACGGCTCAACCATCGCCTTCACCATGTTCACCCCGGGCGAGACGCCAAGTTTTGCCAAACCCGTGGCCAAGCCAGAGGGCGCAGAGTGGTCACCGCCCGTGCGAGTCTTTGACGACCTACAATTCCGCTTTGATGGTCGCGGCTATCTCAAAGAGGGCGCGACACATGTCTATACGCTGTCGGCCGATGGCGGCACACCGCGGCAAATCACGAGCGGTGAAGCGGATTATGGCAGCCCGACTTGGCTGAACGATGGCACGCTCTTGGTGGTCGGCAATGCCGCTGAAGATCGCGAGCTCGACCCGATCGAAAGTGAGATATATGCGGTCAACCTGGCCGACCTCTCGCAAACCGCGTTGACCAGCCGCGACGGCCCTGACCTTTCTCCCACGGTCTCGCCGGACGGCTCTAAAATCGCTTATCTCGGCTATGATGATTTGGTGAAGTCTTACCAGCAGGCAGATCTCTATGTGATGAATGCGGACGGTTCAGACATGACCGAGCTGGCCGCAGAATTCGATCGCTCCTTCAGCGCCGTAACCTGGCACCCGAATGGCCGCAGCTTGATTGTACAGTATGAAAATGCGGGCGTCCTAGATATCGCCTCAGTGTCGATGAATGGTGACGTTGAGAGCCTGGTCACCAATGTTGGCGGCACATCGATTGGTCGCCCTTATGCCGGCGGGTCCTTCACTGTCAGTGAGACACGTCGCCCAACGATTGCCTACACATCAGGGTCTCCGGACCGCCCAGCCGAGATTGCCGTCTCAGGGCGTAGCGTCACAGATCGCGTGCTTACTGATCTTAACTCGGACGTGCTCGCCCATCTCGACATGGCGACGATTGAAGAAATCAAAGTGCCATCGCGCCATGATGGTCTAGAGATCGAGGCTTGGGTCGCGCTGCCACATGGTTTTGAAGCTGATGGCTCTTATCCGATGATTATGGAAATCCATGGCGGCCCCTTCGCCATGTATGGGCCATTCTTCGCCAGCGAGATCCAGCGCTTTGCTGCCGAAGGCTATGTCACCGTCTATGTAAACCCGCGCGGCTCAACCGGCTATGGCGCCGACTTCGCCATGGCGATCGACAAAGCGTATCCCGGCTTCGACTATGAAGACTTGATGAGCGTCGTCGATGACTTGATCGCTCGCGACTATGTCGACGAAAACCGCCTTTTCGTCACAGGTGGATCCGGCGGCGGCATCCTCACCGCCTGGATTGTCGGCAAAACCGATCGGTTTGCTGCTGCGGCAACGGTAAAGCCGGTGATCAATTGGATGACGATGGCACTATCTGCTGACATCGCCCAAATTATTCGCCGTCATTGGTTCCGTGAAGACCCATGGGAAAACCCGGACGCGTTCCTCGACCTCTCGCCGATCATGCTGATCGAGAATGTTGTCACACCAACGCTGGTTATGGTCGGAGAAGAAGACTGGCGCACCCCAACTTGGGAAGCCGAACAATTCTATACCGCACTGAAGCTAAAAGGCGTCGACACCGCCCTGATCCGGGTCCCTGGCTCACCACATTATATTGCGGGTCGCCCATCCAGGCTGATCGCTAAGACGGATAATATCATGGGCTGGTTTGCCAAGTATGATCCAGCGAAACAGGACGGTGGCGAAAAGTAAGACCGTCTCGACCCGCGGCATTGGCCGCGGGTCGAGAAAAAATGGGAACTGGGCCAGAGTCTTGTCTGGGGCGATTTTAGGTTGCTGAACTAAGATCCCCAGTCGTCAATACGAGCTCAGCGAATATCAAAATCGATCCAAAAGTGTGGGCGTAAAAAGAGCGTTCGAAAATCGGCCTTCGTGATCTCTTACCGGGCAAAGAAATCAGAGCCGCCCAGCCCTCAATAGACATCGCTGTCAATCACAGTATAAAAATAACTCGTTTCACATCAAATGCCCGTTTCACGCTCATTTTTTTGGTGTTTGTAGGGTGCTCTAAAACAGAACGGCAAGGCCGAAGTATGTGAAAGCCCAAGGCAGAAAATATTGGGGAGAAAAAAGGATATGGGAATTCGTTTTTGGGGCTCGACGCACCTTTTTTTCGCGATGTTTGTGCTTTCGGCGTGCAGCAATCTATCAGATCCGTCGTCTGTCGCGGAAGAAAGTTCGCCTGAACAGGTCCGCCCGAACATCGTGTTCGTCCTCACGGACGATCAACGCTATGATGCGATTGGAGCTCTCGATCCTAACATAGACACGCCGAATATGGATCGCATGCTCAATGAGGGCGTACATTTCCGGAACGCCTTTGTCACGACGTCTTTGTGCTCGCCGTCACGAGCGACACTCTTGACCGGTCAGTACATGCATACGCACGGCGTGGTTGATAATAATAAGGTCGATATCTCACATCTGGAATTCTTCCCACAACGCTTGCAAACGGTGGGATATCAAACGGCTTTTATCGGCAAATGGCATATGGGCGCGCACGGCGATGACCCGCAACCTGGATTTGATCATTGGGTCAGTTTCAAAGGCCAGGGCCATTATCGACCCCTAAATAATGGCCAGCAATCGTGGCTGAACGTGAATGGCGAACGGGTGCCGCAAACCGACTATATCACAGACGAGCTTACAGATTATGCGATGAATTGGTTGAACACCGTCGATCACGACTCACCATTCCTGCTGTATCTGTCCCACAAGGCGGTTCATGCCGATTTCATTCCTGCCGAACGTCACGAAAACCTTTACGCAAATCGACTTCCAGACCTGCCAGCGAGCGGCGAGGACACGCCCGCAAACCGCGCGGGCAAACCCATGTGGGTGCACAATCAGCGCAATAGCTGGCACGGGATAGATTTCCCCTATCATTCAGACCTCGATGTTCGCGAATACAGACGGGCCTATAACAGATCGCTGAACGCGGTTGATGAAAGCCTCGGTGAGATTCTGGCCTGGCTTGAGGCGCAAGGCCTGAGCGAGAATACGATCGTTATTCTGATGGGCGATAATGGTTTCATGTTCGGCGAACACGGCTTGATCGACAAACGCAACGCGTATGAAGAATCTATGCGCGTCCCACTGATCATGTACGCGCCGTCTAACATCACCCCTGGATTGAAGATTGATGATGTGGTCGCGAATCTTGATATTGCGCCGACCATGTTGGAATGGGCCGGTCTATCAGTGCCGGATCATTATGAAGGGCGCAGCATGGCCGCGCTCATTGCGCAGCGCGAAGACGAGGCGTGGCGTGATACTTTGTTCTATGAATATTTCTGGGAATATGACTTCCCGCATACGCCAACCACGTTTGCAATCCGGACTCCAACCCACAAGCTGATTCAGTATCATGGAGTTTGGGACCTTGAGGAACTCTACAATATCGTCGACGACCCGAATGAAATGGTCAATTTGATCGACGATCCTGCATTGACCAAAACCAAGGTTGAATTGCGCAAAGCCCTGTTCCGCGGTATTCAGAATGCTAACGGAGAGAACCTCATTCGTTACACCGAACGGAGCAGTAGCGGCGCAGTGTTTCGACATGAGGATCGATCGCGGTCGGCAGAATACCCGGACCGTTGGCTACGCCCAGACAGTGCACCCGATCGTACCCAACAATTCACGCCAGATTCCGTAGAAAAGGTCGAAAGGCTTGGGACGATTACCCATCCTAAGCCAACGCGCTCAGATCAGTAATTTCTTTAGGCGATATCCACTATCTCATCGAGAGACACCCGTCTGAGAAAAAGACTCCGCGAATGGATTTGAACAAGGCCTGCCGATTCATACTCGTATCTTACAACAGCAAACGCGCCGAGCGACCTTATAAGGGCGTTTTTCGCCGTTGAGATCAAACTCTATCGTAAGGCGACAGTCTAATAACATTCTTTATTGTCGAGTGTCGCATTCAAAGAGTGTACGCAGGGAAATGACGCGTTCTACTTTGAATAGCCGCCATAGTAACTCATGTATGTTGGATTAAGAGGGGCCAACATCTCTTTAACCTGGTCAGACTCGCTTCCATAAACCGTAGCATCACCCCCTGCTATCGACTCAAAAAAGTCAGCTCGCGCACCGGGATTGGCCATGTCATGCTTAATCAGCGCCTGCTCATCATCATATTGTTCTAGTAAGAAGAAGGCTTTGCGATCTTTACTTCTGCACCAAAAATGAGTCTTTGCAGCTGATTCAGAGTGTGCAGATCCAACCCCCGCTTTGATTGCCAATTCACCCTCTTCTTCACTTTCAAAGCGCGCATTCGTTGCAATAAAAATTCTATTCCGTTCAAAATTTTGAATCCCAGATTGTTTGGATTCAACTGCATCCTTTGAATAATCTCGATAGAAATCCATGTATCGCGACCCAAGGAGAGCAAACATCAATTTGATACCATTAGATACAATTCCATAAACCGTGACGTCAGTCACTTTTATAGATCTGAAGAAGGATATTCTCGCAAATGTGAAACGCCTGATGGCTTTCCCTAATGCTTTTTTGTTTTTATACTGCTCAAGTACAAATAAAGATTTTCCATCTCTACTTCTAAACCAGAAATGGGAATCCACACCAAATGCAGCATGTGCATCTTTAACAATTTTCTCCATTGCTAATCTACACTTCTCTTCATCTCTGAAGACCGCATTCATGGTAACAAAAATTCTACTGTTTTCCATGACCTCGATTATCAATCATCTACGATAGTTGTTAAAGCGGAGAATTTAGCAAATGAGTGGCGATGATCGCCGCGCCTTGGCTAAGCGTTCGCCGCCTTCGCCGCCCGCTTGCGCTCGTGAGGGTCCAAATGAACCTTACGCAAGCGAATGCTCTCCGGGGTCACCTCAACCAGCTCATCATCCGCGATGTAAGCCAGTGACCGCTCCAGCGTCATTTGCAGGGGCGGCGTCAAACGCACCGCTTCATCAGACCCAGACGCGCGCACATTTGTGAGCTTCTTACCCTTCAGCACATTAACCTCAAGATCATTGTCGCGCGTATGCTCGCCAATGATCATGCCTTGATAGACCTTGTCGCCTGGATGGATCATCATTGGACCGCGATCTTCGAGGTTCCATAGCGCGAATGCGACCGCCTCGCCCTTATCCATGGCGATCAACGTACCCGTCCGGCGGCCCTGAATTTTGCCTTTATATTCAGCATATTCCAAGAAGACGCGGTTCATGATCGCGGTCCCGCGCGTGTCCGTCATCAGCTCGCCTTGATAGCCGATCAGACCGCGGGTCGGGGCATGGAACACCATACGCGTGCGGCCCGCGCCAGACTGTTTCATCTCGACCATTTCAGCTTTGCGCTCAGATAATTTCTGCACGACCGCGCCGGAGAATTCGTCATCGACATCGATTACAACTTCTTCGATCGGCTCAAGGCGCTCGCCGCCTTCGCCTTGCTTGTAGACGACTTGTGGCCGTGACACACCGAGCTCGTAGCCTTCACGCCGCATGGTTTCGATCAACACGGCCAGCTGCAATTCACCGCGGCCTGAGACGATGAACGCTTCGGCTTCGGTCGAGCGCTCTACTTTCAGCGCGACATTGCCTTCGGCTTCTTTCTGCAAGCGATCCCAGATCACGCGGCTGGTGACTTTATCGCCTTCGGTCCCTGCCAGCGGGCTATCATTGACGCGGAAGGTCATAGACAGCGTTGGCGGGTCGATGGGTTGCGCTTCGATCGGCGTATCAACGCTCGGGTCGACAAACGTGTCAGCGACGTTGGCCTTTTGCAGGCCAGAGATCGAAACAATGTCGCCCGCTTCGCCAACTTCGATCGGCTCGCGCTGCAAGCCGCGGAAGGCGAGCACTTTAGATACACGTCCACTTTCGATCAGGGAGCCATCACGCGCCAGGACTTTGACGGTTTGGTTCGGCTTCACGGTGCCAGAGCTGACCCGGCCCGTGAGGATACGGCCCAAGAAATTGTCCGCGCCAATCGTGGTCGCCAACATCCGGAATGGACCGTCTTCGACCTTTGGCTCCGGCACATGCTGCACGACCAGGTCGAAGAGCTCGTTCATATCCGTGCGCTCTTCCTCATACTGGGTCGACATCCAGCCATTCTTGGCCGAGCCATAAAGGATCGGGAAATCAAGCTGATCATCGTCCGCACCGAGGGCATCAAACAGGTCGAACACTTCGTCGATGACCTCATCCGGGCGGCGCTCAGGCTTGTCGATCTTATTCACCGCCACAATCGGGCGAAGGCCAATTTTCAGCGCTTTCGAGACCACAAACTTGGTCTGCGGCATCGGCCCCTCAGCCGCATCGACGAGCACGATGGCGCCATCCACCATCGACAAGATGCGCTCAACTTCGCCGCCAAAATCGGCGTGTCCAGGCGTATCGACAATATTAATGCGCGTATCGCCCCAGACGACGCTGGTGGTCTTGGCGAGAATGGTGATACCGCGCTCTTTCTCCAAATCATTGGAGTCCATCATCCGCTCAGACGTGGCTTCATTCTCCCGGAACGTGCCGGATTGTTTGAGCAAGCAATCAACCAAGGTCGTTTTGCCATGGTCGACGTGGGCGATAATCGCAATATTGCGCAAAGAAGTGGGCTCAGTCATATCATTTCGTCCTGGGGAGGGGTGTGCCGCTTATCGGTCTTGCCGCGCGCCATACACGCAGCCGCGCCGTTTGGCTATGGGGTGTGGACACAGCCTGTGAATCGGCGCGACTCCCGCGAAACCGCTTTTCCGCCGCAGTTCGGACTGACAAACACCTCAAGTTTGGTTAATCTCAGCGCATATAGGTAAAGTGGGGTAACAGAATGCGCATATTAATCGCTGGTTTGGTGACCAGCCTGATCTTATCCGCCCCGGCCTTCGCACAAGCCCGGATCGCCCTTGTCATCGGCAATGACAGTTACGAAACACCCGGCTGGGCACTCGAAAATCCGGTCAATGATGCGGTGCTGATGGGACAGGCCCTGGAAGCGGTCGGCTTCCAAGTCGAAACCGTGACCAATGCGAACCTCGACGAGATGGAGGAAGCGTTTCAGCGTCATGGGGCCCGCCTTGAAGCCGGCGGTGAGGATTCCATCGGCTTTTTCTTCTACGCTGGCCATGGCGCGCAATCCGAGGGCCTGAACTATCTCGTCCCCGTCGACGCTGAGGTTTACAACGAAGCTGATCTGTGGCGCGAGGCACCCAATCTCGGGCTGCTCTTCCGGTATATTGAACGCGCTGGAAATAGCACGAATTTCATCGTGCTGGATGCCTGTCGGAACAATCCGATGCCAGCCGCCACGCGCTCAACCGATGAGCGCGGGCTTGCCGCGGCTAACCGTGTCCGCGGAACATTGATCGCGTATTCAACCGCGCCAGGTTCGGTCGCTGCGGATGGTGTCGGCGACAATAGTCCGTTCACCACAGCGCTAGCCAGCCTGATCCAACAGCCCGGATATTCCGCCGAGACCCTCTTTCGCGTGGTCGCGACACGCGTTGAACAACTCACCGATGAGCGCCAACTGCCATGGACCGAAAGCGGGTTACGCGGCGAAGCTGATTTCTGCTTTGCCGGCTGCGAGGCAAACGATGATCAGCTCTCTGAAGCCACAGCGCTCGCGGCGATCATCGGCTCTGACAGTGTCGACACCCTTCAGAGCTTTTTGCAGGCTTTTCCAGAAACCAAAAGCCGCGGATTGGTGGAAGCGCGCATCGCAGAATTGGAAGCCCCTGCCGATTTTGGATCGGCGCGGACGACAGATGCAGCGCCGGAATCGACCGTCGAAGAGCTGAAACGCAAGCAAGCAGAAGAAGAAAGTATTCAAGCCGCACTGGGCGTTGAATCTTCAGTATCGTCGCTCCTGATGCCATGGAAATCGGACGCGAAACAGATCGCCGCGCGCAAAGGCATGGCACAACGCATGCTGACCACGGATGCCACTTATCCAAGACGGGATGACAGCTTTTTCGTCTTCTTCGACCCCGGCAGTGACGAGATCTCCGACAATACTCTTAGCGAGATCAAGGACTTCGTGAAACTCGAAGCGTTCGATCATGCAAATGCAAACGGACCTCGCAGTATTTCAATCGTCTCAGCGTGTGACTCAACCGAGAAGACGGTCTCGCTTTGCCGATATCGCGGCGATATCCTGCATAAGCACTTGGTCGGGAATTTCGGCTTGCCCGAAAACAGCATCAACCCGCCTGAAAGCTGGGGCCGTCACCGCCAGCTCTCCGCCGGCGATAGCGGTATCGATCAAGATTCCCTCAATCGCTACGCGGTCATTCAGCTGCTGGAAGACTAGAAATTAGCGTTTTCAACAATTAGCTTGACTCATAATTACCAAAATTGCTAATTAGCGTTTATGGCAAATGAAGTGTTCAAAGCGCTCGGTCACCCATTGCGACGCCAAGTCATGGCGTTGCTCAGGCAGGGACCGAAAAGTTCTGGCGAGTTGGCAGAGGCGTTTGATGCGGCTTGGCCAACGGTGACGCGGCATCTCAATGTTCTAAAGGATGCCGACCTGATCACCGCCGAGCGCAAAGGCAATTCAATCATTTACCGCACCAATACAAGCGTCGTTGAAGACGCCGTGACCGCCCTTTTAGGCATGATCGGGCGGGACAATGGCGATGATGAGCTGAAGGAGGCCGCAGAATGATCCGCACGGGGTTAATCGTATCCGCTATTGTTTTGGTTTTGATGGCAGGCATTACGTTTTGGACGGCGGCGCAACTTCCAGCCGACAATATTCCGGTCCATTGGGACGCGAACGGCACACCAGATCGGTTTTCCGATCGCGGCGAAGCGCTGTTTTTATTATGGTTGTTTCCAGTTGTCGCCTTGATTACCGCGCTGGTCTTTTGCGTTTTGCCGCGTGTCGAACCCATGCGCGAAAATCTGTTCAAGAGTCGCAAAGCTTATAACGCGTCTTGGAGCTCGATAATGGTTCTGTTTTTCTCCATTCACGCAGGTATCGCCTACATGATGCTCCAGTCGAACGGTGATCAAATGCAATCGAATGAGTTTGTCCGGCTGGTGTTTGCCGGGACAGGAATTCTCTTCATTGTCCTAGGCAATTATCTGCCGAAGACTAGGCAGAACTGGTTCCTGGGCATCCGCACCCCATGGACCCTATCGAGCGAGTTTACCTGGGAAAAGACTAACCGATTGGCGGGGCGTTTATTCTTCGTAGCTGGATTTACTTGTTTGATCAGTGCCTTTATCGTGGATGGCATCGGCCTGGTTGTCATCGCCACCGGCGCATCGCTCAGCTGCGCCTTAATCAGCGTGGTCTATTCGTTTTTCGTGTATCGCACCGCGCCAGACAAGCGCGTTAGTCCTGACTATATTGTGTAAGGCCAGTGAGGCGATTTTATTCGATCGTCTCTTCTGCTTCGAGTATCATGGCCATTTCGCCAGTTGGCATCGTGGACAGTGATTTGGTCGCCTCTTTCGCGGCTTGAACGGTTTTCCAATCTCCGACCTCAAGCCGAACCGCATAGGCACGACTTTCGACCATACCGGAGCTTGGTTCCACAGTGGCAAGGACCGGAATATAGTAAACGCCATCAGCCTCGACCTCGAAATCAACAAGCCATGTATGTGGGCCGGCAACCGCCATGTCTTTCACCACGCGTTGGCCTGGCCCGAAGACCTCAACGCCGGGGACGCTCGATGCCTCCAAAACAATCTCGCCGCCAGAATATCCGTCTTTAACTTTAATCTCCACAAAGGATGTATCGCCGGCAGACAAAGTTCCGGATATTGAATGCGAGAAGGTCAGCGATGCGCCGGGTTTCGGGTGTATATGGTCATGTTTATGATCACCCGTCTTCAGTTCATTGGGGTCGGCAAGCTCAACCTCAATATTCGGTGCAGGTTCTTTGGGAACCGGATGCGCATTCGCGACCAGAGCGATACTCAAACCTGCGCCGAGTGCGACAATCGATGATTTAAGACATGTCATAATGTGTCCTCCAAACTAAGACACTGAGAAGCTGAAACAGCTATCGGCCGCTGTGGATTCGTCGAAATTGTTGAAGTCGTAAATGTCGATAGCGTAGGTTCCGGCATCGAGTGTGCCGGTCCAGGTTTCGGTGCCATCTAAACCGCTCTGCGCCCTTCGATCTTGTCCACGTGTATCGCGCGTGAAGAGCTGGCCGACTTCCCAAATGCGAAAATCCGGATCCGTGATGGCAGCCGTGCTAGACGTTTCCGAAGCCGTCATGGTAACCGAGCCTGTGGACGGTATCGTGACACTAATGAATTCGCGAACGCCATGCTTGTTAGTGTCCCCAAAATCCCCCGTGGAGCAGACCGTCACCGCAGACCCACCTTGAGTCACGGTCTTGTACAATGGTAAGATCTGAGCGATGCCGCCATTATTCGTTTCGCCGACGCCGCGCGGCCCAGTTCCATTAATGTCTTCAGCCGTTAGCAATTGATTGAGCACGGTCGTATTGATCGACCCTTCCGACCGCAGCCGGTCAGCAAACAAGAAAATCGTCGTAAAATCCACGCTGTTGAGATAATCGGGGTCCGTATAAACGTTATAGAATGGCCCGAAACCGCCCGAGATCGTATCAAGTCCGTCATTCGTACTGTCGAAAATATCGTACAAAATCTGCTGCACAGACGTTTCGTTGTACCAGCCCTGATTGTCGATCGAGGTATTCGGTACATTGGTTAAATCGCTCTCGACGCTGAACGAAAATCCGCTTGCTTGCTGGTTATTGAGACTGTCGCGATAGGTCGGATCGCCCAAGACAATGCCTGCTAAAGCGTTGCTCCAGCCTTCGCTAAAGGCCAGACGCGCATCGAGGCGAGACGACAAACTATGCTGCCCGCCAGTCGATTCCGCGCGCGAAATTTGGTCTTCGAAATAATGCCCGAATTCATGCACGACGACATGCGAATCATACTCGTCGGTATCATTGTTTTCTGCCCCTAGAATACGAATCGTTGGGGTTCCGCCGGCACTGCGCGTATACGACGATGTACCGATTTCACCGGCACTTACATCGCCGCTCACGGGCACATTGTTCACACTCCACAGCACGTCGAGTTCTGGAAACACAACATTCGGATCGACGGCGGCCACGCTCATCACCGCAGAGTACATTGTATCCAAGATCGCAAACGGGGCGGCTGCGCGAGTACCGGAATAGCTGCTACCATCCCACCCCGACGCCGCATTCAAACTTCTTGTTGAATTCGAGGTTCCAGAGTTGGTCAAACTGCCTGCCAGCACATAGATCGCATTGGAGCTCGTATTGTCCAAGATTTGGATATCCCATCTCGCCCCAGTGGTTTGTATCAACTCGCTGCGAACTTGGATGCGCACGTCGGTGTCCGAATCGACAGTGACAGAATATCCGCCATTATCATCGGTAATATCGGTATCTAGAACTGCGCCCGATCCGTTGACCGCTTGGACCGTGACCCCTCGCGCAGGTTCTTGCGTAATTGCGTTGTAATCCAAGCCCGTAAAGTCGCTTTGGTGAGGAACCTTATCCCACGTGATCTGCCCCGAAATATCAACCGATGACGCCGGAGGTGGCGGTGGAGGCGGAGGAGGAGGTGATGGAGGTGGAGGTGGGGGCGGTGACACGGATGAGGCGCCGCCCGCAGGACTGCCGCCGCTACCGCCACCGCCACAAGCAGTGACCATACCAGCGGCACAAACGACCGCGACAATCGTTGCTACGCCTCGCATTTTTGACGCACGCAGTTTCGTCATTCAGGCCTCCGTTAGACAGATTTGTCACCATAAACCGGGCATTGCTTAACTTGGACTAAAACATAGCTCACAATTTCCGGAATTCACCCCCAGGCTGCGTGAATCGTTTTGGCCAAGCAAGCCTGTTCAGTCAGAGATGACAAAGATTTGAGGTGGCCACTTGCGGGGCGAGTAGGCCGCGCAGACAGAAAGAAGGCACAGAGAAAAAATCTCTGCGCCTTCCTCTTTCCCGCGTCACGTCCCGAGCCTGCGGGGAAGCTCACTCACGGCAAGCCGCGTTATCTGTTACTGCCTTTGCGATCCTTCACGTCTTCTTCTTCAGCGATGGCGCGGTCTTCAGCATCAAATTCAATCTCCGCCGCTTCGCCTTTGCCATAGTCACGGGCTTTCTTCGCCAGACGTTCTTGCGTGATGGACAGCGTGCCGGCGCTTACAGCCATTTGCTTCGAGCGGTCGACACCGACAGCATCTGCGTCCCCAAAGCTCGCAAACTCAGCGCCCAGGAAGACCACTTCCCAGCCGCGCGCCTCAGCGCGGTCCAGCGCAGCTTTGGCGCCAGCACGGGTGACTTCGCGAGATGAGTTCTCGTGTCCGTCCGTCATGATGACGATGACGGCTTTCTCAGGATTGTCGGCTTCGGCCATCGTGATCGTGCGGTTAATCGCATCAAACAAGGGCGTCATGCCGCGCGGACTGACCTCATCATTGGTCACTTTGGTCCATGCGTCAGGCTCGA
>JBCBBY010000060.1:0-23316 GCA_038531195.1 Pseudomonadota bacterium
TCGATGTTCGGCGGCGTGATCGCTTGGCTCGCTGCGAAACGAATGAGCATCTCGTCAGTCAATTCCCATTTCACGTTCAACGATGGCAACCAGTATTCGTACTCGTTATCGATCTGGTTTGATTCGTCCACTGAATCTAAGAACGCAGCCAATTCAGGACGATAAGTTCGAGGATTCGAAGCCGGATCGTCATCAGGGCCAATCTCATTAAACTCACTGAACCCTAGAACACCACCACCGGTGACGTCAGTTTTGACGTAACGAACACCGATATTACCGGAGAGTGCTTGACCATTATCGAACTCGTTTCCGAAGTTTAGCATGCCGTAGAGATTCATTGTTTTCTCAAGGACAGATCCGTCCACGCCGCGAGAATAATCGACGGCGCCATTTTGCACGAGCGGAATCCAGGAACCAATCACTGTGTCCCCGTCATCATTAACAAAAGTGTTGATCAAAGGCTCGTTGGTAAGTGAGCTAATGAACGCATCATAGTTTTGTAATTGTCCGCGGTCCGGGTACACCACTCCGGCCTCGCCGATGAAGACATCGCCGCCTTGGAAATCGGAGAAATCAAACACTTCGAATGCGTTTTCATCAGAGCGGTTAGCATAGGGAAGATAACCGCCGTCCCAAGGGGGAGCAATCCCGCCCCAGTTCAAGCCGGCGCTCCGGTTGATCTGTTCGCGCTCTGAGTATCGAGCACCAAATTTTACAGAGTCAAACCAGCCATCGTCGGCAAACTCATACTCCGCATCACCGCGGACCGCATACAGGTCACCCGTATTGTCTTGGAACTCGTCTGCAGCATAGAGTAAATAAGCTGTATTTGGATCCGCCAAAGACGTCGGCGCCGTGTTTGGTTGACCACCACGCGGCACCCAAGATTGCAACTGAGTTCCAGTTTGGAACAGAGCGATCTGGGGGTTTTGTGGATCTGAGAAGTCGTATGAGTAATCCGCAAAGTGATTGCCGCCCGCCCACAAGCGATCCAGCGTGGCTTCTGCGTCGGTATAGTGGGCGTCTATTTCGAAGAACCACTGATCGGTCGCGCGCCACTTCAAATTTGCACTGATGTCTTGCGTGACAGACTCTTCTTTCTGGTAAACCGCGAGGGATTGGAAAGGTGTGCCTAAGCTGCCCGTTCCAGTCGCACCGTCGCCCAACCAATCTCGAAGTTGATTCGAAACGATCCCTGATTCAAACAGTCCGCCATCAATGACGTTTAGGTCTTCGCATCGGGTTGGATTATCCGGGAATTGAGCCTGAGCATTGCTACCGTTACAAGATCCAATTCCGTCTGAGGTGAAGGGTCGAACGGAATAGTTGGACGGTCCACCTAAGAAATCCCACGCCTGGAACGACTCGGCATCCGTGAAGAATTCAAAAGTGCGTTCGTCGCTCTGAATTTCATTTTCAACTCGAACAGCTTTCACTGTAAGTTCGGTATTTCCATCCGGTGCACGCCATTGACCAGCCAGATAATAGCTATCCCGCTCGCGATCGATTTCTACATCTCTTACCTGCCAGCCGCCGGGAAGCGCTATTGTCGAACCTGAGCCGAATGGATCATCAAGTGCGAGCAAAGGGCCATATTGAAAACCCTGAATCCCTGAATTGAGCGTCGATGTAGAGAACGAGCCAAGTAGGCCAAATTCGCCAGAATCTGTATCCCAACGATTTCCGAGAACGGCGCTAAAGCCTGGGCTCCACTCTTCTGCAAGATCAGTATAGGTGCCGTCCGCGATAGCGACCGCAACCAGACCGTCGCGATCAAACGGTTCCAACGTGCGAAGGTTCACGACACCTGAAATACCACCTTCAATCTGATCGGCGCTTTGGTTTTTGAAAACGTCCACCGCACCGATCAACTCGGGAGGGATACTTGCCCATTCAAGAGCGCGTCCACCATTCGCCGAGAATGCGTCGCGTCCGTTAAATTCTGAACGAACATACTGAAGACCACGAATAATATTGCCCGAGCCTTCAGGAGACGGGAAGTCGCCGTCGCTTCCGCC
Organism: Pseudomonadota bacterium; assembly: GCA_038531195.1. Taxonomy (GTDB): domain Bacteria; phylum Pseudomonadota; class Alphaproteobacteria; order Caulobacterales; family Hyphomonadaceae; genus Henriciella. The sequence continues at coordinate 2,019 of JBCBBY010000060.1, forward strand.
GAGTTCAAACCGTTGTGTCACAACGCCTGGAACACGTGCCAGCGCTTCCGCAACCGAAAGGTCTGGAAGTTGCGATACGTCAGACGCGGTGATCGAGTCGACGAACGTGTCTGAGTCGCGCTTCAAGTTCCGCGCGGTCTGGAGAGCGCCGCGAACACCTTCGACGACGATGACGTCTTGGCGCGCTTCTTCTTCGGTTGTGTTATCGCTAACATTTTCTACCGCGCTATCATCGACAGCGTCGTCTTGAGCCATCGCGCCCGGCATGCCGAAAACAGCAAGCATGGCGGTCGTTCCCAAGAGTGTGAGTTTGTTCGGCCCATTAAGACCTAGTTTTGACTTAGAATTCACTGATTTACCTCCCTAAATCAAATTCAGTGACAAGTTGTAATAAAGCTGAGTGTGCAGCTATTGGTTCGCCAGATCCGAGGTGGTTGGATGCTTTGGCAGAATACCGGATACAGATGTGATGTATGGTTCCCCTGGTGCTGGATCACCGACAGTGATCACTCGTTTTCCTATCCTTACCAAACCAACCCACTCGCATAGGTTTTGATGTGTATTTTTTGTTTTGATAGCGCTATCATTTTTTCTTCCAAAAAGGCAAGAGGCGAGTCATAAAAGTGATAAATAAATGGCAGTCGCGGGAGGAAACGTGACCCAATTGAAATCAGTTTGTATTTTAGGTGGCGGCACCGCCGGCTGGATGACCGCGGCTGCGCTTTCTAATAAATTCAAGGCGTTAGGTATTGAATTGCGTCTGATTGAATCAGATCAGATCGGTACGATTGGAGTTGGTGAGGCAACTTTGCCACACATCCGCTTTTTTAATCAGGCACTTGGAATCGACGAACGTACGTTCATGCGCGCCACCGAGGCGACCTTCAAACTGGGAATCGAATTCTGCGACTGGGGAAAGGTTGGCGATCATTATGTTCATCCATTCGGAGACTATGGCATTCCTTTGGAGGGTATGGACTTTCATCAGGTTTGGCTCAGGCTGCAGAAAGAAGGTTCGACTGCGCGATTGGACGATTACTCCTATCCAATCATCGCGGCAGAGCAGGGTCGGTTTCAAATTCCTGGCGAGGATACAACCCAAATCGGCAGCAATTTTGGATATGCGTATCAATTCGACTCGAGCCTCTATGCGAAATTCCTGCGCGAGTATTGCGAAACCAATGGTGTCGTTCGTACCGAAGGCAAAGTCGTGCATTCGCAGCTCGATCCTGAGACCGGGGATGTGTCAGACCTAACGCTTGAGGATGGTCGCACCGTCAAAGCGGATCTTTATATCGACTGCTCGGGTTTTCGAGGCATTCTGATCGAGCAAGCGTTGCAAACTGGATATGATGATTGGAGCGAGTGGTTGCCTTGTAATCGGGCTGTCGCCGTTCCGAGTGAGGCACGGGGCAAATTACTGCCCTATACGAGAGCGACTGCGCGTAAAGCGGGATGGCAATGGCGCATTCCGCTCCAACACAGAACGGGCAATGGTCATGTCTATTGGAGCGACTATATCTCTGATGACGAAGCGGCGCATCAATTGATGAGCACCTTAGAGGGGCCAGCCCTCGCAGATCCTAAGCAACTATTCTTCAAAACGGGGCGTCGCCGCAAGTTCTGGAATAAAAACGTTGTCAGTATTGGGTTGTCAGGCGGTTTCTTGGAGCCTTTGGAGTCGACATCGATTCATTTGATCCAGGAAGGCATTACCGCCCTCATCGAACTGTTCCCGACGACAACGATCGAAGCAAACGATATTGAGGAATACAATGATCGTATGGCGCTGAATTTTGAACGAGTACGTGACTTCTTGCTATTGCATTATGTCGCAACACAACGCGACGATTCCGAAATGTGGCGATTTTTCCGCGATATGACTTTGCCGGAAAGCCTGCAAGAAAAGATCAATGCCTGGATGACACGCGGCTACGTGCTCAAATATGAGTTTGGGGTCTTCCTGCCACCAAGCTGGATCGCTGTGATGCTCGGGCAAAATCTCGTTCCACAGGCTTACGATCCGCGGATTGATCGTTTCGATCTAGCCGGACTGCGATCGCGCGTTTCTGACATCAGAGACCAAACCCTTGGAGAGGTAGAAGCGACTCCCGATCAAATAGACTTTTTGACAAAGTATGGCGCGGCATCTGATACGGCGCCACGCGTCGCATCGCTTTCTTAAGAAGAATCACGAAAATGACGGCGATGGCCCAGTCTAGAAAAACGATCATCATTTGCGGGGACGGTTTAGCCGGATTGATGACGGCCCGCGCCTTAGACGCGGCCTTGAGCGACGCGTTTCGGATCATTCTCGTTTCAGTGCCAGAACCTCATCAAGAGATTGTCTATGGAAGCACAACATCGCCAACAGCCTATGAGTTTTTGCGGATGCTCGAACTCAGTGAGCCCGTGCTCTTCACCCGCACATCGACGTCTTTCTGCTGGGGGACTCAATATCGCAATTGGCCCGGCGCAACACCGGCATGGATGCAATGTCACCACCAACCTTTTCCGGCTCTCGCGGGTGTGCCTTTGCAGCACCATTTGACACGGAACCAACGCGATCTATCGCCGCTACTCATTTCAGCCGCCGCCGCAGGACAAGGGAAGTTTGCGCATCCGCCCGAGGATAGGACGCATCCGTTGTCCCGCGCAGAGTATGGCTATCAATTCTCGGCCTCCGAGTGGGGAAGGCTACTCAAAGCGCAGCTTTCACAAACGCGTGTCGAATTGAAGTCTGGGCCGATCGGGAACGTACTGAAAGAGAATGGTGAGATTTCGAAACTCGTATTGGCGGCCGGCGAGACTTTGGCTGGGGATATGTATATTGATTGTACAGGTGCGGAGCGAACGCTTTTGTCGTCGTTGAACGTCGCTTTTGAAGCCGCGCGTCGGCTACGCGTACAATCTCAAATTCAACCGGTGCAAGGTCTAGGTCCACCTTGCAAAATCGTTGAAGCCAATGCCACCGGCTGGCGGTCTCAAACGCACCTTCAAAACTCTGTGTCTCAAATCATCGTGACGGCTGAAACCGATGCGCAGGCGCCCGGCGCGTACACGATTGGTCGGGTCAGCGAAGCTTGGACGGGGAACTGCGTTGCTATTGGCGCAAGCGCTGCAACTCAAGACCCGCTAACGGTGGCCCCGATGGTGATGCTTCAGCGAGATATCGAGCGACTTCTGGAGTTGATTCCAGTCGGCTCTGACGCGGCTGTTGAGCGCAACGAGTTTAATCGGCGGTTTGAAGACGATGTTACGCATAGCGGACTATTCTCTGATGCCTTCTATCTAAATGTCAGGGACGAGATCGACCCGTTCTGGACCGTGGCGAACGCCGCATCCACATCCGACAAACTCAATCGCAAAAGAACCCAGTTTGAAAGCCGAGGGGTCTTGGCAAAATATGATCTCGAGCCGTTTAATGACGAAGACTGGATTGTCTTGCATCATGGCCTCGGTCATCGCGCGAAGCGGTATGACCTGCAAATTGAAAGCGTCAGCCAGGCTGAGATGGATCAACAGCTGGACTTAATGGCCGGCGCGATCGAACAAACGGTGTCTCGTATGCCACCCCATCATATGTATGTGAGCAATATGAAGCGCTATTTTGAGAAACAACAATATGCCTGAGCAACAGAATAATCGCATCAAGAATATCATCATCGTGGGCGGAGGATCCGCGGGTTGGATGATTGCAGCAGCGCTATCGCGTATGTTATCATCCAGTCCCGTGACCATCACATTGGTCGAATCCGAACAAATCGGAACGATCGGTGTTGGCGAAGCGACCATTCCTGATGTCATCAATTTTAACGCGATGCTCGGCATCCCAGAACAAGAGTTTTTGAGCGCGACCAACGGGACGTTCAAACTCGGCATTGAGTTTATCAATTGGGGGCAGATTGGCGAAGCCTATTTCCATCCCTTCGGTCCTCATGGTGTCGATATGCAGGGGATCGATTTCCACCAATATTGGATGCGCTTTCAAGCTGCCAATCCTGGCGCGCGCATTGAGGACTTTAGTCTCAGTTCGTTGGCGGCGAAGCAACACAAGTTCACAATGCCGTCGAATGACCCACGCTCTGTATTGTCGCAACTAAGATATGCTTATCACTTCGATGCAACGGCCTATGCGCGGTTTTTGCGGTCATATGCGGAACAGCGCGGTGTCAATCGCGTTGAAGGCAAAGTCGTAAATGTCTCAGTCTCACCCGAAAAAGGATACATACAAAACATCCTACTAGAGGACGGGACTGAACTCGCTGGCGACATGTTTTTTGATTGTACCGGCTTTCGCGGACTACTCATAAGACAGGCGCTGGGCGTGCAGTTTCGAGAATGGGGGCATTGGTTGCCCTGTGACACCGCACAAACCGTTGCCTGCGAACGGACCGGACCGTTATTGCCGTACACCAAGTCGACGGCAAAAGCGGCCGGGTGGCAATGGCGAATTCCAACACAGCATCGCACCGGAAATGGCCATATCTATGCCAGTAATATGATGGGCGATGATGAGGCGGTTGAAAGTCTACTCTCAGACTTAGATGGCCCAGCAAAAAGCGATCCGCGTAAAATAAAATTCCGAACGGGACACCTGGAAAAGTTTTGGGAAAAGAACTGCGTCGCGATTGGCCTGTCAGGCGGATTCCTTGAGCCACTTGAGTCGACGTCTCTGTTCTTGATCCAAGAAGGCATTAGTAAGTTCATATCTTTGTTCCCCAGTGCGGACATGCCTGCAGCGGTGACCAATGAGTATAATCATCAGCTCATCACGAAGTTTGAACAGGTGCGGGATTTTATAATTCTCCACTATAAAGCGACGAAGCGTGATGACAGTCCATTCTGGAACTATTGCCGGAATATGAGCATCCCGGACTCGCTGCAGCATAAAATTGATCTCTTTCAAGAAGCGGGACGAGTCTTCCGTTACGAAGACGAGCTATTTACGCGCCCAAGCTGGGTGGCAGTTCTGATTGGTCAAAACATTTTGCCAAAGACGATTGACCCTATCGTTGAAGGGCTCAACGAGCAGGACATCGCGCGCAGCTTGAGCTCCATGCGCACAGCGATGACCGGTGCGGCGCAGAAAATGGAAACTCATGAGACTTATCTAAAGAAATACGCCTGGGCGACAGAGCCCGCATAACGGTAACAGGATACAACAAATGCAAGACGCAAATATCAAGGACATCGTGATCGTCGGAGGCGGCACCGCTGGGTGGATGGCCGCGTCTGCGCTGTCCATACTATTGCGAAATCCCGCCATACGAATTCGATTGGTCGAGTCCGCTCAGATCGGGACGGTCGGGGTGGGCGAAGCGACCATTCCGCATATTCGCTATTTTAATCAGCTTTTACAGCTGAATGAGAATGATTTCCTGAAACAGACGAATGCGACATTTAAGGTCGGGATTGAATTCGTGAATTGGGGGCAAATTGGTGAGCGTTATTTCCACTCGTTCAGCCCATACGGCGTCAATATGGACGGGGTTCATTTCCATCACTTTTGGCTTCGCCACGCGAAGAAAGAAGGCGCAGCGCCAATCGATGATTACAACCTTCATTGTTTGGGATCGAAACTGAGCAAGTTTACGCACCCAAAACCAGAATTACGCGGCTCTCCATTAGCGTCGATAGAATACGCGTTTCAGTTTGATGCTGCCTTGTACGCGAAATATATGCGAGGCGTTGCCGAGGGACGCGGAGTAGAGCGCATTGAAGGAAAAGTTGTCGAGGTAAAGCAGCGCCCCGAAGACGGCTTTATTAAGAGCGTCGTACTCGAATCCGGATCAGAAATTGAAGGCGATCTGTTTATCGATTGCTCCGGCTTTCGTGGCTTGCTTATCGAACAGACCCTTAAGACGGGTTATGATGATTGGTCTGATTACCTGCCTGTCAATCGCGCTGTCGCGCAGGGGTGCGAACCAGTTGGTCCACCCATTCCATATACACGCGCGACGGCGCATAAAGCAGGCTGGCAATGGCGTATTCCTTTGCAAAACCGGATCGGAAATGGTCACGTTTATTGCAGCGATTATATCAGCGACGATGAAGCCTATGCCCAGCTTAAGGAAGGGCTCGATGGAGCGCCGCTTAAGGAGCCAAATTTCCTGCGATTTAAGACGGGTGTACGCAAGAAAGCGTGGAATAAGAACGTGGTCGCGCTCGGCCTTTCTGCTGGGTTCTTGGAGCCATTAGAATCGACCTCGATTCATCTGATCCAAACCGCAGTGGCGCGATTAATGACCAATTTTCCAGATAAGCATTTTAATCAAAGTGATATCGACTATTACAACCAGAAAACCGAACTCGAGTTTGAACAAGTTCGCGACTTCTTAATTCTGCATTATTGCGCGACTCAACGCACCGATAGTCCGTTCTGGGATTATGTTCGGACCATGCCACTTCCTGAGACACTGCAGCAGCGCATCGATATCTATAAAGAGAACGGCCGACTGTATCGCGACAATAATGAACTATTCAGTGAAAACAGTTGGTTCGCAGTGTTCGAAGGTCAGAATATCCGGCCTCAACGCTACCATCCAGTAATCGACTATATGTCGGATGAAATGCTCGATCGGCGAATGAATGAAGTGCGTCGAACGATGAATAAATGCTTGGATGCATTTGAAGATCACCAGACCTACCTTCACAAGTTGTGCCAAACCGCGTAAGATACGCTCGGGAGTAGAGGCAAAAACATATAAGAAAAGGCATCATAATGCGTAAACTTTCCAACCGTTTCCTCTCAGTTGTCGCTGTAACTACTGCAATGGTCTGCATGGCCCCTGTTGCGACGGCGCAAGAAGCAAATGAAGAAACTGCGTCAGAAACAGAAGCCGAAGGCGATGATCGCGTTCTCGATACGGTCGAGGTTGTAGGCATTCAAAATGATGCGGCCATGGCTGCGTTCCGCGCCGGTGATTTTGAAACAGCGGAAATCGAGTTTCTCGACAATGCCATGTGCGCATTACGACGCGAACGCAATCTCACGAATTCTGTTGAGCAGGCGCAAACAAACTCATTTCGAGCTGAAACGTTTACTAGTGCCACCGGCACCGATTCCGGAGCATCCTCTCGCGGAGCAACCGCGGGATCCGGTCAACAAACGCCGACCGGTCTTTCTGCGATCGACGGAATTGCGGCTCGAAATGTACAGAACACCTACGACCGCACATGCGAGATGCGCGGGCGTCAATTGTATTTTGCTGGTTTGTCTCAGATCCAATTGGGTAAAACCAATGATGCCTTGCGGAGTTTTGAACGCGCGACGGCAACAAGCAAGATTCTCTATGATGCACATTACAAAATTGGTCTGATAAAGCTCCTGCAAGGCGATGCCCGCACAGCGGAGTCTGAGCTCAAGAAGATTGAAGGCATCTTGAAGCGCTGCCGCAATTGCGAAGCGAAGCAAGAAATCGTGGATCGGGTGGACCACTTATCCAAAGCCATAAGCGGCGAAGTCAGCCTCCAGTAGAGCTGCAACAAGCGCCTTTCTTTCGAAGTTTTGTCGCCATTCTGCTGACCGTCTCCATTCAGGGGATGGTCAGTTTGTCAATGGTATGATAGCGCTAACATTCTGAGGCGTAACGCTTGAGTTTTACTCGAAGTAAGTGTGGCGCACTCATAAAGAGATCGGGAAATGGGCCCCGGCAATGGGAGGAGAGAATAATGAAGTCTCTAAAAAAATTAGCAATTGGTGGGGCACTCGCCACATCACTGATCATCGTGCCCATGGCATCGGCTGATCCAAAATTCGAAACAGCGCCAGTTGATCAGTCAAGTCTACCAGGCACGTTGTTACATAATCCAATGGCCATCAAGTGGAATCCCGAGGGCGGAAACAAAAGCGTATCCATCGTGGATTCTGAGGGCGTGCCAGGGTCGCAAGCTATTAGTTTTCGCGTCCGCAAGAAGAGTAAGAAACCTTGGGATATTAACATGCGCGCGCCCTTTGAGCGTGATGTGAACGCTGGGGATACGGTAGAGATCTTCTTCTGGGCGAGAACCTCAAAGCTTCCTCGTAAGAAAGACGCAGGCAAGATCAGCGTCGCGCTCGGACGGAATGTTGAGCCGTACGACACGGCGGTGGTGGAAGAAATTTCGCCAACAACCGAATGGAAAATGTATCGTGTGTCAGGGGTTGCTGAACGCGACTTTCCGGTGAGCGAGTCGGACATGGGTTTTAATTTCGGGTTTGAAAAACAAACCGTAGAGCTTGGTCCATTCTTCGCGATCACGCGGGAAACGAGCGCCGAATAGTCGGCATTTTTGTAGAAACTTGGGCCCAGGCGGTTCTTATGTATCTCGGTATCGATATTGGGACGTCTGGGGTCAAAGCCATCTTGATGGCCGAGACGGGAGACGTGGTGGCCCAGGCGACCGCGTCTTTGCCAATCTCGCGACCTCACCCGCTATGGTCAGAGCAAAATCCCGCGGATTGGTGGGCAGCCACTAATAATGCAGTGCTGAACCTGCCTCAGGTGCAGCGCAGCGGTGTTCGGGCCATCGGGCTCGCCGGTCAGATGCACGGCGCCACGCTTTTGGACGAACACAATCGACCTGTGCGTCCGGCGATCTTATGGAATGATGGACGCAGCGGACAAGCATGTGAGACGTTAGAAAAAGACGTCGCAGCTCTAGATCAAATCACAGGTAACCTCGCAATGCCGGGATTTACGGCGCCGAAACTCGTGTGGTTACGCGAGCATGAACCGGACGCTTTCGCGCGAACACGGAAGGTCTTGCTTCCGAAGGATTATATTCGTCTCTTATTGACCGGTGAATTTGCCAGCGACATGTCAGACTCGGCCGGAACGCTTTGGTTGAATGTCGCGCAACGAGATTGGTCGGACACTGTTTTGGACGCTTGCGGGTTGTCGATCGATCAGATGCCTCAACTCTTCGAAGGATGCGAAGTCACTGGATCTCTGCTGGCTCAAGTCGCTCAAGATTGGGGGGTGCCTGCTGGCACGCCGGTAATTGCAGGCGGCGGTGACAATGCCGCTGGAGCGGTTGGGGTTGGAGTCGTGAGTAAGGGCGATGCTTTTCTGTCGCTTGGGACTTCTGGCGTCCTGTTTGCCGTTGACGCGTCTTACGATCCGAATGCTGAGAGCGGCGTACATACGTTTTGCCACGCATTGCCTGGCTTGTGGCACCAAATGTCAGTCATGTTGTCAGCAGCGAGCTGCGTCGATTGGGCGACGCGTTTAGTCGGTTCGAGCGATGCCGGTGCCCTGATCTCAGCGGCGGAATCCGAAAATCTCTTTGGAAACTCACAAACGTTATTCTTGCCTTATTTGTCTGGCGAGCGCACCCCGCATAATAACCCCCACGCAAAAGGGGTATTGTTTGGCCTAGATCATGATAGCGGCGCCGCACACATTGGTCAGGCGGTTATGGAGGGTGTCGCACTTGGGTTCGCCGACGGACTGCAGGTGCTGAGTTCCGGTGCAAGCATCGAGACCATCAGCGTAATCGGCGGCGGATCCCGATCGTCATATTGGGGACGGATCTTAGCCGCGGCGCTCGACCGGACTCTCGTTTATCGCAAGAACGCGGATGTGGGGCCCGCGCTTGGCGCAGCGCGTCTCGCGCAAATGGGGGCAGATGAGCAGACGGTGCCTCAGTTCAACGCCCCAGAAATCGAATTTGAAATAGAACCAGAGCCGAACGATGTCGCCTTTATGGCTGAACAGCATCAGCGATATCAAAAGCTCTATCACGCGACGCAAGACCTGCTCTAGAGGACGTAAGATATGTTTGACGCACCCAGTTTTTTTGACGGAATTGGCACCATCGCTTTCGAAGGATCAGAATCCTCCAATCCACTTGCTTATCGATACTATGACAAAGATCGCATGGTCATGGGTAAGCGTATGGAAGACCATCTGCGCCCGTCCATTTGCTATTGGCACACCTTCTGTTGGGACGGATATGATGTGTTCGGGGCGGGGACATTCAATCGCTCATGGCAAGAGCTTGAAGGTCAAGCGATGGCCGAAGCAAAACTCGAGATCGCATTTGAGTTTTTTCAGCGCTTAGATTGGCCATTCTTCGCGTTCCATGATGTTGATGTCATGGCCCCCGCTGAGACGATGTCAGAGCATTCGGAAAATTTTGCTCGCATCCTTGATCCGATCGAAGCCCAGATGGAGCGTACGGGGCTCAAACTCCTCTGGGGGACTGCAAATGTCTTTAGTCACCCGCGCTACATGGCGGGCGCCGCAACCAATCCAGATCCGGAAGTGTTTGCTTGTGCTGCGATGCAGATTCGCCAGGCATTAGAGGCCACGCATCGGCTTGGCGGCGCCAATTATGTCCTTTGGGGCGGTCGTGAAGGCTACGATACATTGCTGAATACCGACGCGGGACGTGAGTTGGATCAATTGGGTCGGATGCTCAGTTTGGCGGTCGAGCATAAGCACAAGATCGGGTTCAAAGGGCCACTTCTGATCGAACCCAAACCACACGAACCTACGAAACATCAGTATGATCGCGACACGCAGACAGTGTTCGGTTTCTTGCAGCGTTATGACCTACTCGATGACGTTAAGGTCAACATAGAAACCAACCACGCGACCTTGGCGGGCAATGCCATGGATCATGAGATTGCAATGGCCTTTGCACACGGAATTTTTGGATCCGTTGATGCCAATCGCGGCGATCCGCAAAATGGTTGGGATACCGATCAGTTCTGGATGGAGTCACTCGATATTACACGCTCGATGGTTCACATCTTGAAGAATGGTGGGTTCACCACCGGTGGGTTTAATTTTGACGCCAAGGTCCGTCGTCAAAGCATTGATGCCGCCGACCTATTCTATGGTCATATTGGGGGCGTTGACGCATTAGCGCGAGGATTGTTGGCCGCTGAAGCCATCCTCAAAGACGGCACTTATGAAGCATTTCTCGAGGAACGTTATAGTGGCTGGAAAGATCCTTTTGGATCTTGGATTATGCAAGAGGCGTCACTTGAAGAAATTGCGGAAAAAGTCGAGGCCGGTGGTATCAACCCTTCACCGAAGTCTGGTCGTCAAGAAATGTTGGAAAACTTGCTTAATCGCTTCGCTTAGGAAAGCCGGCTGAATCGCGAATAACCAGCTCGTAATCGAGTGTCAGATCCGTGGCCTCTGTCGGGGTCATGGATCTTTTTTGAGCAACATTCTTCGCCAACAATTGGATCGCGCTACGCGCCATTTCGCGAATGGGTTGGCGTACCGTTGTCAGAGCAGGCCACATCGCCGATGCATTCGCGGTATCGTCAAACCCAACAATAGACAGATCTTGAGGAACCCGCATTCCTGCTTGATGCGCTGCTGCAATAGCTCCAGCGGCCATGTCGTCATTGGTCGCAAAAATTGCTGTGGGAGGGTTTTCGATCGACATTAAGTCAGACGCCGAGCGCATTCCAGATACATAGGTAAAGTCACCCGATTTTACGTGATTCAAGTCAACTTTTTTGCCTGCCGACGTTAATGCATCGCGATAGCCTGCGAGACGCAAATCACTCGAACGGTGATCTGGTGGGCCCTTGATGAGACCAATACTTTCATGCCCTTGGTCTAATAAATACTGGGTCATATCTCGAGCGGCGGCACGGTCATCCATCCGCACGCTGGGGCCGTTATACGTGTTCGGCTTCGGGCTAACGCAAACAAACGAGATGCCCGTTCGGATCAACGTATCGATGAGTTTTGGGTCATCGGAGAGTGGGGGGACAACGATTAGTGCTTGAATACTCATATCCAAGAAGCGTTTCTCGATCTGCTCTAAGTCGACCATGTTGTCATCAACCAGCGGCTCTTCAACAATCAAATAGTGTCCAAGCTCTCGACAGGCATCGAGTGCGCCGAGCAAGAACTCGCTCAAATACCCATAACTTGGATTTCGATAGATCAAGCCAATGAAAAGGCCCGCGCGTCCGGCCAAGTTTCTCGCCATGATATTAGGACGATAATTGAGCGCCCGCATTGCCTCTTGAACGCGCTTTCGTGTGGTTTCTTTCACACTGCTTTGGTCGTTCAAGACGCGAGAAACAGTCATTTGCGAAACGTTGGCGCGTTCTGCGACTTCTTTAATCGTGGCGGTTGGCTTTTTATTCATGATCGAATGGAAGTGAGGCCTTCATTTGTGTTCTACGTTATTAGGCGGATCGATGTCGCTTCAGCGGTTTCCGATCTTATCCCGACTTAGGGATGTGAGGCTGTAAGCACAAGCGACCCCCGCCGAATTGGTCTACCAATCCGGCGGGTGCCCAAATCATCCGCAATCGGCCGCCGCGTCTTCATCCTCCGATAGTTGAATGTCTGAAAGCGCTATGGCTTGTCCTGCATTTGCTTTGACGAGGAAAACGCGATTGATCATGTCCATGCCAGCTCCAGCATCGGCAAAACATGACAAGCTCAAACGGATCTCGCTCCACTCAGAACTCAACGTCACGGGAAGGAAGCGATCGCACCCCTCTGATGCGCAGCCCATGCCAATATCTACGGTTTTGTCACCCTCAAGACTTTGAGCATAAAACGTCAATTCCATCGCGCCATTTGACTCACGTGTGAAATCGACGGGCTCATTCGAGGCGATGACGAATGACTCTTCGCCCGTTTTGAAAACAACCTTGAGCGAGTCTTCTTGAGCCGCACGGTCATAAGCTGAAACAATCAAGCCAGCAGATTCAAACGGGAGTGAGGTCACCGGCGAGCCATAGCGGATCAACTGCCACGGGGCAGGGAATTCGCCTTTGGAGAAGAACGTTCCTTTCGATACGGCCGCCCCGGAAGCTAAACCAGAATCCTCAGATAGCTCTGCCAAATTGCCATCATCGTTGTAGCCAAGACCATATCCAAAAGCGAATAGCGGATCATATGGCTCTTTGTTGACGTTTAATTCGACTTGGGTGGCGAGCTTCGGCCATGAATATGAAAGGCGTCCACTAAACTCAAATGCCGGGTCTGTTTGGAACAGCATGTCTGCGATCCCGCCTCCTTCTGAACCTGGAAGCCAGGCCGCGACGAAAGCATCTGAATCATTGATCTCTGGATTGGTCCAGAGTGGTCGTCCAGATAGGAATACTGAGACAGTTTTCATCCCGCGAGATTGGTAAGACTCAAGAAGATCTGTGTCGAAACCGTTCGGTTGGAAATCCATGTCAGCGACGTCCCCTTGGAACTCCGCGTATGGATTCTCTCCATAGACTGCGATGACAATGTCGGCTTCGACGTCTGATGTCCCTTCTGGGTCGAAAATGATGTTTCCACCATTTGCGTTAATTACTTCAGACAAACCGGACAGCACGGTTTCGCCATTCGGGAACTCGTCATTTGGATAACCGCCGCCTTGCCAGGACAAGGTCCACCCGCCGGCAACTTTGGTTATGCTATTAGCTCCATCACCCACGACTAAAATCGTTTTCGTTGGATCCAATGGCAGCAGGCCATCATTGTTTTTCAATAGAACCAAAGACTCGCGCACCGATTGGCGCGCCACGGCGCGGTGTTCTGCAGCACCAAGGAGCTGTTCTTGTCCCGACAGCGGACGCTCGCTTGGTTTGAGTGGATTGTCGAACAAGCCCGCATTGATTTTAACGCGCAATATTCTGCGCACAGCATCATCCAGACGCTCCATTGGAATGCGACCAGATTGAACATGCTCATAGGTCGAATGCCACAATCCTTCCCAGCTATCTGGCGCCATGTACATGTCGACGCCTGCATTCAAAGACTCTGGACAATCCGTTTTCGTGCATCCTGGAATTAAGGCGTGCCCATTCCAGTCGCCGACGACGAACCCTTTGAAATTCATGCGCTCTTTCAAAACGTCAGTGAGAAGCTCTTTTTGGCCATGCATACGTTCGCCATTCCAAGCGGAGAAACTTGCCATGACGGTCTGGGCATTTGCGCCGATCGCGGTCACATAGCCGGCAGCGTGAATATCGCGAAGCTCAGCTTCACTGATAACAGCATCGCCTTGGTCAATACCATCCTTGGTGCCACCATCGCCAACAAAGTGTTTGGCGCTCGTCAGCACATGCTCAAAATCCAAGAAATCGTCATCGCCGACACGGCCCTGCAATCCATAAACAATTCGATCGCCATAGGACGCAACAATATCGGGGCTTTCAGAGAAGCCTTCATAGGTGCGTCCCCAGCGGTCATTCTGTGGAACCGCGAGGGTTGGTGCGAATGTCCAGTCATGACCTGAAACGCGGAGTTCACGAGCCGTCACCCGATAGATCTCCTCGATGAGATCAGGATTGTTGGCTGCGCCGAGACCAATATTGTGCGGGAATACAACTGCGCCTTTGAGGTTTGCGTGCCCGTGCACCGCATCGATCCCCCAAATCGTAGGAATAGCAATCTCGACCCCTTCTGGATCGATAGACGCTTCATAATACGCATCCGCCGCTTCAATCCATGTTTGGGCATCCGCATATGGCTCAGGACCAGGCGCAGAGTTGCCGCCGCTCAATACAGAACCAAGGCGGTATTGTTTCACCTGTTCTGGTGTCACTGAACCGCTATCGGCTTGGATGACCTGGCCAACTTTCTGCTCAAGCGTTAGTTTGGCCATGATTTCTTCGATGCGTGCCTCAACCGCTAGATCGAGCGGAGGGGTTTCAACGACAGGCCAGTTTTCTGGATTGATCGTTGGTTTCGCGGCGGCATCATCTGCTTCTATACCCGCGACCGGTTCTTCAACGATTGCTGGTTCGGGGTCCGTCGCATCTATATTTGTACATGCGCCAATGAACATCGCCGCGCCAATAGCGGCGATTGAAGAGGAAGTGCGAAAAGTGCGTTTCAAAGTGCAGGCTCCTAATTGGATACTCAAGAATGCTTCAGATCACACAATCGAAGCGGATACTCAGGTTTTGGGAGGATATACACGATTTTGCGGGCGATGCCCGCGAACCACGATGCCTCCCATATTTGGCGTGATGTTGTCCCACGCTTGAAAATTCGCTCGACGGAATGTCGCGATCTCATGCTTATAGCAAGTACAAATGATAGCGCTATCATTTTATGCGGCTGTATGATACCCGAGAAATATAGACGTGCGACGCGAACCAAATTTGGACGCCTTGCACAGGCAAAGTATCGTCGAGGGAGGACGACCCCATGGAAGCATCGGCTTCAACATTATCCGAAGACTCAAACCTCGGACAGATTATTCTCATCAGCGTCATTGCAACGATTGGTGGATTTTTATTCGGCTTCGATAGCGGCGTGATCAATGGCACGATTGACGGATTGCGTGCGGAGTTTGGTGAAGGGGAGTGGGCGATTTCTTTCAGCGTCGCCTCCATGCTTATAGGATGCGCCGTTGGGGCGATGGTCGCGGGGCGGACAGCGGATATTTTTGGACGTCGCAGTGTTCTAATCGTAGCGGCCGTCCTTTTCTTTATCAGCGCTTGGGGATCGGGTGTCTCCACGGGCGCGATCGAGTTCATAATTTACCGAATACTTGGAGGTCTGGCGGTTGGAGCCGCAAGTGTCTTGGCACCAGCTTATATAAGTGAGATTACCCCAGCGCACATTCGCGGTCGTCTCTCCAGTATTCAGCAAGTGGCCATCATTGTCGGTCTCACCGCCGCATTTATGAGCAATTATGTGCTTGCAGGGACGGCGGGGTCGTCCACCAGCGAGTTTTGGTTCGGCTTTGAAGCGTGGCGCTGGATGTTCTGGGTGGAGATGGTGCCAGCCGGTATTTTCTTTTTCGCCCTATTTGCAATTCCCGAGAGTCCTCGCTTTCTGGTCATCAAAGACCGAGATGATCAAGCGCAATCGGTGCTCACCCGTTTGTTCGGCGCTCAAGCGAGCGAACAGAAAATGAGTGAAATCAAGAGCTCAATCGCAACCGATCATAAGCCCCGACTCGCCGATCTATTGGATGGGGGAAAAATTCGCCCAATTGTATGGGTCGGGATTGGTCTTGCTGTTTTTCAGCAATTGGTCGGCATCAATGTCGTCTTCTACTATGGCGCAGTGCTTTGGCAGTCTGTCGGATTTACAGAAGACAATGCGCTTTTGATCAATGTCATCATGGGCGTTGTGAGTATTGGAGCCGTCTGCGTTGCGCTCGCGGTGATCGATAAGGTTGGGCGTAAACCGCTCCTTATGATTGGTTCGATCGGAATGGCGATCACGCTCGGCACTATGATGATTTGTTTCTTCAATGCGACAACAAATGAGGCCGGCGACCTGGTCTTACCTGGCTTCTGGGGGCCACTCGCTCTGTTCTCAGGTATCGCCTATGCCGCGATGTTCAATTTGTCATGGGGCCCGGTCATGTGGGTCATGCTTGGTGAGATGTTCCCGAACCAAATCCGTGGCTCGGGCTTAGGCGTCGCTGGCTTCTTCCAATGGTTTGCCAATTTTGGGGTCACTCTGACTTTCCCAATCTTGCTTGCATCGATCACACTTGGAGGCGCCTATTCCCTGTATTTCATCGGCGCGGTCGTTTCGATCTTCTTTGTCGCCAAAGCGGTCAGCGAGACCAAAGGCATCGAGCTAGAGGATATGAAAGGCTTCGAATAATCAGCGTTTTAAGCAAGGCGCGCGATCAATTTCTCAAAGATCTCCACGCCTTGCTCTAGCTGATCTATCGCAATGAACTCGTTTGGCTTGTGGGCCTGTTCTATTGAGCCAGGCCCGCAAATGACGGAAGACATTCCGGCCTGATGGAATTGGCCTGCCTCCGTGGCGTAGGATACCGCCCGCATAGCATTGTCTCCGGTCAGCGCCCGCATCAGGGTTTCCGCTGCATTGTCGTCACTTGGGCCGAGCGGGGGGACGTCTGTGAGCTTTGTCACGCGTACTCCGCATTCTGGAAAACGAGACTTCAATTCCGCGTCCTTTGCGACAGCGGTCTCCAAGAATGGCTGCAAGATTTCATCTGGATTGTACCCAGGCGGTGACCTTAGATCGAACAGGAAGGTGCATTCTCGCGCGAGAATATTGGTCGCAGTCCCGCCCCACATTTCTCCAATGCTAAGCGTGGGGTAGGGCGGATCGAACGGAGAATTGTCGTCTGCCGATGCGATCAAGTCGTTTTGTATTTGCCGCAAGGCAACCATTAAGTCGACCGCTTCACCGTTTGCCGAGACTCCTAAGTGTGGGAGGCTGGAATGTGCCTCTTTTCCTGTCACCACGACTTCCGTCAGCATGATCCCCTTATGTCCGGAGACAACTTGCCATTCCGACGGCTCACCAACCCAAACGGCATCTGGCTGAGCCCCCTGTGCGAGCATTTGCTTGATCATATGCGGTGCGCCTTGGCAGCCAACTTCCTCGTCATATGAGAACGCAAAATGGATGGGTCGTTCTAAGTCGAGCTCGGCAAATTTTGGCGCATAGGCGAGGCACAAAGCGACAAAGCCTTTCATGTCACAGGTGCCGCGTCCAAATAATAATCCTTCGGATTCTAAGAGCACGAACGGATCCGATTTCCAGTCTTGTCCGTCCACAGGCACAACGTCTGTGTGCCCCGACAAGACCAAACCTCCTGGAACATCCGGGCCTATCCGCGCCCACAAATTGGCTTTGTCTTTGGCGCTATTCTCGATACGTCGGCAGTCTGCGCCGAGCGGCAGCAATTGGGCTTCGAGCCAATCAATGAGGTCTAAGTTAGAATTCCGTGATGTGGTGTCGAACCCAACTAACCGATCTAAGGTCGAAATCACCGTTTTTAGATCGCTCATCGGTTCACTCTCTATTCAATCATATCGGCATAAGGATTATCGGTGGGCAGCGCGATTTCGTTTGCGAGGCCTTTGATGGTGACAGACGTCTGAGATATTTCGATATCACTTTCTGAGATCTGAGCCTCTCCGAAACGATATATTGGAGCATAATCCCCGTTATCCGCGCGTTTGATATACGCTTGAGAGGCCGCCAAGCTGGCCTCGCGTTTGTGTCGATAGATCGCCATCGCATCCACTCCGTATCGGGTTTCGAGCATCGCCTCTGTACGATGGGGTGATAGAACGACAGCAGACGCATTGTTTCCGCCAAACCCCTTGGAATTGAGGATCGCGACTTCGAGCCCGTCTATTCCGATCCGCTGGTGTTCGGGGCCCAAAGCGAGCCGGTCTTGATGAACGTCTTCGGCGACCCGATTGATGGTCGGGATGCCCGGCACAATACCATACTCGAAACACCCTAGGGCTGCCGTGAGTTGGTCCCCACTCGACGGCGCAATTGTATGTCCAACAAAAGCTTTGACGGCTGCGACGGGCCACGAAGCGATCCCGAAAGCTTCGGCGACTTGGTCGAAAATTTGCGATTCCGTGACGCGGTTCTGCGGCGTGCTGGAGCCGTGCGCTAGCACAAAGGACTTTTCACGCAGCGTTTCCAAACCAACGATATTGGCCGCTGCTGCCGTCGCTTTTGCCATGCTGATGTGATTGCCCGGACCAGGCGCGGTGATGGACTTCTTGGTTCCGTCCGCATCGACAAAAACGTCAGTGATCGCCCCTAAGCACGGCGCGCCAAGTTCAACGGCAAGCGCATCGTCCATCAGAATGAAATATTGGCTCGACTCACCAATCGTAAATCCACAATTCTTGCCAAACGGGCGACTGGCACGTCGATTGTCGACGTCTGAGGTGCCATAGGTCTTTGCCATCGCTTCATCGCTGGCAAGCGCGCCCATTGTTCCGAAACCATCCATCAGCTCAGGACCGATCGGAGCCTCACTATTGCCGACCATTGCGACACGAATTTTTCCCGACTGTAGATCAGACACTGCGTGTCTTAAATTTGATAGAAATGTTGCACATGCCGCGACTGAACTGCTGGCGATACCAACGTTAGACAGGATGTATGCATTGATGAAATCCGTGGGCATTGAATTGATGCCCATGACCAACGCTTTTGTCGTGACCCGCTCGCCTTTCATGCGGGCCTGATGCATCCCGCCATAACCCTCTTTGTCCATTTGGCCGAAACCACTACTGGAATAGACCCCAACTTCGTCTGGCGCGATGTGCTCTAGGACGGTCTCCCATTCGATCCCGAGGGCTCGGAGTGCATCCGTCGCCCCGAACAATGCCATTTGTAGCCCACGGGGTTGAAACCGGGAATTATAAAGACTGGCTATCTCAAACCCAGTCGGTAATTGTCCGGCCGCTTTGATGGGAAAGTCGCGCACATTTTCCAGTTTCACATCTAAAGCGCCGTCGACAGTCACTCGGGCGGTCGTATCGTCGATCGTCTCTATGCGCCAAGAATCGGGAGGATTTAGCGGAAGTTTATCCTTGACGATTTGGAAGGAGACAGGACCAGATGCAGGCTCAAGCGCTGCATTGGATTGCCAATACAAAGCGTCCACATCGAAATGAGACGTCTCGACCCGGCGCACCAGTGTGCCATTGAGAATGATGTCTTTATAGCGCTCGACGACGCCATCTCTCGTGAGCGCTAAGTCATTCGACTGTTCGTTAGTGGGCGCATAGGTTCCGTCATCATTGGCGGTCACCAGGTTCATCATCACGGCGAGACCGCAAAGCGTATCGGTTTGATCGTCTTTGTTAAGGCAGTTTAACACCATGCGACGATAGCTTTGAAATCCGGAAGTTCGCCCGGCGGCATTCACCCCGCCCATGCTCACAATGACTGGTAAACGCACGAACGCTCTCCTGATGTCTCTTTACTTAGCGTAGTTCGCCTTAGTTTGTGCGCAGATGCAATATGCAGGCGGTAGCAAATTCACTGTTTTATAGCGCTTTTAGCGCGTCCCTGGCATGCCTGCGCGTGTCCACAACCAAACGCTCCAAGTCTTCGTTTTCAGTGCGGTGGTTGGTGATACAAACCCGAATAGCGAATTTCTCATCAATAAATGTGTGCGAGGGCACGGCAGTGCCGCTTTCTTGAATGCGCAAAAGCACCTCTTCGTTCAGTCGATTTAACCCTTCTAGGCTCAATTCATCATATTTAACGCGATAGCAAACGGCGTTCAGCGATACCGGCGCGAGGAGTTCGAGATCGTCATGCTGTGAGATCAGGCGTTCGAGATATTTTGCCTGTTCGACGTTTCGAGAAATCGCTTGGCCGATCCGTTCCACGCCTTGCTCTTTCATCGACATCCAGACCTTTAGCGCGCGAAAGCTCCGCGACAATTGCAGGCCTTTGTCCGCGAAGTATGTCGTGCCAACCGCCAAGCCGCGCTTTGTGGGTGAGAGATAAGAGGCCGCTTGTCCAAAGGTTTGATCTTGAGCATCCGCATTGCGCGTGAGAACGCAGCCAACATCGTACGGCATGTATCCCCATTTATGTAGATCAAACGCGATGGAGTCGGCGAGCTGTTGTCCTTCGACCAAGGGCGCTGTGTCCGGGCTCCAAGCGGCGAGTGAACCGAAAGCCCCATCTATGTGAAACCAGATATCGAACGCATCTGCGAGGGCGCGCAACGCATGTAAATCATCAATCGCTCCCGTGTTCACTGTTCCAACAGTTCCCATGACGCAAAACGGTCTATCTCCGGCTGCGATGTCGGATTCGATCATGTCGCGGCACTTTGATATGTCGATCTGAAATGCGTCATTGGTCGGCACCGAACGAAATGCCTCTCGGCCCATCCCCATCAGCTCGCACGCGCGATAGATCCAGCTATGGGTCTGCGCGCTTCCGTAAATGCGAAGCCGCGGCGCGCTACCGGCCTGCAACCCGTGTGTACGAATATCAAAACCGGCTTTCTCATGCCGGGCCACGGCGACGCCGTTCAGGTTTGCCATCGTGCCACCTGTAACAAGAAGACCCGAGGACGATTTCGGAAATCCTACCAACTCGGCCAGCCATGAAATCACTTGGCGCTCCACAATGCTGGCGGATTGATCATAACCGGCAACATGCGCATTCATAGATGAAGCGAGGGCATCCGCCATCGCGCCGGTGAACGTCCCATTGCCCATGACCCAGCCAAAAAACCCGGGATGCAAATTCCCCGTTGGGTAGGGCAGAATGGTCTCCTTAAATTCCTCATAAACCGCTGCCAGAGATTCCCCCTCGTGCGGAACATCTTGCTCCAAAGCCGTTTTTACTTCGGGTGGCACAGTCCGCCACGCGGGTCTGCTGCGGATCGAACTGAGATAATCCACCATGTCATCCACCATCTGATGCGCCGTTTGACGGGCGTCTTCCCAATCGGTGGGGTCCAAGGAGTGCACATTCGTGCTCGTAGGTTCGGTCATATTTGAAATTCCATCGCTGCCCAATGATACCCATCGCGCAGCACTTTCAAGGTGGCAAGTATTGTTGAAATGCAGGAGGTCTAAACACAGCCACGACGGGCGTTT
>JBCBBY010000061.1:0-22980 GCA_038531195.1 Pseudomonadota bacterium
AACGCATCCTGTCGAACTGGCGCTTTGGAACGCGGCAACACCGGGCAAGAAACGCGGCCTGGCATATTGTAGCGGTTCAGCGACCGTGAGACACTTTGGTGGTTTTGCTTAAGGAGGATTTTTGGCTCATCGTAACTGACTCAAGGAGTGAAGATGAGCAAAAAATCCGAAAGTGCCGAGCAGCACATAAAATCGGTGAAGCGCCGCACCCGGCGCAAATATTCAGCGATAGAAAGTCGGGCGTGACACACCGATCTGTTCCAGCGTTCGTTTGATCGGCTGGTGCGATTGCTCGACCAGCTGGATGATCTCCAGCTTCTCAGATGCAGGATCCCTCATATGTCTTCGTCCCCATCCGCAATCACGCTTTTTTTGAGCACGCGGTTTTCCAGGGTGAGATCCGCAACCACCTCCTTGAGATCCCGCATCTCACGGCGCATCTCCACGACTTCATCGCTGCGGGCTTCGCGTTGGGTGTCACCTGCCAGGCGTTTCTTGCCGGCCTCCATGAAATCCTTAGACCAGCTATAATACTGGCTCTGGGCAATCCCCTCACGGCGACACAGCTCGGCAATCGAATGCTCACCGCGCATGCCTTCCAGGACAATACGGATCTTCTCTTCAGCTGAATATTTACGCCGGGTGCGGCGCTTCACCGATTTTATGTGCTGATCGGCACTTTCGGATTTTCTGCTCATCTTCACTCCTTGAGTCAGTTACGATGAGCCAAAAATCCTCCTTAAGCAAAACCACAAAAGTGTCTCACGGTCGCTGAACCGCTACAAGGGCCGGGCTTCCAACCTTTGCGATGTGTGAGCCCGCCTTGTCCTTCGACACGCTCAGAATGAGGCTAAAGGGAATACTGGCAGCACCAAAACCCTCACGAGGCGCACCCCTGCGGAGACAAGAAAGGCTTGGCGCGCTTTGAACAAACGCGAAGTGCCCGCCGCTCTCTCACCTCCATTCAGTGGTTCCGGATGCGAAGAAAGAATGATCTCTCCTCCATGTTCTGCCCAGCTTGTCTGGGCCGTCCAACACGTAATGCTGAGGCTCAAGACCGCGAGCGAAAACATCTTTCCCAATCTTTATGGCGAGATCTTATGCTGCCCCCCACAGACAAGCTGTGGGGAGCGCTATATAGACACTCCCAGTACCTAACTAAAGCCAAATCGGCTCTCTCCACCTCGTGAAGGATCCTCAGACAGCTTGCTGGCGTCGAGGCATACTTATGTATCGAGTGTTGGATAAGCGACATAGATGGGGCGAGTGTAAGTCGCCGAGCCCTCGTATTTGCGGAAAGGATCATCACTTTGGATATGGTATTTGATCTATCGAAAGATCAGCCTTGAGGTTCGCCCGGGATATCCGGGTTCGCGCTGCATGGGTCGTTCAACTCTTGTAGGATGTTGCAAGCACCATCCAAGGACGCTTGGTACCAGAGCAGGTCTATTTTTAGCGCGTCCGAAACGCTGACGGTTGCGAGGTAAATGTCGGGAGCTTTGACTCGATCTATAAGGCTTTGTTCAAATTCCTCGCCCCGCAACTCTAGTGGTATGGCGGCAAGTATGCTGGCTTTGCTCAACGCGTTGCGGTCCGCACTAATAAATCTTCTCATCGCAAGATTGTTCGAAGTGTGCCGCTGGGCGAGTGTTTCGAACCGTAAGAGCTCTTCGACCAAATTTGGGGACCGGAGAATGTCCATATCGCCTTGGCTGATAAGTTCGGCGATTGTGTTTGAGCCACCGCTTGGCGGTCGCCAGCGAATGGAAGAGAGTCGGTCTGAAAACTCGCTCGTGTTCCGCTCAACCTCATCAGCAAGAATATCTGCAGCCAATTGATCAGCTGTGCCGATCCACGTTGTGATGTCTTGGATGTGTCGAGTTAGCTCAGATTCAATATCCTTGAACTCAGCTACGAGGCGCACTTTGATTTTCTCACCTCGGGACTGTTGTGCCATGTCGGCGTTCCAGTTCGAAACTTGGAGACCAACAAACACACCGACGACTACGATCGCGAAATCAATAGAAACCGCAAACCAGTTCTGATCTTTCACGTGTTTCGTAACGCGACGCAGCAGCATTGCTTTCCCCTTGAACCCGAGACTATCAGGAGAGTGGCAAAAATGTCAGCAAACGCTAACAGTTGTAAATACTATTCGCGGGCATCCTGCTTAGGGCGTCTTAAGCCGCTCAGCCTAATTCCCTCTAAGCCCAGAAAGCCACCCATTTTGAGCGTCTAACGCTCCAGCAGATCCTTAATCCAAGGCCCTAGCGGCGACTGTCCGAGCATCGCAACCTGCGCTTTTGCCGCCGCCTCGTTCAATGGCTCTTGCGGCCTTGCGACCGGATGCACCGCTTTGCGCAAAGGCCGTTTGCCTTTCGGCATGGCGATGATCTCGGCAATCGCCCGTGGGACGTCCATGGGATCTGTCGATCCGCCGCCTGTGCGCGCGCCCATACCTGCGGTGAGTTCAGGATAAGCCGCCAGCAAATCTTCACTGGTACGGTCTTTGAGCGGGGCAGAATTCTTATTATTGTTCGACCAGATCATGGTCGGGTAGCCACCTGGCTGGATGATCGTCACGTCCACGCCATGCGGGACCAACTCATAGGCCATCTGCTCACTCATTGCTTCCAGCGCAAATTTCGTGGCTGAGTATTGTCCAAAGCCTGGAATGATCAGTCGCCCAAGCTGCGAAGAGATGTTGAAGATCTGCCCACCGCCATTCGCACGCATACTGGGCAGCGCCGCGCGCGCCATGCGATGGCAGCCAAACACATTGGTATCAAAAATCAGTTCTGTGGCTTCCATATCCTGAACCTCAATCGGACCGCCGACCGAGATTCCGGCATTGTTAATCAGCACATCAAGCTTGCCCTCATTCGCCGCTAAAGCCTCTGCAACACCTGCCTCGACTTGCTCATCCGAGGTCACATCGATTTCGATCACGCTCAGGTCGAGCCCTTCCGTCGTCGCCAGATCCCGCAGCTCATCGGCTTCGGGGCGCGGCACGTTGCGCATCGTGGCAAAGACTTTGGCGCCGAGGCTGGCATAATATTCAACGCCGAGACGCCCAAATCCTGACGAGGCCCCGGTCACCAGGATCGATTTTCCTGACAAATCCGGCGCGTCACTCGGCGCCGATTGCGCGTGTGCGCTGGTCGCTTGGCTCGCGGCCGCTGCGGCGCCAGCGCCTAAAGCCAGCAATTGACGGCGATCGAGATTGAGTGGGTCTGACATAGGGGCCTCCGAAACGTTTCTTCTCTCTGTTGCATCAAATGGGGCGGCAAGGCCGACAAACCAAACGGTTTCTAAGTTTTTCCTTGCATGCCGTCGCGGCGTGGCTACCGCTGAAGGTATGATCCGTTCTCGCAGAGCCTTCTTATCGACCAGCGCCGCATTCACCGCCGCTGCGTGTGCCACCCCCATTGAACAAACGGCGTCATCGGCGCCCCTCATCCCGGGCGCGCCGCTCAAAATCGCCGCGGATCGACTGACCAAAATCACGGTCTGCACGCGGCCATTTCGGCCAGCAGGACCCCGCTTAGAGACTGAAGCCTTTGGCGACAAAACCGTGGTCCACAATTATGGGCACGGCGGATCGGGCTGGTCCTTATCCTGGGCCTGCGCAGAGGAAGCCACAAGGCTGGCGCGTCAGACCGGCGCGCGCGCCTATGCCGTGATTGGCGCCGGGGTGATGGGACTGACCACGGCGATCAAGCTCGCGGAAACGGGCGCGATGGTTTCGATCTATGCGAAGGACTTACCCTCAGAATCGCGATCGGCGCGGGCCACGGGCGTTTGGTCCCCAAGCAGCCGGATCGCCCTCCACTCGGCCGCGCCTGCGGGCTTCGCCGACAAGTGGGAAGCCTGGGCGCGCAAGTCTTACGCAACGCATCAGCACTATATTGGGGGCCTTGGGCGTCCGGTGGAGCTTCAACCCTTTTATCCATTGCGTGGAGGCCCTGGTGGGAACGCGCCTGAGCAGAACGACTTCATGCATCTCGGCGGCCGCATCAATGATATGATGCCTGGCACACGCCCACTTGCCGCGGACGCGCATCAATTCCCAGTCGCTTCCGCCCGCCAAGGGCTCGAAATGGTGTTCAATGTTGCCGCCTATACCGAACGCTTATTGCGCGACTATTTCGCGCTTGGCGGGCGCATGGTCCGTCGCACCTTCGGCGATCGTAGCGAGGCTTTAAGCCTTCCCGAAAGCGTCATCGTCAACTGCACAGGCTATGGCGCCAAAACCCTTTGGGGCGCCGATGAGCTGGTGCCGGTGCGCGGTCAAATCAACTGGATGCCGCCGCAATTAGAAGCGCGCTATGGGCTCTTCTATGGCAGTGTTTATGTCGTCTCGCGTAGCGATGGCCTGGTCGTACAATATGCCGGACCGAACGAAGATTTCGGGTTTGGGATCGAAGACGAGACGCCCGATCTTGAGGAGATGCAGCGCGCGGTGGATGAAGTTGCGCCTTTGTTTGAAGGGTGGGGTTGAGCGAGGCGTTGGGCCGGTTCTCGGCGTCTTCGCGGACATAGTCTTCTTTCAGCCTCATCCTGAGCGAAGTCGAAGGGCGAGGCGGGCTTCCGGAAAGCGCGGCCCTTTATCCTTCGACTGCGCTCAGGATGAGGGCCTAATGGTCTTGTTTGCGAAAACCGACGCTCATGAGGGTCACTCGGCATCCCCATACACCACCCGCTCCAAAAATAACCCATCCGCGGGCGCCACTGGACCGCAAGCCTCGCGGGCCTTCGCCTCTAAGATTTCACCCATCCAATCTTCATCCCGCGCCCCGCGTCCAACTTCGACCAAAGAGCCGACAATTGAACGGACCTGGCGGTGCAAGAAGCTTTTTGCTTCGACGGTCACCTCAATGCCCTCGCCATAGCGGGCGACATCGACCTTATCGAGCGTGCGGATCGGATGCTTGGCTTGGCATTCGGCGTCTCGAAACGTGGAGAAATCATGCTGCCCAATCAAGGCTTTGGCGGCGCGGTCCATTGCGCCAGCATCGAGCGGAACAGGCACGCGCCAGGCTAACCCTCTGTCGAGGGTGAGGTCGGCGCGGCGGTTGATGATAACATAGCGATAGGCGCGCAGCGTTGCATCAAACCGGGCATTCCACTCCGGGCCAACTTCTTCAGCCTTCAAGACGGCAACGGCTTCTGGGCGCAGATGGAAATTAAGCGCATCTGCAATCTTACGAATGGGCCGCGGCTTGACGAGATCAAAATGGGCCACCTGTCCGGTCGCGTGGACGCCGCGATCCGTGCGCCCGGCCCCTTGCATCAGCACAGGTGCATTGTCCAAAACCGCGGCCGCTTCTTCAAGCGCTTGTTGGACAGAGGGCTGACCGGCCTGACGTTGCCAGCCAAAATAGGGGCGGCCATCATATTCAATTGTGATCTTGTAGCGCTGCATCGCTTAGGCCCCGAACGCCGCCGGATATCGCAGCGTCCCGCCTGGCGGACGACCGGCATTTAAGTCTAATGCCATAAAGTTTGGACCCGACCATGGTCCGTCAAACTTAGCGCCAAGCCCGGCGGAAAATCCAAAGCGTGGATAATAATCCTTATGCCCGAGCAGGAAGCAGTGTGTGCGCCCGGCGCCTTCCATGAGCGTCAGACCGAAGCGAATTAAGCCTGCGCCAATGCCGCGTTTTTGAACATCCGGGCGCGCTGATACCGGACCAAGTCCACACGCAACATCTTCGCCGTCGATCCAAACTTTGAAGAACTGAATATGCCCCAAAATCTCGCGATCATTGTGTGCAACGAGCGATGCGAGGCTGTCGCCATCTGTGGCGAGTTGAGTGATGATTTGCGCTTCTTCCGGCGTGCCAAACGCGGCGTCTGTCAGCTCGGTGATCGTGGCGGCATCGGCGTCTTCGGCCGGACGGATCCAGAGATTGTTCATGAGAAACGCGCCCCTTCTGGAATGGGAAGACCGCGAAGCAGGTCTGCCGCCTCCATCGCTTTGGAGCCGGGTTTTTGGGCCTTCAACAATCGCACCGCAGCGCCGTCGCCGCATTGGACGAGCAGCGCATCATCTAACAACGTGCCCGCTGGCGCGTCCGAGTCTCCGTCTTCGCGGCGGCTCATCAGCGCCTTCATACGCAGCGGTTCGACCTCCCCATCCGGGACATAGTGAAACCACGCGCCCGGAAACGGCGATAGACCGCGGATTTGACAATCGACTTGCGCCGCCGGTTGCGACCAATCGATGCGCTGATCTTCAGCGGTGACTTTGTGGGCATAGATAACGCCTTCATCGCTTTGTGGCTGCGGCGCGAGCGAGCCGTCAGCATAACCTTCAAGCGCCGTCACCGCGAGATCGGCGGCCAGCCCGGCGAGGCGGTCATGGACGCTGCCGGTTGTGTCGAATGGGAAGATCCGCGTTTGCTCCGTCGCTAAAACCGGGCCGGTATCAAGACCGGCTTCCATCAGCATGGCTTGCACACCCGTCATTTCATCCCCGGCCATCACAGCGCGATGGATCGGCGCCGCGCCGCGCCATCGCGGCAGCAAAGACGCGTGCATGTTCATACATCCAAGCCGCGGCGCATCGAGCACCTCCTGCGGCAAGATCAAACCGTAGGCGACAACCACCGCCACATCGAGCTCAAGCGCCGCAAACGCCTCTTGTTCCGGCGCTTTTTTCAGCGAGCGCGGGGTTCGCACCTCTAACCCTTGCGCTTCGGCCCATTGATGCACAGGCGTCGGGCGTAGCTTCTTTCCCCGTCCTGCCGGGCGCGGCGGCTGCGAATAGACGCACGCGATCTCGTGGCCAGCTTCGGCCAGAGCCGCGAGCACGGGCACGGCAAAATCGGGGCTGCCCATAAAAGCAATGCGCAAAGGTTTCGTCATAGTCGCGCTCTAGCCTGCGATGGCGCGTGAATAAAGGGCGCAGCTGGCTTAAGCCGCACTCTTTTCTTTGTCTTTCAGACGTTTGGCTTTTTTGACTTTGTCGACCGCGCGTTGGCGCTTTAGGCGCGACAGGTGATCAATGAAAAGCGTGCCTTCAAGATGGTCCATCTCGTGCTGGATACAGACCGCGAAAAGGCCGGTGGCGACTTCTTCGATTTCATTGCCGTCATAGTCGAGATATTTGACGCGGCATTCGATCGGACGCTCAACTTCGTCAAACACGTCCGGGACAGACAGGCAGCCTTCTTCATAAGGCGCTTTATCTTCAGTCAGCGGGAGAATTTCCGGGTTCACGAAGAATCTCGGATTTTTCTCGTCATTCTCTTGCAGGTCCATAACGATCACCCGCAAAGGTTCGCCAATTTGGATGGCCGCGAGGCCGATGCCAGGCGCGTCATACATGGTCTCCAACATATCATCCATGAGGGCACGGATCTCATCCGTGACCCCGCCTTCAACAGGCTTGGACACTTGTTTCAACCGGGAATCCGGGACCGTGAGGATTTCTCTAATCGCCATGGCCTTCAAGTATGAGCGCGAGCGCCAAACGTCAATAACTGAGCGTTCATCTCCGCAAAAGCGCACCAAGTCACGCGCCGCTCAGTTTTTGTCCCAAACGCAGATCGCGCTACGACCAAAGCTTCGAAAAACGAGATGATCGGTCAAGCGAGAGATCGGCACCAAGAGACGATCCCAGGTGGATATTTGGTCCGGTGTGGGCATGGGTTGTTTCAAAATCCATTTATTCGCCAAGGATGCCAGCAGACCAAAACTGTCCAAATAATAACCCTCAGACGGGGTCAGGTCCTCAGGGGCGACTGCGCGCAAAGAGGACAGGGTATAGCGACGAAAATGCCCAATGGACTCATCGAACGCACTATAAAGATATTGATAAGCTGGCGCTAAGACCACAAGTCGCCCACCGTGCTTCAAGCGGATCATCGCCGCCTCTAATTCACTTCGGTCGTCTTCTATGTGTTCCAACACATCGATATAGATGATTGTGTCAAACGTTGCTCGTGCGGGAAGATCGCAGAGCTTTCCATTCCAAATCTCGCACTTTTCCGGGATACGGCCCGAGTCTCGCAACGTTCGAATATCATTGCATTGGGCCGCATCGGGTTCGATGCACAGCCACCGCTTTGCGCGATGATTGAAGGCGAGATTTTCGGTCGTGAACCCGATTCCGGCGCCAACTTCAGCGACATCACCGGAAATGACCGACTGCAGCGCGGTTCGCAAATAGCGTTTCCAATTTCGCGCATGTTGGAAGAGCTCTAACTCGCTGCCTTCATAGATTTGAGTGGAGCCTGCGTGTGCATCGCTAAGCATGTGTGAGTCCTGTTTCCAAGCGCGCTAACGCCGGTGTCGAGACCCCTCACACGTCGACTTGAAATGCCTTTTGGACAAAGGCCGAATCTGGACGCGTGTGCGTCCACTCACAGAGTTTCAGAACAAAAAACAAGCTCTGTTTCGCGTCCGCACGAAAATCGCGACGCCTGGACTATTCAGCGCGAAGAGAAGCGCCAGATCAGTGGAAAAATACGCGATGAAGCGGCATGATCAGGACCGGCAAACCTCAAGCTTTCGCTTTTGTCTTCGCCTTCTGTATCAGTTCAAGCTGTACGCTCTGCCCGGCATCAGCGGTCGTTTCGATCCGCTTTGGCTCCGGCATGGGTTTATCCGGCGGCGCGATCGAGAGCTCCTGGAACTTCTTCATGGTCGGCATCACCCGCTTGTCGAGCGAGCTGTTCATGGCGTTGAAATGGCCGACGGAGGTGTTTAGAGATTTGCCGAGCTTTTCGATATGCTCGGCCATTTTGGCGATGCGTTCATAAAGTTGCTGACCCAATTGCGCGGCCTCACGGGCATTCTGGGTCATCTTCTCTTGGCGCCAAACATAGGCGACCGTCTTGGCAAGCCCGATCAGCGTCGATGGTGTCGTGACAATCACATTCTTTGAGTAAGCCCGTTCCAAAAGATCCGGCGCGTGTTCCAGCGCGGCGGCGAAGAAATTCTCGCCCGGGATGAACATGGCGACAAAGTCGACCCGTTCATCGAGGTTGGCCTGGTAGCGTTTTGACGCCAGCGCATCGACATGGCGCTGCACATTCGCGGCGTGGCTATTTAAGTGTACTTTTCGCTGCGTGGGGTCTTCAGCAGAGGCCGCCGCCATGTAGGCTTCCAGAGAGACTTTTGAATCGACCACGATTTGCCGATCGCCCGGCAAATGGATGACCGCGTCTGGCCGCTGACGGCCGTCCTCGGTTTGGTCGTTCACTTGCTCATTGAAGTCGCAATGGGCTGAAAGACCGGCCTGCTCCATGACATTCCTAAGTGTCATTTCACCCCAGCGTCCGCCCCCTTTCGGCGCGGTCAAAGCGTTGACCAGTTTGCCAGTTTCGGCGGTGTTGCGGTGCAAGCTTTCACCGATCGCTTTGACTTGCTGTTGGATGGCCGACTTATCTTCGGCACGGACCTTTTCAATATCCGCGACCCGCTTTTTGAACTCCGTAAAATTCTCACCGATCGGCTTCATCAGTTCGTTTAGCTCGCCCTTTGCGCCTTCGCGGTGCTTTTTAAAGGTCTCATCCGCAAGCTGCATGAATTGGGCTTGGGTTTGCTGCATCACGCCGCGCGCGATTTCTCCGAAGGCTTCTTTCTCTTTCTCGGTCCGGCCACGCAGTTCCGCCAATTCTAGCTTGCTCTGCTCAGCCTGAATGCGGAGCGTATCAAGCGCCTGCTCAGAGTGCGCGAGATCCGCTTCCAGCTCGTCTCGCCGTACCTTCTCCTGCGCGCGCTGTTCGTACAAACGGTAGAGCGCCGCCGCCAGCCCAAGCGCCAGCACGATGGCGATCAGGTGAATGAGGTCGAGCCCCGTTTCGCCGATTTGAATAATGGGTTCCATATGGTCTCGTCTGACACGATTCTGTTGGAACATAACATGAACCATGGAAATGTCACGTGACGATTTTTGGGCACCCCTGCGGTCCGTTGAAGCATCTGAAACACACTTATTGACCTTGCGGCAGAGTTCCATAAACGGCGTGAGTATAAACACAGAAAAAAGGATCCTCCCATGCTTGTCCCTCAAGTCACATTTAAGACTCGCGTTCGCGACACCGCCGTTGAAGGCCCAAATCCATTTCGCTGGCAGGACGTCACCAGCGACGAGATTTTCAAAGGCAAGAAAGTCGTGCTGTTCGCGCTGCCGGGCGCGTTCACGCCCACTTGCTCATCGACTCACCTGCCGCGCTTTGAGGCGCTGTATGACGAGTTCAAAGCCGCGGGCATTGATGAGATTTACTGCCTGTCTGTGAACGACGCTTTTGTCATGTACCAGTGGGGCCAGCATCAAGGCACCAAGAATGTGAAGCTTCTGCCCGACGGTTCTGGCGAGTTTACCCGTAAGATGGGCATGCTTGTGCACAAAGATAATCTCGGCTTTGGCATGCGCTCTTGGCGTTATTCGGCGCTGATCGATAATGGCGAAGTGAAAAAGCTGTTCTCTGAAGCGGGCTATAGCGACAATTGCGAAAGCGACCCGTTTGAAGTGTCAGATGCAGACACAATGCTGACCTTCGTCAAAGAGGCGTTCGCGCCGGCGTAAGCGCAATGTAGGACTGTTCTTTCCACCACGTTCTGCCTCGCGTGTCTGGGCAGTCCAACACACGTACGCGCGGCTAAGACCGAGAGCGGAAACATCTCTCCCGATTCCATGGCAAGATCACGTGCTGGACCCTCGGAACAAGTCCGAGGGCGCGTGGAGGAGAGTGCGCGCTGTATTCGTTTGCTTTGGGTTAGGAGGGGACGTTAGCGTTTACGCCAATCACCAAGGATGTGCTTTCAGAATGAATGAAATCCGTGCTCGCGTTTGATCATCATTTTTTCGACATTTGTCTTCGTTCAATGAGCAGATATTGAAACGATCTGCATAAACCTCAATCGGTTCTCCGCTTTGAAGCGCTCCGACTAACAGAAACCGACCATCGCGTGGAGCTGCCAAGCTTAATGACAAGTTCATTTCATTCGTTGCGATGGCGGATGAGAGACAGTCCAGTCGTACGCCGCTTGTCAGCATGATCGGAGAAAAAGAACGAACTGTTTCTATGTCCAAGGCGCGCGACGTGAGGACTGACCAATCC
Source organism: Pseudomonadota bacterium (assembly GCA_038531195.1). Classification (GTDB taxonomy): domain Bacteria; phylum Pseudomonadota; class Alphaproteobacteria; order Caulobacterales; family Hyphomonadaceae; genus Henriciella. The sequence continues at coordinate 11,076 of JBCBBY010000061.1, forward strand.
AAATAGTACACTTTAGCGGACACAATACGTTCTGAGTCATCAAAGATGTCACAATCAAATGCATGGTGATTGTAATCGGCTGAAACTACCGCCAAAGACAACAGAGCCAAAAGCGGAGCGACCAAAGCAGCCAGAAGGAAGTAAAACCTGGTTGACATATTATTACACTACTGGTGCCCGGCGCGATTTACAATGTCCGCTTAGACGCCGGAAGCAGACACCCGGTCCACCAAAAATCCCGCCTCTAAACGTTAAACCGGAACAGCATCACATCGCCGTCCTGGACGATGTAGTCCTTCCCTTCCGCGCGCATCTTACCGGCCTCTTTTGCGCCCGCCTCACCATTGTTCGCGACATAGTCCTCAAACGCGATCGTCTCGGCGCGGATGAAGCCCTTTTCAAAGTCGCCATGGATGACCCCGGCTGCTTGCGGCGCGGTCCAGCCCTCGCGAATGGTCCAGGCTCGGGACTCTTTCGGTCCGGCAGTGAAATAGGTTTGCAGGCCAAGCAAAGCGTAGCCCGCATGGATCAGGCGGTTGAGGCCCGGCTCTTCCAATCCAAGCGTCTCGAGAAACTCAGCCTGCTCTTCATCTTCGAGTTGCGAGATTTCGGCTTCGATCTGGGCGGAGATCACCACCGCTTCAGAGCCCTCTTCCGCGGCATAATCGAGCACGCGTTTCGAATAGTCATTGCCGCCCTCCGCGCTGTCCTCATCGACATTGGCGACATACAACACCGGCTTCGCGGTGAGGAGCTGCAGCATGTTCCAGGCTTTGCGCTCTTCATCATCGATGTCAGCGCGGCGGGCTGGGCGGCCTTCATTCAGTTCGGTCAACGCCTTGTCGATCAGGGCGACTTGGGCTTTCGCTTCTTTGTCGCCGGAATTGGCTTTCTTGACCCAGTTCACTTTGCGCTTTTCCAGGCTCTCCAGGTCGGCCAGCATGAGCTCAGTCTCGACCACAGCGAGGTCGGCGATCGGATCCACCTTGCCGGAGACATGGGTGATGTCATCGTCTTCAAAACAGCGCAGCACATAGATGACCGCGTCGGTTTCGCGAATATTGGCGAGGAATTGGTTGCCGAGCCCCTCGCCTTTCGAGGCGCCTTCGACCAGTCCGGCAATATCAACGAAATTCATCCGGGCCGGGATGACCTCTTTCGACTCTGCTATTGCTGCCAATTTGGAAAGCCGCGGCTCGGGTACGGCGACTTCGCCGACATTTGGCTCAATCGTACAGAACGGATAGTTTGCCGCTTGCGCAGCCGCTGTCTGCGTCAACGCATTGAACAATGTGGACTTTCCAACATTTGGTAGCCCGACGATTCCGCACTTAAAACCCATGCTTTACTCCCGCAAAACTGCTGCCGGGGGCTTAGCCTATTTTGCAGCGAAAACCAGAGGGTTTTATCGCCTTAAACTGGAATCCACTGGTCAAGCGGCGTCAGCATTGTAAAGAAAGGGTAAATATGAGGGGAAACCAGTATGGCCCGTTATGATGTCTTTTTAGTCAGCACCCTCGCAGATCGTGCGAAGGCCGAGCTGGTCGTGCGGCGTTTGCGGGCTCTTAAATTCAAGGTTCGCTACGACAAAAAGCGCGAGCACACCACGCCGACCCCAAAAGACTATCGCGACGCGGATAATTCCCAATCGGTGCTGATCTTATGGTCGAAAGAGGCCTGCAATACAGACAAAGCGGATAGCGATTGGGTCCACGCCATCGCCCATCATGCGCGCTCGAAAGATGGTGTATTGCTGCAAGTGGGATTGGACAAGTCGGTCCCGGATGAGCCGTTCGCAGAGGATAAGCGCTACAGCTTGACGGGCATGGGGCCGCGCAAGCTCGTCAAAGGCTATTATGAGCTCGTCGATGAGCTTGGTCGCCGCGATGGCCGCAAGGACTTGCGGGTGTGGATCGACCTCCCGACTAGCGACAAAGAAGGCAAAGAGGCCTGGAAAGCGGCGCACCCCACTGATCCTCTGTCTGTGGTCAAAAAGCCTGCGACCAAGCCGAAAGCGACAAAACCGAAACCCGCGGCGAGCAAAGCCAGTTCAGCGACGAAACCAGCGAAAGCGCCGCCGCTCCCGGAACGCAAAACGCCTGCGCTGGTCATCAACCCGCCCAAACCGCAACCTTATGAACCGATCAATGTCGGCCGTGCCATCCTGTTAGCAGTGGCCGTGACGATCTTCGGAATGCTCGTCATGAGCGCTGGGATGGGCACGAAAACCGGACTGCCGGCAACGGCTGGTTCTACAGGTGCACTGCTCGTTGATCGCTGCCCGCCGGGTCAGATCCCCGAACACCTGTTGGACGAGAATGCCCGTGGCCCGCTCGAGCCTGGGCCCATTATCGATGATACGGACGGTTAAGGCCTATTTCGCCTGTTTCGGATCATGCTTCGGCGCCGGGGCCAAGCGCATGACTTCGGTCTGAAATCGCTCATCATTATGCTCAAATAAGAGCGGCAACGCCTTGGAGCAGGCCTGAATGAGCGCATCGCGCCAAACCTCATCGGCTTTGGAAAAGTCTGACAGCACATATGGCATCACGCGAGACTTATCGCCTGGATGCCCCACGCCCATCCGGATCCGGCGCACCTCTGCCCCGACATGCGCGATCATCGACCGAATGCCATTATTACCAGAATGCCCGCCGCCGCGTTTGACCCGCATCCGGCCTGGCGCCAAATCAATCTCATCATGGAAGATCGTGACATCTTCAGCTGACAGTTTGTAGAATTGCAGCGCCGCCTGCGCCGCGCGGCCGGTCTCATTGTAAAACGTGGTCGGTTTCATTAGCAGCACTTTTTCGCGGCCGATACGGCCTTCGCTGATCAGGCTTTGAAACTTTGACTTCCAAGGCCCAAAGCCATGATCCGCGGCGATCTCATCGAGCACCATAAAGCCAAGATTGTGCCGATTGCGCAGATATTTTGCTTCTGGATTACCTTGCCCTACGAGAATGTGCATGACGGGATCCCCATCGGTTTGATCGGCTGAATCAATAATGGCGGGACGGCCGCGAAGCCATCCCGCCACCATATTTATTAGCGATTTGATCACTCTTCTGCGTCGTCGCCGCTCTGTTTCGTCGCTTCGACTTCATCCGCTTCTGGTGCATCTGTTTCTTCATCCGCCTCAGCCGCAATGCCGCGACCGACAATAGATGCGATGGTGAAGTCACGATCTGTGATCGTTGGCTCGGCACCATCTGGCAAGTTGATGTCGGAGATTTTGACATTGTCACCAATGTCGAGACCGGTGAGGTCAGCATCAAGCGAATCTGGAATGCTATCCGCACGGACGTTCAGTTCGACAGCAAACCGCACAACGTTCAGCGCAGCGCCTTTCTTGAGACCTGGTGATGCTTCTTCGTTGAGGAAGTTCACAGAGACTTCAACGGTAATGATCTGGTCTTTCTTAACGCGGAACAAGTCGACGTGCTGTGGCTGATCAGAAACTGGGTGAAGCTGGATCGCTTGTGGGATCACCAACTGTTTCTTGCCATCATGCACGAGCGTTGCGGTTGAAGACAGGAACTGGCCTGTATTGATCGCTTTGATCACTTCATTCTGCTTGAGGTTGATGGCAACTGGATCTTCGCCGCCGCCATACAATACGCCAGGCACCATGCCGAGCCGTCGGGCTTCGCGCGCGCCACCTTTGCCAGTGCGTTCGCGCACGGACACGTTAAAAACGATATCTTGAGACATATTCTTTCCTTTCGCCCTGAAGTCCGCCCCAAAATCAATTTGGGGTGACAGCCTGACAGGTACGGCCTCGCGCCGCCCTTTCTGTAAGGCGCTGCCTATACGGGAAAGGCGATCTGGCGACAAGACCTAATCATCACGTCACTTGACTCTCGGGCTGCGACAGGCGTAGTTTTACATATGTAGCACTCTGGAGACGATGCTGTGGCGAACCCAAATCCATCTGAACTTGTGATTTTGAAATTCCTTTGGAACACCGGCGCTCAAACCGCGCGCCAATTGCACGAAGCGGTTGGTCCTTCTCAGAACTGGCAATTATCGACCACGCGGACCGTCCTCGGCCGTATGGAATCCAAGGGCTGGGTGAAGCGCAATGGCGATGTCGATCCGGTAACGTTCGAGCCCTTGCTCGACCGCGTCGAGACCCTCGGCACACTGGTCCGTCATCTGGCGCGTAAAGTATTGGACATGGATGGCCCAATCCCGGCCACGATGTTCGCGGAAAGTCCGCATTTGTCGGATGATGAGCTCGATGAGCTCGATCAAATCATCAACGCTGCGGAAGCCCGTAATAACGGAGAATAGAGTATGTCAGCCCTCTGGTTCATCGCGTTTTCGTTGATCTGGACGGGGCTATTGGCGGGGGGCGCTCAATTTCTGAGCCGGGAACCCGTACCAGCCCGGTTCGCGCACGCTGTTTGGCGGGGCGCCGCGTTTTTAGCCTTTCTACCTTGGATTATCGCTGGCGTTTACGCCCTGATCCCAACCCCGATCGCCACCCCTATCCCTGATATGCCTTATATTGGCGGTGCCGCCGAAGCGATTTCAAACAATGTTGCCCTCCAAGCGGCAGCAGGGTCGACGGCCTCTCCCATCATCGGAACGGTCCTAGCGGGTGCGCTTATCATGGGATGGCTCGGGCGCCTCGGCCTTAGCGCCCTGTGTCAAATTCGCCTTCAGAATATTAAACGCCTCGCGCGCCCAAATAAGGATTTCGACGCAGAGCGATGGTCTAAGGCGCTTGGCCTCGGTACGCCCCCTCTGACCGCGAGTATCCCGCATGGGTCGCCTTTTTTGGCGGGCATCTTACGACGCACTATCTACCTTCCCGATGCGATCGAGCGCCAGGAAGATGCAGACATCATTCTTGCACATGAGTGCACCCACATCGCACGCGGTGATTTGCTCACCCGCCCCTTCGAGCGGCTCGTCGCGGATGTGTTCTGGTTCTCACCCTTTGCATGGATCATGCGGCGGGAACTCGATTATTGGCGTGAAGCGGCCACGGATGAGCAAACAGCCGCGCTGACTGGCGACAATGTCGCCTATGCGCGAGCATTGGCGAATACGGCGCGTGTGACGCGTCCAATTCCGCAATATGCGCTACCTGTCGCTGCGTTTATTCTGCCGCGCCACGAGACGTTGAAGAAGCGTCTGACACAATTGCTTGAGCGCGATGCGCGCCGGCCACGGCAACGTTTGGCAACTATGGCGCTCGCGGCTGGATTGGTGGTCGCACCACTATCATTGGCACAAGTGAATACAGCCGCGTCTGGCAGCATTTTCACCCATCCCGTTCTGACGGCGTCATCAAAAATTACAGCGCCATTCGGCGAGGTCTATTATGAGTGGGAAGGCAAAAAGAAATGGCATTACGGCGTTGATGTCGGCGCAAAAAAGGAAACACCGGTCTATACACCCGCCGATGCGGAAGTCCTGTGGTGCGGCAAAAAGGATGGCTACGGCTATACCGTCGATGTCTTGTTCGCAGATGGCCGTAAGATGCGGTTCTCGTCTCTTCACAAATACAAAGTGAAAAAGGGTCAGAAGCTCAAAGCCGGCGACGTTATCGGTCTGGTGGGCAAGTCCGCCTCAAATGCCACGGGCCCCCATGTTCACGTCGAGGTGTACAAAGACGGCGAACATATCGACCCACAAAAAGTCAAAGGCTTGAAGCTCTACTAGGTTTAGTCGAACAGTTTCGAGACACTCTCATTATTCGCGATACGGCGAATGGCTTCACCTAAGAGCGGCGCGACCGACAAGACGCGAAGCTTATCAGATTTCAGGTCGTTATCTCTCGGCTTGATCGTGTTGCAGATGACGAGCTCATCCATCACAGAATCGTCGACCCGGCCAACGGCATTGTTCGAGAGCACACCGTGCGTGATATAAGCACTGACCGAAACCGCGCCCTCATCTTTGAGCGCAGCGGCGGCGTTGACCAGGGTGCCGCCGGAATCGCAAATATCGTCGACGAGGATACACTTCCGGCCCGAGACGTCGCCGATAATGTTCATCACTTCTGATTTGCCGGCCTCTGGGCGGCGCTTATCGACGATGGCGAGATCAGCGCCGATGCGCTTGGCAAACGACCTTGCCCGAACCACACCGCCGACGTCAGGCGAGACGACCATCAGATTGTCATTGTTCATCCGGCGGCGGATATCGTCAACCATGACGGGAAGGGCGACCATGTTGTCGGTTGGCATATCGAAGAAGCCTTGGATCTGACCCGCGTGAAGATCCATGGTCAGCACACGGTCTGCGCCTGCAGCTGAGATCAAGTTCGCCACCAGTTTCGCAGAAATCGGCGTACGGCCATCCGTCTTGCGATCTTGGCGTGCATATCCAAAATACGGGATCACCGCTGTGATGCGGGCCGCGGAGGCACGACGCAGCGCATCGATACAGATCAGCAATTCCATCAAATTGTCATTGGCAGGTTTTGAGGTCGACTGGATGATGAAGACATCTTCGCCGCGCACATTCTCATTAATGCGCACGAAAATCTCATTGTCGGCAAAGTTTTTGACTTCAGCGTCCGTCAGGGGGCAATCGAGGTGATCGGCGATCGCTTCTGCGAGCGGGCGATTTGCGTTGCAAGAAATCAGCTTCATCGAAATGGCCCTCTGCCCTCTGTCCCTGCCACGGCATAAAGACGATGGCAGACTGAGTCGCAAGATGACTCTTCTGTGACCGCTGCAGTTTTGTCGGTGCGTGTGTTGAATTCGCCGCGTCAGGCGTTCAGCACGCGCCCTGCAACCGCATCTAATTTCGCCAAGAGCGCCGGGTCGCGTGCGTCAGGAGCGGTGATCAGCGCGTAGTCTAGGCAGGTCTCAATCCCTTGCGGCGATGGCGTGCGCGGCTGACCTTGCAGCGTTTGCGCCAGCGCAGCGATGGCAGCTTTGGCTTTCGCTGTATTGGCCGACATGGTCTCTAAGACGTTTGTCACCTCGACATGCGCCTCATCGGCGCGCCAACAATCATAGTCGGTCACCATCGCCATGGTCGCATAAGGAAGCTCTGCCTCCCGCGCCAATTTAGCTTCCGGCATATTGGTCATGCCGATCACATCACAGCCCCATTGGCGGTAGAGGTGGCTCTCCGCCCGCGACGAGAATTGCGGGCCTTCCATGGCGAGATATGTCCCCCCGCGATGGACGGTTGCCCCCGCGGTCTCTGCAGCGTCGCCCGCAAGCACCGATAAGCGCGAGCAGATAGGTTCCGCAACCGAGACATGCGCCACCATACCCGGACCAAAGAAGGTCTTCTCACGCGCGAATGTGCGATCGATGAACTGATCGACCATCACGAACTCACCCGGCGCATATTGCTCCTGCAAAGAGCCGCACGCGGAGATGGAGAGTATGTCGGTACAGCCAAGGCGTTTGAGGGCATCAATATTGGCTTGATAGGGCACTTTGCTCGGTGTCAGGCGGTGGCCTTTGCCGTGGCGGGGTAGAAAGACAAACTCAACCTCGCCGATGCGGCCCTTCATCAAGGCATCAGACGGCGCGCCCCAGGGGGTTTCGACTTGAATCTGTTCTGCGTGTTCTAGCCCATCAATCTCGTACAGACCCGATCCACCAATCACCCCAATGACCCATTTCGACATGCGCGAGCTCCAAATACGAAAACCCCGCCCTTGGAGCAATCCAGAGCGGGGTCGTCAATTCACGGAACTGTGTTGTGTCGCTTAGTGCTCCACGCTGCGCCAAATGCGCTTGTAAGAGAACCAGAGCAGGATCGCGAGCAAAACCAAATAGGCCATCACAGGGAGTGCCAATGACTTACGCTGACCTTGTTTCGGGTCACCGGCCCATTGCAGGAAGTTGGCCACATCATAAGCCATTTGCGATGTAGTCGCTTCGGTGCCGTCAATATACTCGACACGGCCATCCGGCAGCTGCGGCGCCATCGCCAAGAACCCGCCATAAGGCGCGTGGCGTGGATCGCCATCCCATTGCGGCGTCGTGTCGCCAGCAAAGTATGGGTTATAGTAAAGACCGGTTGGCTGCGTCAGCGTGCCAACCGTCTCATCTTCATCAAACTCGATATAATTGACGTTCAGACCATCTTCGCCGGTTTTCGTCTTGATCTTATCATCTTTGTATCCGGTCAGCAGCGAATAAACATAAGACGCGCCTTCACCTTCGGCGCCATGGCCGCGAGCTTTGGTGATGACTGAAAGGTCTGGTGGCATCGCGCCGCCATTGGCCGCCATTGCTGCCTGGTCATTTGGATAAGGCGAACGGAATTTGTCAGATGGACGAGCTGGGCGGTAAACCGGATCACCCGCATCATCTGGTTCTGGAGCAAGAACTTCGACTTCTGCGGCAATCGCTTTGACCAGCGGATTGTCGTTCGCATTCGGGTATTCCTCATTGTAGAACGGGCCGCCTTTCTCACCGAGGTTCCGGTAAGAGAGGAGCTTCATGCCATGACATGCGGCGCAGACTTCTTGATAGACTTGATAGCCGCGCTGAACACTTTCTTTGTCGAGCTTGCCCGCAGGCACTTTCGCAAAAGACCAGCCTTTTTCAGGGGCGTGCGCATGTTTCGCGCCGCCGGCGGCGTGGGCGGTGAGGCCAAGAGCAACTGCGCCAAGACCTACGAGGAGAGGACGGAAGAGTTTCATATCCGTGTATCCTTATTCGGCTGGCGCCGCTGCCGGCGCATCATGTCCAAGAATGGACTGGTGAATGGAGTCTGGCTCACCTTTGGGACGCTCACGAAGGCCCAAAATGGGTAAGATCAGCAAGAAGAAGGCAAAATAGTAGGCCGTCATGATCTGAGACAGATGAATAAACCGGAAGGCCGGCGCTTTCTCGATCGCCATCGCGGCGACGCCGCCTGCTGAGACCTGCTCGTCCCGGAACTGCGCCGCGGGTTCGTAGTCAGAGAAGCTGCGCTGGCCTTCAAGACCGGCAGCATCCGTATAGGTCACCAGGAGCTTGTCTTCGCCCATTGGGATGATTGGGTCATCTGGGTTTGACGCGCCGCACCAGCCGAGCAGCAAACAGGCGACGACAAATCCGAGATAGAATTGCTTCGCGACGGGGCGATAGCGCATGGATTTGGTCTTTGCCGTATCAAGCCATGGCAGGATGAACAGCACAGCGATCGCCGCGAACATGAAGATCACGCCGAGCAATTTCGCTTCGATGGGTCCGATATTGAACGTAATCGCGCGCAGGATGGCGTAGAACGGCAACAGATACCATTCCGGCACAATGTGCGCGGGGGTCACCAATGGATTGGCTTCGATATAGTTGTCTGCGTGGCCTAGCACGTTCGGCGCGTAGAAGACGAAAGTTGCGAAGATGATCAGGAAGACCACGATCGCGAAGCCGTCTTTTACGGTGTAATAAGGGTGGAACGGAACCGTGTCTTTTTCCGTTTCCTGAACTTCGACGCCGGTTGGGTTGTTGTTGCCGGGCACGTGCAGCGCCCAAATGTGCAGGATCACGACACCCGCAATCATGAAGGGCAGCAAATAGTGCAGCGAGAAGAAGCGTTGCAACGTCTGATTACCGACGGACGGTCCGCCCATCAACCAGCTCTGGATCGGCTCACCGACCAATGGGATCGCGCCGAACAAGTTAATGATCACGTTCGCGCCGTGCAGCGACATCTGACCCCAAGGCAGCATATAGCCGAGGAAGGCGGTCGCCATCATAAGCAGGTAAATAACACAGCCGAGGATCCACAAAACCTCACGCGGCGCTTTGTATGAGCCGTAATAAAGACCGCGGAACATGTGCACATAGACCGCGAGGAAGAACATCGACGCGCCGACCATGTGAATGTTTCGGATCAGCCAACCAAATGGCACATCGCGCATAATCCGCTCAACCGAACCAAATGCCTGCGTTGTATCAGCGGTGTAGTGCATCGCCAGAACGACACCGGTAATGATCTGAATGGCCAAGCAGACCGCCAGAATACCACCAAACGTGTACCAGTAATTCAGATTTTTCGGGGTCGGAAAATCAACGAAGCTATCATGCGCGAGCCGGATAATCGGCAGGCGGCTATCTAGCCATTTCTCAATGCCGGTATTCGGCTTGTAGGTGGACTCGTGTCCGCTCATCGGTCTGTCGTCCTTCCTTTAAAGTGAAATCTTTACGAGCGAGGCTGAAACCCACTCATAATCTGGAACTGGTAGGTTGGATGGCGCCGGGCCTTTGCGAATGCGGCCAGACGTATCGTAGTGCGAGCCGTGGCATGGGCAGTACCAACCGCCATAGTCACCGACGCTGCCTTGCGCTGGGCCGACCGGGACACAGCCAAGGTGCGTACACGCGCCTGAAGTGACCAGGATTGCAGGATTGTACGTGCCATCCGCCTGCGCCACGAGACGATCCTCATCGGTTTCTGGATCCGGAAGTTTCGCAACGTCTGTGTTTACAGCCGCAGCGACTTCTTCCGGTGTCCGGTGGCGCAAGAAGAATGGCTTGCCGCCGATCAGCACGCGAATTTCGCCGCCAACAGGAATTTTTGAGATATCGACCTCAAGGCTCGAGGCGGCCTTGGTGTCGCCCGCAGCATTCATTTGGTCGATAAATGGATATGCCACCAGGCCAGCACCGCCAGCGGTCGCTGCGATGGTCGCAATATGAATAAAATCCCGGCGCTCTTCGTCGATCTGTTCCGGGGCCGTTGTGTGGGAGTCGCTCACGTCTTCTCGTCCTTCGGCGTAACTTCGCAGCCTAAATACACAGATTAGCGGAAAGCATCATTGCGGCGCAGCGCCGCAATCTTCCTCCCGCCTTTGGAGCCCGCCTAGCCTGCCTCGGCAAGGAATTCAAGCGATAGCAACCGCTCAGCATGCGACACAATTTCCACCCGCCATACGGAAGATTACCGATACAGTCTGTCCTGATTGAGAATTAGCGCTCGCGCTGCATTCGTTATAGGACCCAGGGATGACTGAGCTGGACACAAAAAAACAACGCGCTGCGACCTGGTTTAAGGCACTTCAAGACGACATTATCGCCCGATTCGAGGGCCTCGAAGACGAAGCGGATCGCCCGCTTTACTCGGGTGAGCCCGGACGGTTTGAGAAAACCGAATGGGCCCGCGGCGATGGCAGCGAGGATCTGGGCGGCGGCCGCATGGCGATCATGCGCGGCAAATTCTTCGAAAAAGTCGGGGTGCATTTCTCAGAAGTCTACGGCTCATTTTCGGAGGCGTTTCGGGCGCAAATCCCAGGCGCCGACGCTTCAGACGGCAAATTTTGGGCGTGCGGTATCTCTCTGATCGCACATTTGCACAATCCGCGCGTGCCCGCTGTGCATATGAACACCCGAATGCTGGTCACCAGCGAGAGCTGGTTCGGTGGCGGTGGCGACCTAACCCCCCTGCTGGACTATCAACGCAATGATGCGTTTCCGGACACGGTGGATTTCCACGCTGCCATGGAAGCGGCCTGCGACACGGTATCAAATGATCTATATCCGGAGCTGAAACAGCGTTGCGACGAATACTTCCACCTCCAACACCGCGATGAACCTCGCGGGACCGGCGGCATCTTCTATGATCGCTACAATACTGGCGATTGGGAAAAGGACTTTGCCTTCACGCAAGAGGTCGGACGGCAATTTGCTGAGATTTATCCGAAACTTGCCCGGCGCCGGATGAATGAAGGTTGGACCGACGCCGAGCGCGATGAGCAGCTGATCCGCCGCGGACGCTATGTTGAGTTTAACTTGCTGTACGATCGCGGCACAACGTTTGGGCTTAAGACAGGCGGCAACGTGACGAGCATCCTCTCATCGATGCCGCCTGTGGTGAAGTGGCCTTAAGGCGTTTCAACCTCAACATCCTCTCTGAGCCAGGCCGCATAGGCCTCTGCTTCAATCTCTCCGGCCGCCAGCGCGATCGTTTTCAACGTTGCATCGGCCTCGCT
>JBCBBY010000062.1:0-22609 GCA_038531195.1 Pseudomonadota bacterium
GTCACCGCCGCGCCGATAAAGCTGGCAAAGAGCGGATGCGGCTCCATCGGGCGTGATTTCAGTTCCGGATGATACTGCACGGCGATGAACCAAGGATGGTCTTCCATCTCAATGATTTCCGGCAGAACGCCATCCGGCGACATGCCTGAGAAGGTCACACCATGCTTTTGCAGCGCTTCGATATAGCCCGTATTCACCTCGTAGCGGTGGCGGTGGCGCTCAGAAATATCATTGGTGCCGTAAATCTCTGCGACCTTTGAGCCCTCTTTCAAGCGCGCCGGATAGGCGCCGAGGCGCATTGTGCCGCCCATGTCTGCGTTCTCATCACGGGTAACGAGCTCATTGCCTTTGGTCCATTCAGACATCAGGCCGACAACCGGTTGATCGGTTGGGCCAAACTCAGATGTCGAGGCGTCTTCGATCCCAGCCAAGTTGCGCGCCGCTTCAACCACAGCGAGTTGCATGCCATAGCAGATCCCGAAACATGGAACCTGGCGCTCTCGTGCGAACCGGGCGGCCCGCATTTTTCCGCGCGCGCCGCGCTCGCCAAAGCCACCTGGCAGGATGATGCCATGCACGCCTTCGAGAATGTCGATCGGCTTCGCATCGTCATCAAACTCTTCGGAATTGATCAGCTTCACATCGACGCCAACATTATTGGCCAATCCGCCATGCTGAAGCGCTTCCATCACAGACTTATAAGCATCCGGCACATCTGTGTATTTGCCGACCAAGCCGATACATACATTGCCGTCTGGATTGTGCACGGTTTGGGCAATGTCATCCCAGCGCGCCAGGTTCGGCTTTGGCGCATCACTAATCCGGAAATGCCATAGCACCTCTTCATCCAGACCTTCAGCATGATAGGCGGACGGCACATCATAGATATGGCCGACATCTCGCGCTTCGATCACGCTGCTTGGGCGGACATTACAGAAGCTCGCAATCTTGCCCTTCTCGTTTTCCGGGATCGGGCGATCGCAGCGACAAAGCAGGATTTGCGGCTGAATGCCGATCGACCGCAGCTCTTTGACCGAGTGCTGCGTCGGCTTGGTCTTCATCTCGCCCGCCGCAGGAATATAAGGCAGCAAAGTCAGATGGATAAAACAGGCGCGCTCGGGTCCGAGCTCTTGGCCGAGCTGGCGGATCGCTTCGAAGAAGGGCAGCCCTTCAATGTCACCGACCGTACCGCCAATCTCACACAGGACGAAATCAACGCCCTCGCCGGCATCAGAGAGCACAAAGTCTTTGATCTCATTGGTAACATGCGGAATGACCTGGATGGTGGCGCCAAGATAATCGCCGCGCCGTTCTTTCTCGATGATCGTCGAATAGATCCGTCCGGTCGTAATATTGTCTGATTGCCGCGCTGAGACGCCAGTAAAACGCTCATAATGGCCAAGATCCAAATCGGTCTCTGCCCCATCATCGGTCACGAACACTTCGCCATGCTGACGCGGGCTCATGGTGCCTGGATCGACATTGAGATAGGGGTCCAATTTCCGAAGCCGGACCTTATAGCCCCGAGCTTGCAGCAAAGCCCCAAGTGCTGCGGAAGCGATACCCTTGCCTAAGGAAGACACCACGCCGCCAGTAATGAAAATATAGCGAGTCATGGGAATGCAGATTGCCTGATTCGCGACCGACCCCGATAGGGGGAAGTCAGGGTTTTTACATATTATTCGTCGTCTGCATCAGAACTGAGCGGATCATTATTCTCCGGCGCTGCGGGTGCAGCTTCCTCAGTCTCTGACGGCGTGATCGCGAGTGGATCGTCTTGCAGCGTGCCTTCGCCGCTCAGAACATCATCGAAATCATTTAGATCAATGCCGCCCGGATCCGTGACCGGGGCACCGCTTTCCTGGAGCTCACGGGTCACGTCGGTCAAGCCATCGGCGTTTTCATGGGTTGCGATAATGGTCAGCGTGAGGCTCGAGATGAAGAAGATCGCACCAAAGATGATTGTCGTGCGGACCAACGCGCCAGTGACGCCCGAGCCTGACATCAATCCGCCGCCAGCTCCGCCGCCGCCGCCACCGATGCCGAGCGCGCCACCTTCAGAGCGCTGCATCAGCACCACAATCACCAAAACGATGGAGACGAGAATGTGGGCAACGAGGATTACGTTTGTCATCTTAGATTCCTGAATCTCAAGCGGCGGGCCATACGCCTTTCTACGCCCCGCGCCAACCCCTGTCGGTCAGTCAGACGTGTCCGGACTATGCCACTGCCGCCGCATAAATGGCCATCAAATCGTCCGCCTTCAAGCTCGCACCGCCAATCAAACCGCCATTGACGTTCTCAATCGCGAGAATTTCGGCCGCATTTCCTGGCTTCATCGAGCCGCCATAAAGGATCCGGATCTCGTTTCCGCGGTCCTGATACAGCTCAATCAGGAGCGTCCGGATGACCTTATGGACTTCCGCAATCTCTTCTACACTCGGAACCAGACCCGTGCCGATGGCCCAAAGCGGCTCATACGCCACGACCAAGGACTCATTTGACCCAAGCGTCGGGAGCGACTTGCGCAGAATACGTTTGACGGTGTCTTTGGTCTCGCCTCGCTGGCGCTGAGCAAAGCTCTCGCCAACACAAATGATGGGCGCGATGCCGGCCCGCAAGCAGGCATGGGCCTGCTCTTGGACATAAGCGCTGCGCTCGCCATGCTCTGATCGGCGCTCCGAATGCCCAACAATGACATAAGACGCCCCGGCATCTTTAAGCTGTTCCGACGACAGGTCGCCGGTAAACGCGCCAAATGCCTCCGGATGACAAGCTTGTGCGCCCACTTTTAGGCGATCGCCCGCGCGCTCATGCATGGGCACGATCAGCGTTGAAGGCGGGCAAATCAAGCAATCCGCAGAATCTGGGTGATTTTCGAGCTCTGCGACGACTTTGTCGACTTCCGTTAAGGACGATTTCAGGCCATTCATTTTCCAATTGCCTGCAATCAGTGTGCGTACCATACCAGTCACCATCTTGAACAAGTTTGTGCGCTCGCCTAGCAAGCGTTGCAGGAACCCACAAGCGCTCCTTTTGGAAAAGGACTGAAACAATGCTCACTCCCTTACGTAACATGCTCCGCTCTCCAGCAGCTGGCGGCATTTTTGTCATCGTAATCATCGCGATGGCCGCGTGGGGCGTGACCGATATTTTTGCGGGTGGTTCGAGCAACAACCTTGTCAGCGCAGGGGATCGCGCGGTGTCTGATCGCAGCCTCGATTCTTCGCTCGAGCGGATTTTGCGGACTCAAACCGACGAACGTGGCCGCGCGCTGACCAAAGAGGAAGCCATGCAGCGCGGTATTTTGGACCAGGTTTTCGCGCAGCTCAGCCAAGAAACCATGCTGACGGCATATGCAGATCAACAAGGCATCGCGGCGACCACCGGCTCAATTGTCGAGACAATCCGCACGGATCCGGTCTTTCAGGACACGACCGGCGTGTTTGATCCTTTGCGGTATAGCCAATTGCTAAACGCGAATGGATTTCGCGAGTCTGACTATGAAGCTGATATTGAAGCCCGTATGACGATTGCGCGCCTGCAAGGCGTTCCCACGGCTGGCCTTAAAGTTCCGACAGCACTGGCCCGCCTCCAAGCCGCATACACGGGCGAGCTACGCGCGGCCTCTTGGTTCATCCTCGAGCAGTCTGCACTGCCAGATGTTGAGGTCCCGACCGAAGAAGATCTTCTGGAACTCTATGAGTCGCGCAAAGAACTCCTGCGGGAGCCAGAGCGCCGCGGCATCAGTCTCATCCAACTAAGTCCGGACGATTTCATCGCAGACTCTGAAGTCACCGAAGAAGACATTGTCAGTTTCTACGAAGCTTATAAGGCCGACCGCTATACCGGCCCGGATAGTCGTTCGTTTACCGAGTTCATGTTCCCAGATGAGGCAACTGCGCGGGCGGCCCTCGGTCGGATCGCGGGCGGCGCCGCGCCAGAAGCCATCGAAACGGCGACGTCGACAGAACTCAAAACTGGCCGCCGCGAGATCATCACCAATGATCGCCTTGCCGAACAAGTTTTCGCGGCAGGCGCCCCGGTTGGCTCGATCCACGGGCCGCAACCGGTCGGGACCGGCTATATGGTCATCCGTTTGGAAGACATCATTGAAGGCGCCGCCACCCCGCTCGACATTGTCCGCGAGGACATTGAGACAGAGCTCGCCCGCGAGCTTGCCGTCGGCTTGTTCTATGATGCGCTGCCACAGTTTGACGATCTGCTCGGCACCGGCGCTGGCCTCGAAGGTATTGCTGAAGGTCTCGGCACACCGGTTCTGTCGTTCGCGCCGGTCGACACCAATGGCGTCACAGCAGACGGCAAACGCTTCCTGCCTTTGGTGACGGCCCCTGGCCTCTTGCAAATGATCTATGCGCAGGCGGAGGGCCGCAATACCGAACGGTTTGGCGAGGATGAAACCACGTGGATCGCGCGCGTGGATAGTATCGTGCCGGAACGCTTGCCAGAGTTTGACGAGGTTAAAGACCGTCTCGAAACCGTCTGGCGCCAGCAACGCGAGAATGAGCAGCTGCAGAACATCGCAGCCGAAATTGAAGCGGCAATCTCAGATGGCTCCAGCACGCTCGCCAGCGAAGCGGAGAAGTATGGCGTGACGGTCGACACGCTGCCTCGCCCGGTCACCCGCCAGAATACTGAGTTCCAACTGCCAGCACCGCTCATGTCCGGCTTATTCTCAGCCAATGCTGTGGGCGAGACATTCTCGATCCAAGGCATTTCCGGTCAAATGATCATCATGCAAGTCGATAGCATTGATCGTCCGGAAAGCGAGACTTTGGATCTGCTCTCTCAAGCCAGTGCCTTGGACATTCAGAATAGCATCTCGGATGATCTGTTCATCGCGTATCTGAATTCGATCGCAGAAGCGGTCGACTTGGACACCAATCCACGGGCTCTGAACGCTTACAAACAAAGCCTAGTGACAGAACAATGAGCCGCGACATTTTACGGGTCCGACGCCGGCCCGGGGATTTAGAAACGCCGGTTTCGGCGATGCTCAAACTTGGCGCGGATGAGGCTGGCAGCTTTCTGTTTGAGTCCATTCTCGGCGGGGAACGTCTCGGGCGGTATTCCTTCATCGGACTACATCCACAGCGCTGGATGCGGGTTTTAGATGGGGTTGGCGAACAATCAGCAGATCGTTCTTTCGTGGATGCAGAGCGCTTTGATGGCACCCCCACCGAAGCGCTGCGGGCCTTTGCAGATGCTGGCTTAGCAGATGCAGGATCTGAAACGGATCTCCCGCCCATGGCGAGTGGTGTGTTCGGCTATATCGGCTACGATTTCATCCAACACGTCGAGCCCGTCTCGATCACCAAACCCGACACGTTGAACGTGCCAGAAGCGCTGCTCATGATCCCCGGGGTCGTGCTGATCTTCGATCATCTTTATCAAGAATTGATCCTGGTTGGCCGCCATGCCCCGGGCGATGAAGCCGCCGCTGATGCTCTTCTCGATAAAGTCGAGTCCGCCTTGGAAAATCTGCCCCCGATCACACCGCGGGAAGGCGACAGTGACCCGCTGGACTTCAATTCAAATACGACCAAAGAACAGTATTTCGACATGGTCGACACCTCGCGCGACTATATCAAAGCTGGCGATATCTTTCAGGTCGTGCCGAGCCAACGTTTCAGCGCGCCGTTTAACCGTAAATCGATCAGCTTTTACCGTGCTCTGCGCCGCCTCAATCCGTCTGCCTTCATGTTCCATATGAACTTGGGCGATGTCCGCTTGGTCGGCTCCAGTCCAGAGATTTTGGTTCGCGTCCGCGATGGCCGCGTCGCCATTCGCCCGATTGCGGGCACCCGGCCGCGCTCTGGCGACCCGGTGATGGATGCTGAGCGCAAAGCGGATCTGCTCGCGGATCAAAAAGAAATCGCTGAACATCTGATGCTGCTCGACCTTGGTCGTAATGATGTCGGGCGCGTCGCCGCGTATGGCAGCGTCGAGGTCACCGAACGCTTCATCGTCGAGCGATACAGCCACGTCATGCACATCGTCTCTCACGTCGAGGGTGATTTGCGCGACGGCTTAACCGCGGTGGACGCTTTGCTGGCGGGCCTCCCCGCTGGAACGGTTTCTGGCGCTCCAAAGATCCGCGCCATGCAGATCATTGACGAGCTTGAGCAGAATGCTCGCGGAATTTATGGCGGGGCGATCGGCTATTTCGGCTGGAATGGCGATCTCGACACGTGCATCGCCCTGCGAACGGCGGTCTTGAAAGACGGGCAATTGCACATCCAAGCGGGCGGCGGAGTCGTATTGGACTCAGACCCTCAATACGAGTTTGACGAAACCGTTCACAAGGCCAATGCTCTGAAGAAAGCGGCGGCCTTGTCCGCGCGATATGAGTTTGACCAATGAGCGCGCGCAAACACATCCTCGTTGTCGACAATTATGACAGCTTTACCTGGAATCTCGTCCACTATTTGGAAGAGATTGGCGCCCGCACGCAGGTCATCCGAAATGACGATCTCACCGCGGAAGAAGCCCTGGCCTTAAAGCCAGATGGCATCGTACTGTCACCTGGCCCGTGCACCCCGAACGAAGCAGGCATCTGCGTTGAACTCGTAAGAAAAGCGCCCGTCGACCTTCCCATTCTCGGGGTCTGTCTTGGCCATCAAAGCATCGGCGCCGCCGAAGGCAGCGATATCGTCACGGCGCAGCAAATCCGCCATGGCAAGATCAGCCAGATCCGGCATGATGACGGCCCGCTTTTTGCGGGTTTGCCAGAGACGTATGAAGTCGTGCGCTATCACTCGCTCGCCATTGAGACGAAAGATCTGCCGGATACTTTGATCGCTGATGCCTTCACTGAGGATGGAGAGATTATGGCCGTGCGCCATACATCGCGTCCGGTCTTTGGGGTGCAGTTTCATCCAGAGAGCATCCTGACCGAGCATGGTCACGCACTGCTGCGAAACTTCCTCAACCTGTTCTAGTGTCGGCGCCAAGTGCTGCGAGAGATCGGGGCCCGCAGATCAATGAGCTCGCGGTCCAAGAGCCGCATTTGACGGTCTTTCAACACCATATCGACGGTGGTTCGGCGATCGCAGTCCGCGAACAGTTTATAGCCATCTTGGATGGCAACGCTTTCTGCGCGGCAAACATGGAATGTGCGAACGCCTGTCAGGAGGAAATATTCCAACGCCTTACGGCCGCCCATGACGCCCACGGCGCCGCCCCCTGGCGACGCGACACGCAACATATTGGTCAGCGTCATGCCTGAAGGGTTCCACCACCAGCCGCTATCTTTGTGCTCCAACGCTTTCACGCCTGTGCTCATCACGATGCGATTGCGATTTTTCAAGAATGGCAACGCTTCAAATGCCTGATGCCCGACAATCAATGCCGTGCACCGTTCGAGCTCAGTTTGATAGGCGGCGCCGCGGATAGCGTTTTGCAGACCTTTAGGCAAAGCGCGATTGGCGTCCGCAATACTGTCATTGCGGCACGTCATAATAAACGCTTCGAGCTCCCATTTGGCCGGGCCGCTCATATGGATTGTCCCCTCTGATCCATAGCTGCAGGTTTAATACGCAATCCCACTAGGCACAAACAAACACATCGATTAATCCGCTTGCATGACGACTCATTCAATCTCCGCCAGTTTAAAACGGCTCGCCGACGCACAAGCGCTGGGCGAAGAGGAATTGGCATTCACATTTGATGCCATACTGTCCGGTGACGTCCCGCCGGAGCAAATTGGCGCCTTCTTAATGGGCCTCGCCGTGCGCGGTGAAACCGGCGCGGAATTGCTCGCTGGAGCCAATACGCTGCGCGCAAATGCCCGCAAAATCGCGCTGGACGGTCCGCTGCTCGACACATGCGGCACCGGCGGCTTGGGCTGGACCAGTCTGAACACCTCCACCGCCAGCGCTATTGTCGTTGCGGCCGCTGGCGGCAAAGTCGCGAAACATGGCAATCGCTCCGTACCCCCGAAAACCGGCAGCGCCGATGTGCTCGAAGCACTCGGCGTTGAACTCGACCTGACCGAGGACCGTTTCCGGGACTGCATCCAACACGCCGGCGTGGGTTTCTTATTTGCACGCAGCCACCATAGCGCCATGCGCCATGTTGCGCCCGTGCGTGCAAGCCTCGGAATTCGAACGATTTTTAATCTTTTAGGACCGCTTTCCAACCCGGCCTCAGCCACCCATCAAGTCTTGGGTGTCAACCAAGCACGCTGGTTGCGCCCTATGGCTGAGGCGCTCAGAGACCTCGGGATCACCCGCGCTTGGGTGGTTCACGGCGTCGATTCAGACGGCACCGTCATTGATGAGCTGTCTATCGCAGGCGAAACGCAGGTCATCGACGTACAAAATGGCGTGCTCACCGAACGGACCATAACGCCGGAAGATGCTGGCCTTAGTCGCAATCGCCTTAGCGCGCTGGCTGGCGGAAAGCCAGACGAGAACGCCCTCGCAATCCGCGAATTAATGGACGGCCGCCCCGGACCGTTCCGCGATGCCGTTATTCTGAACGCAGCCGCGGGCCTGCACGTGCTCGGCCTCGCAAGCGATCTAAAAGATGGCGCCGCGCAAGCCAGCGCCGCGCTCGATTCAGGCGCGGCCGCGCAGACGCTGTCAAAGCTTGCCGCTGCCTCGAAAGGCCAGCCCGTATGAGCACCGCGCTCGATCGCATCATCGCCTATAAGCGAGACGAAGTCGCGATCATTAAACGCGACCATTCTGAACAAGACTTCCTCGCTCTGGCCGAAACACAAGCACCGCCGCGCGGGTTTGCGGCGCGCCTAACCGCGATCGCGGACACCGGCGAAAACGCGCTGATCTGTGAGATGAAGCGCAAAAGCCCAAGCGCCGGTGACATTTCACCAGGTGCAGACCCCACCAATATCGCGGCGCAGTATGAGCGCGGCGGCGCGGCGTGCCTCTCCGTCCTAACCGATGGTCCGAGCTTCGGCGGCAGCCTGAAAGACTTTGGCGCAATCCGGCAAGCAGTGTCCCTACCTATGCTGCGCAAGGATTTCATGATCGATCCGATCCAAGTGATCGAAGCCCGCGCGCACGGGGCCGACGCGATTTTGGTCATTTTGTCGTGCACAGATGACGCATTGGCGCTCGATCTCACGCAGACGGCTAAAAGCCTCGGCATGGACGCGCTGATTGAGACCCACGATGCCGAAGAGATCGACCGCGCGATCGCTCTGCCCTCGCCTCTGATTGGCATCAATAACCGCGATTTGAAGATCATGCGCACCGATCTTGCGACAAGCGAGACCCTCTCGAAACGCATTCCCGCTGATCGCGATTTCATCTCAGAAAGCGGCATCAGTCAGCCGGAAGACGTCTCGCGACTGCGCAAAATCGGAGCGCGGCGGTTCCTCATCGGGGAGAGCCTGATGAAACGCCCGGATCGCGAGCAACACGTAAAAGCGCTCAGACAGGCCCAATGACGCTCACGCTGCGCAAATTCAAACCGCGCGACATGAATGAGCTCTTCTCATGGTTTCCGACCGAGCGAGACGTTTTGCAATGGGCCGGCGCCTCTCTGTCATGGCCGATCCAAAAGCGGGAGTTTCGTGCGCTCATCCGGCAACATCGCGGTCTTGACCCCCTCCGGGAGGTTTGGGCGGTTTGCACGCCTGAGTATGAGATGATTGGTCATTTCCAACTCGGCTTCAATCATCGTTTGAAAACCGTTGGCATTGGACGCATCGCAATAAAACCTGCGGCACGCGGCACCGGTCTTTCAGCCTCACTTATGGCGCTTATTCTGGACCGCGCTTTTGCGCGCGATTGGGTGCACCGCGTTGATTTGCTTGTCTATTCTCACAATGAGAGCGCCATTAAGGCGTATCAGAAGTCCGGATTCGTGCTGGAAGGCACGCGGCGAGAGACCACCCCCATCGGCCACGAGGTCTGGGACACGCATATTATGAGCCTTTTACGATACGAATTTGACAAAAGAACAGAACAAGAATAAACATATCGAGAACAGATTCGGTATATCGGAGACTTTTCGTGCTGACGACCAAACAAAAAGAACTGCTTCTTTTCATCCATGAGCGGATTAAAGAAGATGGTGTTTCGCCCTCCTTTGACGAGATGAAAGAGGCGCTCAATCTGGCCTCGAAATCCGGCATTCACCGCCTGATCGTCGCCCTCGAAGAGCGCGGCTTCATTCGCCGCCTGGCCAATCGCGCCCGTGCTCTGGAAGTGTTGAAAATGCCAGACTCGGTGACGCCCGCAGCGCCGCCAAGAGGTCGCCAAGCCTTCCGTCCAAGTGTTGTCGGGTCACAAACCCCGCAAATGGGTCGCAGCACGATTCCAGTCTTAGGCCGTATCGCCGCGGGTGTCCCAATCACCGCGATCCAGAACGAAGTCGATCGCGTCACGCCGCCGGAAGAGTACGCAGACAGCGATGCGCACTACGCGCTCGAAGTTAAAGGCGACTCGATGATCGATGCTGGCATTCTCGATGGTGACATCGTCATCCTGAAGCGTACCGATAGCGCTAATTCCGGTGATATCGTTGTCGCTCTGATCGATGATGAAGAGGCCACGCTGAAACGGCTTCGTAAGAAAGGCGAATCTGTCGCCTTAGAAGCCGCGAACCCTGCATACGAGACTCGCATCTTCGGTCCAGACCGCGTTCGCGTACAAGGCCGCTTGGTCGCGCTGATCCGCAAGTACGAATAGGCTTTAGGGCAGCTCAACGGGACAGGGGTGCCAGGCGCGCTGTCCGCAGGCGGGTTTGCGTTTTTTGACGAAAGCCCCGCCGCGTCGCTCAAGCGTGACACCGTTCTCGTATAACACGTCTTGCCAATGAATGATGATTGGATGGCTTTGGGCGTTTTCGTCTGAGGCTGGGCTTATCGAAATCGAAGCGGGTGCGCCGTGGTCGCGCATTAAGTGTTCGTCGCAAACTTGGATGCGCGCGCCGCCGAATTCATAAAAACAATGTTCAGTCCGGCCGGAAGATGTCCCCGCGCGATCGGCGAACCGAAGCGGTGCCAATCCCTCCCCGTCTCGGATGGCGAGCTTTTCCACGCGCCCCGATGCATGTTCTAAGAATAGCTCGCCGGACGGCGCCCAATGGATCCGGTCGGTGGCTGACCCACCCCAGATCAAGGCGCCCGCGCCCGCCAGCATAAGCATAATTGCCGCCTTCCAGCGCCCGCTCAATGACAGCGTACAAATGGCAATCGCCGCCACAAAGATCACCAGGCTCAGTTCCGGCATGGGAGGAAAGCCCGGGCTCGCGGCGTTAGAGCCTGAAAAGGTGTGCGCGACCGCAAGCAACGCTTCGAGCGACAAACCAAACCCTCGCAAGGCCCAGCCATCTAGACCGATCGGCGCAAGCAGCAAAGCGACGCCCGCGAGCGGCGCGCTCACTAAAGAGATGATCGGCATCGCGGCGAGATTTGCCAATACGCCCAACCCCGCGACGCGATCGAAGTGAAACAGCGCAAATGGCGCGGTCGCCGCGCTTGATACAATGGAAGTCACAATCAGAGATTTTAACCAGAACATGACGCCGGACGGTCGATACCCCAACCAGTCTTGCCGCGCGCGCCACATCTCATAAGTCGCGATCAGCGCCGCCGTCGCTGAAAAGGACATTTGAAAACCAGGGGTTAAAACCGACCAAGGCGCCAGAATGAGGATCGCGGTCATCGCGATCGAAAGCGACCGCATGCTAAGCGCCGCACGATCAATCAGCACCGCGCCAAAGGCCACTGCCGCCATAATAAAGGCCCGTTGGGTTGAGATGCTACCACCCGAGAGCACCAAATAAGCGGCGCACGCCATGAGAGCGCCGAAAGCGGCAGGCTTACGCACGCTGATCCGAAGCGCCAATGGCTCAATCAATCCGAGGCCGCGCCGCAAGGCCAAGAAAACCAAACCGCCGACAATCCCCATATGCAAACCCGAGATTGCCAATAAATGCGCGAGACCTGAGCCGCGCAACGCCTCCTGATCTTCCGGGCGCATGAAGCTGCGATCCCCAGACGCCAATGCCGCAGCAAACCCACCTGCGCGTTCACCCGCGGCCGCGTTGACGTATCGCGCCAGCGTCCGCCGGCCTTTCGCCACAGATAGCTCGGCCGACGCCATCCCGCCAGACGGCGCTCCGAGCGCCCCGCCCCGACATCGACCTTGGACATAGCCGACCCCGCCAAATCGCGAGAACCAGGCCTGCCGGGCGAAATTATAGTCTCCCGCGATGACCGGCTGCGGCGGCGGGCGTAACACCGCCCAGCAGCGCACAAACCGCCCAGGTTCGGTGTTGAGCGGGAGTATGTGAGTCACCCGCACTGTGGTCGGCGTGTCGGCCATGGCATGCCCGTCGAGGGCGTGAACGCGTACGACCAACCGGACGCCGCGTTGTGCCGGCTGAGCTTCAACCACCCACCCTTCCAGTAAAACCGGCCCGACCGGCTGCTCAATGGCAACATGTTGCGTTCGCCACGTTGCGAAACTGCCGGAGGCCAATCCGGCTCCGGCGCCAGAGAGCATGATAAGGAGTGTCATCACCGGCACGATAAGCGACCATCGTCGCCCGCAGAGACAAGCGCCCCAGCAGATGCCTGTCAGAATAGCAATCAAAGCCGGGTCGGGCTCAAAACTGAGCGAAAAATAGCCCGCAGTCCCCGCAATCATGCCGATTGCAAAGCCGATCGGTGCTTCAATGTTTCCCCAAGTGCCGATTGCAGGCAGCGGAAATCGCTGCATCTTTCCTCCGCGCCCCTTGCGAAACTTTAGCAGACCGTGTTGAAGCGGGGAAGATAATCCACAAGCTTGAATCCACGGACGAAATTAAGTCGATGACAGTCGTTACCCGGTTTGCGCCATCCCCCACTGGCATGCTGCATATTGGCGGCGCGCGCACCGCTTTATTCAATTACTTGCTCGCCAAGCGTCATGGCGGAAAATTCCTGTTACGCGTTGAAGATACAGACAAAAAACGCTCCACCGAGGAGGCCACGCAAGCCATTCTGGATGGCATGGACTGGCTGGGTCTGACGCCGGATGAAGCCCCAACTTTTCAAAGCCGCAACGCAGACCGCCATGCCGCGTGCGCGCAGGCGATGATCGCATCTGGTCACGCATTTCGCTGCTACGCGACGCCTGAAGAGCTGCAAGCGCGCCGCGATGAGGGCGAAGCCAAACGCGCCGCAGCAAAAGACGAAAGCCTAAGCGACGACGCTCGCGCGGCCCTCCGCGCTGAAGCCGACGCGCTGCTCGCCCCCTACCGTTCACCGTGGCGAGATGGCGGCGATCCGCCGAGCCCAGAGGCGCCGTTTACGGTGCGCTTAAGAGCGCCAGACCAAGACACCATTTCGGTCACCGATCATGTCCAAGGCGACGTGACCCTGAAGACGTCTGAAATCGATGATCTCATCCTGCTTCGAGCAGATGGCACACCGACTTACATGCTGGCGGTGGTCGTCGACGATCACGATATGGGGGTCACCCACGTGGTGCGCGGCGACGATCATTTCCGCAACACGTTTCGCCAATTGCCGATCTATTGGGCCATGGAGTGGGCCGTGCCTGACTTCGCGCATGTTCCGATGATCCACGGCTCAGATGGCGCCAAACTGTCCAAGCGCCATGGCGCGCTTTCAACGCTCGCTTATCGCGATATGGGCTATTTGCCGGATGCGATGAACTCTTACCTCATGCGTCTCGGCTGGAGCCATGGCGACCAAGAGATTTTCACCATGGATGAGGCGTCAGCGGTATTTGACCTCTCCGACATCAATAAAGCTCCCGGACGGCTCGATTTAGAGAAATTGGGCGA
The DNA here is from genome assembly GCA_038531195.1 of Pseudomonadota bacterium. Lineage (GTDB taxonomy): Bacteria > Pseudomonadota > Alphaproteobacteria > Caulobacterales > Hyphomonadaceae > Henriciella. Next base: position 13,792 of record JBCBBY010000062.1, read on the forward strand.
TGTAAACGCGCATTTCATCCGAAATATAGATGAAGACCGGCTTTTAAGCCTCGTGACGCCAGAAATCGCGAAACTCACAGACGTCTCTGAAACCCTGACTGAGCGCCTGCAGCATGCCTTGCCCATTCTCAAAGAACGGGGGCAAACTCTGCCGCAATTAGCTGAATCTTGTCGCTTTTTATGGGACAGCAATGCCGACAATCTGAATAAAAAAGCCCGGAAGGCATTACGGGAAGACGGCATCAATCGTTTGAGAGATCTCCGTGAGGCACTAGACCAATCAGATTCTTGGACTATTGAAGCGTTACAGAAAGTGCTGGAGTCGTATTGTGCGGTGCACACGCTATCTATGGGGCAAGTCGGACCGCCTTTGCGGGCCGCATTGACCGGCGGGTTGCCGGCGCCGGATTTGGCACCAGTCATGCATTGGCTTGGCCGCGACGAAGTCTTGGCGAGATTAGGAAAACACTTGCCTGCTTGAGGGCGGGCAAACGGAGAGAGATGCAAGAGGGCTATAATGATCAATAAGACCAAGCAAACAGGTACAGCGACACTTAATATTAAGGACCAGACCATCGAGCTGCCAATTTTGAGCGGCACGCACGGTCCTGATGTTGTAGATGTAAAACGCCTGTATGCCGATGCAGGCGTTTTTACGTTGGACCCTGGGTTCACCTCAACCGGCTCTTGTGAAAGCCAAATCACATTCATCGATGGTGAGAAAGGCATCCTGCTGCACCGCGGATACCCAATCGACCAGCTGGCGGAGCAATCTGGCTTTTTGGAAGTCGCGTATTTGCTTCTAAACGGCGAGCTGCCGACCCAAGCGCAATTCCGCGAGTTCAATGGCCGCGTCACTCAACATACAATGCTGCATACGCAAATGGACCGCTTCTTTGATGGTTTCCGCCGTGACAGCCACCCAATGGCGATGCTGACGGGTACGGTCGGCGCGATGTCGGCCTTCTATCCAGGCGCCATGGACAGCTCTGACCCAGAAGAGCGCAATCTCGCCTACATTCGCCTGATCGCGAAAATGCCAACTCTGGCGGCCCGCATCTACAAATACTCGCAAGGCCAACCCTTTGTGAATCCATTGAACGAGTTGTCATATGGCGAGAATTTCTTGCGCATGTGTTTCTCACTGCCTGCAGAAAAGTATGAAGTCAGCCCAACCCTGGCCCGCGCCATGGACAAAATCTTCATCCTGCATGCCGATCACGAGCAAAACGCGTCAACATCGACGGTTCGGCTGGCCGGATCGTCGGGCGCGCACCCTTATGCCGCGATTGCTGCGGGCGTCGCGTCTCTCTGGGGACCAAGCCATGGCGGCGCGAACGAGGCTTGCCTCAACATGCTCCGCGAAATTGGCAGCGTCGATCGTATCCCAGAATATATCGAAAAATCGAAAGACAAATCTGACAGTTTCCGCCTGATGGGCTTTGGTCACCGGGTCTACAAAAACTACGACCCGCGCGCCACGGTGATGCAAAAAACGGCACATGAGGTGCTCGACGAGCTTGGCATCGACACGCCGATCCTGCGCGTCGCCAAAGAGCTCGAGCGTCTGGCGCTGGAAGACGATTACTTCCGCGAAAAGAAACTCTACCCGAATGTCGACTTCTATTCAGGCGTCATCCTCGATGCGATGGGCTTCCCAACGGAAATGTTTACGGTTCTCTTCGCGCTCGCGCGGACCGTCGGTTGGGTATCTCAGCTGAACGAGTTTATCGAAGATCCAAGCCAGCGCATTGGTCGTCCACGTCAGATCTATACAGGCGCTGCGATGCGCGACTTCGTGCCGATCAGCGCGCGCTAATCACATCCAAAATCGTTTTCGCGGCTATCTCTGATGCCGCTGCATCGCGCTCTCCCATGCGGGAGAGCGCTTTGTTTTGGGCCTCAATTTGCGCCTCTAGCTTTCCTGTATCAGCCAACATGGCTTGCGCGGTTGCCGCCACGGTCTCGGGTTTGAGCTCGGCTTGAAGGAATTCAGGGGCGATTTCGGTATCATCGGCAGCTATATTCAGCAGCGTGATATGTTCGGGTTTAAACAACAAATATCGCCCGATCACATAGGTGATCCAGCCGGTACGATAGGCCACCAAAAAGGGGGTCCCCTGAACCGCGAGCTCTGAGGTTACTGTCCCTGAGCAGGCTAAGGCGTAATCTGCGGCGGCCATCACATCGATCGTCGAATAGGTGTCATCCGTCAGCATTGCCCAGGCATCAAGCCCGGGAAAGGCTTGTAAAAACTGGTCGCGAATGGACGGGGCCGGGGCCATCACCACCTTAAGATCGGGCGTCTCCGACTTCATGATCCACGCCGCTTCGACCAGAGCCGGTGCAACACGCTTGATTTCGCTCGGTCGGCTGCCGGGCAGGACGAGCAACACACGCTCATCATCCGCAACGCCCAATCGCGCTCGCATGCCTGGGCCGTCACCCGTCTCGGTTCGGCTAAGCGCGGGATTGCCCATGACTGTCACCGGCAGATCGAAAGGCTCGTAATAAGGCACTTCCATATGGTGGATACAAATCAGATGATCGACGGCGGCGGCGAGCGTTTTTGCCCGCCCTGCCCGCGTCGCCCAGACTTGTGGGCCGACGAGTTTGATCAATTTGATATTCGGATCGCGGGCCCGCACGCGTTGCGCGACACGCAGCATGAAGCCCCATGAGTCGACTAAGACGACCGCGTCAGGCTTCGCCGCGATGATCGCATCAGCCGCCGCATCCGCGAGCTTCACCACGGTGCCATAGGCTTTCAAACCTTCGAACAATCCGAGGATTGAGAGCGGCGCTGTATCAATCGGCGACTCGATGCCAATCTTGGCAAGTTCATGCCCGCCTATGCCTTCAAGATGGATGTCCGGCGCGATGGCCTTAAGCGCTTCTGCCGTTTCCCGCGCGAGTAAGTCGCCAGACGGCTCCGCCGCGACGAGATAGACGCGCGGCGCGCTCACGTCGCATCCGCTTTGGGAAAGCCATAAAGAAACAGCCCAAGTGCGTTGGCACGGGCTTTAATTTCCTCAGCATTGAGCATCAAAGCGCCATCTGCTTCAAATCCAATACCGGCAAGACCTGCTTTGGCGGCAAGTTCAACCGTGTTGAGACCGATCGTCGGAAGATCGATCCGCCGCTCTTGCTCTGGCTTCGGCCGTTTCACTAAGACGCCGCGCCGCGCCGTTTCGGTACCGCGGATTTCTTCCGGCAGCTGCGCACAGCGCTCTAGCATATGATCTGTGCCTTCTTGCGCCTCGACACAGAGGACCAGACCATTAGCAACAATCGCCCCTTGCCCGATATCGAGCTGGCCCATTTGCAAGGCAATATCAGCGGCTTTTCTAAGATCCGCCATAGCAGCGTCACCGGGCGTGGGGCCTGCCAGTAACCCACTGCCAATGGTCAGCGACCCGGCCGCTTCATCTGCGCCAATCACCTCAAACCCTTCCGCTTCGAACAAGCCAATCAAGAAGCGCAACAAAGCATCATCGCCCTCGCGCGCTGCCGCAATGGCCTTGGGCAAAAGAGAAATGCCTTTGAAATCGGGCTTCAAAGACTGAAAGTCCGGTCGTTTTACGATGCCAGCGAAACAAATTTGCTCGCAGCCCGCGCGTTTGAAGGCTTTAAACGCTTTGCCGATCTCAGCGATGCCCGCAATCTCGCCAGGATAGTCATCTAGTGCCGGTTCTACAAAGCCCTTCAATCGGAGAATATAAACGCCCTGCCCGCGCGCGGTCGCGGCTTCTGCGACCTGAACAGGCAAATCGCCAAGTCCTGCAATGATCCCAAGCGGAGCCAAAAGCGCCTCCTAGCGCGGCAAACACAAAGCGCGATTCTTACTATCGCGAATGAAGGTTACAATCTGCATGACTTCCGGCACCTCTGAATAGGCCGCCGCGGTATCCTCGAGCCGTTCAGAGAATGTCCCTTCTTTCGCATACATCATGCGATAGGCCGAGCGCATGCTACGGATGGTCTCTCTTGAAAAGCCGCGTCGCTTCAGGCCGACGACATTCAAGCCCGCAAGGTGCGCATGATTGCCGACCACAGAGCCGAACGGAATAACGTCGGCAACCAAAATTGCGCCGCCGCCCACGAAAGCGTGGTCACCAATTCGGCACCATTGATGCACCGCCACGGCGCCGCCGAACCAGACTTGCTCACCGACCGTCACATGGCCGCCAATATGGGTGTTATTGGCGATCACGCATTTGTTTCCGAGCACACAGTCATGTGCGGCGTGCGTATGCGCCATGAACAAACAGTCTTCGCCGACTTTGGTTCGACCGCCATGTTCAGGCGATCCGGTATGCAGCGTGGTGTGTTCTCGCATGATGGTGCGCGCACCGACTTCTAAGCGCGACTCATCGCTTGGCTTATAGCCGAGCACTTGCGGGGGACCGCCGAGCACTGAGCCGGGATAGACTTCAACCGCTTCGCCGAGCTCCGTGTGACCGATCACCGTCGCGCGCGGGTGCAAGATAACATTGTCCTTAAGCACGACGTCGGGCCCAACATAAGACATTGCGCCAACCGTCACGCCGGTGCCCAACTGCGCGCCATCCTCAACCACAGCGGTAGGGTGTATTGTGACCGTCATGTCGGTTTTTTCTTTGCTGCAACTTGTTTTTCGAGCCACGAGACTTCGCGGAAATATTGTCTGAGCGGCTTGGCTGGAACTCCGCCATAGGTTTCACCCGCGGGGACATCCCGCATGATCCCAGCAGAGGCTGCGATTCGGGCGCCCGCACCAACATGGATATGATCGGCCACACCGACCTGACCGCCCATCGCCACACCGTCTCCGATCGTGCTGGTGCCAGAAATGCCGGTAAAGCTCGCAATCACCACATTGCGACCGATCACAACATTGTGGGCGATTTGAACGAGATTATCGATTTTGGTGCGCTCGCCGATGATTGTGTCGTCAAAGGCCCCGCGATCGACACACGTATTCGCGCCAATTGTCACGAAGTCTTGGATGATCACGCGACCCCATTGCGGCGCGTCTTCGGCCCCGCGTGAGCCTGGCGTTACGCCGAACCCAGCTTCCCCGACAATCACACCCGCATGGATCGAAACATCATTGCCGATCAGGGCACAGCGGACCACCGCGTTCGGCCCGATCACAGTGCGCGCACCGATTTGAACGCCCGGGCCAATCACGGCTCCGGGGCTAATGATCGCCGCTTCACCGATCGCCGCGCCTGCGCCAATCACGGCGCTTGGCGCAATGCTGGCGGTTGCGTGAATGGCGGGCGCATCGCCATCGACTTGCCAGTCTTTGAGCTCAAACAATGCGTGGCTCGCCAGCTTGTGTGCGTATCTTGGTTGCGGGACAATGATTGGCACGACCGTATTCGGCAATTTGTCTGCATCCGCGTCTCGGATAAAACAGGCCGCGGCATTTGGGTTCAAAGCGCTCGCCGCTTTAGCGCCGCTATCGACAAAACAAATATCGCCTGGGAGTGCCTCGGCAGCGGAAGAAATACCTGTAATGACAGGGTCCTCTGAGACTTCGGCATCGATATCACAAAGGCGCAAAAGGGTCCGCAGCGGGTGCGGACCCAATTGAGTGTAAAAGCGCTGATCTATCGCCATCAGCCCCCCGTTTGAATTACTGCTGCGGTTGTTGCGTCGGCATTTTCTGACGCACCACATTAATCGTAGGCGTCGCAGCATTCAACTTCGCAATGACCGAGGCCGAAACATCCGTCACGTCGTCAACAAAAACAACCTGCGATTTGTCGAGAATGATATTGGCGCTGTTTTCAGCGACCACTTCGCGCAAAACTGGGATCAGAGCATTGTTGAACTCTGCCAGGGCCGCACGCTCCGTCAAAGCCAACTCGTTCGCTGTGATCTGACGGCTACGTTCAAACAATTGCGCTTCGCGCGCCAATTGCTCGACCTCACCTTTCAAAGCAGCATCCGCTAAGATCGCCTCGCGGCTCATACCTTGAGTTCTGGTTTCGAGCGAGCTGCCATCGGCCTGCAATTTGTCTGCGGTTGGCTTGAGCTCAGCCTGCATCGTTGTTTCGATCGCTGCAACTTTGTTGCGCAAGTCTTGGCCAGCTTGGCTTTCTGCATAGATTTTGACGCGATCGATGACGACCACTTTGGTGCCTTGCGCGGTCGCGGCCGGGCTCAGAGCGATAGGCGCGGTGAACAAAAGCGCAAACGCAGCCATGATGGATTTAAGACGGAACATAAGTCTCTCTCCTATTGAGAATGTCTTAGAAACGAGTGGAAGTACTGAACCGGAAAGTCTCAGTCCTATCAAACTCTTCCTTGCGAAGAATGTGTGAAAAGTCGAACTGAATCGGTCCGAACGGCGAATCCCAACCCACAGAAAGACCCGCTGCGGCACGTAGCCCAAGCGCATCTTCAACTGACCGTATCGCCGGCGTACCCGGCGGAATATTGTTAATCTGACCCGAAACCGTGGTGAAAGAAACGGGATCCGGAATATCTTCATCATCCAAAATCCCGACCGAGCCGGCTTCGATGAAGAGTTTGGTCCGAATGCCATACTCCTCGGGCAAATAGTTCGGGATCGTGAGTTCACCGGTCCCTTGATAGTAGATTTTACCGCCCAGCGAGTTGAGCGGCTTCACGCTAATCACGTTGCCTTCATCATCAAACAACGTGTCCACAACGCGCGGCCCTAAACCCGCAACATCAAAGCCACGGAATGATGATCCACCGCGGAAGAAGCGGTTATTAATACGGATCGTTTCATCATTCCCAAGCGGCTCAATCACGCCGCCAGACACGCGCACGCTCGCACGGACGCCGGGGAAGATACCGCGATAGGTCGCACCGGTTACTTCGGTCCGCAAATATTGGACGTCGCCGCCAATACCGGCCAAGTCTTGGCTCAAGGAGAAATCAAAGCCACCGGTCGGCGCGATCGGATCGTTTCGGCGGTCCCAGTTAAACGAATAGCCGATCAAAGACGTAATGTCAGAACGTTCGCTATTACAAATGGAAGACCGAGCCAAAAATAGCGGTGAACATTGGTCCACCAATGTTGTTCCGGCTGGGAATGGCGGAGTGGTTGAATCGATCGGGACGGTAATCGTGAAATCGTCCGTCGGATCATCTGGTGTGCCATTATCAACGACTTGCTCTTCTGTCGCGAGGAGCCCCGTATCGTCGAAGATCAGGAGATTTCTGTCTTCAACATTAATCTCGTCGGACTGCAATCGATACCGCAATTGCAGGCCTGTATTATCAGACACTGGGAAGCCAAAATTGAAGCCGCCACCAATGGTTTCTGATTCAAAGTCGGAAACATCCAGAAAGTCAGAGCGCGTCGAAAAGAGTTCGATCCCAGCGGACAGGTTCCGATCGAGGAAGCGCGGTTCTTGGAAGCGCACATCGACGAATTGCTGGCGGTCTGAGGCTGAAACCCGCCCGACAAATGTCTGACCTCGACCGCGCAAATTGCGCTGCGTGACACTCACGTCCAACAAGAAGGAATCGACAGACGAGAAACCGGCCGCAAAGGCCAATTCGCCTGTCGCCGTTTCAGTGACATCGAGATCAACAATCGTCCGGTCGGGGCTGGTCCCAGCCCGTTCTGTGATCTCAACATTCTCAAAATATCCGAGCGCCCGCACGCGGTTACGCGACCGGTCTAAGAGCACGCGGTTAAACGCGTCGCCCTCGGCCACACGCAATTCCCGTCGGATGACGCGATCGAGCGTCTGCGTATTGCCGTTAATGTTGATGCGCTCGATGTATACGCGTGGGCCCTCATCAATGGCAAACGTGACATTGACTTTGCGGGTCACTGGATCGGCTTCCAATCGCGGCGTGATGTCAACGAAGGCGTAACCGGCAATCCCTGCGGCATATGTCAGCGTATCAATCGTGTCTTCGATTCGATCGCCGCGGAATTGTTCGCCTTCTTGGAACGGTACGGCGCGTTTCAAGCCTTCACTGCTCAGCTTATCGAGCGCGGTTTCCACCTCAACTTCGCCGAACGAATACTGCTCACCTTCCTCAATCGTGTAGGTGATGTAAAAATCTTCGCGATCCGGCGTCAGGTCGGCCACAGCCGAAATCACGCGGAAATCGTAATAGCCTTTGTTCTGATAGAATTCCCGCAGCAATTCGCGGTCAAATTCCAATCGGCCAGGATCGTAATTGTCATTAGAGCTAAAGAACCGCCACCAGCGCGATTGTTTGGTGACAATTTCACTGCGCAGACGGCGATCGGAAAATGCATCATTGCCAATAATGTTGATCGCCCGCACACCGGTCACGGGGCCTTCCGTCATGACGAAGACGAGGTCAACGCGGTTCTGATCCAGCGGTTTGTATTGCGGCTCCACCGTCGCGGAGAACCGACCAGACTGACGATAAAGCTCGAGAATACGCTGTACATCAGCTTGCACACGGGCTGCGGTAAAGATCCCGCGCGGCGCGGCCTGGATCTCTTCGCGCAATTTGTCGTCGTCGAGCGCGCGGTTTCCTTCAAACAGGACGCGGTTGATGATGGGGTTTTCGACAACGCGAACAACCAAGTCGGATCCGGCTTTTTCAAACGATGCGTCGGCGAACAAGCCCGTCGCAAACAGCGTCTTCAAAGACAGGTCAATCCGGGCTGGATCGAATGGATCGCCTGGTGAGACGAGCAGATAAGATTGCACCGTCCGGTCTTCGATCCGTTGATTGCCTTCAATCCGGATTTGACGAATCGTTTCTGCCGTTTGCGCATCCGCTTCCGTCAAGGGATTGATGCGTAAAGTAATCGCTGCAGCTCTGATGGCGTCGAGTGCAATCGCCGCAAGCCACATTCCAG
>JBCBBY010000063.1:0-22502 GCA_038531195.1 Pseudomonadota bacterium
ATCCTCAATGTCTAACTCACGCCGCCAAAATCGAGGATAGACATTGAGGATATCGCGGTGGTGGAAGCGTGTTTGGCTGAAGCCGGCGTCTCTACGGAGGGCTTTCAAGCGTTTGCATCCGGAGAAGGGCGCGCGCGTCACGATGAGTTGCAACCACAATTCCATCAAAACGGTATTTACGGTGTCCCGACCTATGTTCTGGGCGACGAAATTTTCTTCGGCCGTGAGCACATCCCATATTTGCGATGGGCCCTTTCTGGACGAGAGGGGCCAGCGCCGGACATTGCCTATGAGCTAGCCGCATGCTGACTGTCTATATCGATTTCAAGTCGCCCGGCGCCTATCTCGCCATGAAGCCAACCTTGGCGCTCGCGGCGCGGCTTGGGCTCGAGGTCGTTTGGCGGCCATACCGCACGGTTGAGCGAAATGTCCCTAAACTCGGCAAAGAAGAAACGGTTGGCGAAAGCCATCGCCGCGTCCGCGCGGCATCACAACGTGCATTGATGATCAAGTATGCGGGGCTACAGGGGATCGATCTGAAATATCCGGCGAGATTGGGCGAAACCGATCTGGCGCTTGGTGTCCTCGCACAAATTGAGGGTGATCCATTGCCGTTTATTCGGGCGGCGTTTGCTGCCTATTGGGTTGCGCATGCAGACTTAAACGATCCAGATACTGTACGCTCGTTGATGGCGCACGGTGGCGGTATCGACGAACGCGCGCTCGCGAGTGCGAGCGCCGCGCTCGAACAAGCGACCGCGGAAGCGGATGAAATCGGTATAGTCGGTTCGCCCGGCTATGTGATTGCCGATCAGATCTTTGTCGGGCGGGAGCATTTGCCTTGGATTGAAGAGATCGCGCGGGAGACACACACGACCGACGGCTAGTCGTCGAAGCCCACAAATACGGCGCCTTCGTCGACGGTTTTCCGTGTCGAGACGACCGCATTGGCCGGGAAACTGTCATCTGGCCAGCCCATGGCGACGCAGATCATAATTACTTGATCATCCGGAATTCCGGCATGTTCGCGTACGACGGGGGATTGCATAATGCCTTGTGAATTGATCACGCAGCCTAAGCCTTTTGACCAAGCCGCATTGACCAAGGCGTTGACGACGCCGCCGCAATCGAAGGGGGCGATGTCGGACCCATGGATCGACTTGTCATAAGTGACGACGACAGAGACCGGCGCGTCGAATTGGCGGAAGCCGCGCAGTACCCAATCCTGACGCTTTTCCTTATCATGGCGCTCGATGCCCATGGCCTGAAACAGTTGGATGGCGATGCCGATCTGGCGTTCGCGATGCGCGCCTTCATAGCCAGGCCCGCCGCGGAACTCGCGGGAGTCAGGGACGCCCGCGAGGTTTCGTTCGACATTGCCTTTGCGAATACGGTTCAGCGGGTCGCCAGAGACAACATAGAAATTCCACGGCTGTGTATTGAGCGAGGTTGGTGCCCGCATGGCCATTTCTAGGATCTCTTTGATCAGAGCCTTTGGGACGGGTTTATCTTGATATCCGCGAATGCTGCGGCGCCCCATGACCACGTCTTTATAGTCCAAACCGAACCTCCCAAATGCGCTTTCAGGCTCTCCTGTTATCGCAAAGTTTCGTGTCGGTAAGGCCTCTCTCAGCGTGAAGGTGAACCTTTTTGGTGCCGCCAGCGACTATCTATATGCAAGTCACAAGGAGACGCTGCATGGCCACGCCGCAAACGGAACGCGTATATGACGAATTGCTCGTCACGCTGGCGCGGGCCGGAGATCGCAAAGCGGCGAACCGTTTGGCCGCGCGCTGGTATCCACGCTTGATGCGAACTGCTCTGCGGCTCGTCCGCGATCGCCAAGACGCCGAGGAAGCCGTGCAGGAGGCCTGGGCGGCAATCTGCCGAGGGTGGCCTCGGCTCTCGGATCCAGCGATGTTTCCCGGCTGGGCGTTTGGGATCTTGAGACGCAAGTGCGTTGATCGCATCCGCACAGCGCAGCGTGACCGCACCCGGACGGCGCCATTGGATGCGGCGCCAGAGCCAAGCCAACCGGCGCGGGGTGAATTGCAAGTCGAGATCGATCAGGCGCTCGCATCTTTGAGCGATGATCACCGCCTGGCCGCGATCCTATTCTTTGGTGAAGGGCTCAGCCTCAACGAAATTGCTGCTGTCACAGGTGTGCCAGTGGGAACCGCAAAGTCGCGTATTTTCAAGGCGCGGCAGCATTTGAAATCCTGTCTGAAAGGAGAGACCTAATGAGTACATTTGAAGATCGGTTATTGAGCAGTCTAAACGACGATGACGAGGCCTTCTTGAAGGAGCTCGAACAAGATACCGGTTTGTTTCAGCAAATGGGAATGACATTTTCCGGCCCGCTTCGCTACTGGACCGCATTCGCTTTCCTGCTCAGTTTCGGGTTTTTCGCCCTGACGCTATGGGCAGGCTATAACATGCTGCAAGCCGAGAGCATCAAATATGTCATCCTCTGGGGCGCGCTGTTTGGCTGGGCTAGCCTGGCTGTGGGGCTGATCAAGGTCTGGTTCTGGATGCGAATGAACCAACTGAATCTGCTGCGCGAATTGAAGCGGATTGAGCTTCGCCTGGTGAAAGGCAGCTAAGCGTTTTCGGTGGTCATCGCCACGAAGACATCTTCGAGGTTGGGTTGCTCGGTCGATAGGTCGGCAACCCCGATCCCGGCCTCGCGCACGCGTTCGAGCAGGCGTCCAATTCCTGTCTCAGAGCTCCGAAAGGTGATATTCAGAACCCCGTCCGAGCTGAGCTCAGCACTCAAATCGCTTAAGGCATCAGGTAAGGCGCTTAACGTGTCTTTTGGCGTGATTTTCAACAAACGTTGATCGAGCCGAGATAGAAGTTGCGGGGTCGGCTCCTGTGCGAGGACCTCGCCATGACTGATAATTGCGATCTCGTCACATAGCTCTTCGGCTTCTTCGAGGTAATGAGTCGTCAGGATAATGGTCGTGCCGTTCGCATGTAGTTCTCGTACATAGGCCCAAAGTGACCGGCGAAGTTCGACATCGACGCCCGCCGTCGGCTCGTCCAAGATCAAGACCGGTGGATTGTGGACCAAGGCCTTTGCGACCATGAGCCGGCGTTTCATGCCGCCGGACAATTGCCGCACATAAGCGTCTTTTTTGTCTTCGAGCCCCACCGCGGCGAGAATTTCGAGACTTCTGCGCTCTGACTTTGGGACCCCATAATAGCCCGCCTGCAACTCAATTGCTTGGAGCGGGGTGAAGAATGGGTCCATTGTGATTTCTTGGTTCACCACGCCAATGGCCGCGCGAGATGAACGTGGATGCGCGTCTATGTCTAAGTCCCAAATTCGCGCGGTGCCCGAAGTTTTGGTCACCAAACCTGCGAGAATGTTGATGAAGGTCGACTTGCCCGCGCCATTTGGGCCGAGCAGGCCGAATATACTACCGCGCTTGATTTTTAGATCGATCCCCTTCAGGGCGCGCTTCTCAGGCAATTTGCCAGAGGCTTTATAGACCTTTTCCAGTCCAATCGCTTCAATGGCGTATTCTGGCGTGCTCATTCCGGCTCCATGGGCTTAGGCTGTTCGATATAGGTGGCTTGTCCGGATTCGCTCAAGTCTTTTGTGTTTTGGACTGTGGACAGCTGCGACGCGTTATCCGACTGGATTGACGCCCGGCACGGCGCAGCCTAGCTAGCGCTATAGTTGCGAACAGCGCACGGAGAGCCCACAGATGTCGAACGCCCCGTCCTATAAAGATCCGGAAACGATCTATGTTGTTGACCGCAAAGTGTCATGCAATGGCGGCGGCGGGGCTTTAGGCCACCCTTTGGTCTGGTATGAGATGGGCAGCGATGATGAGGTCGAGTGCATGTATTGCGATCGTCGCTTTGTGTTGATCGGTGGGAAAGCCGATAAACGCTAGCGCCACCGGCGTGTTTCCGTTGCGCGCTATCACGTAAGGTCACGCCTTGAAGTTGACGCGTGCGTCAAGCATATGGCTCCTATAGATCCCACCTACAGGAGCAGTCAGATGGCCGAAGCATATATCATTGACGCCTGCCGCACACCTCGCGGTATCGGCAAACAAGGCAAGGGCGCGCTCGCCCACTTGCACCCGCAACACCTCGGCGCGACGGTGCTGAGCGCGATCCGTGATCGTAACAATCTCAATACCGCCGAAGTCGATGATATCATCTGGGGCACAAGCTCTCAGCGCGGCGCACAGGGCGCAGACCTGGGCCGGATGGCAGCGCTCGACGCGGGCTATGACATCAAAGCGTCTGGTGTGACATTGGACCGTTTTTGCGGCTCTGGCATCACCACGGTCAGCTTAGCTGCGGCGCAGGTGATGTCTGGCATGGAAGACGTTGTCATTGCCGGCGGTACGGAAATGATGAGCTATACCTCTGCAACTGCAGACCCGAAAGTTCCGCCCATGGTGGATGCGGGGAATATGCGCTTGCGGGAAAAGCACCCACAGTCTCAACAAGGCGTCTGCGCCGATGCGATCGCAACTTTGGAAGGCATCGATCGCGAAGCTGTTGATCAGCTCGCCGTGGTTAGCCAAGAGCGCGCTGCGCGGGCGATTGCGGAAGGCCGGTTCGATAAGTCTGTTGTGCCGGTCTATAATGAAGATGGCTCACTAGCGCTCGACAAAGAAGAGTTCCCACGCCCTGGAACGACAATGGAGAGCCTGTCTGGCCTCAAGACCGTGTTCAACATGTTCATGGACATCCGTGTCGATGATCAGGGCAATACTTACGGCACTATGGTCGTCAAGAAATACCCAGAGCTCGAAGGCAAGATCAATCACGTGCACCATGCGGGGAACTCTTCCGGCGTGGTGGATGGCGCTGCGGCTCTCTTGCTCGCGTCTCAAGACGCGGTTGACAAGAATGGCTGGAAACCACGCGCCCGGATCGTCGCAACGGCGAACATGGGCGACTGCCCGAGCCTCATGCTCAACGCCCCGGTTCCGGCCGCGAAGAAAGTGCTTGAGAAGGCTGGCCTAACCACCGATGACATCGACGTTTGGGAAATCAACGAAGCGTTCTCTGTCGTGGCAGAGAAGTTCATCCGCGATCTCGACCTCGACCGCGAGAAAGTGAACGTCAATGGTGGCGCGATGGCACTTGGTCATCCAATCGGTGCGACGGGGTCTATCCTGATCGGCACGGCCTTGGATGAGCTTGAGCGCTCTGGCGGCAAATATGGTCTCGTCACCATGTGCGCAGCCGGCGGCATGGCGCCTGCGATCATCATCGAGCGCGTTTAGTCGAACGTGTCTCTGACCGCGTCGCTCGCTTGATCGGCGGGCAGGGGTTGATCGTTCAAGTGACGAGCCCCGATCGCAAACACAAGTAAGGCAAGCGCCGTCAGCGCGGTCGCCAATAAGAATGGGGCGCCGGGGAGATACACCCCGGCGTCATCTGTTTGAGCGGTAAAGATGAGCGCCATGATGGCCGGGCTGATGATTGATGCCAGGCTGTAAAGACTGGTAATTGCGCCTTGCAACTCACCTTGAGAATCGGCGGGCGTGCGCGATGTCATAAGGGCTTGCAAAGCCGGGCTTAAGAAACCCGCAAATGCACCAATCGCAATGGCGATATAGATGTGCAATCCGGATTGCGCAAAGCCGAGAATGAGAAACGAAACAATCCCCACGCCGAGTGCGAAATAGACCACTTTGACTTCTCCAAAGCGCCCGATAGCCGGCCCCGTCAATCCGCCTTGAACCCCCGCAACGCCAAAGCCGTAAATGCTAATGGATAGCCCGATCAAGAACGGCGTCCAATTGGCGACGGCCGAGACGTAGAAAGACCAAATGCTCGAATAGGAGTGATTGGATAGTTGAATGAGAAACAGGGCGCCGAGCACGATCAAAACGCTCGGAAACCTCGAAATAGAGATCAGACTTCCAATCGGATTGGCGCGCGCCCATGAGAATGATCGACGGTTCTTTGGTTCGAGCGTCTCAGGGAAAAAGAATAACCCCCAGATGAAGACGAGCAAGATAAGGGCGCCAGCGACAATGAAGGGCAGGCGCACCCAATATTCTCCCAACAGGCCACCGATGGCCGGTCCGAAGATGAAGCCCAATCCGAGCGCGGCGCCGGCCAGCCCAAAACGCTTTGCGCGCTCGTCGGGATGGGAAATATCAACCAAAGCCGCGTAGCATGTCGCATAGGTTGCCCCGAACAGGCCGGACACGATGCGGGCAACGAACAACCAAGTTAGCGTCGGGGCCCAAGCCATGATGAAACTGTCCATCGCAAATCCCAACAGGGCAACGAGTAAGACAGATCGGCGCCCATACCGATCGCTCAATCCGCCCAAGATGGGGGCGAACACAAACTGCATGAGCGCAAATGTCGTGAGCAAAAGCCCGGCGACAGTTGCGCCGTCGCTAAGCGAAAGATCGGCAACGTCTTCTAGCAGTTCCGGCATGATCGGCATCAATAAGCCGAAGCCAACCGCGTCGAAAAACACGATGGCGTAGATAAACCATAAGACGCGCCCTTTTGATGGGCTTTCTGACATTTGAGTTTCCCCCAATACAGACGCGCCTAACACAAATCTTGTGGCCCTCAAATGAAGTTTTAGCGAGGATAATACAATCAAGACGCCAAGAGCATTTTTTCGCATTTGGGCTTGATTTGGGTATCACTTAGCGCGGAGACTTGAAGCGCAATCTGTCCGAGCAAGGAGATTTATTCCCTATTCGCGCGAGTCTGGCTGGCCAAAGCCGTCGCAAACGGCCATAGTTTTGCATGCAGTTCGCTGGATGTCGCCACCAGAGCGCAAATGAGCGCGGACGCGGGAGGAAAAATGGAACAGTTGCAAGGCATGGACGCGTCATTTGTCGCGCTCGAAACCCCAAGCTCTCCGATGCATATCGGCTCGATTTTAATCTATGATCCGTCGACGGCCCCTGGCGGTTTTGTGCGGTTCAAGGACATTCTTCAATTCTACCGAGACCGCATGCAGCTGTCGAAAACGATGCGGCAGAAGCTGGTCAAAGTCCCGTTCAATGTCGATTATCCTTATTGGGTCGAAGATGCTGATTTTGATCTCGAATATCATGTTCGGCATGTCGCTTTGCCGAAACCAGGCGATTGGCGGCAATTGTGTATCCAGGCGGCGCGCCTATTTGCCCGTCCTCTTGATTTATCACGTCCGCCTTGGGAATTCACGGTGGTCGAAGGCCTCGATAATGTTCCAGGCGTACCAAAGGGCTCTTATGCGGTCGTAACGAAGGTCCACCATGCTGCGATTGACGGCATGTCGGGGATCGATCTGATGCAAGCGCTTCACACGCCAGAGCCGACAGTCGCGCCGCCCAATAAGCCTGACACTTGGAAGCCGGAGAAGTTTCCGAACCGAGTGGGCATGTTTGCCAAAGGATATGCCCGGGCGTGGCTCAATCCTATTCGCCAGATGGGAGTATCCGCTCAAGCGGTTCCCGGAATCTACCGTGCTGCCAAAGGCATGATCAAAGGCGACTTTGGTCTAAAGGCGGCCGTAGAAGCGCCAAAAACACGTTTTAATACAAAGATATCACCACATCGGGTTGTTGAAGGGCGCGTATTTGAGCTGTCACACATCAAAGCGCTTCGCTCGCTCGCAGACGGTGCCAAGGTGAATGACGTAATGCTGACCATCATTGGGGGCGGTCTCAACAAATATTTGAGCCATCACAATGATCTGCCGAAGACGACAATGACGGCGATGGCTCCGATTTCGGTTCGTACCGAAGGCGAGAAAAACACGATGGGCAACCAAGTGTCGGCGATGATCGCGCCGCTCGGCACGCATATCTCGGACGCCGCAGAACGGATGGCGTATGTCTATGACCAAACCAGCCGTTCGAAAGAGATGACGAGCGCCCTGGGTGCGCGCCAAATGACAGAAGCCAGTAAAGTCTCGCCAGCGCTGTTTATGGCGCTAGGCGCGCAGCTTTATTCGCGACTCGGGGTCGCAAACTATATGGTGCGTCCAGTCATCAATACGGTCGTAACCAACGTTCCAGGACCGCCAGTGCCGATTTACTCGGCGGGTGCAAAATTGGTCAGCATGCAAGGTTTGCTATGTCTGATGGATGGAATGGCGCTTGGCCATGTCGTGCAAAGCTACATTAACGAAGCCACCATCACGTTCACGGCAGATCGTGATGTGATGCCGGATCCTGAATTCTACAGTCAGTGTCTGCAAGAAAGCTTTGAGGAAATGGCGGCCGCGGCCGGGCTCGATCTATCCCCGCCCGCCGCCCAACCGGCGCCTAAAAAGGCGGCTACAACAAGCAAAGCCAGGCCGTCGACGAAGCGAAAAACGCGTGCGACGACGACCAAAAAACCGCGCGCCACGAAGGCTAAGGTAAAGGCTGGTTAACCAATTAGGCATCCATTTCTAGTCTTGTGTCGTAAATAGATACGAGCAATGGTTGTTCGAATAGCCGTATGTACACGGTAAACGGGAGGCGCAATTGACGACGATGACGATGGCGAAACCGCCACATCTTTTCTGGACGTTGACAGAAGGTCGCGCGATTTTTGAGATGGGTGCGTTCGGATTATTCCGAAAAAGCATGAAAAATCTGCCGAAAGGCGACGGGCACCCTGTGCTGGTCTTACCGGGTTTTATGGCGAGTGATCATTCAACGCGTCCGATGCGCCGCCTGTTCGATGACCTTGGATATAAATCCTATGGCTGGGGACTTGGCCGCAACGTGCGCTTCAACAAAGCGCGCGAGCTCGAAATGTCTGACCTGGTCGAACGGATCTATGCCGAAACAGGCGAACCCTTATCTATCGTGGGGTGGAGCTTAGGCGGCGTTTTCGCGCGCGAACTCGCCAAAATGCATCCAGATATCGTCAGAATGGTGATCTCGCTCGGCAGTCCAATTTCTAATGATCGTCGGCATTCAGCCCCAAGCCGGCTGTTTGAAGCGATCAATGGCAAAGAAACACAGCCTGAAGTCGAAGGCCGCTATCGTGATTTGGCGAGTGCGCCGCCCGTGCCAACCACCTCGATCTTGACCAAGTCGGACGGTGTGGTTGCTTGGCGCGGGTCTATTCAAGAGCCGGAACGTGGCGCGATGACGGAAAATATTGTTGTCCCAGCAAGTCATGTCGGCTTGGGTGTCAATCCGTTGGTCATGGTGGCTGTCGCTGACCGCCTTGCCCAAGCCAAAGGTGAATGGGCCCCTTTTGATCGGTCTGGCTGGCGTGAGTACGTCTTCAAAGGCACGCCTGAAAACTGAAAAATTCGATAAAATTCAAACGATCCTCTGAACCGTAACCTCATCTCTATGTGCCATATCGGGGCGTAGCGAAATGAACCAAGCGCATTCTGCGTGGAGATCTGCGAGGGACCGAGTATGGCGAAGACCGTTCTGGTAATTGATGACGATCCAACTCAACGCCGCCTATTGACGGCAGCGGTCGAGAAAGCGGGTTTTGCCTGCCGTACCGCGCCGGATGGCGAGACTGGCGTTGCCATTGCTACGGATGCGAATGCCGGGGCAGATGTTGTCCTATTGGATCTCACCATGCCGGGTCTTTCGGGCATGGAAACGCTGGAAATGCTGACAGAGCGTCGTCCAGAGCTTCCTGTCATTATGCTCACAGCGACTAGCGGGATTGATACAATCGTCGCGGCCATGCGTACGGGTGCGGTCGACTTTGTGGTTAAGCCGGCCAATCCAGAACGCGTTGTTGTTTCGATCCGGAACGCTTTAAAACTGTCGTCTCTGACCGGCGAAGTGAAACGCCTTACGCGGAAGGCCGAAGGTGGTATGGGCTTTGACGATATGATTGCCAGCGCGCCGATCATGCGTCAGGTCTTGCGGCTCGGTCAGCGCGGCGCCGCGTCAGATATTCCTGTGCTCATCCTTGGGGAAAGCGGGGTCGGTAAAGAGGTGATCGCGCGCTGTATCCAGGGCGCGTCTGAGCGCTCTGGTAAGCCGTTTATCTCAGTCAACTGTGGGGCGATCCCTGAAAATCTCGTCGAGAGCATTCTGTTCGGTCATGAAAAGGGAGCCTTCACAGGGGCAGTCGCCCGCTCGCCTGGTAAATTCGTTGAGGCCGATGGCGGTACGCTGTTCTTGGATGAGGTCGGTGAATTGCCGCTCGATATGCAAGTCAAATTGCTGCGTGCGCTGCAAGAAGGTGAAGTCGACCCGGTTGGCGCGCGTCGCCCTGTGAAAGTGGATGTTCGCATCATCTCCGCAACAAACCGGGATCTTGCCCAACGGGTCAAGGAAGGCGCATTCCGCGAGGATCTGTTCTACCGCTTGAACGTCTTCCCAATTGAAATGCCAAGCTTGAAGGAGCGGGTTGAGGACATTCCAGCACTCGTCGATCATTTCATCGGACGCTTCAATGCGTCTGAAGGAACGCGTATTTTGGGGGCATCAGAGGAAACGCTGAAAGTGCTTTGTGCATTCGAATGGCCAGGCAATGTGCGTCAGCTAGAGAATTCTGTCTTCCGCGCTGTGATCCTTTGTGAAGGTGATACTTTACAACCGCATGATTTCCCACAAATCAGTGGCATGATGCCAGAGATTGCTGCGCTTCCAGAAGTGCCCGCGAGTCCGATGGCGGCGAATGATGCGGTCGGGCAGGTTGGGTCCGGTCCTGTTTCGGTTGTTGAAAACGGTGAAGTTCGCAGCCTGTCAGATGTTGAACGAGATCTGATTGCATTCGCGATCGAACACTATGCCGGTCACATGAGTGAAGTCAGCCGCCGCCTCGGCATTGGTCGCTCTACGCTTTACCGCAAGGTCCGCGAGTACGATCTTGATGAGGCAGTCAAGAAAGAGGCGAGCTAAGTCGGCAAAGGCGTACAAGCGCTGAAGTTGATGTTCGGACGCCGTTTTAACGCAAGACGTTTGGCAATTGCGTCCTGAGGAATGTTTTCACTTTATGATCTCGTTCTTGCGACGGTTGATCGAGAACGCCTCTAAACCGTGAGGGAATGTGCTCGACGGCGGTCGGTGCGTCGTCACCGAAAATGTAGTGTTGAAACACTTCCTGCCAGGCCGAGCGGTCATTTTGTGGCAGATCTCGCATCACCAGAAGTGCCAACGCTAATACATTCATCGGTGATCCGTGTTTGAGGTGGTCGAACCAATAATTCACCAAAATGTTTAGTGGCCCGGTGGATTCCACATAGTGCCACCATAAGCTCGGCAAATAAACGGCATCTCCTGGTTCGAGGTCTGCCACCATGGCGGACTGCGCTGCCGCGTCAAACCGAGGGTACTTTGCGAGATCGATAGCGTTGATATCGACGAGGCTGGCCGGTTGTCCAGCCATATTGTAATCGATCGGGCCGACATAGAGATTGCCGATCTGATCAGGCGGAAAAATAACGAAGCGGCGTTTTCCAGAGACCACGCAGGCAATGTTCTCAGAGACATCAAAATGTGGCGCGACTTTGGATGAATTTCCGACCCAGACTTTCGGAATGGTTTGCGCATCAACCAGCGTCATAGGATTGATCTCGGCGAAACGGGGGAGGGTCTGTACCGTGGGAGAGGCGCCGGCATAAATGCCCAGCGGCGCCGTCTCATTTTGCTGCTCTAACAATTTGTCTAAGATCGACCTGAAGGGCACTTGTCGCGACTCGAAGTTAAACCGGCTCATATCGTCCGTGTAAAAGTAACGGCCGTGAACGTGCGGCGGGGCGATGAAGGTTGGCACGGAAACCCCTACATCTAGGTCCTTGAGATGATTGGCGGCGTCGTTAATCGACCGAGACGCATCGATCACGGCTGGCCATGATTTTACCAGTCCCTTCATGATAACAGGCTGACCGGCTGACCGGATCTCCGCATCAAATGACGCGCGGGTGACGCCTTCCACCACTTTAACGGGGCTGAGCGGATGATCGAAAATGGAGGGCAACGACATTGGGAGCAGTATCCTGTTTCAGCATCACCCTATCTGCGATGCATTCGAGGTCTACTCAGTCTTAGTCTTAGTGGTGCGGTCTGACTAGGCTACTGATGTAGAGTTGCTGTCGGAATGAAGTTCTTCCGGAAAGGCCATGACGCGGTTGCGGCCTTGCGCTTTTGCTTGTCGCAGACATAAGTCCGCGCGCTGCATCGCCATCTCTAACGGCTCGCCTTTGCGACAGACGATGACGCCGATGCTGGCCTGAAGATGGATCGTGTCTTCGTGAAATTTGACTTGCAGCATTTCGATTTGACGACGAATGCGCTCCGCTGCCCGCATTGCAGACTGGTGCCCTGAATCTGAAAGCATGACCGCAAATTCTTCGCCGCCCCAGCGCGCGATATCATCGGTGCCGAAACGGCTCGTTTGGCGAAGCTGGTCAGCGAGTTTGCGAAGCGCTTCATCGCCGGCGGAGTGGCCATATTTATCATTGATCAGTTTAAAGTAATCGAGATCGATCAGGAGGAGTGATAGCGGACGGTTTGTCCGGCGGTATCTGGCTTCTTCGCGATCATAGCGATGCGCGAACGCCCGCCGATTGAGTAATCCTGTGAGCGGATCGGTCGTCGCTAAAGCCAGTAATTTTTCTTGCACCTGGATCAATTTGTGCGAGTAAATTGCCATGATCACTGATGCCGGGGGCGCGAGTGCGCACGACGCGATTGCGGCTGTGATTGTTACGGTGTGTACGCCGTAAGCGTCGAGGTAGGGCGCGACGATGGCGGTAAAATGCACAGTCGCGCAGATCAGTACGACCGACAAAAGTACGGCGTAAACAAAAGTATGTAGACGTGACGATGTGCTCAGCATGTTTTGTCCCTCAATTCCGCCTTACAGGAAAAGTGCGAAATCGTGGTTCAAGCGATCCGTAAAATTTGATCGAAAGCGTTTTATTCGTCGAATATGATTTTCGGCGCCGGCTTGCTTTGGATCGCGTCTAATGCCAACGCGATATCGCGCGCAGCTTCATGAAAGATATCGGCCTGCGGGCCTTCGGAAATGGCTGCCGGTATTCCGGTATCGCCACCTTCGCGGATCGCCTGCAATATGGGAATTTGGGCTAAGAGTGGTAAACCTAACGCTTGCGCCATCCGTGCGCCGCCACCTTCACCCATCAAATAGTGTTTTGAACCGCTTGGGTCCTCGAACCAGCTCATGGTTTCGACGATACCGAGGACAGGGATGTGCGTTTTCTCGAACATTTTTGCGCCCCGGCGGACATCGGCCAAAGCGACCTCTTGTGGCGTCGTGACGATCACGGCGGCGGTAACTGGAACGCGCTGCGCCAACGTTAATTGCGCCTCGCCTGTGCCGGGCGGTGTGTCGATGATGAGAAGGTCCAGCGGATCTTCAGGCGTACCCCACGCCGTTTCATTCAGCATTTGAGAAATTGCCGACTGCACCATAGGTCCACGCCAGATCATCGCGGTGTCCGTGTCAGAGAGATATCCGATCGAGAGTGATTCGATCCCGTGTGCGCGGATCGGAACGAGCTGATTGCGATCATTCGACCCCGGCGATTG
This sequence comes from Pseudomonadota bacterium, assembly GCA_038531195.1. Taxonomy (GTDB): domain Bacteria; phylum Pseudomonadota; class Alphaproteobacteria; order Caulobacterales; family Hyphomonadaceae; genus Henriciella. The sequence goes on from JBCBBY010000063.1 coordinate 13,464, forward strand.
ATCCGTTACGCCCAACATGGTGGGGATGGACGGCCCGTAAATGTCTGCGTCGAGCAGGCCGACCCGCAGCCCTTGTTTGGCAAATCGGGCGGCAAGATTCACGGAAACCGTCGATTTTCCGACGCCCCCTTTGGCGCTGGCGACGACCAAGATCCTAGAGATGCCAGGGATTTGGGGAATTTGGGCGGTGGCCTGAGGGCGCCCCTGGCTCACCGCTTCGTTAGACAAACGGGCGCCGCGGCCCGGCGATGGTCTTGAGCCATGCGTTGGGATCTTTGGAGCAGATGGTTCGGGAGCGGAGCTCGAGCCGGTTGATTCCGCGGTCAGCACGGAAGATACTTCCGAAACACCATCAACTTGCATCGCTTTGGCTTCGGCTTCTAGCCGCAGGGCTTCGGATTTTTCCAAGTTGCTGGGATCGGCTTCGATGATCAGTGTGACGCGTCCCTCGGCTCCGATTCGGACGCCTGAGAGCCATTCTGGGGCGCCAAGTGCAGTGCGGATTGTCGCATCTGTAGGGGATTTGCGATCTTTCTTATCCCAAAACATGGGCTATGTCCTTGATGAGGAGGCCTTTCGAGCGCAAATAGGCACCTTAGATAGAAAAAGCCAGAGACTTGGTGTGACCAAAAGGAGGGGCGATGCCCTGGAACGATAATAGCGGAAATAGCGACGAGCCGCCAAAGGCCAATGGTGGGCCTTGGGGCAGTGGCGGTTCTGGTGGCAACGGCAATGGCGGCTCTCCTTGGGGGCGTCCGGGCGGCGGCGGCCAAGGCGGTGGCGGCGGTGGCGGCGGTGGCAATGACATCGAAGAGCAAATGCGTAAAATGCAGGAACGCTTCTCTCGCCGTGGACGCGGCGGCGGTGGCGGCGCTGGACGAGGGCCTAGCCTCGGACCAGGCGGTTTCATTGTTTTAGGTGTTGTGGCTGCGGTGGCTTGGTTGGCGACCGGTGTCGTAATCGTCGACGAAGGCGAGCGCGCAGCTGTCTTCCAATTCGGTAAGTATGAGAAGATCTTCAATCCCGGTCTGCACGTGCATTTCCCGGCGCCGATTGAGACCCACGAAATTATTCGTTCAGAAGAGCAGCGTGAAACGGCGATTGGCGCGGGCAGCTCGGACAGTTTGATGCTGACCGAAGATGAAAGCATCGTTGATCTCCAGTTCCGCGTGTTCTGGAACCTTTCCAAGTTGGAAGTCGATCAAGGCACGTCTATTCGCGAACCTCAGATGTTCATTCTGAATATTGATGGCGGCTCGAAACTGGTCGCGGATGCGGCTGAGAGTGTGATGCGCGAAGTCGTTGGACGTCGCACATTGGATGAAGTGCTGACACGCGAACGAAATAGTATTCAGATTGAAGTGCGTGACGCCCTTCAAGATATGATGGATGGCTATGAATCAGGCGTGAGTATCCAAAACGTTGAGATTCAAGAAGCCGAAGCCCCGGCCGGTGATGTGCGCCGCGCGTTTAACGATGTTGTGGAAGCTGACTTGATTGCGGAAGCCACCCGGCAAGAAGCAACACGTGACTATAACCAGATCATCAACGTCGCAGATGGTGAAGCGCTCAAGATTATTGAGGAAGCCGAAGCCTACAAAGCCGAGGTGATTGATCTCGCGTCTGGTGAAGCGAACCGCTTTGAACAAATCCTGGCGGAGTATCGTCTCGCGCCACAAGTGACGCGGGAACGGATGTATCTCGAAACCATGGAACGCATTTTGGCGCGTTCGGAGAAACTGATCTTGGACAATGATTCGGGGGCTGTCCCTTATCTGCCCATTGATCGGGTAAGCCGCAGCGACGGAGGACAATAAGATGAGATCATTTGGTATTCTTGGCATTGTCGCCGCGGTCGTCGCTCTGATCGGTGTGTTCAATTCATTCTTCATCGTCGACCAACGCCAGCAAGCGCTCGTCTTGCAGGTTGGTGCGGCGCAGGCGGTCTATAATAATGGCGATAAGGACGATGCGGGTCTGAAGTTCAAAATTCCGCTGGTTCAGAGCGTTGTGTTTTTTGACAAGCGAAATCTCGGCTTGGATTTGCCAGAGTTTGAGGTGTTTGCGGTCAACCAAGAACGCTTGAGCGTTGACGCCTTCGTGCGCTGGCGGATCAATGAGCCGCTGGAATTTTACCGTCAATTCGTGACGCAGGAATCAGGTGCAAGTCAGCTTGAGAACTTTGCCCGTACGGCGATCTATAACCGTCTCTCGCAAAAGTGTCCGGAAGAGATCATTTCAGGCCGCAAACCTTTACGGCCGATTGAAACGATCGAAGTGGGCGACACTGAGACTGATATTTGTGAATTGTCGCTCGCCGGTGATGAAGTGGGCGCAGAGGGTGAAGAATCCGTCGTGGATGAAGGCGCCCGAACCATCCTGATGAACAATATTCGAGACGATCTTCGCAATGCCATTCAGGACCGTGGTATCGAAATCATTGACGTGCGCCTGAAGCGCGTTGAGCTGCCGGAAGACATTACACAAGGCGTCTTCCGTCAAATGATCGAAACGCGGAACCAGGAAGCGACGGACAAACGCACGCAAGGTGATCGTGATGCGGCCGAAATCCGTGCGCAAGCCGACCGCTTGCGGATCGAGAAAGAAGCGACCGCACGTCGTCAATCGGAGCAAATCCGAGGTGAAGGTGACGCGGAGCGGAACCGGATCTACGCAGAAGCTTACGAGCAAGACGCTGAATTCTTCCGGTTCCAGCGGGCTCTGATCGCTTGCGAAAAGGCGTTCACACAAGGCACGCGAATCGTCGTGGCCCCGGATAATCTCGGGCTTTGCGATGAGTTCATCGATCAAGCGCGTCAAAACGGCGTCGCTCGCCGATAGGCACGCGAGCTATATTCAATGACCCCCGCCCAGCTTAGGCTCGGGCGGGGGGTTTGATTCGGGAGGGGGCGACGATGTTGACGATAATATTTGCAGGGATTGGTCTGTGGTTTTTGATGGAGGGAGCCATTTATGCGGGCGCGCCCTCGGCCATGAAACGCTTTGGCGCCTGGCTTGCTGACATGCCTGAGGCGTCCATTCGCCAATCCGGATTTCTATCGATGGCGATTGGCGCTATATTGCTTTACGCAATGGTGAGGTTCTTCGGGTGAGAAAGGCTTGCGCCTTGCCCTGATAACGCCCTAGTTAGAGTTAAGGTGGCTGTTACACCTGTAGGAGAAACGATTGATACGGTCTTTTTCGTCAGCTTTGGCTTTGGTCGCCCTCACTATGGGCGCGAGTTCAGCGCAGTCTTTGTCCGATGTCTCCGAGCCGGTCGACCAACAAACGCGGCCGGATAGTTTCAGCGTCTTGTCGAAGCGTTTGATGCCGGCTGTCGTCAATATTACGACCTCAAAAGTCATTGCGAATGACTTGCCGATGTTTGAAGACGGCGAACCCTTAAGCGAATTCAACCCCTTTTTTGGCCGCGATCCAGAAGGCTTTAGCCAAGAAGGCGCGCTCGGTTCAGGATTTGTGATCTCCGCAGATGGCCTGATCGTGACCAACGATCACGTGATTACCGGAGCAGATGAGATTAATGCTGTGTTCGCGGATGGTCGAACATTGCGGGCCGAGTTGATCGGCACCGATCAGGCGACGGATGTCGCGGTGCTGAAAGTCGAACAAGAAGGTCCGTTTCCATTTGTCGAATGGGCCGACAGCGAATCCGCGCAAGTCGGCGACTGGGTTATGGCGATTGGCAATCCGTTTGGGTTTGGGGGATCCGTTTCCGTTGGCATCGTATCCGCCCGAAATCGTGACATTAATTCCGGCGCTTATGACAATTATATTCAAACAGACGCGGCGATTAACTCCGGTAATTCCGGCGGGCCATTGTTCAACCTGAACGGTGAAGTGCTCGGTGTGAATACAGCGATTATTACGCCCACAGGTGGCTCTGTTGGGCTCGGTTTCTCAATTCCGTCGAACCTGGCTAAGCAAATCAGCGAGCAACTCATCGAATTCGGCGAGGCGCGCCGCGGTTGGTTCGGCGTGAACATTCAAAATGCGGATCGTGATCTCGCTCAAGCCTATGGCTTGGAAGAGGGAACAGGGGTTATTCTGACTCGGATTGCTGATGACGGTCCCGCTTCGAAAGCTGACTTCGAGATTGGCGATCTCGTTCTGACCTTTGATGGGCGCCCTGTGACCGATGAGCGGGCGCTCAGCCGCATCGTTGCAGATACTGAGATTGGTAAGACAGTGGCGGTTGAACTGGTGCGCGATGGCCGTAAGCGAACGGTGATGTTTGAGCTTGGAGAGTTGAGCTCAAATGATGAGGACGAAGACGAAGCGCCGATCGAAACAGACAGCACGCTGACCGATAATCCGCTTGGTGTTGATTTTGTCCCGCTGGATGAAAACGATCGCCGTCGTTATCGGATCCCGAATGACATTTCTGGCGTGCTCGTCAGATCAGTGTCTCCGCGCGGGCCAAGCTTCGGTAAGCTGCGCAAAGGCGATGTCGTTATGGAGATGGCATTCCAATCCGTCGAAACGCCAGAAGATGCGCTGATCGCCATGGACGAGGCGAGTGGCCGCGAAGGCCAGCCGCTTTTGCTGCGCATCTATCGCGGGAATGGCACCATCTTCCAGGCGATCGATATTGAGGTGCGCGGTTAAGCGTCGTCGCGCCAGACAATTTCGCTGTCTGTATAGCCCTGAAAATAGAGCGCTGCAGTGAGATCCGTGACATCTATTGCGGCGTCCGCGGCCTCGGCCACGATGGGTTTGGCGTGCACGGCGAGCCCGAGCCCAGCGGCTTCGATCATCGCCAAATCGTTTGCGCCATCCCCCATGGCCAATGCATCTTGTCGATTGAGACCATTGGCAAATGCCGCGTCGTCGAGTGCATCCAGCTTAGCCTCGCGGCCAAGGATCGGGCGACCGACTTCGCCCGTGAGCGCCTTACCATCATCGAGCAACGTATTGCCTCGGTCGCCTTGAAAACCGACCGCCTCTGCGACACGCGCCGTAAAGAACGTGAAGCCACCAGAGACCAACAAGCAATAGGCGCGATGCGCTTGCATGGTTGCAGTAAGCGTGCGTCCGCCTGGCATGAATGTAATGCGTTCACGATAACACTGCTCGAGCGCGGACATTTCCAGGCCCTTGAGCTTTCCGACGCGTTCGGTCAAGGCGCTCTCAAAATCAAGTTCCCCCGCCATAGCGCGCGCTGTGATGGCTGCGATTTCGTCCTTTAATCCGGCATAGACGGCGAGTTCGTCTAAGCACTCCTGTTCAATGATCGTTGAATCCATGTCTGAGATGAGAAGACGTTTGCGGCGATTTCTGGATGGGAGAAGCGCGACATCTGCTTCGCCAGAAAACCTTTCGCGCAGGCGCGCGCGGGCTTGATCGAGATCCTGGTCATCAATCGCGACGGCGATTTCTACCGCCGCCCATTTTTCTTCTGTCCCGAGCATCCGCACATGACTGGTTTGAACAAGACCGATTTCGGAGCATATAAGTTCTAGCGCATGGCCCAGACGCATGAAGCCGTAGCTAACGGGCGCAACCGCTGTCGCAACATGAGAGGACCGAGGGGAATTGTCCGTCATCGCAGTAATCCTGACTTTACGCGTTTCGGCGAGCTTCTTACGACTGAAAGCATGAAACCTGCAATCCTTATTCATGGACCAACCGCAAGCGGTAAGTCGGCGCTTTCGGTTGCGCTTGCTAAGCGGCTTGATGGGGAAGTCATTAACGCGGATTCGATGCAGGTCTATCGCGACTTACGTGTGATCTCTGCACGCCCCGCCGCGACAGAGATGGATGGCATTGAGCATCACCTGTTTGGACATGTGGCGGCGAGCGAACGCTATTCGACCGGCAAATGGCTCGACGATATCAAACCTGTGCTCTCGAAGGTTCAACGTCGGGGGAAAGTTCCGATCGTGATTGGCGGAACCGGCCTCTACCATTTGGCCTTGCTTGAAGGCCTATCGCAAATCCCTCCAGTGCCTGAAGATGTGCGGGCGGAGGTCAATGATTTACACAAAGCGGGCGGCGTTCCGGCGCTGCGTGAAAAACTTGAACAAGTGGACCGGGAGACCGCCGCGCGCCTCGGCGAAGGAGACCGGCAGCGTTTGTCGCGAGCATTAGAAGTCTGGCTCTCCACAGGAAAATCGATCTCGAGCTTTCAAGGCAAAAAGGGCAAATCTGTTCTCAGCGATGGAGAATGGCTGGGCGTCGCGCTGACCCCCGGACGTTCACGACTCTATGCGCGGATCGATCGTCGATTCGAAGGGATGTTGATGGAAGGCGCGATGGAAGAAGCGCGCGGTCTCGAAGCGCAAAATCTTCCAGACGATCTGCCAGCGATGAAAGCGCATGGTATCCCGTGGCTGCTTGCCTTTTTGCGGGGTGAGATGAGCGCGGAGAATGCGGCGGAAAATGCTAAGCGCGATACAAGGCGATACGCGAAACGCCAGTTCACTTGGATCGGTCGCCAATTTCCATTTTGGCCAAGAATTCCGAGCCTTGCGATCGAAGATCGATTGAGGGTAATTCTTGCCCTTTATAAGGAGGTTGACGGGCGGTAACCGGTAAGTTATGCCCCAAGTAACTTTTGGGAGGAAACGCTTCATGCGTCCAACAGTCGTACTCGTTATTAGGCACCTGCGCTGACCATCCACACACGGTCAGTCGCAGGTGCTTGCAACAGGGTCTCTTACCAGAGACCCTTTTTTTTAAACTCAATCCCCACCCTGCAAACTCTTTAAGGATCAAGATCATGGACACGCAGACCCAAACTGAGGCCCAGACCGAAGCCCGCCAAATGACTGGTGCGGACATCGTCATCACTGCGCTGAAGGAACAGGGTGTGGAAGTGATGTTTGGCTATCCTGGCGGCGCGGTGCTCCCGATCTATGATGCACTCTTTTCTGAGCCTTCGATTCGCCACGTCTTGGTGCGGCACGAACAAGGGGCAGGGCATGCGGCTGAAGGGTACGCGCGCTCGACCGGTGAAGCCGGTGTGGCTTTGGTGACGTCTGGTCCTGGCGCAACCAATATGGTGACGCCGATCACCGATGCTATGATGGACTCGATCCCGATGGTCGTCATTACCGGTCAGGTTCCAACGCATTTGATCGGCACGGATGCATTTCAAGAGTGCGATACGGTCGGCATCACGCGTTGCTGCGCAAAGCACAATTATCTGGTCATGGATGTCAATGACTTGGCGCGGACCATTCATGAGGCGTTCTTGATCGCCACAACCGGGCGCCCCGGACCTGTGGTCATCGATATTCCCAAAGATGTTCAGTTTGCCACCGGCACATATGTCGAGAAAGCAGGCGTTCATAAGGCTACCTACAAACCGCAAACAGAGCCTAATCCGAAAGCGATAGAGCATGCGGTTGAATTGATGAAAAACGCCCGTCGTCCCATATTTTATACAGGCGGCGGCGTTATCAATTCCGGACCAGCTGCCAGCAAGGCGCTGCGCAGGCTGCAAGAGATTACCGGCTTCCCCGTGACGTCGACCTTGATGGGCTTAGGCGCCTTTCCTGCCAGCCATCCCGATTGGCTAGGTATGCTCGGCATGCACGGGTCTTATGAAGCAAACAATGCGATGCACGATTGCGACGTGATGATCTGCGTGGGCGCGCGTTTTGATGACCGGGTCACAGGTCGAATTGACGCCTTTTCGCCAGGCTCGAAAAAAATCCATATCGATATTGACCCAAGTTCGATCAATAAAGTCATCCGTGTCGATGTGCCGATTATCGCCGATACCGGAGAAGCGCTTGAGGCCATGATTAAGGCCTGGGGTAAGACCAAGCCAAAAGACATTTCAGACTGGAAGAAACAGATTGACCGCTGGCGCACGCGTGACTGTTTTGCCTATGCGCACAGCGACACAGAGATCAAACCGCAATATGCGATTGAGCGTTTGTATGAGCTCACCAAAGATCGCGAGACCTATATCTCGACAGAGGTGGGGCAGCACCAAATGTGGGCGGCGCAGCACTATCATTTTGAAGACCCCAACCGTTGGATGACCAGCGGCGGTCTGGGCACAATGGGTTACGGATTACCTGCGGCCGTCGGCATTCAAGCGGCGCATAAAGACGCGCTGGTGGTCGATATTGCTGGTGAAGCGTCTGTGCAAATGGTGCTGCAAGAACTCTCGACCGCAGTTCAGCACAATTTGCCGGTCAAAATCTTCATCCTCAACAATGAATGGATGGGCATGGTTCGCCAGTGGCAGGAACTGTTGCATGGTGAGAGGTATTCACACTCTTATTCCGAAAGCCTGCCGGATTTCGTTAAACTGGCGGAAGCTTATGGCGCGCTGGGCATCGAGTGCGATGATCCGAAACAGCTCGACGCCAAACTCCAAGAGATGATCGATTATGATGGCCCTGTGGTGTTTGACTGCCGCGTGACCAAAGCAGAAAATTGTTTGCCCATGATCCCGTCAGGGGCCGCGCACAATGAGATGATCCTCTCAGAAATCACTGGAGATGAAATCGACGACGCTGGACGAAAGCTTGTTTGATGACATCTGCTCTCTTTCCCATAACGGTCGCCTCTGGCAGAACCGTGACCCGAGAAGAGGGGGGCGTTATGGGCCTTGAGCACCTATTCGGGTGGTTCCAGAATAATATGGCAGCTTGCGTGGCCGTTATATCTGCGATCGTTGCACTTGTGGCCGCCGCTATCAGTTGTCACGAAACGCGCAAACAGCGCGTGCTCCAGCAACAAAATATGCGCAACAATTTGGATGCGCAGAGTGTTGGGTGGGGCAATGCGTGCATTGATACGCTCAACCGAGCGGCAATGTTTGCGCGCACGCGGCAGCATCAGGCCAATGATGCCGGGTTTTTGCAACAGCGCGTCAATATGATGCTATCGATCTCATCATTGATTGAGCGCGGACGTTTGTTCTTTCCTGACATTGACCTTCAGGCGAAAAGTGCGGCCGACGCAACTGTTTTCGGTCATGCCCGCCCGCCGATTTTGCAGGCGCTATCGCTTGCTTACCACGAAGTCGACGCGCTGACCCGTCAAGGTGGACCAACCGCT
>JBCBBY010000064.1:0-22470 GCA_038531195.1 Pseudomonadota bacterium
GAAGTTCTGAACGAATTGGGCCGCAAAGAAGGCCTGAGCAAAGACATCAACAATCCGACATAGCGCGCGTGCGTTTCTGCGATATGTCCGAACCATTCTTTGATGACGCGGTCGACTTTCGCCATATCAAATTCAAGGTTCTCACCCGGATTGATGATGTCTTTGCTCAGGCCTTCTTTGCGGCCCAATTCGTTCAGAACTTCGATCTGTTTCATCGCCGCGCCAGTGTCAGCGAGATTCAATACGATCTCGCTATCACCGCGTGACACACTGCGGAGAATTTGCAACGCGATCGGAAGAAACACGGTCCGCGTGCAAACAAGACGCTTCTGGCGGTCGCTCTCGCGCTTAATTTGACGCAAGAAGAATTGCTCGAATTTTTCGCGCTCTTGAGCGTTCGCCGAGAACGGCTCTCCGAATTTCGGCAGCAAAACCCGTTCAATGATGTCCTTCGCGAGGCGGTCACCCGCAATCGTGGTCGAGTCCTTGAACAGAAGCTTGCAGACCAAGTCGACACCCGCCCCTGGAAGCTTATCGGAATACTCGATCACCGAAGTGTCCGTCGTACCGCCACCGATATCTAGCGTCATGACGCGAACACGTGCATCTGTGCCGGTGCCGCGTCCCATCAGTTCGATCCAGTTCTCACCGGTATCGCCCATATGGTGGATTTCAGAGAAGACTACGGCCAATTGCGGCGCCACCGCTTCATCGAGGGCTAGACGAATCTCCGGCGCGCGGCCGCTATCTTTGATCTTTTTCGGTTCTTCAAAACGGCTCAATAGGAAGATATCGCGCGCGATTTCCCATTTCTCGCGGAAGATCTCGATCTCGTCTTTGGTCCAGCCTGCCGGGTAACTCAACAGAATATCGCCAAGCTCGCGGCGCAGGTACATTTGATTGCCTTTGCGCCAGGCTTCAGATTGAATTTGTGCCTGCGCTTGCTCAAGGATCGATAGGGCAACCCAGATCAGGCTGTCGGCGCGTGAATGGTTCGCGCGCCGGTCAATTTCAGCGCTCAATTCAGCGTCGCGATGGGCCAATGACCACTTGGTTGTACCGTTTGGCAAGAAGCGGAAGATTGAGCCCTTCAACGGAACAAGTGACGCGACATCATCCTCGGAGCGACGCCAAGGCTGAACCTGCATTGTCCAATGCGTCTGTCCGTTCGCTCCTAATGGCGCATCATCCCACACATACATTTTCGGAGACGAGAGGAACGACATGCCGCCGCCTTCAGTCTCAATGTCGCTCAGCGCCTGACGCGCGGCATAGCCGATCGCAGCGGGCGAGACATTCGCAAATTGATGCGATGATTGGAACACTTCACGGTCGCGCTCACGGCGCGAGGTGTTGGCGATGCGTTCGAACAGTGACCGCTTGTGATATGTTGGGTTTACCGCTGTTGTAAGTTTGCGGGTCGGTTCAGGCTTGAAGACACCTTCAACCAGAGCGAACCAGCTATCTGGGATGGCATCATCGAGATCGAGGGCGTCCATGTCCAGAGAATCGAGATCGGTACCTGGGCGCGGGAATACGATCGGGCGACACGCAGAAGACAGGCCATTTTCGAGCCCCGACTGCTCAAGCGCCAGAACAACGGTACGTGAGTTCCCGAAATCGACGACCAGGTTCACTTTAACCGCATCGCCAGCTTCTTCGATGAAATTAATATTCAGCGTGAGCTCGCCATGCACGTCTGGCATATCGAACTCTTTGTGGATCTTGATGCTGAGATGATCCGGCAAGTCGCGAAGGCTCGCAGCAATATAAGGATTGAAATTCAATGCGGCAGTGGGAGATCCATCTTCATCATCAAGATCATTGATGATCGCAGCTTTCACCTTTGATGGAATTGCGTCGGTGGCTAAAGAATCTGCGACGGTATAGCCGCGTGTGCTTTTACCGACGGTGAGATCAACGGCGACCCAAAAGCCTGTTTCGGTAATTTGCTCGCCTTCTTTATCGAGCGCCGCCTTCGTGCCAAAGCGGCCTTTCAGCCAAGGTTTGCTGACTGGCGAGCGCCAATCGGTTTCTTCGATTGCCCCTTCGAGGGCAAAAAAGACAGTGTACCAGCCAGAATCTGGAAACGCATTGATCGTATTTTTCATCGGAATCCCACGCAATGACCCAAGATCTCGGTGTCTCAGATTAAGATTGAAAACGCGTAAAATGAGACGTTTGAATTTCGATCAAATTGCTGCAATTACATGGATCTGTATTATCTTCTCCTAACTGAATGCATAGGGCATCCTAATACTCATGAAGACAAAGATTGCGATCCTCGGAGGCGGTATCAGCGCTTTGGCCGCGGCCTATGAACTTAAACGGATGGATCCCAATGATGCTCTCGACATAACGATTCACCAAATGGGGTGGCGCCTCGGTGGAAAGTGCGCGTCTAGTCGAAATGCCCGACCAGGCATGGACTACCGCAATGAGGAGCATGGATTGCACGTTCTCGGCGGTTGGTATCACAACACGTTCGAGATGCTTCGCCGTGTCTACATGGATTGGAACACGCTCCAGGCCGTCGACTCCCGCCCGATTGGTGAAGCGTTCTTGCCGGTCAATGGTGCCGTTCTCTTTGATGAGAAGCGGTTTTTGTGGATGAAATATGGGTGGAGAAAAATCGCCGTCCGTTTCCCAGACCCCGTTGGGCAGCCGGGTATCGACATTCCGGACCTCTCTATTGGTCGTATGCTTCGTGTTCTCGCCCGATGGGTTCAAGAACTGTTAGAGAATGCCATTGGTGCGCTCAGCTTGGTCCGTCTCGGTATGCGTTTTTTCCGCCATTGGTTTGATATTTCCGATGTGGTCAAAACGCTCGAAACCGAAGTCATCGAGCAAATGACCGATGAGCAAATGCAAGATGCCGCCAATCGGGTTCATATATGCGCGACCAGCATCGCGAGCGAATGCCAATCCATGCTCGACAATATATCGGATGAAGATGCCAGGCTCTGGTATGAATCCGAGACCGAAAACACCCCCTCAATCGCCGACCTGGTAACCGCGGGACTGGTTGGAGCGTTCGTGGTCAAAGGTATGCTTGCCGATCGCTTGGTGACGCGCGGCTTCGACGCGATCAATTCCGAAGATGCGACCGCGTGGATGCGTCGTCACGGGGCGCCCAACTTTGTCGTCAAATCCCCTTTTGTTGAACTCGGCTATCACTACGCGTTTAGCTACATAGACGGCGATCCAAAACAGCCAAACATGGCGGCGGGCGCCGCGCTCCGTGGCTACATGCGGATGTTCTTCGGACAGGTCGGGAGCTTTTTCTATCATTTTGAGGGCGGTATGGGCGATGTCATCGTCAAACCATTCTATGACGTTCTCAAAGCCCGGGGCGTAAAGTTTGAATTCTTCAATCAAATCACGCGTCTTGAGCTCGATGCCACGCAGACGCAAATCTCTCGGGTGCAAATTCGCCGGCAGGCAAAGGTCAAAGCCGGACGCGATGCGTACGATCCGCTGATTTCAACTCCAAAAGGGCTTCGCACCTGGCCTGTTTCTCCCTTGATGGATCAGTTGGAACTCGGCGACGGTCAATCCAAGTTTCCTGGCGATTTTGAAGATCCATTCGATTTTGACGCCAACGATCCTGTCGAGGAACTAGTCGCCGGCGAGGACTTCGACCTTGCAATATTGGCGATTCCCGGCACGGCGCTGAATGAGATTTGCCAACCTTTGGTCGACGCAGATCCCGCCTGGCGAGATTGTCTCAATGCGATGTCGTCTTGTCCCACCGTCTCGGCTCAACTTTGGACTAAAAAAACGCCAGACGAGCTCGGCTGGGGAAAGATGCCGCATATCTCGACAGGCCACGTGCTCCCCTTGAGCACATGGAGTGATATGACACATTTATTGCCGCTCGAAGAGGACAATGTTTATCGGGGCCATCATTTGCTGTGTGGGCCCTACCCCATCACTCAAGAAAGTCCGCGGGACACCACGCTAAAATGGCTGAAGAAGCATTTCAGAGATGTCCTCCCTGATTGGCGCATGAAAGATCAGGACCTGTCGGACCGTGCGATCTATGCACGGCTCAACCAGAAACCGAGTGAGCGATATATTTTCGCAGGATCCGGCGACATTGACGACCGTCTGCGCACGGATGAAAGTGGATTGTCTAACTTGTTTCTCTGTGGGGATTGGGTGCGTAACGGAACAGATCTCGGATGGGTCGAAGGCGCGGTGACCACTGCCCGTCAATGTGCTCGCGCGATTACCAGAGTATCGATCCGCGTTTACGGGGAAACCGATTTTGGCTGACGGTGCGGTCGCTTCTCCAGCGTCCGGCGCGTCGCTAAGTGTCTCCGACATGTCGGGGACGATTTATGTCATCGATCTCATTGGCTTTTCTCGTATGACGGAAAGCCGAATGGCCATGGATGCACGGCGCGGCACTGAAACGATTACGCGCTTAGTGACCGCTCTATTTGGCCAATTGATGCAAGCCTTGTCGGCTCATGATATTCAATTTGGCGGCATTGCCGGGGATGCCCTCATCGCATGGCATTCTCACCGCGCACCGGCAATTTCGGAGACCGAACTGCAATCGCTCGCCCAGGCAGCCTGCGAAAACGCTTGGCCTGGCCTCGCCTGTCGGACAGCTAAAGCAGGAGGTCGGTTTTGGCTGGGCGAAACAAAAGCTGCAGAGCAATCCAGCCCTTTGATTTGGGGCCCGGCAATAAGCGCCGCGTTCGCCTCTTTGGCTCGCACCCCTAAACCTCCATTCGTCCAGCATTCGCAGAGTTCAAACGAACCGACTCCGCCAAACGAGATGCTCGCCACAGCGACGGTGGTTGATCGCTGGTCTGTCGTACTTCGGGCCTTCTCACCGACCGCTTGTGAATCTGCATCACCGCAAATGGTTGGTAGTCTTTTGGAAAGAGTGCGCGAAATTTGTGATGCCTTCTCCGCAATGATCGACAATGTTGTTCAAGATGATAAAGGCCTCTTGGTTATCATCGTCATGCCGCCAGGAGCCGAGCGAGATCGGAGTGCGTGCGACGCACTCCTACTCAACCTTACCACGGGCCGCGATCCCGTCGCATCTTTAGCTGAGCTTCGATCGAAATATGGAACCGTCTTTCGGTCTAGCCCGATTGTCTTCGGGCAATCTGTGACGATTACCATCGGCCGGTCCATCAATCAGGCTGCTAAAGCTCTAGTTAGGAGCGCGAACCCCGCCAAAGAAGACCTCAGATCAATCCCCGCGCGCGAGCACATTTTAGCCCACCCCACGATCGGCCGGGACCGCGAAGCGGATAAGCTATTAGAGTCACTCCAGTTTGCAGATGAACGCGCGTACGTCACAGGATTAGTCGGGTCCGCGGGGATGGGAAAAACAACCATCATCCAACATTTGAGAACACAAACGGCGGGATCGGATGTGTTGGTCGAAGTCACGCCTGGCAGTCGATATCTGCCCTATGGCGCTGCGCAAGACCTGGCGGAAGCTTGCGGACTATCAGCAAGCGTCGTTTTCGATACATCGGGGCAAACAGAGCTCGCGAAGGTTCTACCTTCAACTTTGATCATAGAAAATTGGCAATGGTGCGACAGGGATAGCAAACGACTTATTCGCCGTTTGCACCAAGACCGGCGGTCCGGATTGTTACTGATTTCGTCCCGGCAACACATTGATGGACTAACGCTCGACACGAAAATCGACGTCACGCCTCTTGATCTCGGTCAATCGGCGCAATTGCTTGACGCCATCGCTCCGGGTCTCCTTGCAGAGCCGACCAAGGGTACGATTCATGACATAACGTCCGGCACACCGTTTTGGTTGGTTCAGGCTGCTCTGCATGCAGCCACGAAAGGCAACGCAGCCACGGCTGTCGAAAATCTGTCTGGATTAGAAGCGCTGTTGAGCGCCCGAGCGGAAAGCCTTTCCGATCCTGCAATCGCGCTTTGGCGCTTATTCTGCGCCTGGCGACACCCGTTGTCATTTCAATTCGCGAAACAATTACTCCGCCCGTTTGATGTATGGGCTTCAGATGAACATTTAGATGAATTGACCAATCTCGGGTGGATCGTTTCAGAAGCCGCACCAGGCTCTGAACAGTTGCGACCTGCGCATGATATTTTGGCGGACTGGGGCAGTTCAGACATCCCTGTCTCGTTCGAGCAAGCCCTTCATTCAGCGATTGCACGAGCAGTGGCTCATCAGCAGGGGTCGCCTTCTCGCGTTGCGCAGCACTGGCAAAAAGCGGAACAAAATTTGCGAGCTGCTGTGTGGTTTGACCGCGCTGCAAAGCTGGCTGACCGGGCTGGGGCCCATGCGTTGACATTAGAACATTTGAACAGCGCAAAACGATTGTCGTCCAGCGCCAATACGATCAATAAAAAGCGAGAATTAGATGTCCTCGCCCGCGCGGCTACAGCATTATGGGGCGTGGGCAAACTTCGCCGCGCCAAACAAACGCTTTCAGAGTTTGAGGTGGTTGCGAAGAACACGCCACACTGTCCCCGCAAACGGGAAGCCCTTTTGCGGGCTGCGACCATACAATCAGAAGTCGGTCAGTTCGCTGCGAATTCGACACTTATGACAACCGGTATCTATCGCGGCTGGCGCTATGGCGGCCCGGAACATGGCGCGTATGAAGTCAAAGCCAGACGCCAAGGTTTTATTTACTATGCCCTTGGGCTGATGCGACTACCGATTGACGGTCGACTGAATAAGCTTGTCACAACGGCGCATCAGAAACGTGAGTATCGCAGCCAAGCCGTCTTAGGATGCGCCGCGGCAACCTTGAACATGATACGATGCGAATGGGGTCGCGCTGAAGAAACACTGAGCGCGTGTCACACTGTTATTGCGCAAACGGATGATCGGCAGATGTTGGGCGTCGCACAATGTCTTCTGGGCCTTTGCCACCTGTACCAAGGACAATCGACGGCCGCGCTCGACTGGTTTGAGCGCGTTGCTGAGACTGGGCGCGAACAAGATCATCACATGTTTCAAGTTTGGGGCGCTTATGCCAAAGCTGAGGCGCATCTTTATTCTGGCGACTGGCATATGGCGAAAACGCTAGGGCTGGAAGCCCGTGCGAACGCCCTAGGCCTCGGCGATCACCAATCGGTTTGCATCATCGAAGGCACGCTTGCCCAAGCCTTCGCAGCCGAGCGAGATTGGGTCTCGGCCCGAAAGCACGCCCGAAACGCAATGCGCTTCGCAACGCGTATTCCGCCCACAAATTTCAGCACGTTAGAGGGGGTCGCAGCACCAGCTCAGATCGGTATCGCTCTGCATCGGATCAACGGCTCTGACTCCGAGGGCGATCGGATGATCAAGACGGGCCGGCGCGTCCTAAAAAAATATGCCCAAGTCATATGCATGGCACAACCGCGCCAGCTCTATGTTGAAGGACTCATCGCTGGCACCAAAGGCGACCTAGGCAGGGCAAAGCGACTCCTTAGTGCAGCGCAAAAGCGCGCCGAATCCTTTGGCATGCGCTACGAACAAAATCTTTCAATATCCGCCCTCAATTCGCTTCAGGAGACTCGCTATGGCGCGACCGCCTAAATATATTGACCCGAGCCTCAAAGTCTTTGGACTACCGCCTTATGTTGGCGAGAACGCCTTACTTCAAGGCGGTTGGATCGACTCCAGCCGTGGGGCTGTCCAATCCTATCTCGACCGCTCGATCAATCGCGTCGCTCCGGAGCATTTTCGCGCGAAGGCTGTGTTGCCGCGCCTGTTGATGACCTCACTCTTCGTTGAGAAGATGCGCTCTGGTCACCCGACTGGGAAAATGTGGGGCTACGTTCCTGAGGCCGACATTTCGATCTGGGCGCTTGCATATGCTGGCCCCATGGATCGGTCGAGCGACTGGGAATTGTATTGGGTCCCCATCTACATGTTTGTTGACGATCCAGCCGCGGTAGCTGGGGGAAGAGAGATTTTTGGGTTCCCGAAATTGTTTGGCGAGATTTCGCGTACGTCGCCCGAGCCCGAGGACTATGGTCTGTCCGTTAAAGTCTCGGCCTTCAAAGAGCTGGGACACGATGTTCGGGCTGAGACGGTCGAAATATTGAACATCGACTCCCAAGTTCAATCTTGTACGGACTGTTCCGTTGACGACATTATGACGGATATGGATGCGGACGCGGATGAACCTGGCATGCGCTCTCTTCTGTCGTCGCTGCGTCCGCCACAAATTGACTTCCCGGTCTTACAGATCAAACAAATGCCGAGTATCGAAAATGCCGACAACGCCGCCTATCAAGCAATTGTCGCGGTCAAAATGACAACCGACAAACTACACGGTGTCGGACTCGCGGACGGACAACCACGTTTAAAAATCCAGTCGCCATTGTCGCTAAATATTTGCGACGAACTCGACACACCGGCCGAACAAGACATGAAGTTTTGCTTTTGGGTGCGGCAGGATTTCTCAACCAATCCAGGTGAGGTCCTGTACCCGCGACCTCATGCTGTTGGTGTATAGACACCTAGTCTAGACGTGGTGCGATCACCTTCATCCCGCCATTTTCGGTTTTGACGATACCAATCTGTTTTAATCGGCTGAGCGCACGCGATGTGGATTCGCGCGTCGCATGAATGCGCGCAGACATGTCTGATACATTGATAATCGTCGGAATCCGGTAAACCTCATCATCATTAGGGTCCTGCTCGCCAATCCGGACCAACTCGAAATGTAAACGCCCTAAAACGGATACCGAATATAGTTCAGCGAGTTTCTCGGACGTTGCTTTGACCCGCCGCGCGAGCTCCATATTGAGTGCGCTGGCGAATTTAACATGAGATCGGGCCGCATCCTGGAATGCTTGGCGCGGCAAGCTTAATACCGATACATCGGAATCTGCGATGACATCAGATGTACGTGGCGCCCCTAAGATTGCCGAGAGTTCGCCAACAATGGCCGGCGCTTCGAAATCGGCGAGCCAGATTTCATGCCCATTCTGGCTCTGCTTTACGACTTTTAAGGTCCCTTTTGTGAGTAAAAACACAGGGCCTGTCGGATCTCGGTCCAGAACCAAGCGGTCATTGGGCTTGAGATCTAAAGCCGTGCTCGCTTCCGCCAGAGAGCGTGCGACAGGATCCTTGGCTGAGACGCCAATAAATTCAGCCCAATAATCTGAAAACGAATCGTACACTTTCCCTGCCCGAGTGCATTACCACGTCACAAGGAATAGATTTAGAGACTCTAAGATCAAGGCCAATAAAGCTGTTGAACTTTAAAATCGCATTGCTTTGACCGAATTAAAACTCGTCTCAATCGATTGTCTAAATGGTCTTGGCGGATTGTCATGCTCGACGATGAAATATTCCATGCCCGAAACATCATTGGCGGCAAAGTAGGACTCAAAAGGCAATTCACCTTCACCAACATTGGCCATGAGCGTCGATACGATACTCCCAAAATCAAGACTGTTACGCCAATTACTGGCGTCGCCTTTCAAATCCTTGATATGGCACATTTTAAAACGCCCAGGATGTTTCTCGAACAGCGCGACGATATCCGTCCCGGTCAATTCGGCCCAAAACAAATCGAGTTCGAAATCAACGAGCGCTGGATCCGTTTCGCTGAGCAAGATCTCCATACCGGTTTGCCCATCACCAAGATCAAAAAATTCAAACTGGTGATTATGATAGCCCACCCGAATACCCGCCGCATTCAAAACAGCACCGGCATTATTCAGCATTTCAGCATGCATTTTATACTGATCAAGACCGCGTTGATCGTCGTTTATCCACGGCAAAACGACGGTGCCACACCCCAATGCCTGCGCCGTCTCGACCACCTGTTCGGGGCGATTGGCAAGACTGTCATAATCGGCGTGCGTGATCGGAGATGGCAGCCCGATATCATCTAGAATCGCGCGCAGCTCAGATGGCGTAATCGTCGAAAAATCTCGACCATTCAGCTCGACATAGTCGTAGCCGACATCTTTGATCATCTGGAGCGTACCAACAAAATCTTCGCCCATGGCCTCTCGCAGCGAGTAGGTTTGGATCCCGATCTTGTCGATTTGGCTTTTCTGCGCGGCCGCGCTCGAGCCATTCGAATTACACGCACCAAGCAACATCAACGCGCCCGATGTGCCGAGGAAATGTCTACGGTTCAATCTCATAACGTGCCTTCTTTCATCAACTCAGCCGCATGGTTGGCGGCGCGCGCCGAGAACGCCATGTAGGTTAAAGATGGGTTCTGGCATCCGCCCGAGGCCATGAAAGAGCCGTCCGTGACGAAGAGATTGGGAATATCCCAAGTCTGGTTCCATTCATTCAGAACCGAGTTCGATGGATCACGGCCCATACGCGCGGTTCCCATTTCATGAATGCCAATCCCCGGCGGCGCTGGTTCTGCGGTGTCTGGGTCGTCTGTTTGGATATCGATTCCACCAGCGGCTTCTAGCATTGCGCGCGTGTCGCGGATCGCTTGGCGCACCATGTTTCGTTCATTGTCGCCCCAGCGGACATCTAGAACCGGTACAGGGAAACCCCATTTGTCCGTCCGATTGGCGTGCATGCGAACATGGTTTTGCTCATTCGGGAGCACTTCACCGAACGCAACCATCCCGATGCGCCATGGTCCTGGATTTCGGCCCTCAGCCTTAAAATCCTCGCCAACACCTGGCTTGCCCATAGACGACCACCAACGTTCCCGCGTCGCGCCGCCCTGATACCCGAAGCCGCGAACAAAGCCTTCCGCTTCTTCTGTATGATTGCGGAAACGCGGAATGTAGAAACCGTTGGGACGGCGCCCAAACGTATGCTTATCAAGATTACCCGGTAGGATCGCAGACCCGCGTGCCCCGGAATGATGGTCCATCATGTTCTTGCCGAGTTGGCCAGAACTGTTGGCGAGCCCGTTCGTCGCATTGCTACTCGCCGAATTCATTAAGATCATCGTGGTTGGGATTGTCCCAGCGTTTAGGAAGACCACGCGCGCGGTAATGTTGCGTTGCTCGCCGGACGCTATGTCAACAACTTCGACACCCGTCGCACGGCCCGTTGCGTCGTCGACTATGACTTTATGGACGGCCGTGTCCGAAATCAGAGTCATGTTGCCCGTCCGGCGTGCGGCCGGAAGGGTCGCAGAATTTGAGCTAAAGTAAGCGCCGAAGCTACAGCCTTGGAAACAGTGATTGCGCGCCTGGCATCGCCCGCGTCCTAGATCCATCTGCTCCTGCGTTGGCTCTGTGAGATTGGCCACACGCCCTGGGATGACCCGACGGCCTGGAAAATTCCCTTCGACCGCCGATTTAAAGTCAAGTTCAGCACAGGTTAGATCGTGTGGTGGCTGAAAAACACCGTCCGGCAGAATGTCTAGCCCCTCCATTGATCCGGAGATCCCGGCGAACCGTTCGACATAATCGTACCACGGCTTGAGATCATCATATCGAACCGGCCAGTCGATGCCGTGCCCGTCTCGTGCATTCGCTTCGAAGTCAATTTCCGACATGCGGTAGCTTTGACGCCCCCACATGATTGACCGACCGCCTTCATGATATCCGCGATACCAAATAAATGAGGTATCATCGGCCGTTTCATACGGGTGGTCATTGTCATTCACCCAAAACTGCCGAGTATACGTTTGAAAGGCATAGACATTCGATTGAATGGGATGATCTTCGCGATCCTTTGCCGATTTCCGATTGAGGTTTTCAACGTCCCACGGGTCCACAAAGTCCGTGTAGTCTTTCTCCACAGTCACTTTGCGGCCGCGCTCAATCACAGCTACCTTGAACCCTTGCTCGGCCATTTCTTTTGCGACCCAGCCGCCCGACATGCCCGATCCTACAACGATTACGTCAAAATCTGCCATTGTTTAAGTCGCCCATGTTTTAGGAAATTCAGAAAGCGGCACGCAGCCAATCCACTCACCCGGAACCGGCTCGTAGGCGAGCTCTTCTGTGGCGCCAGGTTCGGACATGTAATAGGCCTGCACCACGGTCGCTTTGAAGTCGCGATAGAACCCATCCGGAATGGTATTCGCAAACACACCTGCATCATACGTCGAAAGCGCGGTCTGACGTTCGCTCGGCGACATGCTCTCAAATGTTGTGCCGTCCGCCGCCGTCAGGGCAGCACCTAGAGCGGACAAGCCATCACGCCAATACTGTTTGAAATCGGCGTCTCCCCAATCGGTTGCAAGGTCTTGCAACGTCTTTGGAACACCGGCTTGAACAGCGCCGGCTGTATCCGTTTGCGGAATAATGGTTTGTGCGACCGCTGCCATGAGCGCCATTTCCGACGCGTTGAAATAGCCAGGCGCGGCGCTGCCTGAGATCTGTCCTGAAACAGGTGCCTCGCCATTGCCGCAAGCTGCCATTCCCCCTACCGCGGACAAAGCAATCAAGCCCTGAAAGACCTGTCGCCTTTGGAGCATAAAATCTTGCATCTACTCGATCTCCTTAATGGGCAGCTTCTACGTCATCGCCCGACGTCTTCTGCATCCAATTACGCGCTGCGTAGAGCGCTCCAAATGCGACGATCAGCACGATCGGGAAGAAGACCAATTGCGACAACGCACCCTGCCCGGCGGCCACTTCAACAGCATCCCCAGTCAGGCCTGACGCTTCAGCTTTCGCGCGCGCACTGTCGATCCAACCGCCAATGATTGGGTTCCAAATTGTCAACGCAAACATACCGGCGGCGCCAACCAGGCTCATGCCAAGTGCACCGGAACGCGGCACGTATTGCGCTGTAACACCGATCATTGTTGGCCAAAAATAGCAGACACCAATAGCGAATACGATGGCTGAAACATAGACCATCGCGCCAGATGCCGTGGACATTAAAAACAACCCAAGCGCTGTGACGACAGCACTCATCAACAGCACGCCAATTGGGTTTAAGGCGTGAATGAGTGGGCCCGCGAAATAGCGTCCGACCGCCATGATCCCCGTCACCATACCCAACACGATCATCGCTTGACCGGGAACCCCGCCAAGCTGCGCGCCGAGGATTCGATCGACCCATTGCTGGGTGCCGAGTTCCGATGTGGCAGTAAGGCTCATCAAGCCCATCAAGACAATCAACAAGAACGCATCGCGGGCCCTGCCGGCTCGGAACAGCATTAGGAGGAACGTGAGTCCGAGCACGAGCAACAGGGGCAATACAAACGTCCCGGGCAAACCTGCCACGAGCGTATTAGGGGTTCCGATCAAGACCAGAAGGCCAAACACCGAGGTCATCAGGATCAGGCCCTTGGCATCCAGGTCAACAATCTTCTCAATTTCTGGAATGTCCGGGAATTTTGTGGTGAAGACCATATAGCCATAAATGGCGGTCGGGATCAGCATCACAGCAATCTGCGGCTGCCAGCCAATGCCTGCATTGGTCATGATATACGAGACCACAGCACCAATAACGATCCCGCCCGGGAACCAGACGTGAAAACGGTTCAGCCATTTCGTTTTATCGTCTTTGTACAGATCCGCGACGAGCGGGTTACAGGCTGCTTCGACTGATCCATTGGCAAAGCCAATAAAGAAGGTGGAGATAAGAAGCCCTAAGAACCCGCCAGCTGTTATGGTCAGAACCAAGCCAAGCACATGCCCGAGAAATGCGAGGATCATAATCAACCTGGGGCCGAGCTTATTATACAGGAAGCCAAACACGACCATTGCGAGCGGAAAGCCGAGGAACGCCATCGAGTTGACCCAGCCAAGCTCTGTATCGCTGAGCTGAAATTCTTCCGATAATTGGGTTAGAATGCCTGCGCGAATGGCGAAGGTCATTGCCGTTACGATCAGCGACAAACAGCTCAATAAGAACAGTTTGTTGCGATCAATCCCAGCGGTCAGATGACCGTCTGCTGTCGTTGCCGTCATGTTTCCTCCCTTGCTCTGCCGGTCTTATGCCAGTCCGAGCATTCTCCTGTTGGCTTCTACGCTGACCTCTCCGCCAGCAAAATCGTCAAACGCTTTATCGGTGACTCGAATGATATGATCGGAGACGAACTTCGCGCCCTCACGCGCACCATCTTCTGGATGCTTTAATGCGCATTCCCACTCTACGACGGCCCAACCATCAAAGTCATAGCCCGCAAGCTTAGAGAAGATGGCGCCGAAATCGATTTGCCCGTCGCCCAGTGAGCGGAACCGGCCCGGGCGCTCGACCCACCCTTGGTATCCGCCATAGACGCCGCTCTTGCCGTTTGGACGGAACTCGGCATCCTTCACATGGAACATGCGAATACGGTCGTAATAGTGATCGATGAAGGAGAGATAATCGAGCTGTTGTAGAATGAAGTGGCTTGGATCGTAGAGGATGTTGCACCGCGCATGACCGTCGACTTCCTCTAGGAAACGTTCAAACGTGACGCCATCATGCAAGTCTTCGCCCGGGTGGATTTCGTAACAAACGTCCACGCCGCACTCCTCATAATAATCTAAGATCGGCCGCCAGCGCTTGGCGAGTTCCTTGAAGCCCTCTTCGACGAGACCGGCGGGGCGTTGCGGCCAGGGATACATAAACGGCCAGACCAATGCCCCTGGGAAAGAGACTGACCGATCGAGTCCAAGATTCTGCGAGGCCTTAGCGGCATACATCACTTGCTGAACGGCCCATTCTTGCCGGGCTTGCGGATTGCCGTGGAGCTCAGCCGGCGCGAAGGCGTCAAACGCTGTATCATACGCCGGATGTACGGCGACGAGTTGGCCTTGGATATGGGTGGAAAGCTCCGTGATCTCGACGCCCCACTCGCGGCACTTGCCTTTGAATTCGTCGCAATAGTCTTTGCTTGTCGCGGCAAGCTTTAGGTCCATACAGACCGGATTGTCGGTTGGAACCTGCACGCCTTTATAACCGGCCTCCGCCATCCAACGGCAGGCATTTTCCATCGTATCGAAGGGCGCGTCGCCCATAAACTGAGCTAAGAAAATTGCTGGGCCTTGCATGGTTTTCATGCCTTGATCTCCGTCCATGCTGAATTCGCGTTGCTGCTCTCAACAAGCGCTTCTACAAATGCCATTCCGCGCAGCGCTGCCCCCATCCCAGCCTTCACACCGCTTTGAGATTTGAGCGCTTCTGCAAACTCTAGATAAATATTCGCGAATGCCTCGATGTACCCTTCTGGGTGACCAGGCGGCGTACGAAAGCCTGCGCTGACGTCTTCCGGCAAGTACCCTTGAGCGGCGCGCAGAATTTCCGTCGGTCGATCCGTATACGTTCGAACCACCGTATTCGGCTCTTCTTGGTTCCATTCCAAGCCGCCGGTCTCACCATAGACGCGGATCGACAATGTGTTTTCTTTGCCGACACAAACTTGCGAGGCACTCAGGACACCTTTGACACCATCTTCCATGCGAAACAGCGCCGACCCATCATCATCAAGCCTTCGTCCTTCAACAAAAATTGAGAGATCAGCCGCGACATGCGTCATGATTTTACCGGTTACGAACTCCGCGAGATTGTGGGCATGAGTACCAATATCGCCCATACATCCGGAGATGCCTGATCGAGAAGGGTCGGTGCGCCAATCGGCTTGTTTGTTCTCAACTTCGCCAGCCAGCCAACCTTGGATATACTCGACAAAGACCTTACGCACGCGCCCGATCCCGCCTTCGGCAACGATCTTACGCATCGCACTGACCAGCGGGTAGCCAAGGTATGTATGCGTTAATCCATAGGCCAGTGTCCCATTTGCCTCAACGATCTTGGCGAGCGCCCGTGCTTCCTCCAAATTTAAGGTCGCCGGCTTATCCGAGAGAACATGAAAGCCCGCTTCAAGTGCAGCTTTTGCGACCGGAAAGTGAACATGGTTTGGCGTCACGATCGCAACGAAATCCATTCTTTGGTCGGCGGGCAACGCTGCTTCCGCCTGCATCATGGCTTGATAATCAGCGTAGCAACGGCTTTCATCGAGCCCAAGTTCACGGCCCGTTGCCTTGCAATTTTCAGGATCTCGAGAAAACGCCCCAGCAACGAGTTCGATCTGTCCATCCAAGCGCGCTGCTAGCCGATGCACGTCGCCAATAAAAGCGCCCTGGCCACCTCCGACCATGCCCATGCGGAGCCTTGGTTCCGTCACGCTGCGAGCCTCCCAACTCATGATTTGTAATTATTTATGATAGCGCTATCATTTTGTCTCAGCGTCCGCAAGCGGGGTCTCGCAATTTAAATTGATAGCGTTATCAAAACTTCTGGACAGAGGTTTTTCAGACCGCTAGGCCTGTCAAAAATTGGCACGTCGAGATCATCAAAAAAGTTCTCGGGGCGCTTGGGAGGAGCAAAATCAAATGAAGACCGGTCTATTCACATGGGCCGCCGCAGGAATGATGTTTGGATTAGCTGCGTGCGGATCCCCTGGTCCTGAAGCGACGGATGAAACGACGACTGAAAGCGCAATTGAAACAATAGGCTCAATTGATCGTCGTATGGCGACGCTCAATCAAATTGTTCTAGAAACGGCCGAAATTGAAGTGCTCGCGACCGGATTCACCTGGCCCGAAGGTCCGGTTTGGGTTGAGGGTGAACAAGCGCTCTATTTCAACGATGTCCCAGAAAACAATATGTATCGCTGGAGCGCAAAAACGGGGGGCGAGCTCTTCCTGACGCCGTCTGGTGGCGCAACGCCGGAAATGGCGCAGATCATGCGCGAGCCAGGCGCCAACGGGATCATCGAATGGGACGCCGCGCCAGGTAAATTGCTGCTCGCAGATCATGGCGCCCGCGGACTCTCCGTCTTAGACCCAGCGACCAAAGAGCGAGATACGATCGTTTCTTCTTTTGACGGCAAATCGCTAAATAGCCCCAATGATATCGTCGCGCGCAGCGACGGGGCTCTGTTTTTTACTGATCCGCCTTATGGGCTCCAGGATCTAAATGACGCCGAAGAAAAAGAGCTCAGCCACAATGGCGTCTATCTATATCAACTCGATGCGCCTCTGAAACTGGTGATCGATGATTTGAGCTTTCCCAATGGGATTGGCTTGTCTCCGGATGAAGAGACTCTCTATGTCGCGGTATCTGATCCAACCAACGCGGTCATCATGGCATACGATTTAGCCAGCGACGGAAGCGTCTCAAACGGTCGTGTCTTCTTTGATGCTGGCCCCGAACTGAGAGACGGTGGCGGCCTGCCGGATGGCATGGTCATTGCCGACAATGGAACGATCTTTGCGACAGGACCTGAGGGTGTGTACGTGCTAGATCCGCAAACTGGGGATGTTCTCGGCGTGATCTCCACAGGTATGGCGACCTCTAACTGTACGCTTAATGATGACGAGACCTATCTCTATCTGACCTCTTCATCCGTCATGGCCCGCGTGCCGGTGCAGCTGAATTAGCTATAATGTCAATTTCAGATCCGATCTATATCATAGCCACGCTGGCGGTCGCCGTTGGCGGGCTTTTGCTCCTCGTTATTCGCGCCAAAGTGCCCGCTTTTTTCGCGCTGATCCTGGTCTCATTGGCGGCTGGGCTTGCGCTGGGATTGTCGCCCGTCGCTGTTATCGACTCGATACAAAATGGAATGGCCGGCGTGCTTGGCTTTATCGCTGTGGTCGTAGGATTGGGCGCGATCCTTGGCGCGATCCTCGAGCATTCGGGCGGTGTTCAGTCCCTCTCTGACCGCCTCGCAAAAGGCTCGGTCAAGGCCGTGCCAGCTAAAATGAGTGCGCTTGGTCTCTTGGTGGCGATTCCCGTTTTCTTCGACGTGGCGCTTGTTATCCTTATGCCGATGATCAAACGCTTAGCGTCAACGATCAATCGAAGACCTTTATACGTCGCCGCGCCGCTCTTGGCAGGGCTGGCAGCCGCCCACGCATTCATCCCCCCAACGCCGGGACCGATCGCTGTCGCCGCGCTGCTAAATGCAGACCTCGGACTGGTCATCCTTGCCGGTTTGGCCGCGGCTGTGCCGGCCATCTTGATCGGCGGCGTCTGGTTCGCACGTCGCCAATATAGCGCCCAATACTTTGAAGACACGCTGGATGTCCCTCTGATCGAAGAGGCCGAGCCGTCCGGCCTCAACTTCTTTGCTGCGCTCGCCGCGCTGGCTTTACCCATCGTCCTAGTCGCAAGCGGCACCGTCGCAAAAATGAGTATGGGTGAGGCTGCACCCGATGCGATCTTGTTCATTTCGCACCCATTCGTCGCGCTGCTCCTAACGGTCGGTTTGTACTACACGTTCGCCGCAACCGCGCTCAAAATGCCAGCGAGTGACCTCAATACTTCCTCCATGAAATCGCTGGAGCCAGCTGGCGCCGTAGTACTCGTGACGGGTGCAGGTGGTGCATTCAAACAGGTTTTGATTGACTCAGAAGCGGGCGCACGGATCGCCGAGCTGGCAGCCGCCGCCAATGTGTCTGTCCTAATTTTTGCGTTCATGATCGCCGGATTGGTGCGTGTGGTGCAGGGCTCGGCCACGGTTGCGATGATTACGGCGGCCGGTTTCACCGCACCGCTTCTCGCCGTCGCAGGCATCTCTGATTTCGATCGAGCCTTGACCGTGATAGCCATCGCTGCAGGCGCGACAATCCTCTCACATGTCAATGATTCAGGGTTTTGGTTGGTTAACAAATACTTGGACTTATCGGTCAATGAAACGCTGAAATCCTGGACCGTCGTCTCAACTTTGGTAGGCAGCGTCGGATTCATCTCGGCTTTGCTGCTCTCTTTCGTTTTTTAAATTCGACATCACCACTTATTGATCCGGCTGGTACTGAAAAAAAGCCGCATTTTGGACCAAGGTTTGCACGGTTTTCACCCTTGCTGCCTAGATAAGACAGATCATGGTCCGATCGCTCTCTCTCAGCCTTATGGCCTCTTGCGCAATTGTGCAGGCCGCGCACGCGCAATCCGTGCGCGTGGTGAGCGACTCCGCGACCCCAGACCTTGTACGCCAAATCGAGCGCGAAATTCGGTCTTCCGAAACCGCTGAAACGCTCTTCGAAGCGCGCCGCTTGTCCCGCAATGCGGCCCAAAAAGCCAAGGACTTTCTAAACTCTCAGGGTTATTTCGCACCGGAGATTGCTTACTCAGTCGATCCTGGCCCGCCGCCTTTAGGCTTGGTTCGCGTCGAACCGGGTGCCATTTTCACCTTCGAATCCATTCAAATTCATCTTGGTGACGAAGCGCTTTCAGAGCTGGCCCTCGCGGCGATGGAGTCCGTTCGAACGCTTGCCCCTGGACAAATCGCACGCCCCGATCAGATCTTCGCTGAAGAAGCCAGCTTGGTCGCCGCCTTAAAGGCCGCAGGATACGCAGAAGCACGCGCTGAGCCGCGACAAGCCATTGGCGATCGCGCGAATGGCACACTCGCGATCACCTATCAAATTAGACCTGGTCCGCGCATCCGCTTGGGAGAAGTACGCTATCCGAGCAACACCCGAACGCGCCGAGATTACCTAAAATATCTCATCCCATATGAACCCGGGGAAGTTTACACGCCGCAAACACTGGCGACGTTTAATCGGCGCTTAAACGGGACGCGAAACTATCGATTTGTCAGTGTACAGCTGTCGGACGATGCAAACCGGACAACGACAGACGGCGACGAAGTTCGAGACGTGTTGGTTCAACTCGAAGAGCGAGATCGGTATACGCTAACCACGGGTACGAGTTTCTCGACCAGCGAAGGACCCGGTCTGACGTCGAGTTTGACGCGCCGCAACGCGACCCGTCGCGGTGACACGCTCACCGGCGCAATGACACTGGCCACCCTTGAACGATCTTTCAATGTTGACTGGCGGATCCCGAACTTCACCGCATTCGACCGCACGCTGGTGCTCTCGACCGAACTCGGGCGCGATGAGACCGATGCCTTCGACCGCGAAGCCGTCACGGTCTCCGGAACGTTCGAAATCCGGCACTCCAATCGATTGACCTATGCCCTTGGCGCAGCCAGTGAAGTCACCCGCGAAGAAGATGCTTTCGAACAACGTGACCAACAAATTCTGAGCAGCTCTCTTGGTGTGCGATTGGACTTTGCGGATGATCCGCTCGATGCAACAACCGGCTGGCGCATAGATGCCCGCGGCGAACCTGGGGTCGTCGTCGGCGACCGCGAGGCGCAGTACTTTTCGCTGAACGGACAAATCAGCGCTTATCAACCGCTTGATCAAAACAAACGGATCATCGCTGCAACCCGCGTGCGCAGCGGGTTCGTATTTGGCGCGGCTTTGTCGGACTTACCCGTGAGCCGGCGCTTCTTCGCTGGCGGTGGCGGCAGCGCGCGTGGTTTCGAATATCAATCCGTTGGTCCTGAGGATGAAGATGGCACGCCAACCGGCGGGCGCGGTCTTCTAGAAGTCTCAGGCGAACTTCGCTGGCGCCGCGATGGCCCACTGGGCTTTGTTGCGTTTCTGGACGGGGCAAATGTCAGCGCGGATCAGGGCGTCGATTTTGAAGACATCCGGTATTCTGCGGGCCTCGGTGTGCGGTACAATACGTTGGTGGGTCCCATCCGTTTCGACATCGCCACGCCGCTCGATCCGGATGACGGCGATGATCCCATCCAAGTCTATGTCAGCGTCGGACAGGCTTTCTAATGGCGACGTCTTGGCCTTCTGCGCGCCACTGGCGACGAATTGGGATTGGCACCTTGTTGCTGCTTGTCGCGATCGCGATCGGTCTTCGCCTTTTTGCTATGTCACCCATGGCGCGGAACATGGTCGAGTCTCGTCTTGAAGCCGCGAGTTTCCGGGGTCAAACAATCGAGCTTGATCGCCTCTCGGGCGACCTGCTTGGCAATATGTCGATCGCATCCTTAAAAGTCTCAGACGCGAACGGTGTTTGGCTCACGGCTTCCGAGGTTGACTTGGGCTGGCGACCGTTTGCGCTTTTCAATGATCATTTGCATTTGACCGAGCTTTCCGCGCAGCACATCGATATCGTCCGACGCCCGATTGTTACACCAAGCAGCGATGGCGGGGGCGGCCTAGCGCGCTACACGCTGGCGGTTTTGGACCTGCCTGACATCTCACTTGCGAATGGCGTTGCAGGACCTGCACAGTCTTATATGGTGACAGGCGCGGTCCAAGCCAACCGCTCCCAGGGGGCTATCCAGTTTGATCTAACAACGACCAGCCAACGCGGTGATGATGTTCGCGCTGACCTGACCTGGGGCGGCGCCATCCCGCTCGACGGCACGGTTTCATTAAGCGGTGCCCCGAATGGATTGGTCGCGACGTTCTTGGATGCGCCAACAGACGCCGCAGTGAAACTAGAAATGGAGTCCTCTGAAGATGAAGGCGATTGGCGGTTACAAGCAGATGGCACCGTCGCAGACACCCAGATTCTTGCCGTGGATCTCGAAATTTCCGAACAGACTTATCGCATCGAGGGTACCGTAGCACTTGATGCGCTCGGCGTTATGGCGCCATTGCGCGCGCGCCTCGGGGATCAGTTTCAGTTCACCGCCAATGTGGATACGGACAACGCGCTCACCGCATCCGCTAGGGCCGACAGTTTTTCAGCCGAACTTTCCGCCATCGCGCGCCCAAGCCTTCAAGGCGTCACATTAGAAGGCGTGACTCTTACGGCTTCTGAAATAGATGCCGAGCGTCTTAGCGGACTCCCATCCGTCTCTCTTTCCCGTTTTTCAGCGGATGGCGACCTCTTCATTTCCCCAAATCGGATCAATTTTGATGGTGCCTTAAGCGCGCCGAACGTCAGCTATTCGGACTATAATGCGATCGCGCTGAAAACCGATGGCGATTGGACCATCTCCGATGACGCTTTCATCGCCGAAATGAGGATCGAGGCGACTTCGCTGAGCGGCTTACCAGAGTCGCTCGCGACCTTGTTCAGGGGGCCTGTATCTGCGCGAGTTAGCGGCGAATATGACCGCAGGAACGAACAGATTCGGGCGCGAACTTTGCTTCTGGAAAGCGGTTCGCTTTGGGCACTCGGTAACGGCTCCGCCACACGAAGCGGCGCTGTGAGCTTTAATGGCGAGGCCCGTGTGACGAACATGGACCCAATATCGAGTTTGCAAACCAAATGGACGTTGACCGGTGGCAGTTTGAATGCCCTCCGGTTGAAACTGACGGGTGTTGCGAACTTGGCTGACCGATTGAGCACGTTTGCCGATACGGTTGGAACGACGTTCGATTTCGATATTACTGCCCAGCGTGACGAAAACGGTGTCGCCATTCCATCCGCTTCACTCTCATCGGACAAATTGCAGGCCAACGCATCCGGCAATCTCGATCAAGAGATGCTCAATATCCAAGGCAATGTCGATCTCCCAGTGCTGGCGTTAGCAGGTGGATCGGCGGAGGCTGTTTCGACCGATTTTTCGTTTAACGGCCCAGTGGCCTCCGCAATGTTCACGTCAGAAACTCGCGCGCAAAATGCGCAAATTTCCGGACAGACTTTGAACGCACCGGTACTCACCACCAACATTCTTCTAACGCCTGAGACCACTTTTGACGTGCGCGCGGAGGCAGGTCTACTCGCATCTCCGCTGCAGCTCAGTCTGCAGGGTCGCCGCCAAGACAATCGTTTAGAGGTCGACTCTTTGGCCGCTGATT
>JBCBBY010000065.1:0-22237 GCA_038531195.1 Pseudomonadota bacterium
GTGATTATGGCTCAGCGCTCGACTTCATTCAGTCGGAATTAGACGTAACCGACAATGAGCTCGAACAAATTCGAAGCCGTCTTTTGCAATAGATCACATTGCCATCGGAACCCTGCAAGAAAGAACGGCTGCCGACGGCCAAGCATTACGAGTATCGCTCGCAGTATTGAACCCCCTTTGACCTTTTCATTTTTGGCTGCTGCGGCTGTGCCGAGAATCGCAAACAGAGAAGAGGATACTTCGATGTCGCCAAACGAATTCATTCGAGACTATGAGCGCGCTTTAGCGACCCAAACTTGGAAAGCCGTTAGCCCCCTGATCCACCAAAACGCAACCGTGACGTTTTCGAACGGTGCCGTCCACAAAGGCAAGAATGCGGTGAGGATAGCTTACGAGAACAACTTTGATGCAATTAAAAACGAAGACTACAGGATCTCTAACGTTCATTGGGTATTAGTGACTGAGAATTGTGCGACGTACACATTCGAATTTCAATGGGCGGGAGTAATCAATGGCAATGCAGCGTCCGGTGCAGGCCGCGGCACGACAGTGTTGTTTCGCACGCTAGATAAATGGCAGTTGCTCGCAGAGCACTTGGGACCGTACCCGAAACAGAGGTAATGAGTTTGGCAACTTCGACTGGAATTGTCAGTTCAATCGAACGCGATGGTTGGAGCGTTAAATTTCGATGGCGCCAGTACAACAAAGCCGCACAAATTCCCCGTGCATTAAACTCACGAGGTCACGGCGGAATCCGTATTCAAAATCCCTTTAACGATTCCTTCGAGGGTATAGCTTGAGCAGTTTAGGGTGCTGTCAGTCTAATGCGAACCCGTCTCCGGCAGCGTAAGGGGTAGGGGCTCTTATCCGGCCAGAAGTTGGCGCCATTCTGAGAGGGCGGCGTTTCTCATCGATTTGAATGTTGATCGGTGGTTGATGTGGCGGTCTTGATTGAAGTGATTGTGGAACGACGCGTGGGTCGAAACGAATTTCTGTAGGTTACTCATCCTTCGAAATCGCGACATTGCGCGCTCCCTTCGTCGAAACGGTAAGTGGCTGTTCTCTGCTCGGTTATTGAGGTGGCGACCGACCTCCTGGCGGTCTTCATTTCCGATCTCTTTCATAGCGGCGCCATATGATCGAAGTCGGTCGGTAATGACTTTTCTCGGAGCCCCGTATCGTTTCATCGCTTTCCTCAAAAAGGTAAGCGCAGCCTGCTTATCCCGGGTTTTGGTGACGTAGCTCTCCAGGACTTCTCCTTCATGATCGACGGCTCTCCACAGATAGTGCTGGACGCCATTGATCTTCACGAAGACCTCATCCAAGTGCCATTGCCATTGAGTATGCTGTCGCATGTAAGATGCCCGCTTCGTTCGGATCTTGCCGGCGAAGATTGGACCAAAGCGATCGACCCAGAGCCTCACGCTCTCATGGCAAACATCGACGCCACGCTCGTGGAGTAGATCTTCCACGTTTCGAAGCGAAAGTGGAAACCGGACATACATCATCACGGCAAGTTGGATAATCTCTGGCGACGTTTTGAAATAGCGAAACGGGTTCTTGGTCATGCCCAGGGCGCTAAACTCAGTTCCTTAAGGCCAAGTTCCGCTGACAATCCCCCGGACACACATCATCACAGCAAGCTGGATGATCTCCGGCGATGTTTTGAAATAGCGAAACGGGTTCTTGCTCATATAAACAAGCTAGAGCAGGGCGGTTAAGGTTCACATTCCGCTGACAATTGCGTTTGCCCGCTTTTCGCTCAAGTGCGCACGTTTCACCACAGATATGAAGCATACGGGAATTGTCTGCCGCACGTTACCGCGAAAGTATTACCAAAACGAGAAAGCATAATACTCGTCATCTTGTAGTTGCAGCGACACCAAGAGGGGTGAGTTATGAAATTCAAATTATGTTCCACAAGTTCTATGGCGCTCGTCGCGATCTTTATGGGGGGCAGTCCATTTGCGACTGCTCAGGAAGTGACCGATGACGATAGCGTTCAACAAACAATTATCGTAACCGGATCGCGGATTGCGAGAGATCCTAACGTTAGTGCGCCGGTGCCGGTGCAGTCAATTGGTGCTGACGAAATTCTAACGTCCGGTGAGTTCTCTCTGACCGATATCGTCAACGATATTCCCGCGTTGACCAACTCAATAACCTCCGAACAATCAATCGATAGTGCTGATTTTGCGTTGGGAACCAACGTGTTGGATCTTCGTGGGTTGGGGTCTGAGCGCACGCTGACGCTTATCGATGGTCGCCGTGCGGTCGCGGGTGTTGAAGGGTCTGCTGCCGTCGATATTTCGAGTATCCCACGTTCACTTGTGGAGCGCGTCGAAGTCCTAACCGGTGGCGCATCCGCCATCTACGGCGCTGACGCCGTGACCGGCGTGGTGAACTTCGTATTGAAGGATGATTTCGAAGGCGCTGAGATCGACTTTTACGGTGGGGCGAATGAAGATTTTAACGGCGAACAGTTCTCTATAGATATTCTGGCGGGCAAAAATTTCGACAACGGTCGGGGTAACGTCACAATCAGCATGTCTGCCTCATTCGATGATGGCTTGTTGGGAAGAGAAGGGGATATACCGCTTGGCGGCCCAGCATCGTCCAGCGGAGCCTATGTCAACCCGGCGCTGCGGTTTCAGCAAGGTGATATCACGGCAGCGGGAACGCCAAGCCTGGCCGAATACTATAATTTCGAGAATACCGGTTTGTTCCAGTACGGTTTGCAAATTCCAACCCTCGAGGACTTCATCGCAGACTACACAGCCGAATTCGGGGTAGCGCCAGAGCTGAACGATGCGGAGCGCGCCCTGTTTGCACAAGCCGCGAGTGCGCTGCCGAGGACAGTGATCGATCAACCAGTTTTCACCATCACGTCCGGCACCGGCATCGTGATTCCCGGCAACCCATATACATTCGCAGGATTTGATGCCGTGAATGGAATTGATCTGGATGGAAACGGCGTCGAAGACTGTTTGGATTCATTTACAGGGTATAACTCTTCATTCTCGGCGGCGGCATTCGGGATCGTTGGCGGCTGCTGGAGTATTTTGGGCGATGGGTCTATTCGTCCCGTCCAAGATCAGATCATTACGGGCAATTTTAACGGCGCTGGAGGCGACTCTGTATTTGATGATTCCGAAACGCCTCTGCTTCCGCCGGAAGAACGTTTCTCATTTTATATGACCGCAGACTATGATCTCTCGCCAAACCATACAATCTTCGGAGAAATCAGTGGAAGCTATCAGAAAGTCGAAGAAGTATCCACAAACACAACCTTCTGGGATCTACTTTTTGGCGCGCCAGATAATCCTTATTTGCCCACTGAGCTGCAAGGTGTGGCCGATCAAACAGGCGGCATCGCGATAACCATTGATCCGGTCATTTTTGGGACGGCGCCCGATGTGGACGAACGTAAAACACTCCGCTCAGTCATCGGTTTAGAGGGAGATTTTGGAAACGTCTATTCCTATGAAGTGTCAGCCACCTATGGGAAGTTCGAACGCGAGGCCACGAATCCGAAACGCGTCATTGTTGACCGCTTTTTCGCGGCGATCGATGCTGTAACAGATCCGGATACCGGCGAAATCGTTTGTCGATCCACATTAGATGCGTCTGCGGTTCCGCCGTCCACGCCATTCGGCATTCCGTCTTATGATGATGGCGGGATTTACTCATTCACGCCGGGAGCGAATTCTCCCTGTGTGCCTCTCAACATCTGGGACGGATTTAACGGCGTCACGCAAGAAGCGTTAGATTTTATTATCGCACCGGATCCGCAATTAGACGAAATTGATCAACTCGTCTTCTCGGGCATTGTCTCAGGTGACTCATCAGACCTGTTTGAATTGCCAGCCGGCCCGGTCGGATTTGCGGTCGGAATGGAGTACAGAGAAGAGTCTTCGCAAGTCACGTACAATCCACTCCGTGTCGGAACGTTGCCGGATGAATCTCCTTTTGCGGGGCAGAATATCGCTGACATTTCGGGCAACTCCTCGCTGTTTTTCAGACCGACGATCAGCTTTGTGAACACGTCATCCGGTACGGCCAAGTATGATGTGACAGAAGCATTCGCTGAAATCTCGGTTCCGGTTCTCGCAGATCTGCCATTTGCTGAAGCATTGACATTCGACGCTGCGGCGCGGATTTCAGACTACTCCACGATTGGACAAACTACGACTTGGAAGGTTGGGTCGGCTTGGGCGCCGGTTCAGGATATCCGTTTTCGAGCTACCTATTCACAGGCTGTGAGGGCCCCGAATATTGGTGAATTGTTCGCGCCTCAATCGGGTGACACGTTCCGACCATCGGACCCTTGTGACATCGCCAATATCAATAATGCCATCGCGGTCGATGCGGCGCTAGGTGCGGCCCGCCAAGCCAATTGTACGGCAGAACTGACGGCGCTAGGCATCGACATCGATGCGGATAATGACGGCACTTATGACTTTGTTGATCCGTTGTCTGCTTCCTTCGGCGGCATTACTGGCGGCAACCCTGATTTGAGTGAAGAAACTGCCGAATCTTTCACCATAGGATTCGTGGCGGAACCATCGTTCATTGAGGGGCTAACCATCTCTGTAGATTACTGGGATATCACGATTGAAGAAGGTATTCGCGAGCCGGATGATCAAGACATCGTTGATGCCTGCTATGACTCAATTGGTGGTCTGAATCTCACCTTCTGTGATCGTTTCACTCGAAACGCCGACCCGAACTCCGCCCAAGCGGGTGGTTTGAACTTCATCGAAGTGATTCCGATCAACTTTGCGTCGTTTGAAGCAGCGGGAACCGATTTCGCAATCAGCTATCAATTCGACTATGGCGCGAACGGATTCAGCGCATCGCTCGTCGGCACCAAGAATGAAAAACTGGTCTTGTTCGCTGATCCATTGGATGCCACCGCGGAGGATCCAGAGCTCGGAGAAACGGGGCGTCCTGAATGGATTGCAAACCTCAATCTCGGTTGGGAACGAGGGCCTTACAGTGTCGGTTGGCAAGCGCAATACCAGAGCGAGCAAACCGAAAACGGTGTTGAAATTGATGAAGTCGACACACTATTCGGCCCAATCGGTATTGCGGGTGACAGTTGGCGCCACGATCTGCAGGTGGGGTATGAGTATAGTGACGCATTGAGCCTCTTCGGCGGCGTGAACAACATCACCGATGAGAACCCGTTCCGCAGCCAAGTTGCGTACCCAGTCAGCCCGCGAGGGCGGTTCTTCTTCATCGGAGGAAAATACAGACTGGGTGAATAGGCGCTCATTTGGTTGAATTAAATGGCTGGGGTTTCCCAGCCATTTTTGTCTTACAGTATTTTATGTCTGAACAGTCTTAGCCAATTCAATATTAGGTGAACCGAGCTGTTGGACTGATAGGTCAAAGGAGGTCGCTATCATGATGCGCAACATCACATTTGTCTTCGTTTTGCAATTACTTTTTGCAATCGCGCCGAGCGCAGACGCGCAGTCAAAGTATCCGTTCGTCGACGAGGCGTATGAAGTGCCTGATGAACTGACTACCGATAGCTACCGACTGCGCGTGCTTACTGTTCACGATGTGATAAAGGACTTCGACGCGGTGATGGCCAGCGCCGAGCAATTGAAAGAAATATTTCCGGGTTGGGGCGGGTGGCCGGATGGTTTGACCCTCGAAGAAGACCTCATAGACTTGGCTTGGCATCAACGAGAATTCACCCGTCGATCCTCGTTCACATATACCGTCATCTCTCTTGATGAAACGACCGTCCTTGGATGCGTCTACATCTACCCGACTCGAAAAAGCGGATACGATGCAGACATCAAACTATGGGCGCGCGCGAGCGAGCAGGGCGGGACGGCTGACGCTGAATTGGAGCAGAGGATCCGTGCATGGATCGCAGCGGATTGGCCGTTTGAGAACCCCGCCTATCCTGGGCGCGACATGTCTTGGGAAGAGTGGGACGCGCACCCCACAAGCAAACGCTGATTTGTTCAGGAGCGCGCTAAGTCCTTGACCGCGCTACGCCTGTTTGGATGCGATGTACGCGCGCCATCCGCCAAGCTCTGTAATATCCAATGCCTCAGCGGTCGCGCGAGGTTCCGACACAAAGCCTTTCACACTAGATCCATCGCTCAGCGTCACCGTGCCGATGGCCAAAGGTGCCGGGACTTCAGCAACAAAACTTCCGAACGCGGTTAGATCGAGTTCGTAAACTTCAACCGCAATATCCGTCCCGTCTTCGCAGTGCACGAGAGCAGGTTTCGGCGGAGTGGTATCTTCCATTGCGAAGAGACGATAGCTTGCTGCGGTTTGGAACTCGCCGACAAAAACTGCGTCTCTAGAGCTAAGCTGCCAATGCAATGGCATATCTTTGAGATGAGCGCCGACAACGGCGAGTTTCACGGTTTCCACATTTCCCTCCATATCGAGTGGTGGCGGACAAATCTCGTCGGCCGTGTTTAGAAAATCATTTGCGAGGTTTAGAAGGCCGAGATCGCTATCGGCTGGACCGATGAGGGTTAGCCCAAATCCGGTTCGGTTCAGGCGCACCCCCGCCGGAACCGAGACCGCGGCCATGTCGAGCAAGTTCACGAAATTCGTGTAGAAACCAAGATTGCTGTTCAGAGCGATGGGCGCGGCTGCAATTTCGGCTTTGCGATACGTTGTACCCGTGGTTGGGAAGGCTATTGCGTCAAACTCTTCCCAGATGCGATCGGCTTTGCGCTTGAGTTCGGCCAGCCGATATTGCCCTTTGAAGGCATCGACAGCACTAATTTTATTGCCACCCGCAATTATGGTTCTCACAGTATCATCTATAGCACCTGGATTATCAGACAGAAGATCAAAGATAGCCGCTGTGCGCTCTGCGATCCAGGGGCCACTATACAGGAGACGGGCGACTTCCATCAGCGGCTCGATATCGAATTCGACGATTTCAGCAACGGAAGCCAAATTAGAAACGGCCTGATCAAAATAGTACTCTGACTGGGTATCGCCAAACCAAACCCTTTGCTCACGGCGCGGGACGCCGATGCGTTCGCTTTTTAGAGCCCGATTGTTCAGCGGTTTGGAGAAAGGGTCGTCGGCGTCGAACCCAGCTAGTACATGATCGATGAGAGCGGTATCGTCTGCGCTAGAGGTGAAAGCCGTAATGCAATCCAAAGTGCGACAGGCAGGGACCAAGCCGCGTGTACTCCATCGGGCTTTGGTCGGTTTGAACCCGATCAAGTGATTGAATGCTGCTGGCACGCGGCCTGATCCCGCTGTATCTGTGCCGAGCGAAAATGCAACCAAGCCCGCTGCGACGGCAACGGCAGATCCAGAACTTGATCCGCCACTGATAAATTCGCGATTGTAAGGATTGGATGGAATGCCATAGGGGCTGCGAGTTCCAACGAGGCCAGTTGCAAACTGATCAAGGTTTGTCTTTCCGACGCAAATCGCTCCAGCCGCCGTCAATCTGGAAATCACTTCTGC
Organism: Pseudomonadota bacterium; assembly: GCA_038531195.1. Taxonomy (GTDB): domain Bacteria; phylum Pseudomonadota; class Alphaproteobacteria; order Caulobacterales; family Hyphomonadaceae; genus Henriciella. The sequence goes on from JBCBBY010000065.1 coordinate 7,471, forward strand.
CGAACGGCTTGGAGCATATGAGAAGGCTGGACACCCCGCAGTGGTGTGCGAGCCCTCTACATCGATATTGTCTTTAGCTGCGTATGGGACGCCCGCCAACGGGAGCTGTTCACCATTCGCGATTCGTCGATCTATAACTTCTGCCGCTTCGAGCAATTGCTCTGGAGGCGGCCGGCTGATCCAAACTTGCGGTTGGATCGCGTCATAGGAATCGATCCGCGTCAATGTGTCGGACATGATTGAAACAGCGTTTTTTGTGCCGTCATTGACCGACGCCGCAGTCTTGGCCACGCCAAAACGAATTGGGTACGTCACGCGTGACTCCTCAACGTTAATATGGGCGTGCCTGGCTGAACGGATTGGTGCTCTTTTATGTAAATCTCGGCGATAGACCCGCTATCAGGGCTCTCAAGAGGACATTCCATTTTCATCGCCTCGATAACTGCAATAGTATCACCTTTCTCCACCTGATCGCCGGGTGCGACCAAAAGTTTCCAAACGCTTCCGCCAAACGGTGCTTCGACCAAATTTGCGCCATCTGGAACGTCGATTGCCTGTGCTTCAGATTCGACATTTTGCGTGCTCTCGGCCAGGTCTGAGATTCGATCAAATTCACCAGAAATTTGCCATTCTTTGCGCTCCGCCTCAAATGCAGCCTGACGAGTCGCTTCAAATTTGGCGATTGAGTCTTGGTTGTCTTTAAGGAAGGCGCGATATTCAGAAAGCCGAAACTCGGAGTCTTCAACTGTTATGGTTCGGTGGCCGAATGGAAAGTCATTGCGCCAGTCTTCAAGCTCCTCTGCGCTGACCTCGAAGAATCGAATTTGATCAAAGAAACGCAGCAGCCACGGTTTCCCATCAGTGAAATTTTCTGTTTGTCGATGCGTGTTCCACACTTGAATCGTGCGGCCAAACAATTGGTATCCGCCGGGGCCTTCCATGCCATAGATGCACATATAGGCGCCGCCAATTCCAACGACATTGGGTGGGGTCCATGTGCGGGCTGGATTATATTTGGTGGTGACAAGACGGTGCCTCGGATCGACGGGCGTTGCGACGGGAGCGCCTAAATAGACATCTCCAAGTCCCAGCACCAAATAGCTGGCGTCCAGCACGACGCGTTCGACGGCAGCGGCGTCTTCTAAACCATTTACGCGTCGAATGAATTCGATATTGTCCGGGCACCACGGGGCATCATCGCGAATGGTGCCCATATATTTTTCGATGGTTTTAGAGATGGCAGGGTCGCGCCAGCAGAGTGGCAGATGCACAATGCGCGAAGGAATGGAAAAATCGTCGAGATTTCCCAGTCGTTCTTCAGCTTTGATGAGCACTTCCAACGCACGCTTTGTATCCAATGTGTTGCGATCGAAATGCAGCTGCAATGAGCGTATACCAGGAACGATATCAATCACACCTGCCGGTGCCATGCGCTCCAGTTCCGCCATGAGTGCTTGGATCCGAATGCGCAACTCAATATCGAGCACGATTGGGCCATACTCCACCAAAATATTCTGATCGCCTTGCTGACGATAGACGACGCGCGGTTGGCCATTTTCATTCGCTTCGCGAACTGCGAGTATCGGGGACAAGTCTGACAAATCGCTGGTAAGTTTCACCGGGTTGGGGTCTGTCGAATCTCCAAAAGCGACTGGAACAAACTTGACACGATCACCAGGCGCCAATTGACCAACTTTCCAAAGGTCGTCTGTGATCACCACGAATGGGCAGACAAATCCCCCAAGCGAGGGGCCATCTGGTCCGAGAATAATTGGCATGTCGCCCGTAAAGTCGACTGCGCCAATGGCGTAAGGATTATCGTGTATGTTTGAGGGGTGAAGCCCCGCTTCGCCGCCATCCTTGCGCGCCCATTCGGGCTTGGGTCCGATCAGTCGAACGCCGGTTCGATTGCTGTTATAATGGACCCGCCACTCGGCTTCGCAAATCATGCGAATATCGTCTTGTTTGAAAAAGTCGGGCGCGCCGTGCGGGCCATAGAGTACGCGCAAAGTCCATTCGTGATTGATCTCGGGGGCAGGCAACAGATCTGAGTTGTTCTGGATCGACACGTCGCCGCAATGCAACGTGTCCCCAGCCAGCAAAGCGCGCGCTGCGTGACCACCAAATTGGCCGAGTTCAAACGTACTGCGACTGCCAAGATAGTTGGGAACATCAAGCCCGCCGGCAAACAAGATGTAACCGCGCATCCCTGGACCTTGAATGGAGCCGAGCGAGAGCGTTTGTCCTGCATGTGCCTGTATGACTTTGTTTCGAGCGACAGGGGCGCCATCAAGGGTCGCTTGGAAATCTGCACCGGTCAGGCAAACATTGGCGTCGGACGTGAATTTAAGAGTAGGACCGCTAACCGTAACTTCGAGCCCCGGAGCCCCTTCAGGGTTCCCGAGAATGAGATTGCCTTGACGAAAAGAACGGTCATCCATGGGGCCGGATGGCGGGACGCCGACGGACCAGTATCCCAAGCGTCCGGGCCAGTCCTGAACCGTGGTTGATGTCCCGCCGCTCAAGACTCGAATGCAGCGCGGGTTTATGTCCATATTGTCGAGCAGTTTGGTGGACATATCTGCGCTGACGAACTCGCTGTTTCGCACAACCGAACGCAGCCAGCTTATGTTCGTTTCCACACCGTCGATGCGACTTTTGGTCAATGCGTTCTGCATGGCGGAAATAGCTTCATGGCGCGTCGGCGCGTGCACAATCAGTTTTGCTATGAGGGGATCATACCATGTGCTCACGTTGACGCCTGGCATCACCCAAGTCTCGACCCGCGCATCTTCAGGGAATTCGATATTCGTCAAAGTTCCGGATGTCGGTCGATAGTCCAAGGAGGGATCTTCCGCGTACAACCGGACCTGAATGGAATGGCCTTGAGGCGTTTGTGGCGCAGTCTCCAGAAAGTCGAAATCTCCAGCCGCCCCTCGGATCATCCATTCGACCAAGTCGAGCCCGAATATCTCCTCCGTCACGCCGTGCTCAACTTGCAGGCGCGTGTTCATTTCGAGAAAGTAGAATTGTTGCCGCGCGCTATCATAGAGAAATTCAACGGTTCCGGCAGATCGATAGTTCGCGGCTTGGCCCAATTGAATGGCTGCACTTTTCAGCTGCGCCCGAACCAAGTCGGGTAGGGAAGGTGCTGGTGCTTCTTCCACGACCTTTTGATTACGCCTTTGTAGCGAACAATCCCGTTCCGACAGAGCGACGACCTTTCCTGCGCCGTCGCCAAAAATTTGAACTTCAATGTGACGCGCCGATTCAACATAGCGTTCCAGAAAAACACCCCGATCTCCGAAATTGCCTTCGCCGAGCCGTGTGACGACGTCAAAGCCTTCCAAGATATCGATTGCTGCTTCGCAAATGCGCATTCCGATCCCGCCGCCGCCTGCTGTCGCCTTCAATATAACGGGATATCCGATTTCATCAGCCGCTCGCACAGCGTCTTCAGCGCGTGTCAAAAGGCCCGTGCCCGGCGCAAGTGGGACGCCATGCTTCATCGCCAAATCGCGGGCACTGTGCTTAAGACCGAAAACGCGAATACTCTCTGGAGTGGGGCCTATGAACGCAATGCCTTGCGCGGCGCACTGGGCCGCAAAATCTGCATTCTCCGCCAAGAATCCATAGCCAGGATGGATCGCGCCGGCGCCGGTTTCGCGTGCGACGCGGAGGATTGTTTCTGCATTCATATAACTTTCTGAAACCGGGCCACCCCCAATACAAATTGCGGTATCGGCGAGTGATACGTGCAAAGAATCTATATCCGCTTCGGAATAGACTGCGATCGATCGCAAACCCATTCGCCTCACCGTTCGGATAATGCGGGTTGCGATCGCCCCACGGTTGGCGATCAGGACGGTGGTAAAGCTCATGAAGTAATGATCATACGCACGGCAGTGGGATTGAACCCATTGCAAGGATTGTTAATTTGAGGGCAATTCGACACCATGATTGTGACGTCCATGTCCGCTCGTAGATCTACGGTCAGGCCGGCCGCCGAGATGCCATCGACAATTCCCAGGGTCCCATCTTCCAGGACCGGAACGTTCATGAAGAAATTGATGTTTGAGACGATGTCTCGTTTGCTGCGTCCTTCGGGCAAGCTAGCTTTTAAATAGTTCTCGACGCAGGCATGTTGCGACTTGGTATGATGTCCGTAGCGCAGCGTATTCGACTCAACCGAGCATGCGCCGCCGATTGTGTCGTGATATGCCACCGCGGTATCTGTTATGGTCATCATCGCGCGCCCTTCATTTGAGCGAAGGATGGAATTCTTTTTGAGAAAAATGTTTCCCTGCGCCGCGACAGTATCTTGCGCGCTGTATCGCTCTGCATCATCGGCCTCTGAATAGATCAGAAGATCGATGGCTTGATTGCCTTCAAGATCGACAATGCGCAGGGTTTGACCAGCTTTGACTATGTGCACCCAAGAATGCCGAGCTGAAACAATTTCATCATGCAGGACTTTACCCGAGAGGTTCGAAATATGCGGGTCGTCGGTCGGATTAGATGTAATGGCGGCAGTCACAGCGGGTCAGCCTTTCATCGGCGATAATAATCTTCGGAATTTAAAAAAGCGCGATACCCTTCGGGTGTCGCATTGCGGATCGGGTCGTCTTCCGGTGTAACCGGGCCTCGCCAGGCGGTTGCGCGTAGCGGCGTGACGGTCCACTCATCGCGAGGATCAAGTACGTGCGGACAATTGGCGACTACCAACATAAGGTCCATTTCCGCGCGTAAGATAACAGAGCGGTTCGAAGCAAATGGCCCAATCTGGGGTGTGATAGAACCGTCTTCTTCGACTTTGGCACCTTTGAAGAGGTTCACACATGGGTGTACATCTTTGCGATCGAGCCCATGCTTGCCGACGCCTAAGAGGAATCGATCCCGACCGTTTAAGAAGTATCGCCCGGCCTTTTCGCCTTTGCCATATTTAGCGGCGCTTAGGGCCTCGTTTGAGGTGCCGCAAATACAATCATGCGTACCAGCATGATCTTCGATAAAGCTCATCAGAACGCGTCCCATGTCGGAAAGGAGTAACTTTCCAGCCCCGATATAGGCGTTCCATTGTACTTTCAGCGAGTCGGCAACGTTTAACCGCTCGGTCGGCATTTCGGCGTTGAATAAAAGGATGGACGCACACGCATCGCCGTCAAGGTCGATCAATCGCAACCGACCGCCGCGATTGATCCGCCGAATGGCATAGCCGCCGGGTGCGATAGTTTCTTCCCAAAGCAAATCATCGCTTTGCACGTCGTCAGGAAGGTCGTCGGCTACAGGCGGCAAGACCGGCATCGACTCGACTTTGGTGCCGGCCATGGCGCGGGCATGTTCCCGCGCAGCTTTCGGATCACTGAGTTGTGTGCTCACGCCGCGATTCCATCTTTCGATTTTTCTTTTTCGATACGTTCAAGCTCGTGCAACGGTGGCAGCAGAGCGGTGGTCGTAAACAGTTTCAACTGTTGGACGCCGCGGACAGATTGGAGCGCATCGCAAAGTGCTTTCAACGTGACAGCTGGCCCTTGGACGAGCAGCACTTCCAAGGATTGATCATCTTCCAAAAATACGTGCTGCGAAGAAATAATCTCCTTCAAGTATTTCGATTGCGTCTGGACCAATTGCTTTCGAACGGCGCCATGGTCACCGCGATAAACGAGCGTCACAGTGCCCGCTAGAAGGCCTTCTGGTCGGGTGAATGCCTCATGCCTCGCCAATGAATGGCGAATGAGCTCAGCCATCAATTGTGACCGTGAAGGTAGACCGCGCTCTGCGATCATAGTGTCCAATTGCGCCAACAAATCTTCTGGCAAACTCATGCTCAAACGGGCCAGATTTACGGGTTTCTTACTCATCTGTTCGCTCTATTGATTATCACTGATAGCGTCAACGGTAATACTCGGTGGCAAAGCGTCATCGACCATACCATTGGAATGGAGCAATAAGTCATATACGACCGTCGCGCCATATCTATGTGGGGCGTTAGGATCATGTCGATGTTTGTCCAAAACCAGCAAACGCGTGCCGAGCGAGAATGCTTCTTTGAGATCATGAGTGACCATGATCACGGTCAGAGAATATTCCTTCCATAGACTAAGAACCAGTTCGTGCATATCTGCCCGGATGCCTGGATCCAATGCTCCAAATGGCTCATCCAATAAGAGTATGCGTGGGCGTTTAATGAGAGCTTGTGCGATCGCCAGACGCTGCTGCATCCCGCCTGAGAGCTGCGCCGGATAAAGATGTGAGCTGTCCTGCAGCCCCACGGCGCTCAGCATCTCCTCCGCTTCGGCGATCGCGTCTCGTCGTTCTGCTCCGAACAAACGCCCCGAGAAGGGCGACTTTTCAAACTCTCGCCCGAGTAGCGTATTCTGGAGAACAGTCAGATGTGGGAACACTGAATAGCGTTGGAAGACGACTCCGCGGTCCGCTCCGCACTCCGCCCGCAGCGGAGTTTCGTCCAATAGGATTTTGCCCTGCTTCGGAGCTTCCTCTCCGAGAACCAGGCGCAACAGGCTACTCTTACCGGCGCCGGACGGCCCTATAATCGAGACAAACGATCCAGCTTCGACGATGAGGTTGATGCGCTCAAGGATGACCCGAGATCCATACTCGACGCTGACATTCTCGAGGCGCAACAACTCGGTCATCTGTCTGATCCATGAGCCCAAGGAAAGAAGGTTCGGCTTGACCGGACCAACATGAAGTCGATGACGATCGCGAGGATGGCGATCCAAGCCACATAAGGTAAGATAATATCCATCGATAGATATCGCCGGACAAGAAATATCCGATATCCCAAGCCGACATCAGACGCGATGGCTTCTGCCGAGATGAGGAAAACCCATGCTGGTCCTAGAGCTAGTCGTGTGGACTGTATGAGGCGAGGCATGGCTTGCGGAAGCGCCACACGAAGGATGAGTTGCCAACTGTTCGAGCCGAGGGTTTGAGCCTTCATGATTTGCTCTTTTGGGAGTGTCCCCATATGACCCGCCACATCGCGGATCATCACTGGCGTGATGCCGATCACAATCAGCGCAACTTTTGCGGTCTCGCCCAGACCGAAAGCAATAAAGAGGATTGGCAAAATGGCGATAGGTGGGACCACAGCAACCGACGTCACCAGGGGGCCAAAGGTTGACCGAACGGGGGGAAGAACACCGAGCATCAATCCTGCGAACAGCGCCGATAGTGCTGATATTCCGAGTCCGGTGGCCAGTCGTTGGAGGCTGGCAAACGTGTCCGCCCAGAATATGTAAGTTCCCGAGAGTCGATCGGGTTCAAACATGAGCGATGCCATGGATGCCGCCATTTCCGACGGAATGGGTAGGATTTTGTCGTTCGGGTTCACCGCATGTCGATTGAACGCCGCGAAGAGATAGACAGCCAAAATGAGCACGATGGGAAGCGCGCCCAAAAAGATGCGCATCCTCCGACTCAGTCTTACATTTACAAGGCGGACCGATTTCTTTCTTTGGCGCGCGGCGTCAGACTTAGAGGTCTCCATCTGCGGCCATTTGCATGTAAGTCGCGTCAAACCGGAGCGTGATATTGTCTGTGTCGCCGAGTGTCTCTCCGCCCGGGAAGGACATCCCTATCGCATCCGCTGAATCTGCGCCTTGGCCGAATAAGCCTTGCGAAAAGCTAAAATCTCGGACCAGGGTCATCGTTTCGATGAGGCTGGAATCAGACGCGACCGCCGCCGCATCTGACGGATCAGCATACAGGAAGGTTGTCGACAATTGGCCTTCAAACTCTTCCAGCGTTGCGCCCGAAAGTTCAGCCATCGCCGCCCGCGCCGCAATGCCGTCCTCGGAGGGTTCCATCATTAAAGCGACGGTTTCATACCAAATACCCGCCAAAGCTTTGCCGAGCTTGGGGTTTTCGGCCAGTGTTGCCGTATCGATCACCAAGAGGTCGAGAATTTCGCCGGGAATGTCGGCCGAACTGAAAACCAAGTGAGCATCCTCGACGCCCTTCATGGTGGTCAGCTGTGGGTTCCATGCGACCGCGGCTGTCAACTGCGGCGACGTAAAGGCGCTCGCAATGTCAGCATCCGACGTGTTCACTGTATCGACGGCGGTCATGGGCAGGTCGAGGGAGTCCAATCCGCGCGCCAACAAATAGTGAGAAACGGAAAGCTCGACCAAATGAACGCTCTGTCCTTCGATCGCAGACAAAGCCGCGTCACCTTTCAGCAGGACTCCATCATTGCCGTTTGAATAGTCACCAATGATCAGCGCCGTCGTGTCTTTTCCACCTGCTGCCGGGATTGTAAGCGCATCCATATTGGTCACGGTCACGCCATCAAATCTACCTGCTGTGTATTGGTTGATGGACTCCACATAATCATTCACCTGGACAACATCGATTTCAATTTCATACTTGTCCGCCCACTTTTGGACGATCCCGCTTTGGTCAGCATAGGGCCAAGGCATCCAGCCCGCGTAGATCGACCAGCCTATGCTAAATTCGGTGCGCGCCTCTAACTCTTCTGTTGGACTAGGTGAACAAGATACGATGGCGGCTGCCAGAGCCAAGCCTGCGAACTTGCGGAATTTGGAGATCGAAAAATGCATGCTGGTATCCTTTTCGATACAAAACTTCGTCTCTCGGCCGCGATTTGTCTACGCGAAAATATTACTGATGTCCAAAATGGTAATATTGTGAGCATAAATCGAATATAGCAGATGGATGCGCACGAATTTTGCGCATGCCTGTCAATTCAAGCCACGGTCGTTCGGAGAAGCTTGACCGCCTTAGGCATTAATTCCAGGCCACCTAAAATATAGAGGTGCGAGCCGACTTATTGAAAGAGACAAAGGAGGCCGCGGCTGGCTCATTCAGAATCAAGGCTCGGGGCGCGTGAGCCTCGCATCACTTTTGGAGACCGCATTGGAACAGCGCGTTGATGTCACACCCGAGGATAGCTCGAATCTTACGTTTGCGAGACAATTGATCAATTTGTTGCCGCCGGTAACAGTCGTTAGCATCGTCCTCTTTTGGAGTTTGGCACCGGACGCTTGGGTCGAAAACCCGGTGACACTCTTGCTCATCGGTTTGGCGACATCGGCTTTTATTCAAGGTCTAGAATTTGTCTTCGAGCGCCACCCAGAATGGCGCTTGAACCTGCGAGAATTTGCAACGGACTTGTTCTATTTAATTCTAAGTTACACAGCCATCTCATGGGCCACGTTCGCACTCGTGGATGCCCCGCTGATGCAAATGAAAGAAGCGATTGGGCTCACGACGCTTTGGCTCACCGAACTACCAATTGCCGTGCAAGCCTTTTTGGTTCTGTTTATCATCGAGTTCGGCCAGTACTGGATGCATCGATTGATGCACAATTGGCATCCTCTTTGGTTGACGCATGCGCCGCACCATCATTTGACGCAGCTGAATGCGATGAAGGGCTATGTCGGAAACCCGCTCGAGTTATTTCTGATCACGGTCAGCGTGGTGGGACTGTTTGATTTCGACCTCGCAGCGATATTCTGCGCGATCACGGTTCTTGGTGCCATTGCCGGATTTGCGCACGCAAATGTTCGGTCCGATCCGCCACCCTTATATTCATTCATGTTCACCACCATTCGCCATCACAGCTTGCACCATTCTGTTGGATATGAAGAAACGCGATGTAATTACGCTAACACGATGATTTTTATCGACCGCATATTTGGTACTTTTCGCGAGGGTGAAGCGTCCTGCGTCGGTCAAGATGAGCGGCGCCGATTGAGCATTCTGGAGCAGTTCATGTTCCCGATCACGCCCTTGATCAATTGGATGACGGGATCGCGCAAAAAGGCCTAAGTTTTTCCGATTGGAAATCCTTTGGGCACGGATGTCAGTGGACAGGAGCGGTTCCATCGAATCGAAGAGCGGTGATTCTGAGGATTACCAAGCGCCCTTAACCCCCCAATTGGGCGAGAAGTGTCTGAGAGTTAGGCACCGGTATTAAAAAAGTGAGCAATCGTAATAAAATCCCCTTACAAGGTTAGAAATCAGGCGCGCGTTTTAGGTTTCGAGCTATGCTTGAATTCTAGGTCCACATCGAGAATAGCGAGCGAGAGAAGCATGTCGGAAGCCTTTGATGGAACGCCCGTTGGAAACCGAATGATTGGAACGACGGCACCGGTTATTGTCGGGTGGGATAATATCGGGCGCGTAGAAGGCGGACCAATTAAGCGATTCATTTTTTCTTGGTTTCAGCCTGTCGTCTTGGTCTCTCTGATCCTCTTTTGGTATTACGCACCCAATTCGATAGCCGTCGCGTCGACGGCGTTTTGTATCGGTATAGGATTTAGAATTTTGATGCTCGCGCTGGAATGGGTCAGTCCCCGTTACGCAAGTTGGGAGCTGACCTGGAAAGAATTCGCCACGGACCTGTTCTACGTGTCGTTGGGCTATACCGTTTTACGTATGGTTGATAGTTATATTGGGAGTGATGTGCTGATTGAGGGGGCTCTGGACCAGTTTAATTGGGACACATTCGCTTGGTTCACAGGATTACCATTGCTCGTCCAAGCTTTCCTGATCGTCTTTATCTTTGATTTCGTACAATATTGGATGCACCGAGGAATGCATGAATGGCATCCGCTTTGGCTGACGCATGCACCGCATCACTTCATCACACAGTTCAATATCAATAAAGGCGCCGTAGGGAATCCAGTTGAGCTTTTCTTAATCGGCTTGGGTATTGGCGGCTTGTTCGACTTTGTGCCCCGCGCGTTCTTGCTTGCTGGTGCGCTGCGCCTTGGCGTGGGTATTTATATGCACACGAACGTTCGGTTCAATACACCGCTTTGGTGGCGATACATTTTTAACACGACCGAACATCACAGCGTTCACCATTCGCAAGATTTTGAAGCTTCACGAAGTAATTTCTCGGGCATCTTCATTTTCATCGATCGCTGGTTCGGGACCTGCGTGGACGGCGAAGCTGAAGCGCTTGGCATGGAAGGGGGACGTCGCATGTCCATGAAGGAAACGATGGTCTACCCCATTACTGAAGGTTTGAAGTCGGTCAGAAATCGTACTCAAGAGTCGGCGCCCAATGTGCCCGCTGAATAGTTTGTGACGCGGTCAATCAAGTGATCTCTAAAATGTTTCAAAAAGTCTGGTTTATTGAGGGGAAATTGCCGCTCAAGCCAGGTCAGACGTGTGAAGATGTGTTTGAACGTCTTGCGCCGCTCTTCCATGAAAAAGGGACGACCTTTGATACCCATCATGAGACGCTAACGTTCTCGAAAAAAGATCAAGCTGCACAGGACAAAATGTCCATCTTTGATAGCGGGGTCTTGCGCGTAGACACAGACAACACGGCGCCGACGTTAAGCTATAGAATGAAGAGCCGCGCCTTGTTGGCTTGCTTCATCGCGCCCCTGATTTTTTTAGCTTTTGCGCAATTCGCAAGCGCAGTGAACATGCTCCACGGTGAAGATGGCGATGCCGCTGAGTCTGATGCTGACCGACGGTCGACATCGGTTGCGGAGGAGGAAGACGAGGAAGAAAAAGTCTATGCGCTGAACCCTATCGACAAATTTCTTGGGGCGCCCGAACCAAAGCAGCCCGATAAAGACGAAGACGAAAGCGCTGACGAGGCGGACGGGCGGCGCAGTACAGGAGGGGATGCCGGGGAGCCAGAGGACGAAGAAGAGGAAGATGACAAGAAGCATAATCCGATACCGGCTTACGTCTTCGCCGGTATATTTTCGGTCATCTATATCGTTGGCCGCGTTCTAGAGGATTGGCTTATCAAGCGTCGGTTCCGCAGGCTTCTCGAAACGGAACCAAGTCCTTAAACTAGGTTTCGATTTTCTGGTTCAGTGCCGGATGTTAGAGTCCCGGGAAATCCTCGCTCGCAGCGAACTTTCCGTAACCGTCTGCCATTGCTCTCGCGCAATCCCCTGGCGTGGGTCCGCCATCGAAAAATCCCTGACACGGTCCCTCCATCACTTCCGGCATATTTTCTCTGACCCATGCCGAAGCCTGGTAATAGATCGGCTGGTCATTGGAGCTGGTTTCGACATTTATGATCGTGGTGTTATCAAAGCTGATTGTGAACGTGTCAGTGACTTTAAAATCGCTGCCAAGTGCGAGCACTGGATCATCCTCAACCGTTATTGGGCATACCACCTTCTCTGGGCTTTCGCTCTCACTGCAAGGCGTCCGCTTGACGATTTTATAATTCCCGCCTTCAGCCCAACCTTGATACCATAGAATTCTGGGGCCTCTCTCGGCCTCGATCAGGTAAGGGGACAGACGCTCGGCATCGAAAGAGTAAAATGCATCGATCATCTCTTCAGAAATTTGCAGGCGCTGCGCCTCAAGTGAGATAGTCTCGACAGGCGCGTCGGTCTCTTTTTGGCTTTCGGTTGTTGTGTCGCAGGCTCCGAGGGCGACTGCGAGCGATAGTAGAATAAGCTGATGACGTGCCACGCTGCGTTCTCCTTAAATACAGGGATACTCTCGCGCTGAAACCTCGCGTCTCCAAGAGTAAGCACCGATAAAACGCGCTTTTGTTCGTTCTTGCTTTTAATTAGCGCAAGCACGCCGGTGGGGGATGTTAGTCTCGAGCGAAACGGTGTTCGACTATTTCCCATATTGGAGAATTATCGAATTTCTCTGACCGTCGAACAAATGCACCTCTCAATATCAGCGGTGATTGATAATCACTCCACCGAAGAGCCCCATCGCATCATCAGCCGAACTGCGTATCTCTCCATGTTCGCCAATCACTTTTGATGCTAACCCAGGGAGAAATGCTTGTGGCCCTGAAGCACCTGGCTGTTTTCTGACCCAGTTTAAGAGCTGTGAAAACGCATCGACGCGATCATCGTGCTTCGCGTTCGGAAAGCCGAGCAATTCAGCGAGGAAGGACCCTAGCCATTCAGCTTGATCGGGCAGCCAGACGTCACCACGTTCAATCATGGCTGAGACCGCTTCCAGGCGCACGGCTTTATCGCCTTTCGGCTGAATGCTGAGCGGGCGCGGCAAGCCTTCAATATGCGTGGCGCGCAGTTCTTGAAGCATGCTTTCGCCTGGGCCGGCTTTTTCGATCAAGACGTCTGTGGCGCCCAACCGGTTCGCATGCTCGATGATTTTCTGGCGAAGATCTGGATAGAGTTTCCGGCCGCGCCAGACATCCACCACATAAACTGCTTTGGCGATTGTAATCGCTGTCACACAGGCGGAATAGTCCGCGGTTGGTTTGGTTGAACTTGCAAGATCCCAGCTTTGAACAATGCGTGCATAGTCCGCCTTTGCTACTGACCCATAAGACTTGAACCACTCGCGTTTAACGAGGTTGCCTTCAGCGGGCAGGGGTTGCTGCATATATTGCGCTGAGAACCCAAGCGTGCCGAGATTTCGGCGCGCTTCGTTCAGCTCTTTCTCACCTTCGCGCGCCGGATGTAGAAATTCGCCTACCTTTCGATTATGAAACCGATTAGGCGCAATCTCAATGTCCTCATCATCTATTGCGATTGCCGGTAAATTGAGGTGCTCGAACCCGCCTTCTTCCAGCAGATGACCCGCCAGGTCCTCTTCATGCAAGCGTTGCATGGTTAGGATGATTCGGCCTGACTTTTTGTCATTAAGCCGGGTCGAAAGCGTGCCGCGATACCACTCGATCACATGCTTGCGCTGCGCCGATGATAATGCGTCCGTCGCATTAAGTGGGTCGTCGATAATGATGATGTCTGCGCCGCGACCTGTAAGCGTGCCGTCAATGGATGTTGCGACGCGTCCGCCGCCTGCAGTGGTTGTGAGTTCTGCATCTGATGATCTCGCCAGCCGAGTATGCGGAAAGACCTCGCCGTACCAGTCGCTTTCCATTACTAGCCGACATTGCCGCGAGAGCATTAATGCCAGATCCTTGCTATAGCTCACGCAAATGATGCGAAGTGTTGGATCTTGGCCAAGCGCCCATGCGACTAATGCCACAGATGAACTGATCGATTTTAGCGACCGCGGTGGCTGGGTAATGATGAGACGTTTTGTTTCGCCGTTATAGCACCGCGTGAGTTGATGCGCGATCGCATCAATATGCCAGTTGTCGCTAAACGTATTGCGTCCATCGACGGTCTCGAAAGACTTTTCAATGAAGGCTTTGAGGTCACTGCGAAGCGCGGCTTTGAGGATTGGGTCAAGCATGTTCATCCTCCTCATCAATTTGCCGTTTCTGGCGGCTTACATAGGGCTTGATCGGCTTCTGCCCGCGGCTCATCACTGCCGGCTTGAGCAGGATCGCTCATATGCGCCTGTGCCAGCGCCAATAAGCGATCAATGGCTTTGGCATCACCTTTTAGCGCTTTTTCTCGCAAGCGCATGAGCGTTGCCATTTGCGTCGAAATGGTTCTTTGCGCGTTGCCTTCATTGACCGAAACAGGTTTGGTCAGAACCTCTTTAACATCGGTTGAGAAATTGCGCGCCCCTTTGGGCCGGCCCATTGGGTTTCCAGACTGGCCTTTTTTGAATTGGCTTGCTTTTGGCGGTTTGCCATAGCCAACTTCATACGCGTCGTCAGACATTGGTCTTCTCCTTTTCAATCTCGCTAAAGGTTTGATCCCAAAGGGCATGCACGGCTTGCATGCCCGTCAGGTCCTCAAACCGGCGTATGGCGGTGTCGACATATTTCGGTTCGATTTCGATACAGGCGGCGCGGCGCCCGGTTTGCTGCGCGGCGAGCAATGTCGAACCGAAATATGTCGACACCGCCATACGCCGGTTTGAGGACCTGACGGGCATGCAAGCCGTGCAT
>JBCBBY010000066.1:0-21704 GCA_038531195.1 Pseudomonadota bacterium
ACCCGATGCTTGCCAGAACACCGCTTGGTCGAATGTCTCAAGCTTCAGAAATAGCGAACACTATTTTATGGTTAGTATCAGATGAAGCATCATACATCACCGGCAGTACTGTTACTCCAGATGGAGGTTTTCTGGCATAGGGTACAGTTTAGCATTTGCGTTCGGGGCATACTTTTTGGAGTTTCCATCCCTCATCATGCATTTAGGGCTTCAGAAGCCTGGGATAGTCATGCTCTCACGTCGCCTGAATGCGCTTTCTTTGCGGAAAACAATAAAGCTAACCTCGATATTAAGAAGGGTACGTTTTACGTGGCACCGCATCGTTGGCCCAGTGACTGATCTGGGGCGATTTTAAGCCGCTCACGCAAAGAACTTTTTTCCTACAAAATTGACAGATAGGGGCTGGCAAGAGATGCTTCGTCATCAATCGACCGGAGATGGAAATGACCAATACTTGCGCCTGCGGTAGTGTTACGGTGACCGTCAAAAGGAAACCTGACTTTATCTATGACTGTGATTGCAACTTGTGCCGAAAATCGGGAGCTGCGTGGGGATACTACAGCGCAGCTGAGGTAACGGCAGAAGGTGAAACGATTGCATTCGCAAGGACAGACAAAAATGTTCCAATCGTTGAGGTTCATTCCTGCGCAGTTTGTGGCTCAACCACGCACTTCGAATTGACTGATGCTTACCAGGCCGAACATCCAGATGTTGACCAAGTAGGAGTCAATATGCGCCTATTTGATGCTCAGCAGTTGGATGGCGTTGAAGTTCAATACCCAAATGGTAGCGACTGGTCGGGAGAAGGTCCGTTCGGATTTCGTCGGAAGCCTGAGACTCTGTCTTCACATAATCCTTGGTAAGAGGCTCTAGTCGGGCGAACATAAGACGCTTGGTTCCAGCTAACCTGCTAGGGCTTTCGCTAGTGCGGGACGCGATGCGCAGCGGCTAAACCAATCCTGCAATCGGTCAAAATTCGACAAATGAGGCATGTATTTTGGCCTCATGAGGACTGAAGCCACGTTCAAGTCAGCCACGGTAAAACGTTCTGATATCAGATGTGGCGTTTGATCGAGATGGGTATCCAACACTGTCATTGCTTGCGCACGCAGCTCATTTTCGACGTCAGAGTTGCTTCTGTTTGCCGCATCATGAGGCCCTTCGAGTTCGCCCATTGCCCAAGTGGTCCACTCGATCGCTTTTGTGGTTTCCATCGAACTGTCGAGAGACAAAGGAGATGCGTTGATCTGAGCGATGTGGAGATTGATCGCCAGTGACTCGACTAAGATCAGATCACCATCTTGCAGCACCGGGACATGACCATTTGGATTGATCGCAAGAAACTCCGGCGTTCTGGTTCCGCCCGTCTGCCAATCAACGGGAACGAGTTCATATGGGACGCCACATTCTTCCAATGCCCAGAGGCATCGGAAAGCCCGGGAGTTCCTAGTGCCGTATAGTTTGATCATGTACACCTCCGACCACGCCGAATACACTGATTATGATGACAAACGAAATCTCTTTTAGTTTCTTTTTTGCGCGGCATGGACAAACTGATTGGAACGCACAGAACCGATTTGTCGGGCGAGCTGATGTCCCGTTAAACCCAACAGGAACTGAGCAGGCGAAACAACTCGCGAAATCGGTCTCTGAACTTGATATTGATCTGATTTACACAAGCCCTCTCCTGCGAGCTAAAGAGACGGCCAAATGCGTCTCTGATCGCATGCAGATACCTGTGCGGGTGCACCATGGGTTAGCTGAAGTTGATGTAGGTTACCTCGAAGGCAAAACCGAAACCGCACTCAACTTTTTTCAAGAATGGCGAAGGGGCAGGCTGGATGCGTCAGTTGAGCGATATCAGGAAGTATCCATTCGCGTACGAGAGGCGTTGAGGGACATTAAAGAACAGGCACGGCTTCCTTTAGTCGTGGCTCATTCCGGTATTTTCGAAGCTATCTCAGGGCTTGCCAATCTGGCCACTGATCGCGAGATACCGAATGCAAGAGCCGTACGTATTTCTATCAATGGACTTTAGTGAGCTTTTCGTTGTTGGATGAGAGGCTGTTTGGGAGCGAACTTAAGCTGCTCGCATCAAGGCGATTGTAGTTTGCTCTCTGTCAATAATGACGCTTTCTGTCACGAGGTGAGACCATATTCTATACCGAGATGCCAAGACACCTCTCTGGGACAAAACCACATGCACCTTTCCAAGACTGATATCGCGAATTTGGCGGGAACTGAGAAACAGCATTTTCTCAACCCTAACGCTCAGCGGCTTCAGAAATCACTGGGCGACGAAGCTGGCATCACCGGATTTGGCTTTCATATAATTGAAGTTCAACCCGGTAGAGATACAACCGAATTCCATTTTCATCATTTTGAAGACGAATGCCTGTTTGTGTTGAGTGGCAGTGCCACCGCACTAATCGGAGATGAAGAAATAGAAATCGGTGAAGGCGATTTCTTAGGTCACCCCAAAATGAGCGCTCCTCACTCGATCAAAAACACTGGCGATGACGTTTTTAGGTGCATCGTAGTAGGGGAGCGCAAAGATAGCGATGTCGTGGATTATCCACACCTGAACAAAAGACTGTTTCGGAACTCCGGCGTCGACTCTCATTTGAGCGATATCAACGTTTGAACATTGCCAGAGACTTAGATGGGGCGAGTTAAGGACGCTCGCATAAGTACTGAAGTAGGGTTGCCTTTGAAGTCGTAACTCCGTTCTGACATAACGAGATCCTTATTGGGGAGTGGCGTATGTCAAAGACTGTTTTTGAAGTTCTCGTAATTGGGCTTGGGGCGGTATTCACTATTGCGTTCTGCGTAATCGTGGTTCCTCCGCTACTGGAAAGCGGCGATGTGTTGGGCGCTTTTGCAGCAGGGTTCGTCAATCCTTTTTCCAGTGGATACTCTCTTGATGTAATCGTTTGCGCTTTCATCTTGATTGTATGGGTTCTCTACGAGCGCAGCGCATTGGGTATCAAACATGGATGGATAGCGATTCCACTCTCATTCGTGCCTGGTGTTGCGACGGCATTCGCTTTCTACCTACTATTGAGGACGAGACAGCTCGATCGGTCAAAGGAATAGATTTAGATGGCGCGAATTTAGGTCGCTGGCCCAAAGCTAACTTTTACGCGCCTGATTCAGCCAATCAGTTTTTGGATCAATCTGAAAATCGCCTGCGTGTAAGCCTTTCGGTCTTCGCCTTCGGCAATTTTCAAGGCCGCTCGATCGAAGGCTGCAGAAACTACGTCCGTTAGAGCCTGGAGTTCCGCTTTAGACAAAGAAGCGACAGACCGCTTGAGGCCCTGTCTCAAGGCGAGACTGCCCTGGGACTGAGTCAATTTGAGTGCTTCCGTATGCCCCATCACAGATGGCGCGTCAGACAATAGAATCTTCACGCGTCCCGGTGCGAGCATGGCATCGAAATATGCATCAGTCCCGACTGTCATGGCTTCGGTAGGATCGGAAATCGAGTCCGTTGCAGCATTAATGGAGTCGGAGATCGCCTCCGCCTCTCGTTGAGCAACGGCTCGAAACAGGTCTTCTTTGTTCCGGTAATGATGATAAAGCGCTCCGCGCGTAAGGCCTGCCTTAAGGACCAATTCTGGTAATCCAGCGCGCGCGAATCCTCGTTCTACAAACATCTCCCGCGCGGCGTCGAGAAGTCGCTGTTGGGTCAGTTCTCGGCGTTCTGCTTGCGAGCGTCGGTTTCCAGTTTCAGGTTTACTCTTCGACACTTTGATTAGGTCCTCAGGGATCGCCACATGGATAAACATACACCTTGTATGTTGTTAAGCTTCATGTTACATACATTATGTATGTTTATACAATATGGAGAGTGAAAATGCACCCAAACCAATATTATCCACTTATTCAAACCAATGACGTTGCGGGAACGGCCGAGTTCTATCAGCGGCACTTCAACTTCAAACCGATGTTCGAGAGTGATTGGTATGTGCACTTGCAAAGTCGCACCGAGCCAAGCGTGAATCTAGCTGTCCTTGAACATGATCATGAGACCATTCCAGCGGAAGCTCGCGGGATCACACGGGGCGTAATCCTTACTTTTGAAGTTGATGATGTTGATGCGGAAGACGAACGACTCCGTGGGGAAGGCGTGCCTGTTGTGTACAGTTTAAAGAGCGAAGAACATGGACAGCGGCATGCGATCTACCGAGACCCAAACGGAATTATGATTGATGTGATCACACCCATACCACCTTCAGACGAGTTCGCAGCCGGGTACTCTGACGAGGCCTTACCAACTTAGCGACTCTGATTACCCCATCTAAGACGCTGAAGCCCCAAGCCTTACTAGGTCGAGAATGCGGGAGTCCGTTCTGGGGCGAATTTAAGCCACTGGTGGATAATCTAAGCCATGTATCTTTGATCTATCAGCAGTATTGCTCGTTTCCTATTTGCAGGACACTCCAGTACCAATTCAAAAGGGTCTGAAAGCAACAAGGGGCTGCAGATGAATTTAGACTTCGTACAAGCTGATCTGGAGCAACATCGCGAATTGCTCATTGATTTCAATGCCGCATACATCAATTGGATCGGCGATTGTATACAAGAATACTTCGGGCTCTCGCTGCCAAGTCTATTGGGAATGTCGATCCCCGACTATGCCGAGAGTTCGTTAGATAAGCTGTGTGAGGAAACGCCGCCACATGGCATCTTTTATATCGTGTTTAATGGAAAAGTCGCGCTTGGCATGGGCGGGCTACGCCGCATGCGGGATGGCGTCGGTGAGATCAAACGCATCTATGTCTCCCCCGCGAGCAGGGGCGGAGGCGTAGGCGCAAAGGTACTGGATCAGCTCATCCGTGACGCAAAGAGCTATGGCTACGGTGAAATCATGCTCGAAACCGGCCCTTTCATGACCTCAGCTCACCTTATCTACGAAGCGGCTGGATTTTTAGATATCCCGCCATATACAGAAGCGGAAGTACCTGAAGCGCTGCGTCATGATTGGCGCTTTATGCGTCGCCAGTTAAGCTAGATGATCAGCGACCTTCAATCAGCTAGAAAACAGCTCAAGCTTAATGGGGATTATCACCGCTCACTAGCAGCAAGTTTCTCTTGGATGTCGTCAACTCGAACGCTGATTCTCTCGCGCCAGAGGGTAAGACCGCTATGCACGAAGAGTAGTTCCTCTACCGCATTCTGGAAATCCTCGTCGGCGGCCAACGCCTCGAAGTCGTAAGAGACCAATCGCTGCCCATGGTCGAACGAGGTAATGAGCTCTTCAGAAAACCGCAAATCAGTGTCGTACTCGAACGCACCCTTGTAAGGGTCTGTCATGAGTAACACCGTTTCAACGTAAAAAGCCTGCGCAAATCCATAACGTTCGAGAAAATCTTCGTAATCGACAAGCGTGTGAAGAAGGTCCCGGTTGCGCAGAATATTGCCTCGGCCTGAGGACATAAGCTCCGTAAAGCTGCCGGCCCGGTCCGCACTTGTTTGAACAACAGCCCCCAATAACAGCGCCCGTTCAAATGCAAGAATATCATCATCCTTAAGCTCGCCGGATCGCAGGGATCGTAACACGGTCCGGATATCCTCAGTCATTTGTTTGTGAAAATCGAGGCTTTGTTCTGCGTCCGCCTTAACCCGCTCAAAGTCGGACTGAAGCCGTTCAATAATTGCTGCTTCTTCGCGACGCTCAAACTGAGATGCATTCCAGTTCGCAACTTGAATACCGATGAAGACACCGACCACGACGATGACGAAGTCGATGCAAACGGCGAACCAGTTCTGGTCTTTGACGTGTTTTGTAATGCGGCGGAGAAGCACTATCTAATTCCTTCAAGTCATTGCCCCGACGAGGGCCCGATGAATACACGGGATGCCATATCAAGCTGATCCTTAACGCCAGACAAGCGTTTAGTTGTGTTGCGCGAAGCTTTCAAAACTGTCGCTCATCCGTTTTCATTTGATTTCCGCCAATCGGTCCCAAAGGTCCGTGGTCTCAGAATTTGCGACCATACCATCGACCATCTTCACAAAGTCGGGATTGAAATAGACAGAACAGATTTCCCACAAGGCACGCGCTCGTTCCGTTCCAAGAACAAAGTAGATGACATCGCGGTACGTCTCCCAGGAGCTCTGATCCATGGCCCCGCTTTTATATTGCAGCCATTCATATTCTCGCGCGCGCATTTGACCGATCATCCAAAAAAACAATTGCGTTTTCTCCGGAAACGTAGGGGTCTCTTTTTGTGAGAAGACACGTCCCAGTTCGGGAAACTCGACAAATTTGTAGACGCCCGTTTGGTCGTTTTCGAGTTGTGTTTGACGCGTATCAGACCGGAGCTGGGCAGTTCCCTGTTTGATTTGAATTGTCAAATAAATCAGCGTTATGGCAACGATTATGACGCCAATAATCTGCGCGATCTGAGCGATTTGATCGAGGGTCATTGAGTCTCCTTTGGCCCTTTATAGATGGAGCTTCTTCTACGATGCCGTCTCTGTTTCGATCCGATCTATCAGGGTCTGCGCCGCTTCATTTAGACCAATGAGAGATTCACGATGAAAGACCGCAAACTCTGCGATTGTTCGTATACCCCCTTGCATCTCTGGATCGAGGCTGACGATCTCAACCAAGGCATCGAGGTCGGTATCTGTGAATGGGCTCAGACCATGTTTATGACCCACAAAAACGGTTTGATCCCTGAACGGCCTGTATGTATTATCGTGGCTCGCCATCACATTTGTCCAATACGTCCTATATCGCTGCAAATCCCTGACGATTTCGCGGTCTTTGACGATTGAAAAACTGCCCGTAGCGATAAGCGCATTTAGAGCAGCGTCATTCTGAGCGGGAAAGTATCGCGTCGTGATATGCGTCCAAAACGCTGTTGCCTGATAGTCATCCAACGCATCCGGCGGGAGCACCAACATATCGGTGTTGGTCTGGGGATTTTGAACCGGAAAAGAAACCCGAGTGACAGGTTCCAAGCCAGCTTCTCCAAGAACGATATTCGCTGCGTCTATAGTAAGCTGTGCTGCCTCAGAAGCTGAGGCTAACTGCAGCGAATCCTGGCGCAGATCATCTAATAATTCGAGGAGTACCTGCTGCTCCCTTTGCGCATCATTTCTAGCATCGTTCCAGTTGGCGACCTGAATACCGATAAAGACACCAACGACAACAATAAAGAAATCTATGCCGACCGCGGTCCAGTTTTGGTCTTTGACGTGTTTTGTAATGCGGCGCAGCAGCATGCTTTTCCCCAGGGTCCAATCTCGGAGAACCATGAGGCAAACTTCACTTATTGCAAAGCTCTAAGCGAGAAAATGGCTTTAAACCAATGCCGTGAGCGTCGGTTTTAGGGCGGAGAAAGTCACTCATGCAGATCTTGCGTGCCACAAATGGAAGCTTGGATAAGGTTTGTGTGACAGATCAAAGATCTATTCCGGTTGATTCCTCAATTTTCTTTTTCAGGTACCCTTTGGCTAGATCTCTGAGCAAATCGACTGTGCCGCCACCTGCCTTCAGCGCACCGTCTTTAGTTCTGTTCCAAATTTTCTCGTCTCGCACAGCCGTCAAAAAATCGTGCCCTTTCGGCAGTATCCCTCGCGGCTTCAAATTGAGATCGCCGGAACCCGTCACCGATGCGTCAATGAATTCGCTCTCAATTAGATGATAGTAGTGGCCAACCACATCATCTGATGAATATCCCTCAACATCAGAATTAAAGATCGCTTGGGTGCCACCACGATGTTCTTTCTCTAGGTCGAGCATGATTTTTCGGATAAGATCAGGATCTATCTGCATTTCTTCCTCGTTTGCTTCCGGAATTCAGGATCATATAGGTCGACGCCGCCCGAGCTTTTAGTGGCGCGATGGTATTAGTCCGCTGGCTCAGCGGCTGTTTTAGGGCGCTTCGCGACATTGATTGAGGGGCTGTTGTGGGGCGAAAAAAGGACGCTTGCATAAAGTGCCCACCGCTCATGCTTTTCGGCAGAGGCGGATCACTGAAGAATGATTTAGGATAGTGGAAGCGGCGCCCCAACAGGGCTGACGCTTCATTTTGGCCGGAAAGTCATCGATATGGTAGACGACCTTAATCAGCCGAAAGATGCCGGAGGTTCATATGAGGTCGATAACGCGGCGAATGACACTCGGAGGCCTTGTTGGGGTGTTCGGGGTGGGCATTGCCTCCCGCAGTCATGCTGACGCGACTTGGCGAAAAACTGGGTTTTCTGCGCTGGCAGAGATTGCGAGGACCCGCGTTGATGAGGGTGATGCCGTCGGGCTAGCGGTCGGCATGAGCGCTCCCGGTTTTCGCAAGAGCGCCTATTACGGTCATGAACGCGTCGGCAGCGAAGCTCTCATCTCGACCTCCACTCAGTTTCGAATAGCCTCGGTCACCAAACCCATCACCGCGGCAGCCGTGCTTGACCTCGCCGAACGCGAGGAGCTGTCATTGGATGGAAGCATCGACCAATTTTTTCCGGAGTTTCCAAGGGCTGAAGAAATTTCTGTGCGGCAGCTTCTCGCCCACACATCGGGGCTGGCCAACTGGTGGGGCAGGTTGCCCGCGGACGTTCCAGCGGATTTCATGGATCGTTCCGAACCGCACCGCGCTCTTGCAAGCATGCGCGATGCCTTTCTCTTTGAACCGGGTACCATGCGTAGCTATTCGAATAGTGGATATGTGCTTCTCGGCGAAATCATCGAGAAAGTGGCAGGTACAAAGTACGAAGACTGGGTCAATGGAGCATTGCTAAGCCGTTGCGGTGCATCTGGAATGATCCTTGAGCGGACGGGCGACATGGGGTCGAACTGGGCAACAGGTTACTATCCCAGTGGTGAGCCTGTGACGGAAACACCCATGCCGTTCGCTGCAGGAGGGTACAGGTCCAACCTCCACGATATCCTCGCCTTCTCTGATGCGCTGTTCCATGGCCAACTCCTCAGCTCAAGCTCTCTGTCGGACATGGTCACTCAAGCTCGAGTTAATGACGGGCGGCTTGTGCAAGACGCAATGTATGATGCGTCAGACGCGCCAGCTGAGGCTTGGCCGCAGAATACGACCGAGTTTGGTTACGGTCTGGGGATCAACACTTGGGTTCAGTCGGGCGAACGGTTCTATTCGCATTCCGGGTTGATCGACGGATTCAGCGCATATCTGATCCACGCACCGCGAACACAGACAACCGTTGCCGTTTTGTCGAACTCTCAGAATGGAACCGCGGGGTTTGGACAGGCAATCCGTGATCTCCTCATCGCTGCCTAAGCGTCATCGCACATTTGTTTCGAATGAACGGAAAGCTGGCGCCAGCGAACGTGTTTCGTCCGGCCATGAGCTTCGCCCCATAGCTGTAGGCATCTCCGGAGCACAAAACGTGCCCGCTTCTATGCTCAAGCAAGATTGGTGAGTGACCGACTTAAGGCGGCATAAGCCTCTGAGCTTATGTCTGCTATTGCTCGATCCCGGCCAATCGAGGGACCACTTGGATAAAGTATTGATTTCATCCACACTGTACTCGATACGTCGTTACGGTGGGGATGAGCATGCAGATACAGAGTGTCGTTATCGCCGATGATCATGCATTGGTTCGAGAGGCCATCTGCGGTGTGGTAGATCGTATCCCGTCAGCAAAAATCGTGTCGCAAGCGTCCAATGGCATCGAGGCGATCGCGGCGATACGCCTGCACAAGCCCAACCTGTTAATATTGGACGCTGCAATGCCTTTGGCCCGCGGTATAGAGGTTTTCGCAGAAACACGTCGCTGGAGTCCTGACACGCGTGTTGTCTTGGTGACCGGCTTCACCTCAACCGCGATACTACTCGATTGGATAGATGCTGGTGTTGACGGCATTGTTTTGAAAACTTGCTCAACCGAAGTAATGAAAACGGCGTTCGAAACCGTTTTACGCGGATCGAATTATATTGCTGAAGACATCTCGACCTTGCTTGAGAACCGTCCAAGCCGCCAATCGATGACGAGCCGAGAGCGGGAAGTTCTCAGCCAGCTGGCAAATGGGAGAACCAATTCTGAGATCGCGGACCAACTCGCGATTAGCGTCAAAACCGTCGAAAAACACCGCGCCAGTCTGATGTCCAAGTTGGGCGTTCATTCGATTGCGGAGTTAATGGTCTGCGCGCTTAGAGAGGGCTTATTGGACGAGCATAAGCAGCTCTAGTGTCTAGCACGGACCAACAGAACGGGGCGATTACCCCATGGACGAAACAGCTTCGCAACAGGATAAGCAAATCATGTATGGCTGTTTCTTATCAGTGATAAATGACCTCAGGCATTCGCAGTTTTGGGCCCCTATTTTCGTCTTTATGTTGGCGAGTTTGGTTGCGCCTTTTGCCCACGCTCAACAATCTACTGTCCATCTTTCTCATGATGGGGATTTTTACGAACCGCTGGCGCCGTTTACGAACGTTCACATCGACACATCAGGCGCCATTTCTTTGGGAACGCTCAGGTCTGGGCAGGTACAGATGGAGCCATTCCCGGATAAATATGTCGACTTCGGTTTAACTGATGCCCGCATCTGGTTACGTGTTAGACTTCATAACCCCGCCGACAAAGACGGCGTTTGGCGCCTCGACCTACGTCGTCAATTTGTCCGTTCGCTAGATGTCTACTTAGTCGAAAAGGACAAAGCGCCGGTTCAACTGCTCGAGCACACCAACCGGGATGCTTTCAATGCGCGGCCCATACCCAATCGCTATCTTGCGGTGGACGTGCCAGTGAGCGGCGAAGCGACAGTTGATTTATACGTCGTTTATGAATCTGACGCCTCTACGTGGCTACCTTACGCCATTACGACCGTCGAAGCTCATGCAGTTTCCCATGTTCGAGAGAACTCGATCAACTGGCTGATAAATGGGTTTTTGTTCGCCGTTTTGATTTTGGCTCTTATCCTTGCTCCAGTCGTCAGGTGGCAAGTGAGCCTCGCTTTTTGTGTGTATATTATTTCTGGGAGCTTGTTCGTTTTCAACTCTGAAGGCTACGCGTTCCAGTATTTTTGGCCCACAATGCCTGGACTCAATGACCCAATTGATCTGGTTTTCATCTTATTGATGGCCGCGGCCGGCCCGGCTTTTGGGCGCGTTTTCTTTGACATAGAGCGCCATAGCTTAGTCCTAAATCGCGTTTTGATCGGCATAATCACTGCGGCAATCATGCTTGCTTTGCTAACGTTTCCGCTGTTCCACATCGCTGCGTTCAAAGTGGTGGCCTATCCGCTGGTCGTTGTCTCAGCCGCTTTGCACCTTGTTGTTGCGATTTATGCCCGCTCAAAGCTTATTGATGGCTCTACACCAATATTGTTCGGAGCAACTTTCGTCCTCGGATCTATGTTGTATGCGCTCAGTGCAGCGATTTTGCCGGGAAAAATTAGTCTCGAACACACGCTTGATATTGGGCATATCGTTTTACTGATTGAATCGATCGCTTTTGCAGTTGCGATTGCACTTCGCTTAAACAAGGTGCGGAAGGATCGCGATCGCGCTCTACGCTCTGAGCTTGCTGCAGTAAAAGACCAAGCAGCTCTCAACACCAAACTGCTAGCGAGCCAAACCAAATACAATGATGCTCGCGCCTTGGCGCGGCAAAGACGTGACGAGCTTTCTTCTATTCGTCACGATATTGCCCAACCGCTCACATCGCTGCGTGCCGCTATGTTTGAGCTTGAAGGTGTTGACGATGAGACAACACAAAAGATGCACACCTCATTTGATTATCTTGAAACGATTGCTCGCAATGGCGGTGTGATCGATCAAGCGATCGGAAGTGAGGCGACCTTAAAGGCCGGATACGAGACGTTCGAGGTGAAAGTCA
Organism: Pseudomonadota bacterium; assembly: GCA_038531195.1. Taxonomy (GTDB): domain Bacteria; phylum Pseudomonadota; class Alphaproteobacteria; order Caulobacterales; family Hyphomonadaceae; genus Henriciella. Next base: position 11,818 of record JBCBBY010000066.1, read on the forward strand.
TTTTGGACAATGTCGTCGCGATCTTCGAGAACGAAGCGCGCGTCAAAGGATTGGAACTGCGATACCGGCCTTCGAATGCTACGATTGAGACAGACCCCCTGGAATTGATGAGGATGGTAAGCAACCTGGTTTCCAATGCAATCAAGTACACGGCGTCGGGTGCCATACTTGTCAGCGCGCATCGCCGTGCAGGAAAATTGGAAATCGGTGTTCGGGATACGGGGGCTGGGATGGATGAAGCGACCCTTCAAGAGGCACTTAAGAAATACTCCAAAGGGCAGGCCTCACAGGGCGCGGGACTGGGCTTAGCTCTTGTTTCAGAAACCGCCCGGCGTCTCGGTATCGCGTTTGAGATAAATTCGCGCGAGCTTCGCGGTACAACTGCCGTGCTGTCTCTGCCTCTTCATCAAGACTAGTCGACGCGTGAAATGGGGTACTCACCCCATATCTCTCTCCAGCATATTTTTTATTCTGATCTCAAGTTGAGCAAGGGAATGTTTTGCAAACTCGGGAGATCAGCATGACTTCAAATATACTTAGATCCATCGCAATTACAGGCGCCGTTCTTGCGCTCGCCATACCATCCGCTGTTGCTGAGCGGTGGGCCAATGTTCGAGACTCTTGTAGCGGTCGAACACTCAATGTGTCAGCACAATTGATGGACATCCCTTGGGGGGCGTCGTGGGAAGCTGCATGCGCCAAGAAATCCGGCCGGGGTGTGGGGTTCGGCATTACTCGAAAAGCGGATCGATGCATCAACAATGCCGGTATGTGGGGCGAATGGAGTCTGCCAAACCATCCTCAATGCACGCCCAAATATGAATGGGGTGAGATCAAAGAAACGTGCACAGGCAATGGTGTGCAAACTGTTTCTGCTAAACTGTTCAATATCCCCTTCGGTGAAAGTTGGGAAGATGCTTGCAACTCGATGAATGCTGCAGGCGGAGTTCGCCAAAAAGGCGTCACTGGACGCCCAGACCGATGCGTGACTGTCGCAGCAGGTGTTTATGGCGAATGGGACAAACATGACGTCGCCGCGTGCGTTCCAAAACTAGAATGGGGCACATTTAAAGATGAAGGCTGCGCGCGAGATGCGGAGGGCGTGGCCGGATCAGCCGCTGGCCTTAAAGCAGAAGGTTATCGCGTTTGGTCATCGGTGCTTTGGGGGATCAATGGCGATTGGATGGATGCTTGCCGCACAACACCGGTGCGTGAAACTCTCCCAAATGGAGAGTTCGTAGACGTCCCATACCCTATGGGCTGTGTAATCGCAGAAGCGGATGAAGCTCTGAGCTGGGTAACGGGTGCGGTCTTGGGCGCAGGCACTGCGTTCATAGCTTCGCCGTCCGGTCCTTATGCAATCGCCGCATCTGGCGCGGCCATAGCAGTCGGACAGAAAGGCGCTGAAGAGTTTGTGTTCAGCAATACTGACACTGGATTGAACGTTTGGGGCTTCGTCTGGGTGGAAGATCTTGAGTGTGGCATCGTCGATCGCCAACACTTTCCGAACTTAGAAAACGTTACTTATCAACGGCACCCAGCAAGAGATTTTTCCACGCTTAATCCGTGCCCCCAAAATGCAACTGCCATCACTGGGAGGCTAACGTGTACGTGCAGTGGCGGGCAGCTCAGCAAAGGATCAGTTTGGGGATCAGATGTTTACACCGCTGACTCCTCGATTTGTAAGTCTGCGCTTCACACAGGTACAATCGGGCGGAATGGCGGTATCGTAAGCATTCGGACAGAAGCTGGGCTGGGGCGATATTCTGGTTCCACAAGAAACGGGGTTACCACACGTTCGTATGGGCAGTGGGACAAAAGCTTCCGTTTCGAATAATGGTCTAAGTCAACAGGAACCGCGCGGCGATAGCATCGCCGTGCGGTTCCTTCAGAGTTTTAACTCAATTGGACGGTAAATCCCAGCTTCAGCGATTTACATCGATGGTACTATTAGATCGCCGCACAAGGAGGTTCCTTGCTTTATGTCTCCTAATGCTCGCATTTGAGACGAAGCGAGCGGCTATTTCGAGGCCGTTTCAGGACGTTCGTTTGTTGTCGAATATCGCGCTGAATAAGCTGAATACGTATTAAATCGACTTACTTCTTGCGTTCTTTGATGACATGGTTGAGCGCGGTTCGATATTGTTCAATTTTTTCACGTTCACGTTCAAAAGAAATGTCAAATTGCGACCCAATTGCTGCGGCGCCCTGCAACAGATTTTTCCCCGCCCAGCTTAGAACAACAGCACTTACGAGTATGTCGCCACCAACGAACAGACCTGGGACAAGATCAACCGAAACTACTTGGTCTATTGAAATCGAGTAGACCACTAATCCCACTAACACCATGAACGCTTTGATAAGTGATTTTTGCGCTATCATGGAATTTGCGATGCTCGCCCGAAGAATTTCAACTTCTCGTTCAAGTTCCGTTCCTGGCCCACCGTATCCGTTTTCCTCAGCTTATTGAAGCAAATCCTCTTTGATTTCGAGCTTCTCCTGACCTTCGTCGCTATTTTTTGCGCCGTAGGCGAGTAAAAGGCGGCAGCGGCCAAAGCTAATCCTGCGAGCGACGCTGCAAAGTTCCCATCAATTCCCCCATCAAGCGCTCTCAGTACTTCCGCAAGCGTTGCCATTTCTATCCCCATCGAAGCAATTGAATTTCGAATTTCTAGGATATTGGATACTTGCTTAAGCCAAAAAGCAAGCATGCTTTTTGGCGTTTAGTCTTTGCTCTCGATGGACTTTAAACGGCGGTTTTTGCCATTAGGCTAATGTCTGGTTTGCTCGCTTTTCGGAATCCGTCAGAGTCCGTTCTGGGGCGATTTTAAGCCGCTGAGCTCAGGTCCGCCGTCGGTGTTTAAGCATACAAAATTGTATGGAAGACTCGGCCTTCGGTTTTGTTTAAGCTTTCGTATTCAATTACGGGTCGGGCGAATGCGTATCCTTTTGGTGGAAGACAACGAAGAGACTGTTGCGTTCACCTCACGAGGTTTCGAGGAGGCCGGAGATGCAGTTACAGTTGCCGCCACGGCGCAGCAGGGACTCCTAATAGCGGCAGCCCACACATTCGATGTGATAATCTTTGATCGTCTTCTTCCCGGCATGGATGGGCTAGATGCGGTGCGAATACTGCGCCAGTCGAGCATCGCGACGCCTATTTTGATGCTAACCGCGCTAGATGGGATTGATGACCGCGTGAACGGGCTGGACGCCGGCGCCGACGATTATCTCACCAAGCCCTTCGCCTTCGCCGAACTTTATGCGCGCCTACGCGCGCTCACTCGCCGTCAACCTCTTGCGGAAGCAGATACGACGCGGATTGTGGTCGGTGACCTCGTTATGGAACGCACTCGCCAAGTCGTAACTCGCGCCAATGTGCGCCTCGAACTGTTACCGCGCGAATACAGAATCCTTGAATACCTGATGCTTAATGAGGGCCAGATTGTAACCCGAACCATGCTCCTAGATAAAATCTGGGGGTACCGATTCGACCCGAAAACAAGCCTGGTGCAGACCCATCTCAGCCGGTTGCGCGCGAAAGTTGACCGTCCGTTCGATTCCGAACTCATTCGCACTGTTAGGGGAGCGGGATATGTCCTTAGCGCGCCGTAACAACTTGATCGCATCGACCGTGTTTCGTCGTACGGTTCTGTCGGGTTTGATTGGCGTGATGGGTGTGATCGGATTGGTTTGGATCGGCTATGCGATCCACCGAGCGCAAACGCTGAACGAGGTTTCAGAGAGCCTAGATAGGGAAATGGAGGGCCTTGAAGGTCTTTATGCCGAACAGGGAATAAATGGTCTGGTATCGGCGCTCAGCTATGACGGCAAGTCGACCTGGGAACCCGATTGGCTCTATGCGATCCTTGAAGAAGACGAATTCATCATTCGTGTCATGACTGGCGATGATGAGACCTTGGCTGGCTTTGACGGCATGGACCCACCCGGTGGAAAGACGCGCACTTTCATCGAACACGAAGAGCTATCCGGCCATCCAGTTCTATCGTTTCGTTTACCCTTGGAAGACCGCAGCGCCGAGGTGATCGCGGCTCGCTTTATACCGGATCGTCTCGTAATCCTTCAGGAGTGGTTGGTGAGAGCGAGCTGGTTAGTCGCGCTGGCAGCAATCCCGATCTTGCTTTTGACCGGTTTTTTGACCAGCCGGTCGGTCTTCCGCCGACTCAATACGATCTCGATGAGCGCAGAAGCGATTGATGAAGGGAAGATGGATGGGCGGATTCCAATCAGCGGTACCGGCGACGAATTCGATAGATTGTCAGTCGCGGTGAACGATATGCTTGACCGGATCGGCACGTTGACGCGGAACCTGCAAGGCGTTTCGGTCGGAGTCGCACATGATCTGAAAACACCCGTTTCCAACTTGGCCGGACGCTTGGAGCTCTTGCAACGCGATGCGGGCGACCCTGAGGCTGTATCGAGCCATGTGTTGGCGGCCCAAGGTCACATATCGACGCTGTCGCGGACCCTTGATGCACTTCTAAGGCTAGGCGAAGTCGAAGGTGGGCAGCGACGCGGCGCATTCGCTGAGGTGAACCTTTCGGAACTTGTAACGGATTTAGCGGACAGTTTCGAACCCATTTTCGAAGACGCTGACAAGCATCTCGAGCTGCGCGTGGGCCCGGGTGTGTTCGTCCATGGCGACCGCGACCTGCTTACTCAGTTGATATCAAACCTTCTGGAGAACGCCCTGGAGCATGCCCGCGATGGGGCGAAAGCATGGATTGGGCTGCGTGCCGAAGGAGACCACGCATTGCTCGAAGTAGGTGACGATGGACCGGGTCTGCCAGCTCAAGCTATCGAAAGTGTATTTGAGCGTTTCGTTCGTTTGGAATCTAGCCGGTCAACGCCTGGCAATGGTCTGGGTCTAAGCCTCGTCCGGGCGATTGCCGAGCTTCACACCGGCCAGGCGCGCGTGGTCGCTACAGAACCGGGAGCGGTGTTCGAAATCACCTTGCCGTTGCGCGGGCACTGAGCACGCATACAAATTTGTATGGTTTCGCATCCCGACTTGTAAAACCGCACCGACCCTGACCGGGTTACAAGTGTCCTGAACTCATAAGATCCTAAAGTTTAGGGAATCACAGGTGCCGATCAACAGACGACATCCGTTTATCACCACCGTTTTGGGTGCCAGCTTCGCAGGCGTTCTGCTCGCGGGCAGCTGTTCTGGCGACGTTATGCCAGACGACGGAAACCTACCGATTGGAGGACCAACGCCGACACCGACACCATCTCCTCCTCCTCCCCCACCACCGCCGCCGCCAACCGGCGCCTTCGCCACCGAGGCTGGAACGTCACGCTTTCTGGCCCAGGCAACCTTCGGTCCACGCGCGGATGAGGTGTCTTCCCTGATCGGTACAAGCGCGTCGGACTGGTTCCTGGCAGAACTACAGAAACCTATCAGCTTGCATACACCGCAGCTTGAAGCCTACCGCGCGATGAGCACAGGCGCAGACGAGGACTTCCCCGTTCTGGCCGTGCAATCGAGCACATTTTCTTTCTGGCGCAATGCTATCGAAGGCGACGACCAGCTTCGCCAACGCATGGCATTCGCTTTGTCGCAGATCCTCGTTGTGTCGAACTTTGGGGGCGAACTACTGACCGATATTCCCGAGCCTGTGGTCGGCTATCAGGACATTCTCATCGAAGGTGCGTTCGGGAACTATCGCGATCTCCTGGAGGCGGTCACTTATTCGCCCGCCATGGGCTATTACTTGACCTATATGGGCAACCAAAAAGCCGATCCGGCCACAGGTCGCATGCCCGATGAGAATTATGCCAGGGAAATCTTGCAGCTCTTCACCGTTGGCGTCGTCGAACTCCAGCCCGATGGTACACCAGTGCTTGATGGTTCGGGTCGCGCGGTCGAACTCTATGATAATATGGACATTGCTGGTCTCGCACGCGTCTTTACGGGCCTGGACCTGGACGGTCTTGACCGGCAACGGTTTCCCTCCGTTGTCGACGCGGTCGACGAGTGGGAAGGCCTTGAGCAAGCTCTGCTGAAGCCCATGGCGGTTGACGAGGCTCGTCATTCTCCAGAGGCGAAGCGCTTTCTTGACTGTACCATACCAACTGGGACGCCGACCGCGATTAGCATCGACCTGGCGCTCGACTGTATCTTCGCGCATCCAAATGTCGCGCCGTTCATCTCACGCCAGCTCATCCAACGTTTCACGACATCTGCGCCGGATCCGGATTATGTCCAACGTGTGTCTGTCGCCTTCGATTCCGGCTTCTACACGCTGCCAGATGGAACCCGCTTGGGCGACGGACGCAAGGGCGACCTTACGGCAACCCTCGCCGCCATTTTGTTCGACCCGGATGTGCGCGGCGATGCGAGCCTCACCGATGCCCAATTCGGCAAGATCCGCGAGCCGCTTCTGCGTTTCACCCATTGGGCACGTGCCTTTGACGCGGACGCCTCAAGACCTGAATATGGGATTGAGCTTTTTGACCTGAGCCCACCGGATGCGTTAGCCCAACATCCTTACCGTGCCCGGTCCGTCTTCAACTTTTTCCGTCCGGGCTATATCGCGCCCGGTACGGAGAGTGGGGCGGCTGGTCTGACCGTGCCAGAGCTTCAGATTGTGAATGCCACGACTACGCCAGCCTTTATCAACTTCATGACGTTCTGGGCCTTTGGTGGCCAATCGATGATCCCTACTGACGAGCTCAGAGCGGAGCTGGAAGCCATGGGCGTGCCAGTGGATCCTGCGGCGCTTGAGCGGGCCTTTGTGCCGGACTATGCCGATGAACTTGCGCTTGCGAATGATGCCACGAAGTTGGTCGACCATCTCAACAACCTGCTCGTTTATCACACGCTGTCTGACGAGACGAAAACAGCGATCATTGCGACACTAGAAGCGCGTCCCATTGACGGCCCAGGCGACACCGAAGGGCTATCTGAAAGAGTGTCGCTCGCGGTGCTGCTCGTCATGACGTCCGCAGATTACCTCGTCCAGCGCTAGGAGAGATCATGCTTACCAGCCGCAGACACGTCATCAAATCGCTGGGCGCCGCCGCGCTGGCCTCCACGGCGCTCACCGCCATTCCACGGATATTTACGGCCCATGCCGCGAACACAACCGGGTATAAGGCATTGGTCTGCGTGTTCTTTTTTGGCGGCCTAGACTGCCACGATTTGATCCTGCCTTATGATCAATCTTCCTACGATCAGTATGCGCAGCTGCGGGCTTCCCTACTGGCCCAACAAGGCTCAGCCCGCGAGCGCGCAAGCCTGTCACCTCTATCGCCCGTGACCGGCGGCGTGCTTCAAGGACGCCAAGTCGCCTTGCCGCCGGAGATGCCCCTTCTGGAGGGTCTTTTTCGGGGCGGTAAGGCCGCAATTGTCGGCAATGTTGGCCCACTCATCGAACCGACGACGCGCGCAAGCTTTGAGGGCGGTGCAGTGCGTCTGCCGCCACGGCTGTTCTCTCACAATGACCAGCAAGCGGTCTGGCAAGCCAATCAACCCGAAGGCGCACAGTATGGTTGGGGCGGATTGTTTGCCGACGCCGTCCTCGCATCCGGCGCCAACGCTTCACTGCCGCAATTCACGACGATCACAACCGAGGATGTAGGACCATTCCTAACGGGACGTCGTGCTGTGCCGTACCGCGTAAGCACGGCAGGGGCCGCACGCGTAGATTTCCTGGAAGACTATTATGACGGTCTGTCTGGCGATCGAGCCGAACTTCTGGAAGCTGTCCGCAACCAGCTGTCGGCAGCGAGTTATCGCGGGGACCACTTGCTTGAACGCGACATGGCAACGGCCTTCTCTGGCGGGCTTGCGACCAATGAGGCCTATGATTCAGCTCGCCAACAGGGCGCCTCGCTTCCAACAAGCTTCCCAGCGACACCGCTCGCCGCCCAGCTCAGGGCCGTCGCGGAAACGATCAATGTCCGGGACCGATTGTTCGCGTCGCGCCAGATCTTCTTCGTTGGCCTTGGTGGATTTGACACCCATGACGGTCAGGCGCGCGCGTTACCCGCATTGCTCTCCCAGATCGATGGGGCGCTGTCTGCCTTTCAAACCGCCATGGAGACGCTCGGACTTGACCGAGATGTGACCTTGTTCACGGCGTCGGATTTCGGCCGAACGCTGGCGGTCAACGGCGATGGCACCGATCATGGTTGGGGTGGTCATCAGATCGTACTTGGCGGTGCCGTGAAGGGGGGTGAGATTTATGGCGCGTTGCCACCACCGGTCTTGGGGCACGACGCCGATAGTGGCGGCGGTCGTCTCATCCCGTTCGTGGCCGTGGATAACTACGCTGCCGAGTTAGGGCGATGGTTTGGTCTCAGCGAAAGCGAGCTTTCAGCTGCCCTTCCAGGTCTCGGAAATTTCGACCCGCTTCCAACCAGCTTTGTCTGACAAAAACAATGAAACCTCAGAACCGATGATCAAACACTATACCTACACATCTCTGCTGGCTCTCAGTCTCGCCGCGTGCTCCGGCGGCGGCGACAGTGTTGTCCCACCTCCCGGACCGCTGAACCGAGCACCAGTTTTTTCGACGAACCCAGTAGATACCAACGTGGAGGAGAATACTAGTGAACCATTCACCACAATTGAGGCTTCAGATCCTGATGGCGATGCGCTGACCTTTTCACTCTCTGGTGACGATGCCAGCGCGTTTGCTTTCGATTCCGCAACTGGAGGTCTCTCTTTTGCGACAGCGCCCGACTTCGAGACGCCTGGCGACGGTGATGCCAACAACGTTTATGTGGCAACGCTACGCGTGAGCGACCCGAGCGGGCTGAGTGCGACTCTCCCGATCAATGTAAGCGTCACCAATGTAGAGGAAGCAGGCGATCCGGTGCGTTATCGAGACCGCGTCTTTTCCCGTCTTCAGGTTGAAGAGAATGTCGCCTTCGCGACGGTCGATGGCCAGGCTTTGTTGCTCACAATCTACACACCTGAAGACGACACGGTAACGGACCGACCGGTTATGATTGTCGCGTCCGGTGGCGGTTTCCAGGAACAGGAACGAGAATCAGTTGAACCGATCGCTCAGGAATTTGCCCGTCGCGGTTATGTAGCTGCCACGATGGACTACCGGGTGCTTGGGCAGGCGCCACTTGATGCCGATGAACTCGCTATTGCCGGAGTTATGGCTATGCACGATATGTTCGCCGCCGTCCGTTTTTTGCGAGCTGAGGGAGAAGGGTCCAATCCGCGTGGTATCCGTTCTGATGCGATCTTCGTCAGCGGGGAATCAGCCGGAGGTGTCATGGCGATGCTGGCGGCGACGCTAGACCCTGATGATCCGATTTCAAACCAGGCTCTGGTGAACTTTCTCAACAGCAATGGCGGCGTCTACGGCACGGTCGGCGAGAGTAATGGCGTGTCATCCATAGTGCAGGGTGCGCTGCCACTATCGGGCGCAGTCCTCGATCTGGCCACAGTCGATGCGAGCTCGGCGTTACTTTATTCAGCCCATGAAGAATTCGATCCCGTGGTGCCCTGCAGTACGGCCCCAGAAGGGGCGAGCTTTACCGGACTACAAGTCTCCGGAGCCTGTGACGTTGTTCCTGCCTACGGGGCTGCCGGTGCGACCGGTGTGCTTTTCCTGGTTGAGGGATCAATGGGTCATGTTGAGTTCACTGAGGCCCAACGCCGTGACATCTATCAGGGGGCAGCCGAGCTTTTTTTCGAGACGGTCATCTCCCCAACCGAGTAAGGCCAGCGAAGTCCCCAGACTGGGCCATCAAGATGGGTTTTGTGTGAGCGACTAACTATACATCGCGCTGCTTTCTGTAGTGTTTGCTGATGATTAGACGGGAGACCGTTGTGGGGCGAGTTTAAGACACTCCAATAGCATAGTCGGAGGAAGCCCGCCTGAATGAGTGTCTTAAAC
>JBCBBY010000067.1:0-20940 GCA_038531195.1 Pseudomonadota bacterium
CAATATTAACCTTACGCGTTGCGGGACGGAGCAGGCTTTTCAAAAAACACCTCTTGAATACCAGCCCTTAGATAGAGTGATACTCTTTAAACCATGCGACAAAGGTTTTGAGCCCCTCCTCCAAAGAAGTGGTCGGCTGGAACCCATAATCAGCGACAAAAGCTGATATGTCAGCGAACGTCTCTTTGACATCACCGGGTTGTAGCGGTTCGAACGATTTGATCGCTTTTCGACCAAGCGCATTCTCCAAGATCTCGATCATATCAAGCAAGGCGACCGACTTGTGGTTGCCAATATTGTAGATCTTGTGCGGACGCTCGGTTGGCGCGAATACCGGAGTTTGTTCTACCGCCGCAACGACCCCGGCGACGATGTCGTGAACCCATGTAAAGTCGCGGCGCATATCACCATTGTTAAAAACCCGGATGGGCTCACCTTTCAAAATTCGCTCCGCAAAAATCCAATAGGCCATGTCAGGACGCCCCCATGGTCCATAGACCGTAAAAAAGCGAAGACCGATCTGCTTGAGGTTATAGAGATGGGCATGCGCACTCGAAAGCAATTCGCCCGAGCGCTTCGTTGCAGCATAAAGCGAGACGGGGGTATTGGCTCGGTGCTCTTCTTTGAACGGAATTTCTTTATTGCCACCATAGACGCTACTGGATGATGCGTAGACCAAATGCGAGAGCTTATCTCCCAGCGATCGGCAAGCCTCCAAAACCGCGGCGTGGCCGACCAAGTTCGATTGTATATATGCTGAAGGATTTTCGAGCGAATGGCGTACTCCAGCCTGCGCAGCGAGATGAACAACCACGTCCGGCTGCTCGGCGAGCACGAATTTCTTGATCGCCTCCGCGTCGGCGATATCGAGCTTTGTGATTTTGCAAACATGCGCAACGCGGGCCGCGCGCGCGCGTTTCAATTCTGGGTCATAATAATCATTAAAACTATCTAGCCCGACAATCGAGTGCCCCCGCTCGGCAAGCCGCTCAACCACGTGCATTCCGATAAATCCAGCTGCGCCTGTAACGACAATTTTCAACTCAATCGGGCCTCATTTTAGACTTTGGCGCACAAGGTGTGAAGGCGTGGCCCCAGACACCAATACCCTGCCGCACGGATCTATGTTACATGCTTCTTCAGCAGGAATCGACCGGCGAATGAAACATATAGTTGCCTATAAAAGTTGGCATCAGTGTGCAATCAAGAACCAACAGCTCGACGGCAGCGAGGCAGAGAATTTAATGCCCTGGACGAAGCTATCCCGCAGTACACTGACGCCTAAAGGACGGCTCTGGTTCGCCGCCGCTCAGCGCACACAGATTGACATGCGTATCACTCAATCTCAGTGAGACATCCGACAAATTCTCTCCTTCGCTCCGATCGACTGTCTGCATGAGTACATATTCGACAATCGGTTCATCTTTTGAGATGCACGAAAAGGTGCAACGCGCTTGCGACGGGTCCGAAAGAGGCAACACGGATGGCGGGAAAGACTCCAAGGGGCGCTCGGTCTGAATTCCTTCATCCGGCTGCGGCGCGATAGGATTAGGTGTCGGCTGATCTACCGCCCTTGAAGATGGCGCCTCAGTCACCGAGACCGAGAGAGTATCTGAAACGTCATCGTTCGCGGCAGGATCCAGCGCGTCGTCGTTCACTGGCGACGTGCTTGCTTGCACAACGTTTTCAGAAGTCTCACCGAAACCTGCTGGATCAGAAAATCTATCATTCGTCTGGTCGCTCAGTGATTCTGAGGGGTCCTGGGGGACGAGCTCAGCCAACTCACTGATTTCAATATCGCCACTAGCCGATGCATACTCCAGTGTGTTGGCGAGCCGGCGAAGATCGATCACCAGATTTAGCGAGACCATGTCGACCGTTTGCAGCGACACGATTGCTTCAATATCATTTAAACGATCGGCCTTTCCTTTCTCTAACTGCGCTTCAATCTCCACTTCAATAGGATCAGAAATATCACCCGAAGCGTCCACACCCCATACCATCAAAGACGATTGCGATAGGGCGAAGATCAGGAATGAGTCTGCATACGTCATGACGCCAATCGGAACGGAAGAGGACGCGAGCGATGCTTGGCGTTCCGAATCGCCCGTCTGCGAAATCAGATCGATCATGACCTGGTCGTCCCCAAGAGCCATGAGTGTTCGCCCGATTTCGTCCTGCACAGCACCTTTCAAAGGCACCAGACGATCATCAAGCATAAGATCTTGAATCACCAATCCAGTGGTCGAAATGATGACAAGTCGTAATCTCGCCCCTGGCTCCCGCCAGGCGATCAATAGATCTCCCAGGCTGGTTTCGCTGATGCTTACAGGCTCAATGGAATTACCCGCGCTTAGGGACTGTTTCCAGTTTTCCCCACCCGATGGTCCGTACGATGATAAAAGGACCTGTCCAACTTCAAGATCATAAGTGACCAGCAATAAGTCTTGGTCTTCCTCAAACAATGCAACTTGCTCTGGGTCCGGGCTGCTCACGCTGACTATTTGGGTCCAAAGAAGATCACCGCGATCTCCGACTTGGCTTAGCGCAACGCCGTCATTCAAAAGAGTCGCAATCGCAGCACCACCGCGCTCCATGGGGCAAACTTCGTGAACGCGCCAATTGCCAGGAAATGCTGGACGGATCTCATTCAAAGCATCGCCAGACAGGTTCAACCATTGAATCGTTTCAACACTGTCCCCCGAAATGCGTTGGCACCCTTTGTCCCATAAAAGGGCTGCGGTGGTCCCTCGGTTGGGCATTTTTAGCGCTTGCGCCACGATACCGTTTTGGTCGCTGCGGATCAGCGTTTGAGCATTTGTGGCGGCACCCGCGTCGACCAAGACTTCAGGTGGGGCGCTTTGCCCAGGCGCAAATGTTACAATTGCCCAAATAAACATCGCCACGGCAATGAGCGCTCCGGCGGCGATTTTGATCAAACTGTTCCGAGAAATACTTCCGGCCGTCTCCGCCACCCCGGCCGCATCCTCCTCAACCGCGACAAACAACTTTCCGCATTGCGTACACTCCAACCCATTTGGGCCTTCCTTTATTTCAGCAAAGGTAACGGAACATCGCATTATTGTTTTTCCACCTAACAAATCGTGACAAGCGCATTATTCTATCGTAGCACTGACCAGAGCGTTGTCGAGGCGGCGTATTTAGTAGTTGTTTGCCTAATCTATATCAGGCGTCGACTATAATTGCTTTTGGGGGTCATGAAGCAAGCTCGAATGAACACCAAGTCGCCAGATCTCGGAATTTTTCGGAAACGAAAAACACGTCCAGCGAGACCGCGCCCGCCGCCTAAACAGAATGGCGACCCCCAAGCCACGCCGTTGCCGAATTCGCTTAGCGAAGTCTCCACAAAAATTTGGGACTTGGCAAAAGTGAAGGCGTTTACGGTGAGCACCGTCGAGGAAATTCTTGCAAAGCGGAACGTTCCGAAGACGCAAATTTGCGCGCCAAGTCTTGAAATCACAATTCCAGCGATCGAAGCAATGCGGTATTCGCCTCTTCGACGTCAGATCGCAGCGTTGATCGCGAGCACTATGGACCGGGAGAACGCGCACGCTGCGCACCCGTCTTTTTTAAACATACTTCAACAATTAACCGCCGATGAAGTCCGCATCCTTGGGGCATTTCCAAGCACGGGCCGCGTCTTGCCCATGGCACACCTCTGGGTCAGTCTTTCGGGTGATCACGCAGAATTGCTCCATCGAAACATCATGCCAGCTTCGATCGCAAATTTGTGCGAAACCAAATCGAGACTGCCTCTCTATATCGATAATTTGACCCGGCTGCAGCTTTTACACGAGCCAGATGGCGTCAAGATCGGCGACTCGCGAATCTACTCTGACCTCCTGCGACAAGATTTTTGTGCAAACATATTGGAACAACCTCATATTCGTAAGAAGTCGACTTTAGAAAAGCACACAATTGCGATGAGCGATGTAGGTGAAACGTTTAGGAAAGTATGCCTGATCTGATCAAATCAGATAAGTGATGCAAGTGTTTGAAATCCAACGACTTGAACCAGCGAACAGAAAAGTGTGATCGCAATCCAAACCGGAACGACAAACTCCCAATCCGTGCGCTCGCTTTTGTTTTGGGCTTTTTCGAATTGAAACGCCGGATAGCACCACGATGGAACATTCCTATCGATGTGCGCCGCCCTTCGTCTCTCCAAGCCTGAAGACATCATTGCATGATTACTTGGATAAAGCTCAGCATAGGCCTCAAAACCAAACTGTTCTTTCGCAGACGTGCTTATCGCTTCGCCGCCAGATCCCGGAATTTTTAGCGCTTTGCTCACTCGAAATTCGCTCCTGGGTTGTAATTTACCCATGATTCTCCTGATTTTTCGTGAATCAGTGAGGCGAAATTTGGGGGAACCTGTGGAAAACTTCGATTTGTTCGTAAAACCGTCGTGCGACACGTGCCTTTTTCCCTCCCTACGGGAATATGTATGTTTTTTTATTACCTACCACGCGAGTCCATTCTATACAATGGTGTAAATAAAATTCTTTGATCGATTAAGTATTTCAGTTGGGTTTTTTCTAAAATTTCAATCTCCGCGTGCGTAATTACTCTTATACTTGCTTTGGAGTTTTACGTGGCACGTCTGCTTCCGTTTGGTATCGCTTTATCCTGTTCGTTTGCGCTCAATGCGTGCGTGTCGGCGATCCCGATCGCGAGAGAAGCCGACATGGTGCTCTTAGGGGCGATTGGGGGACATCTGTATCCACCGGCAGAATACAACACCGACGCCGATTGGATTCGTCACAATGTCGTTATTAAACATGTACCTGGGCATGAGGTGGGCGCGGCATGCGCGCTTTATGGAAATGTCTTCGATATGTTCGTCGCCGAATGCGTAAAGTCCTTTGAAGACGGATCCATTCTTATGATCCTGCCAACCTGTCCCGAATTCTCGACTTTCTACTGCGACGTCGCAGAACAGCATGGCTGGGGCCATGTCTATCAAGCGAAGATGGGCCGAGACATGACCCATAAAGGCTGGGGCCGTTTCGCCCGACCAACTTGAGGCGCTCCAGCACAGGCATTCTCACTTGCCTCCTCCAATTAGATCTCGCTAGTCTCTCGAAAACGGGAGCCTTCGCGTGCTTGAAGCTATTCGAAATTTTGGCCAGAGCGGCGCAATTCTACTGCTTGGCTTGGCCATTGGCGCGGCGTGGATTGTCGCTATCGTCGCACCGAACACGTCCTATGATCACCTCAGAGCCAAAGACGCTGATCAGCACGTCCGCGAGCTCCTGAAATCCGCATCCGATCCCATTGCGGTATTGCTATTAATTGCGTGCGCACTGGCAATACTCGGCGGCGCAATCGCATCCGGCGTTGCGGCATTGATCGCGGCCATCGGTTTCTTCACCAATCGTTGGACCCTTGCCTCGAGCGCATCCCGCAAATCCAGCGAAAGCGAGCAGAATGTAGGTAAGACGCGGCGCATTCTCGGCGTGAGTCTCACCATGGTGTTCAGCCTATTGGCCGTCGCCGCAGCCGTTTTCGCCATACTCGGGCGTTAAGTCCCACTCGACTCTTCGAGAGTCGGGGCATCCAACGCAGGATCGGCATCCGGCACCGGCGTCCACGGCTCCGTTAACTCATCCAAGACTTCCAAATCAGCGCGATAGGTTGAAAGCTTTCGCAAAGCCCCCAAGAACTTGTCACCCGCCGTCACGCCGTCAGCACTATACGATACGGAAAGCTCAGCGGCTCTGGCATAATGCCCTTGCGCCGTGGTGAAATCTGACGTCGCTTCAGAACAGACACCGAGATTGTAAATCACCGCAGGGGCGGTCGGATACTCCTCCGCCATTCCCGTCCAAAGCGCACACGCCGAAAACGGATCTTTCTTGGACATTTCTAAGGCTTGCTCGAAACGAACATCGGCGCGCGCGACGGGGTCTAGCGCTTCAGTGATGAAATTGGCACGCACATATGCATTGCGTGGCGCGATGTCTTCACGGATCGGGCGCAGCGTGTCTCGCAGAGCGGCGCGAACAAGCCCCGCTGGCGCGCTGAACCCGCCAAACCCGATCGAGTCGTAGCCAGAGAGGCCGTGCCGGCGACGCTTCTTTCTGAGCTTCTTATTAAACTCACCATCATACACGCCGGTTTCGTAACAGTGCTCTTCGCCTGCTTCGCCACCATAGGCCCCAGAGAAGACGACTTCGCCGGTATCAGCGTCGACCAGTCTCGGGTGAACGCTCACAGAAACCCGCTCTTCCACGCACAGCTCTTCAACATCCACGCGGGTTTCGCAGTCGAAGAGGCCATCCCATTCTATGCATTTGCTCGTCGTTCGGTGGTATTCATGCCAATCGTAGTCATCGACATCGATATGACCGCTATAGGTGCCCGCGGATGTATCGCCTGGCACGCCGTAAGAAAAGTCGGCCAAGGTGAACCAGGGCTGGCCATCGAACAGAGTTGACGCGAGCATGCTTTCAAATTGTGCCGCATACCATCCGCCAGCAGGCCCTCGAAAACGGTCCACTTGCACGGTCCGCGTTTCGGCTGCGGCCAAACTCTCAGGCATGAGGCGCGCCTCATAGCTGATCCCGGGCGTTGTACAGGCGGTGATACCTACAAGGCTCAATGCGCTGCTAATAACGGTCTTTTTCATGTCTCGATTCCCGGCGACTTGACCGAGATTAAGCGCAGATCCGCCTGAATATGATCTGAATACATTAGGAAAATTAAACGGCAAAAAATTGCCGCGAGGTCATGGTTGCGGCCATCTGTTCGAGTTCGCACATTCGCAGCGAATTGGAAAAAGGCTCCACAAATGTCAGACGCGTCTCCCCTCTTTGAACCTTTCAATCTACGCGGTTTAACCTTGCCAAGCCGCGTCGTGATGGCACCCATGACGCGATCATTTTCTCCGGGCGGTGTCCCGGGCGAAAATGTCGCTGACTATTATGCGCGCCGCGCTGGCGCGGATGTCGGGTTGATCATCACTGAAGGTACAACCATCGATCGCGGCGGCGCGTCAAACGATCCGCGCGTCCCTAACTTTCATACCGACGATGCTCTATCGGGTTGGTCGAACGTGGTTGAGGCCGTGCACAAGACGCGTGGTAAGATCGCCCCGCAATTGTGGCATGTCGGAATGATGCGCAAGCCTGGAACGGGGCCGCATCCGAACGCCGTGTCTGACAGCCCGTCCGGACGCACGCATAAAGGCAAACAAGTTCAACCCGAACCAAGCGACAGCGAGGTCGCAGATATGGTCATGGCCTATGCCAATGCTGCGGGTGAAGCCAAACGCCTCGGCTTTGATGCCATCGAGATTCACGGCGCCCACGGTTACCTCATCGATGAATTCTTTTGGAACGTGATGAACACGCGCGAAGATAAATATGGCGGCGACCTTGCGGCACGTGCCACATTCGCTGGCGAGATCATTCGCGAATGCCGCAAGCAGGTCGGCGATGACATGCCCATTATCCTTCGCTTCTCGCAATGGAAGCAACAAGAGTACACGGCCAGACTCGCGGAGACACCACAAGAGCTCGAAGGGTTCTTACAAGTCTTCGCAGATGCCGGTGTCGATGCGCTCCACGCCAGCCAACGCCGCTGGTGGGAAGCAGAGTTCCCAGACGTGGATGGCGACAACGGTCTTAATCTCGCTGGCTGGTGTAAGAAACTCACCGGTTTGACGACGATCACAGTCGGATCAGTGGGCTTGGCCTCTGATTTTGTCGGCGCCTTTACGGGGCAAGGCTCTAAAACCCGCCCGATCGCCGATGTGATCGAACGCTTGGACAAAGGCGAGTTTGACTTAGTCGCAGTGGGACGCGCTTTGTTGCAAGACCCATTCTGGGCGGAGAAAATCAAGACGGGCCGCATCGAAGACTTGGCAGATTACGACGCCAAAGCCCTAGCAACGCTTTACTAGCCCCGCCAGAGCCTGCCGCTCGGAGTGAACCAGTTTGGACAACCATGCGTAGACAGAGCAAATAAGAAAGCTCTGTCCCATGCGCCGTCTATCATCTCTCTTCGCTCCAACGCTCGCTGTCGCGACGAGCGCCGCCGTTGCGACCGGTTGCGTTTCAGGACCGGAGCTCGCCGCGTTCGATGACGCGCCGCGTCAGCTCGTATTGGAAGACTACTTCCTCGGTCAAACAACCGCCTATGGCGTGTTCGAAGATCGATTTGGAAAAGTCAGACGAAGTTTCAAAGTCGACATTACCGGCACCGTGGAAAATGGTGTTCTCACCTTAGATGAGCGATTCATCTATGATGATGGAGAGCGAGATACGCGTGTTTGGTCAATCGAGATCCTGGGAGACGGCGAGTATCGGGGCACAGCGGGCGATGTCCCCGGATATGCGCAAGGCTCTGTGGTCGGCAATGCCTTCAACTGGAAATACAAAGTCGATTTAAAAGTTGGCGACAGCACTTGGAATGTCGGCTTTGATGATTGGATGTATCTGCTTGAGGACAATATCCTGATCAACCGCGCTTACGTCACCCGGTATGGTATCCGTATCGGCGAAGTAACGATCGCGTTCCAAAAATAGGTGGGATTGACCTCGCGTCTGTCGGTTATGCTGTCAGATAGGAGGAAAAAATGGATAGATCGCAGCTTAAACAGATATTTGTCGGGCATGTCGCAAAACCAATCTCTCTTGATCATATTCAACAATTGACGGCGGGTCTGCTCGACGCGGGGCGCAAAGCATCCCGGCGCGATCGTCTTGAGCTCGCGGCGGCTCTGGCCCATGCGGCCTTCCTTGCTCCTGACCAGGTTGCGGCTCTGTATGACCGCATTTCAGAGACTTGGTTGAGCAAAAAGATTTCCGCCGATCCGGTTCCAACGCTCGACCGACTAAGCGAAACGCCCCCTGAAGCGCTTTGGGCCCAGTTTTGGGAGGTTGCCGAAGAGGCAGCAGACGGAAAGCTTGATGCGCTTTCAATTACCGAGCGAACCGCGGCTCTGGGCGGAGAAATGCCAGAAGCATTCGTGGAACGTGTCGCTGCGATGTCGCACACCTATCCAGGCATATCAGAAGCAGTACGTGCGCCAATGCCGAGGAAGATCGACCTAGATCACCTCGCCGCCCAACCTGATGGATCCATTGGTGCCGAGTTTCACAACTTAATCATCAGCAATAAGTTCGATCTGGAAGTTCTTGATCGCAACGAAATTGGTCTGGCCGCACTCCCATCTCCGCTCGATTTTTTGAACACACGGATCCTGCAATCGCATGATCTTTGGCACATTACTGCGGGGTATGAGACGACAGCGCTGCACGAAATTGCGCTGTCGGCATTTCAGATGGCGCAGTTTGGGCACAATTACTCCGCGCAATTCCTTTCTATCGTTGCCGCTGTCGGAGCGATCAGTCCCGCCTCTGGATATAAAGTTTTGATGGATACGGTAACGACGTCTTGGGCACATGGCCGCGAAACCTATCCGATGATGCTTATTCCTTGGGAGGATGTCTGGCATAAAACCGCAGAAGAGATTCGCAGAGACTATGGCATTCACGTTTATGAACGCCCCTACCGCGCAGACCTGATTGAGCGCGCGGCGCCGATCGCGAGTATAGTTCGGAAATTGAACGCCTTTTTTGCGCGCTTCCGCACTCAGCGAGCCGTGAACGCATAAAAAGTTGACGCAGGCGTCATTTTTTGCGATAAAGGGGCATGGTCCAGGTCATCAAAACGATATTCTATTTCGGTCCCCTACTCTTCGGGTTTGGTTTTTTGGCGCCATTGACGGCGCAATTGATCGTCGCCGCAGGATGGACACCGCCGCTTGGTTTAACACCCCTGGTATCCGGTCTGATAGTCGGTGGTGGTCTTGGCTTGATCGCGCAGATGAGAGGACGTTGGATATGAGCCCGAAACAAGATCTGTCCTCGCTCTCTGAGGGTGAGCTGATGCGGCTCGAGCGCGAAGTCGCAGCGCGCCACCTCAATAAGTTCCCCTACTTCGCTGTTGCCTGGGCGTTTTCGAATTTCCTTGTTTGGCTAGCCTTATGGCCACTGGTATTCTTGGGAATTATGCCGCTTTGGCTCGGCTTTATAATCGCCTCGCTGAATATCACGCTGTCCTATTTGCCGAGCCATGAAGCTCAGCATGACATTATTGCCAAACCCGGCACCAAACATCGTTGGCTCAATCAGCTTGTGGGCCACGTCTCGACCATTCCGCTTGTTCTGCCCTATCGCGTGGCGAAACTGACCCATATGGAGCATCACAAGCACGCGAATGATCCCGCGCTAGACCCAGACTATTCAACGCATGCAAGCGGACCGCTGAAAGCAATCTGGAAGAGCATTTCCAATCGCCAACCGCGCGCCAATGGCGGCTTCAACGCTTATGGCGACTGCCTGACGCGCCTCAATCGGCAGGACGTCGTTTTAGATGGTGTTGTCTATCAACTCATCCATTTTGGAATTCTGTTTGCCCTAGCCTGGTCCGGCTACGCATTCGAAGCGGCCCTGCTTTGGTGGCTGCCGCGCCATATCGCGCTGACCTATATCCAATTCTACCTCAGCTGGGCGCCGCACAGTCCGAGTTTAAGCAAAGGCCGCTACAAAGACACGCGCAGCTTCCGCTCGATCCTTGGGAATATTGGCTCGCTCGGGATGCAATATCACATCATCCATCACCTACATCCACGCATTCCACTCTACCGCACCCCGATGGCGTATTGGGAAATGAAACCTATTCTCGAAGCCCGTGGGTGTGATGTAGAGGCGCTTTAACCGGGTTCGCGACCGGCCAGTGTATCGGCGACGATTTTCCAGACCGTCGCATTGGTCCCAAGCGCCATATGCGTACCGCGCACCTCAATATTGCGGGCATGATCATTGTACACATCGCGCGCGGCCTGCCAGCCGACCACACCGTCAGACTTGCTGTAAATCACGGTGAGCTTCTGCGAGAGACCGATCGAATTGCGCGCATGCACTTCCTGCTCGAACTCATCCAAGTCTAGGCCTTCTTTGATCGCATAGAGTTTGCCGACCGCCGTATATTTTGGCCCGCCAATCAATGGCGTTCCCATCGTAATCACTTCGCGCACTGACGAATTGAAAAGACGCGCTGTCTCTCGCGCGATCACACCGCCAAGGCTCCATCCGATCAATGTGACAGGCGCATGCGCGGTCTCGACCATGCTTTCGACCTTCTGACCGAATTGCAGTGTGAGGTCATCGACTTGGCCGCCATTGACCCCAAGGCCCCACGTGGTTGCGTCATAGCCTAAATATTTCAGATAAAGCGCCAGGGGTTGGACAGAGGCTTCAGGCGCCGTGAAGCCTGGCAGGAGGATAACTTTGCGCCCGTCGCCGCGCGGCGCAGCAAGCAAAGACGGCGTCATCCAGGGAAACTTCAGAAACTCGAGCGGCGTGCCAAGCTCGCGGAGGCTTGAAAGCAAACTGGGCGGTTTACAATCCGTCGGCATCTCAGTTTGCATATCGTTCCTCCTCGCGATTTTTATATCTATACGCGAGCGATGGCGCCTTGGATGACCGCCTAGGTTGTGACGTTACCAGTTACCGACATTTTCCATACTGGCCCAGGGTTCAACCGGCGCTAAGGCGGCCCCTTTTTGAAGCAGTTCGACTGAGATACCATCAGGCGAGCGGACGAAGGCCATACGCCCATCACGAGGCGGGCGGTTGATCGTCACGCCTAGCGATTGGAAGCGCTCGCAGGCTTCGTAAATATTGCCGACACGATACGCGAGATGGCCGAAATTTCGGGCGCCGCCATAGTCTTCCGGATCCCAATTATAGGTCAGCTCAACCATGGGAATGTCCATCTCGGTTGGGCGTTTGCCGTCTGGAATACCGCCGCAGCGCTCGATATCATCTGGCGAAGCAAGGAAGACCAATGTGAACCGTCCCTCTTCACTCTCATGCCGGAGCAGCTCTTTCAGACCGAGCCCCTCACCGTAAAACTTCACTGCCGCATCTATGTCGGTGACCCGAACCATGGCGTGGAGGAATTCGACACTCATTTATACTGCTCCTCAAGGCGGCGGATTTCTGATCGCAAAGACGGTGGGCGGTTTCGGTAATAGAAGAACGTTGCCGCTGCTAAGAGTATGACATTGATCCCCATAATGATCACAATGGTTAGGAAATCTCCGAGAATGTTACCGAGATTTTGGCTTTGAAAGGAAACTTCAATATTATCTTCGCCCCAATTGTTCATTCGGCTCGTCAGGCCGTAAAAGCTTGCCACCCAGACCGGTAGCAAACCAAGCGCTAAAAACGCGATCCCGCATTGATAAATACCCAGCCGAGGCCGTTCGGCATTCGAAAAACTACGGATAAATTCGTCGCGTGGGATCTTTTCGGAGATCAGGCCTTTCTCGACATTTGAATCGTACACTTGTTCGCCGAGCTCAGGCGTCTTCATCCAGCGCCAAGCCAACATACCTGCCCAAATCAAGATTGGCAGGAACATCAGATAGTAGAAGGGCGTAAAATTATCGACGAACATGTTGTCCACTCCCTTTGGTGGACAACGGATCCGTTAGACCGCGGTGTGCACCTTTTCATATGTCAGCATGGCACGCTTACGCGCCGTACCCCAATGGTAATTATGTAACCTACCGTCAGATGCAAGCGCGCGATGGCATGGAATGAGCCAAGCAATCGTGTTTGCGCCGATCGCTGTGCCTGCCGCGCGCGCGGCTTTCGCATTGCCAGCGACCGTCGCGACTTGACCATAAGTCCATGTATCTCCGGCAGGAATCTCGAGAAGTGCCCGCCAAACTTGGCGGCGGAAAGCCGTGCCATAGACCGCGAGCGGGATCTCTCCGCCATCCCCAAAAACACGCTCCGCCCATTGCGCCGCTTCGGCATCGTCGCGTTGCATATCCGCCTTGGGATAGCGCGCCGCCATATCCGCAAAGACTTGATCTTCATCATATCCTGGATGGACAAAGCCGGATTTTGGCGAGGCGTCATCGTCCGCAAAGCCCAAGCCGCACAGCCCCCGCGGCGAGATCAAAAAGACCCCTACCCCAAATGGGGTTCCCGCGCGGCCAATCTTCAGCGAAGCGTCCGCGCCGCCGGATTTCGCTTCGCCGGGTGAGAGCGCTTCGTGCGCGATGAACAGGTCGTGCAACCGCGATGGCGAGGACAATCCCGTTTCAAACGTCGTATCCAGCACACTGGCGCCTTGCCGCAATAGGTCGCCAGCTTCAGCGTGCGCAAGGCTCGCTTGATACTGTTTCGGGCTGACCCCTGCCCAGCGCGTGAACTCGCGCTGGAAGTGGCTTGGAGATAGCCCCATCTCCGACGCACAGGTTTTCAAATCCGGCCAATCCCGCCAAGTATCACCGAGGTGTTGCAAGGCATCAGCCATCCGCTCATAGGCGGCGCTTCGTTCGCTCAGAGGCATTAATACAGTCGTCATGGGGCTAGTTTGCCAAGCTCATCTCTGACTCGCCACCCGTTTCTTGCGACCCATTTTCTCGCTGCAATTGAGAATCGTTCTTGACAATCATTCTCACATACTGCAAATCATTCGCATGATCATTTGCATTTGCCGCAATATCAATGAAAAAGGCGTTCGCGACGCGGTGGAAGCTGGCGCGCGAAGCCCAGAGGCCGTGCAAGCCCATCATGGCAATCGCTTTAATTGCGGACAATGCCGTTGCGCGATGGGTGAAACGATTGCTGAAACGCTTGAATCGCATGGCCAGGAACTCTCCCTGATCGCCGCGGAATAAGCCTCCGTCATTTCAAAAAATCAGGTAATTCGAGCGGAAGTTGCTCGGGTGGGCCACGCTCATCGGTTTCCCCCGCCATGCCATTGGCCGTTCCTGCTTGCATCTGAAACCCGCCTTGCAGTTCAAGCACCGTCACTTTTTGCCAGATTTTACGGCTCAACTCCCCGGTGAGACTCTCGAAATCATTGACCGATGCGATGACGATCGGGTCCTCGATGTATTCCAAATAGACGGAGGCGAGCTTACCAGTGAGCGCCAATAAGTCGGCGCAATAGTCGAGATACCGGATCAGGTCGTAACCATGTAGATCACTCTCTGGCAATGACTCACTTTCTACACCGGAGTGCAGATCCGGCATTGGGTCTTTTGACAGTTGGTGCATGTCGATGACATGAGCAATCGACCGCAATTGGTTGATGCGGACCAAGACATCATGCCGTTTCATCCGCGCCTCGAGGTTTAATAAGAACCAAATCCCTGCACTGAGAAGGATCAATAGATTGATGAAGGCTTCGACGCCTTCAAACATGTCGAAGCTCGGTGGCGCTTGAAAGTCGATCTTCACCGTCCAAACGATATAGGCGATGACCGCGATCCCACTTGCAATGCAGAGATAGGCTAAGCTCCTTACGAGAATTCGGGGTCGCGCGATCCGCTTTGCCCGGCCGACCTCTTCCTGCGCGAATTTTTTAAGCTCTTTAGCGACACTGGTCAGACCTCGGCCGCCAAAACGGGCTTCCATGCGGTCGCTGAGCCGCGACGTGGTTTGCACAATAAGATCTGGGTTGAGACTTCGATAAGGCATTACGATCCTCAGCGTCCGAGCGGGGTGAATCAAGCTCGTATTTTAGTTGGTGCCAGTTAGCGCGCAATGACGACACTTATATCAAAATAGCTAATCGCCCTCTTCTTCATACCCAACCAATCTGAGCGGGCGCGCTTTACGCCCTTCCAATTCCGCCCAACGTACGAGCGCGTCTTCACGGCCATGCGTGATCCAGAGCTCTTCAGGATCAACATCGTGGACGGTCTGGGTCAGTTCATCCCAGTCTGCATGGTCTGATAGGATAAGCGGCAGTTCCACCCCGCGTTGCTTTGCGCGTTGGCGGACACTCATCCAGCCAGATGCAAAGCATGTCACAGGGTCAGGGAACCGCCGCCCCCACTTGTCATTAAAGGTTGAAGGCGGACCTAGCACAATCTCGCCGCGAAACTGCTCACTCTCTCCGCGCTGTCCTTTTTCGAGGGTCGCCGGTCGGAGTTCTCCGAGCGACACGCCGCGATCCTCGTAAAGCGTGCAGAGTTTCTCGAGCGCGCCGTGAATGTAAAGCGCGCGATCATATCCAGCTTCTCGAAGCAGCGCGATGACCCGCTGTGCTTTACCGAGCGAATAGACGCCGACCAGGTGGGTGCGCTCTGGGAACAAAGCGACACTGTCCAACAGTTTGCGCATCTCGGCCCGATCATCTGGATGGCGAAAGACAGGCAACCCAAACGTCGCTTCACTGATGAAAACATGCGTGTTCGGCACCACTTCAAAGGTTCGGCAGGTTGGGTCTTGCCGACGCTTGAAGTCTCCCGTGCAGACCATCCGCAGGCCGCGCCACTCGACCACGACCTGGGCCGAGCCGAGAATATGGCCGGCAGGCGCGAACCAAACCGTAACGCCATTGATCTCAACCGTTTCGCCGAACTCAAGCGCTTGGCGACTGGCTGTGAAGGCCTCGCCATAGCGCGCCGCCATAATGTCGAGCGTCGCAGGGGTCGCTAAGACCGAGCCATGCCCAGCCCGTGCGTGATCGGCGTGGCCATGGGTGATCACAGCGCGATCGACGGCGCCGCGCACCGGATCGATATAGAAATCACCAGGCGGGCAATATAGCCCCTTCGGCGTTTCATGCAGCAATAGGTCAGGCCGGATCATGGGAGATGACATAGCTCGATTTTGAAGAACACACACTGCCGCATTTCCGCCGCTTGCAGCACATATGCAAACAGGCCTATCTCTCGCACAGAGAGACGCTCGGAGGAAAATATCATGCGCCGTTTAGCTGCTTTAGCCATTGGGGCCTCTTTAGCATTGTGTCCGCTGGCCGCGGCGCAGGATTATGCGCCCAGCGAAACCTCAAAACGCGCTCTAGCCGCCGGTTACAAAGCACTTTTCACCTGCAGCGGCTATTTTACCGCAGGACAAACCCTGTCGGAAATAGAAGAGAATGAATTGTCCGGCATTTATGTCGACTACCGCCCCATCATGGAGGAAGTCGGCGATGCCTCGATTGATGAGGCGACGAAATCTGTTGTCGTCGCTTTTGATGGCGCCCTGCCTCCACGCACCGCCGCTTATCGTCCAGGCATTGGGTGTTCTCTGCTCCCAGTCGGCGCAATGCCTGGCACCACAGGATGGCTGCCGAGCTTCACAAATATGCCGAGTATGGATGCGCCGGATAATTCCACCGCCCTCGGCGATAATGTGACGCTAACGGATAACACATTCGGATTGGATCTATTGGGCGTTCCGGTCAGCTTCGCTTTTGACGGCGTCAGCTATGGTGAAGGCACGCGGACAAGCGCGGTCCTGGTGCTCCATAAGGGGCAATTGGTGGCGGAAAAATATGATCGTGGGATCGATCGCAATACACCTCAACGCACTTGGTCTGTGGCGAAGTCATTGACCTCGACCATTATTGGCGCCGCGGTCTATCAAGGTCTTCTCGGCCTCGACAATGAAGCGGTAATTGCTGACTTCAATAAAGGCGGCGATCCGCGCCGGGAAATCACGTTGAGACACGTCTTGAGCATGGCCAGTGGGTTGCAGTCTAACGCGCCCGGATCTCGCACCGATCGACTCTATTTCGGCAGCGGAAACATTCTCGACACGCTCGCCAATCGCTCGCTCGAAGCGTATCCTGGAACGCGGTTCAAATACTCAAATGTCGATACGCTGATTGCCATGCGGGCCTTGCGCGAAGCGTTGAGTGACGATGCCCGCTACCGCGCATTTCCCTACACAGATCTCCTCCACAAAATTGGAGCACGTCATACGGTGCTTGAGACCGATTGGAACGGCGATTACATGTCCTCCTCGCAAGTCTGGATGACCGCGCGTGATATGGCGCGCCTTGGTCAGCTCTACCTGCAAGACGGCATGTGGGGCGGTGAAAGGCTTTTGCCAGAGGATTGGGTAAGCTTCGTGACGACGCCATCTGAAGCGCAGCCAGACGGCGATTGGGGCTATGCTGGATCGTTCTGGTTGATTGGCGGCATCAATGGCGCGCCTGAAGATGCCTTTGCAGGTGTCGGCAATCGCGGCCAACATATGGTCATCGTGCCGTCGCGCGACCTGGTGATCGTCCGGCGCGGGTTTGATGTGGCTGGAGAGCCGCCGTTCAATATCACCAAATTGACGGGCGATATCGTCGCGGCCTTCGATGCTGCGGAACGCGCCCGGCTTGCGGCAGAGGCCGCCTCGGCCGCTGCCCTCGAAGAGGACGACTAACCGACGGGGTCCAGCAGCTTGGTGATCCGCCGGGTCACCGTCTCTTCAAAACTCTGCATCATTGCAGAGCCGGAGATGTCGAAGTTGAAATCTTCTAGATACGTCCGGCCGTCGGGCGCACGATTGCACGAGACCGTCATCTCAAAGCGATTTATCTTGGCCACCATGGCGGGCTTGTAGGGTTTCGGCAACGCCATCTGGAATGCGAGGACAGAACCATCGGATTTGTCCAAGGTGATCGAGCCATCCAATTGTTTCATCATTTTCTGCTCGGTCTTATCCGCATCGGCCGTCGGGAGGGGTGTGAACGCATACGTCGCGCTCGCGGCATCTTGAGCTGTGAGTTCGGCATTAACTGGCACCATTTCGGCAAAATCAGCGCACCAAATATCCCCGTCCGTCTCTGACTCCATCTCTTCCAAGCCTTTGCGGAAGTCCTTGGTCCACTCGCTTTCATCGGGAGAATAGATGGTGATGCGGTCACCTTCAGGCTGACTTGGATCGATCACGCCATTGGCGGAGATGTCAGCGCCGGTATAGGTCATCTCATATGAATAGATGGGGCCATCTTTGGACAGGCTCCGCATCATCTCCAAGACGGGGTCAGCGCTCGCAGGAAGCGCGGCACCAATAGCCATAGCGGCGAGGAATGTGGGACGTAACATGCGGTCTCCTTGAATCGATCTCAGTTAAAAACCAAGACGCAGCTGAATGTCAGATGAAAACTCTGCAATTGAACAAAAGAATAGGTTAGATAGAGCGGAATGCCAGATACGCTGCCCTCTCCATTTTGCTTACCCGAACAGTTCGACGGCTGGTTTGACGCACGTGGCTGGTCTCCGAGATCGCATCAATTGGCGCTGACGGAGACGGCGCTCGCCGGCGAAAGCGCCTTACTGATCGCGCCAACGGGCGGCGGCAAAACACTGGCGGGCTTCCTCGCGAGCCTGATTGAGCTCTCGCAAAAGGCAAAACGCAACTCCAATCGCCCTGCCCTACATACGCTTTACATCTCACCCCTCAAAGCACTCGCTGTCGATGTCGCCCGCAACCTGATGACGCCCGTTGAGGAGATGGGCCTCGATATCAAGATCGAAACGCGGACGGGCGATACGCCCGCCCATAAGCGCCAGCGTCAAAGGCGATCACCGCCAGACATCTTGCTGACAACGCCAGAACAACTGGCCCTGTTCATCGCCTCCGAACATGCCGCAGAGTTCTTTGCGGACCTCAAATGTGTGATCATCGACGAGATCCATGCCATCGCGCCGAGCAAACGCGGCGATCTCCTTAGCCTCGGTTTAGCAACGCTCTCGAAATGGGCGCCTGCTTGTCGCTTCATCGGCCTGTCGGCGACCGTGCACGAACCGGCCGTCTTGCAGACCTGGCTTGGCGTGCGCGGGGACGCGCCTGAGCTTATCCTTGCCGAAGGGGGTGTTCATGCGGATGTCGACATTCTGATCTCCGACGAGCGGATCCCCTGGTCGGGCCATTCGGGGCGGTTTGCCGTGGGCGAGGTCTATGAGCAGATCAAAGCCGCCCGAATGTCGCTCGTCTTCGTCAATACCAGATCGCAAGCGGAAGTCCTCTTCCAGGAATTGTGGACGGCCAATGAAGATGGCCTGGCCATAGCCCTTCACCATGGATCTCTCGCGAAAGAGCAAAGACGAAAAGTTGAAGCGGCGATGGCCGCCGGCCAGTTGAAAGCCGTGGTCTGCACCTCGACTTTAGATCTCGGCATTGATTGGGGTGAGGTGGACCTCGTCATTCAAATGGGCGCGCCAAAAGGCGCCGCACGCTTGGTGCAACGGATTGGCCGCGCCAATCACCGGATGGACGAAGCCAGCCGCGCCATGCTGGTGCCGACCAATCGGTTCGAAATCTTGGAGTGCCGGGCGGCGGAAGCGGCCGTCGAAGCGGGTGAGATTGATGGCGAACCCATCCGCCGAGGCGCGCTGGATGTTCTCGCACAGCATATCATGGGCCGCGCCTGTGGTGAGGGTTTTGGGTTGGAAGACGTTTACGACGAAATCCGCCGCGCCGCGCCCTATCGCGAGCTGGATTGGGAAACATTCGAGCGCGTTGTCGATCTCGTCGCAACCGGGGGCTATGCGCTCAAGACCTATGATCGCTTCAAACGCATCACGCGGACGCGGCAAGGATCTTGGCTCGCGCGCACAGCGAGAGATCGTCAGCAGCATCGGATGAATGTCGGCGCGATTGTTGAAGCGCGCCACCTAAATGTCCGTTTGGCAAGCCGGATCGGCCGCGAAAAAGCGGGCCAAGCGACGGGTCGACCGGCGTTGCGAGCCGGACGGAAACTCGGGGAGATTGAGGAGTATTTCATCTCTACGTTGACGCCGGGGGATACCTTTCTCTTTGCGGGCGAAATTCTTCGCTTTTTAGGCGTACAGGATTTGGACTGCTTGGCGATGCGCGCCCCAGCTGACACCAATCCTGCCATCCCCAGTTACAATGGCGGAAAGTTTCCGCTGACTCAGTTCTTGGCGGGGCGCGTCCGGCGGATGATCCACAATCGAGACGGCTGGCACACCCTGCCCGATCAAGTCCGCGAGTGGTTTGAAATCCAGGATTTGCGGTCCACCATTCCAGCCGCAGATGAGTTGCTGATCGAGACGTTTCCGCGTGGCGAGCGCTACTTTCTGACCTGTTATCCTTTCGAGGGGCGATTGGCACATCAGACGCTTGGGATGTTGCTGACCCGGCGTTTGGAACGGATGGGTGCGAAGCCGCTCGGCTTCGTCGCATCTGAATATGCGATGGCGGTCTGGGCGATGGAGCCTATGGGGCAAGTTGATCTGGATGCTTTGTTTGCACCAGACCTGCTGGGAGATGATCTCGAAGAATGGCTCGAAGAAGCAGTGCTGATGAAGCGGCACTTTGCGCAATGCGCTCAAATCTCTGGATTGATTGCACGGCGGATGCCGGGCGGCGAAAAGACCGGCAAGCAAGTCACCTTTTCGACGGACTTGATTTATGACGTCCTGCGCTCGCATGAACCGGATCATATCCTTTTGCAGGCCGCGCGGCATGACGCAGCGACCGGGTTTCTCGATATTCGTCGACTGTCGGACATGTTGGTGCGGGTGCGCGGGCAAATCGTGCACAAGGACCTTAAGAAGATTAGCCCATTTGCAGTGCCGGTGATGTTGGAAGTGGGCAAAGAGCCGGTGCATGGCGCAAGCATTGAAGATGCAATTTTGCGGGATGCGGAAGCTGACCTGATTGCTGATGCGATGGGTGAGATTTAGTTTGCGGCAGCACAGGTGGCCCGGCGCGCAGGCGCGGTCGGGGCGTTTGAGAATTGGATTTGCTTGAGTGCGTCACCCTCGACGGCGGAGCCGTCTGAGGGCCCATCACGGATGGGTTCAACGCGGGGATGGGTCCCGGACAAATGCTGGCGCATTTTCCGGGATGACAGGACTAGCCTGGCTCGAGATGTTCGAAAACTCCGTCGACGCCAGCGCAAGCTGGGGTCCATGGCATGAACTGGCTTAAAGCACGGTAGGAAACTGATGTCCTTAGACCCCAGCTTTCGCTGGCGTCGGCGGGAGGAGAAAGCGCGCTTTCAACCCAACCTGGGCAGAGCTCTTCCACATCGACGGGTTTGTACACAGGCGTGTACATGTCATTCACATGCGGCTTGATGCTCATGCCTTCAAAATACTTCACCCAGGCGCGGCCATAT
>JBCBBY010000068.1:0-19641 GCA_038531195.1 Pseudomonadota bacterium
GTCGCTTAGCCTTTGTCATCCCAGACAAATTTGGCCGCGCCTGGGTGAAATATTTTGAAGGCATGAGCATTAAGCCGCACGTCAACGACATGTACACGCCTGTGTACAAACCCGCCGATGTGGAAGAGCTTTGCCCGGGCGTTTTCGATAACGCCATCGCTGCCCTCACCGCCGACGCCAGCGAAACGCTGCACCCGGCTCGATCGGGTGGCTGGGGTCTAAGGACCTCGATCTCCTATCCTGCTTTAGGCACGTTCATGCCATGGACCCCAGCTTACGCTGGCGTCGGCGGAGACTTTATGCGTCTAGAGCCAGGCTAGCACCACGCGTCATCCTCGACCGCGCAGCGGTCTGAGGATCCAGTTCCCACCCCATCCACTCAACGAGATTTTGCGTGATGGGCCCTCAGACGGCTGCGCCGTCGGGGGAGACGCACCCAAACCAAGACAAAGCACGTCCAAACCCGACCGTATTCACGGCCCGGGCCATTCGCGCTGCCCTTATCCCCTAATAAGACTTGGGCAGCCCCAAAACGCGCTCGGAAATGAAGTTCAAAATCATTTCGCGGCTCACCGGTGCAATCCGCGCCAACATGGCTTCGCGCATATAACGCTCGACATGGTACTCACGCGCATATCCCATCCCGCCATGTGTCAGCACAGCCGTTTCGCAGGCTTTGAACCCCGCTTCGGTGCCGAGATATTTAGCCGCATTCGCCTCTGCCCCGCACTCTTTGCCTTCATCAAACAGAGCCGCAGCTTTGTAGGATAGCAATTCCGCCGCGCTGAGCTCCGCCCAGGCTTTCGCCAGCGGATGCGCAATGCCTTGGTTTTGGCCAATCGGGCGGCCGAACACGACACGCTCTTTGGCGTAAGTGGTGGCCTTTTCGAGGGCCGCGAAACCAAGCCCGACGCTCTCAACCGCAAACAAAACCCGTTCTGGATTAAGGCCTTGGATCAGATACTTAAATCCAGCCCCTTCTTCACCAATCAAATGCTCTTTGGGCACTTCCAAGCCGTCAATGAAGAGCGTGTTACACTCCACCGCCTTACGGCCCATTTTTGGAATGGGGTTCGCTTCGATCTTACCGCGATCGAGATCGGTATAGAACAAAGACAGCCCCAGATAGGGCTTCGCGCATTGATCTTTTGGCGTCGTCCGCGCGATGATCAAGATCTTGTCGGCGCGCTGAGCCCCGGTTGTCCAGATCTTCCGGCCATTGATGACATAGCCGGAATTGGTGCGTTCTGCCTTGGTCTCAAGCGACGAGGTATCAAGCCCAGAGTTCGGCTCGGTGACCGCAAAACACATCTTCTCCTGGCCGGAGATGATCTTGGGCAGGTTCTCTTGTTTTTGCTCGGTATTGCCGAACTTTTCGAGCGGCTTCGGCCCGAATATATTCAAGTGGATCGCCGATGCGCCGGAATAGCCTGCGCCCGAGCGCGTTACGGTTTGCATCATCAACGCCGCTTCGGTCAGCCCAAGGCCCGCCCCGCCATACTCTTCGGGAAAGGCGATTCCGAGCCAGCCGCCCTCCGCCATGGCGTCACAAAACGCTTCCGGCCAATCGCCTGTTTCGTCGGTTTTCGCCCAATACTCATCATCGAATTGCGCGACGGTGCGGGCAACTCCGTCTTGAATCGCAAGTTGATCTTCGCTGAGCGGGCCAATGGTATGCATGCAAAATCTCCTATGGCGAAGATTTATGCTGCTCAGTCACGAACGTCCACGATGACGATGCGTCACACCTCCGCGGCAAGACGGGCGCGCGGCGAAAATGACTCCGCCAAGGCGCTCGTTTTGCCGGTTACGATGAGGTCGGCCATGATTTGTGCGGTGATCGGGGCGAGCAAGATGCCGTTGCGAAAATGTCCTGAGGCAACGAACAGACCGGGGGTCCGGGTTTCACCGAGTATCGGCGCATCATCCGCCGTTCCGGGCCGCACGCCAGCCCAGCTCTCAATCACCGGTGCGATCGCCAATGCCGGACACAGGGTCGCCGCTTCAGCTTTTAAGCGTGCGATGACATCCGGATCCGCAGCCTCGAGCACGCGCCCCGGTTCGGTCGTCGCACCAATAATGATCCGGTCTGATTTCGGGACGATGTAAAGATGCCCGCAACGGACAATCATCTGCGGCGCCCCTTCAACCGGCTCAACGGCCAGCATTTGGCCGCCATAGCAATCGATCTCATCGAGCAGTGTTTCCCAATTGAGCAGACTCAAGCGTTCGCCATTCTCCTCGGCTTTTACAATCGCTGTGCCCCACCCGGCGCAGACGAGCGTCGCATCATGCCCGGCATGATCGAGGCCCGAGCCCGTGCTCTTAAGCGGCGCTTCTTCAGTATAGAGGGTAATCGCCTCATGCGCTTCCACCGCGGCGACGAGGGCTGCCAGCGTTTGTCGACTGTCCGCTTGCCCGTCTGACGGGAGCAGATAGGCTGCCATCACATCGGAGCAGACCCCAGGCTCAAGCGTGTGGACCTCGGCCGAGCAGTCCTGAGGGGCAGATCCATGCTCCGCAAGCGAAGCAGCAACCTGCGCCAGCGTCTCTGCCTGCGCCGAATCGCATGCGATCGCGAGAGAGGGCCCTGGCACGTAGCCTGCTGCACACCCTGTACGAAGCTCAAGCGCCATGGACCATAAGGGCCACATTTGAGCGCTTTGATCGCAGAGATCGAAGAGGTTCGGGTGCGTTCCGGCCGAAGGTGCAGCTTCAAATGTCGGCGCGAGCATGCCCGCGGCCGCCCAACTCGCCCCGCGTGGTGGCCAGGTTTTGTCATATAAAGAGACTCGAACGCCGCGATCGGCCAGCTCTAACGCACAGGATAAGCCAATGATCCCAGCTCCGATGACCGCAATGGACTCTATTTGTGATGGCTGACCTGACATGTCGCCTTTTTATCAGGCGCGAAGCGCCCGGCTATATCAATCTCGCATATCTGGGTCGATTAAAGCGCGGCGCGTTCGCGTTCCCAGAATCCCATAAAGGCAGACGCCCATTCTTGGCGCTGAAAAATGATCGATTTACGCAGTGTCCCCGCTGCGTCTGCGACCGTTTTGATCATGAGGTCCGGTGCGTCACGCTCCCGTCCCGCAACGGCATCGCGGTTCTCATGCCATTCAGCAAGATGCTCAATCGCCTGCGCAAACGCAGCCTCGTCGACGGAATTGACCGGTCCCAAATCGAGTATGATTTCTGTCATACGTATCCCCACACACAAAAATCTTCCCCCGCCATTCTGCGGGTTAAAAATAAGTTACCAACAAACCACCGCGAGTCTACTCCGCGACAGTAAGATCAATGCAATCTCTGCACCAAATGTCGCAGCTTGCTCAAAAATCTTGCAGTTGCGAACAATTCTCATTTGTGAGAAAGACTGCCTATGTCTTACCGCCCCGCCCTTATTTGCGGCCTCAGCCTGCTCGTTGGAGCAGTCGCGGCCTGCTCGAGCCCCAGCGAACCGACCGAAACCGTCACGGCAGAAGCGCCGCCAAAAGTTCTGACCCTATACAGCTCACGTCATTATGATTCGGACAAAGAGCTCTACGCCATGTTCGAAGAAGAAGCGGGTGTCACGCTCGAAGTTCGCGAATCAGGCGCAAGCCAATTGCTGGAAACGATGAAAGCAGAGGGCGATCAAAGCCCGGCTGACATTATCCTCGCCGCCGATGCCGGGAGTCTGTGGCGCTTTAAAGATGCGGGACTGACCCAAGCGCTTGAAAGTGAGAGCCTCGAAGCAACTATCCCAGCGAATTACCGGGCCGCCGACGGACACTGGTATGGCGTCGCCCGCCGGATGCGCGGGGTTGCCTATGATCCAACACGCTGGACCGCCGAAGACCTCGCCATGTGGCCGATGCTCGCCGGCGAAGACAAAACGGGCGAGATCTGCGTCCGGTCTTCCTCAAACATCTATAATCTCTCTCTTATGGGGGAATTGATCCACCGCCTCGGCGAAGAAGCGGCCCAAAACTGGGCGACCGCCATCGTGTCAAACATGGCGCGAAACCCGCAAGGCGGCGACACCGACCAAATCCGCGCGATTGCCGCGGGCGAATGCTCAATTGCGATTGTGAACCACTACTATTGGGTCCGCCTCGGCGCGAGTGAGAGCGAAGCCGATCAAGAGGTTGCCGCATCGACCTCCTTCTTGTTTCCCGAGTTCGCAGAAGGTTCAGGGTCACATGTGAACATCACAGGTGCAGCGATCGCGGCCACGGCAGATGATCTTGAATTGGCCGAAGAGTTCTTAGCATTCTTGCTCACCGAGACTGGACAGTCTTATCTGACACGAGAAACCAAAGAATTGCCGCTTATCGAAGGTGCACCCTTGCCAGACGGCGTCGACGCCCTTCCCGCCTTCACTCCATCAGACACCGCCTTGGACATCTATGGCGAGAACCAGGCAGATGCGCAGCGTTTGTACGATCTCGCCGGCTGGAATTAGGCCAGGTTTGAGTGTGAGCACAATCCAGTGACGCGGACCTTTCCCGCGATACGGACAGTCCCACCGGCGCTTGTTATCGCGTTGGTGGGATTGCCTGTTTTCGCAGCTCTATATGCTGGGATTGCAGTTGGGGACGGCGAAACTTGGGATCATATACTGAGCAATCGCTTGGTGCCGTATACATTGACGACGTTGACCACGCTCGCGATTGCGTCGGTCATCATGCTGGGGCTCGCCGTCCCAACCGCTTGGCTCACCAGTCGCTACCAATTTCCAGGCCGCGCCTTTTTCAGTTGGGCGCTTATTCTGCCGCTTGCGATGCCCGGCTATGTCATGGCTTACGCTTGGGCCGATCTTATGGGCGTAGCAGGGCCTCTACAGTCGCAACTTCGAGACCTTACAGGCCTTGCTGCACGGGACTATTGGTTT
Source organism: Pseudomonadota bacterium (assembly GCA_038531195.1). Classification (GTDB taxonomy): domain Bacteria; phylum Pseudomonadota; class Alphaproteobacteria; order Caulobacterales; family Hyphomonadaceae; genus Henriciella. Next base: position 4,880 of record JBCBBY010000068.1, read on the forward strand.
CCAAACGTCTTCAGCATCCCCGGCTTAGCCTTCATCCTCGCCTCCACGCTCTTTCCTTACGTCTACATCACGGCAAGGGCGGCTTTTTCCATGCAGGCGCTATCCACGCTGGAGGCTGCGAAAAGCCTCGGTGCGAATGGGTTTGACCTGTTCTGGCGGGTCGCTCTCCCGGTCGCGCTCCCGACCATCCTGGGAGGGCTCTGCCTCGCCTTGATGGAGGCCGCAGCAGATTACGGCGCAGCCGACTTCCTCGGCATTCAAACCCTCGGCGTCGGCATCATCCGCTCGTGGACCTCATTCGGGGAGCCAAACACCGCAGCACGCCTGGCCCTCATGCTGATCATCATTGCGGCGAGCTTTGTCATCATCGCGAAACTGCTTCAAGGTCGCCGCGGCGTGCAGCAAACCAGCTCGCGGTGGCGCACCCCGCCCCGCACTCAGCTTCCTCGTGGTATCGGCATCTGCGTCACCATGATCTGCACGCTTATTCTACTGGTTTGTTTTTTCGCGCCACTGTCGCGGCTCCTTTGGCTGGCCTTGGAAACCCGCGCGCGCGCGCCTGATTTGATGCCCTTGCTCCAGTCGACCATAGCGCTCGGATTGTTCGGAACAGGCGCCGCGTTCTTATCCGCTTTGGTATTTACATTGGCCGCAAAACGCACCCAAAAGCTGCGTCTCGGCACACGCCTGATTGCGACGGCTGGATACGCGGCGCCAGGCGCTGTCCTTGGCCTGGGCGCCCTCTTCATCCTTAGAGAGACCGGTCAGGCCTTATCCGGCGCGGTGGCTTTGACGCTTCTGGTCTGGATTTATGTCAGCCGCTTTACCTCTGCCGGCGTAGAGCCGATGCAAGCGACATTGGATCGGCTACCGAAAAACTTGGATCATGCCGCGCAAAGCCTTGGCAGCCGCGGTCTGTCACAGTTTTTTCGGGTGGACCTCCCTTTAATCCGACCGGGCGCGCTGGCGGCTAGTCTCATTCTCTTCGTTGAGATCCTGAAAGAGTTACCCGCCACGTTCATGCTGCATCCGTTCGGATGGGAAACCCTCGCCGTGCAAGCGCACGCCTACGCCACCGACGAGCGTTTGGCGCAAGCCACCTTGCCGTCATTGTTGATCGTTCTCGCCGGATTGCTACCCGTGATGTTTCTGTCTTGGCAGCTCAGTGCATCGGAGCGTACGTAAAAGCATGAGCGGCATTCATCCCCTCACCATTGAAGCAGCCACGCGTAGGTTTGGCGATCAGACCGCGGTCGATTCTGCATCTCTAACACTTAACCCTGGCGAAATTACTGCATTGGTTGGTCCGTCAGGGTCTGGCAAAACGACGTTTCTGCGGCTCTTGGCGGGTATGGAGCGGCTAGATGCAGGCGAGATCCAATCCGGGCCAAACGTACTCGCCAATGCAACGACGCACATCCCGATCGAACAGCGCAAGATTGGGCTGGTGTTTCAAGACTTTGCGCTGTTTCCTCATATGACAGTCTTGCAGAATGTGACGTTCGGGCTGCGCCATTTGAGCAAGCTGGATCGGATAAAAATTGCGGAACAATGGATCGACCGCTTGGGATTGAGTCATCGCAAGGCGGCATATCCGCATCATTTATCGGGCGGCGAACAACAACGCACAGCGATTGCGCGCGCCTTGGCGCCCGAACCGGTGGCAATTCTGCTCGATGAACCCTTTTCCGGACTCGACCCCTCTATGCGAGACCGCGTCCGCGATGCAGCTTTAGGCATTGTGCGCTCAACCGGCATTCCCGCTTTACTCGTCACCCATGATGCCAGCGAAGCGCTGGTTCATGCCGACAAAATTGCGGTCATCAATGATGGGCGAATCTTACAAACCGGATCACCGAGCGAGGTTTATCAATCGCCGCGAAATTTGGATGTCGCCCGTGCGCTGGGTCCAATACACTCTATTGCCGCGTCAGAGCTGCCCGGCGAATGGCGCGCTCGACTTGGCACGGATGCGATAGAGTTCTGGTACCGACCGGAGGCAATAGTGCTGGGCTCGGGTACCTCATTGGTCGTCGACGGGTCTAAACTCGCAGGTCCGATAACCGAACTTTCGATTGCTTTAAACGAGAACACCCAGATATTAGCCGCATGTCAGCCTGGCGCGCCCTTACAGGTGGGCGATCAAGTATCTGTTTCTATCAATCCCGCATTATTCTTTGATTTCACTTCAAAAACCACCTGACAAATCGGTCATGTTGCAGAACTTGCCCTCGCCAAGCCACATTCAAGTGATTACCTTAATGCTGAAACGAGGATCACCGCGATGATGAAACACCTCAAGACGCTGTTTTCCGCGGCCATTGTCTGGTTCGCCGCCACGACGCCTGCGCTGGCGCAAAGTCTCATCCGGGACGCGGAAATCGAAAAGATTTTGAGAGAGTGGACCAATCCAATCTTGGAAGTCGCGGGTCTAGAACCAGACAATGTGGGTCTATATGTGATCAACGACCCAAGCGTGAATGCGTTCGTTGCAGGCGGTCAAAGGATCCACATCCATACCGGCTTTATCATGGCCTCTGACAATGCGCGCCAGATCAGAGGTGTGATGGCGCACGAAACTTGTCATATCGCGTGTGGGCATACGGTCACGCGTACACGCGCCGCCAGTGTCGCATCGCGTCCTGCCTTGGTTTCGATCGGCCTCGGCGTTCTGGCCATTGCTGCGGGCGCTCCCGACGCGGGAGCCGCACTTATTGCCAGCTCTCAGCAGTTTGCTGCACTGAACTTTTTCGTTCACACCAGAGCCGAAGAAGCCATGGCTGACACGATGGGCGTCCAATATCTGGTGGAATTGGGAGAGTCGCCCATGGGTATGGTCGAGTTTTTCGAGAAGTTCCGATATCAGGAAGTGCTTTCCGAAGCGCGTCGTTTTCCTTATTTTAGATCACACCCTCTTTCAGCAAATCGTGTACGCACAACACGAAGGCTCGCTGAGGAGTCTGGCCTTGCGGACAAACCTGAAGATCCGGTCGCCGCAAAACAATTCGATATGATGAAAGCGAAACTGGTTGGCTTTTTGGAGCCTCCAGCGCGCGTTTTCCGCGATTATCCCCCGACCGATGTGTCTCAACCCGCCCGCTACGCCCGATCAATATCGGCGATGCAAGTTGCTGACCTGGAAACTGCGCTGAGGGAGATCAACTCTCTGATCGATGAAGAGCCAGAAAATCCCTATTTTCATGAATTAAAGGGACAAATTCTCTTCGAAACCGGTAAACCGGTTGAGTCCATTGAACCACTGGTCGAGGCAAACCGACTTCTTCCAGGCAACGCTTTGCTTCAAATTGCACTCGCTCGATCTTTACTTGCGCGCGGAGAAGAGAACGATGTCGAAGCCGCGGAATCTGCCTTGCGGGATGCACTCATTGCAGAGCCCAATAACGCTTTCGCCTGGACGCAGCTGGCAATCGTCTTCGAACAGCAAGACAATCGTCCGATGGCGCAAGTCGCCACTGCTGAAGCAGCTTACAATATCGGGAATTACCCAAGGGCCTATTCGTTTGCGCAGCGCGCGCTTCTGGAATTACAACCGAATACACCGGCATTCCGTCAAGCGAGCGATATTCGCAACGCAACAGATCCAGCTCTACCAGAGAACGAGATTTTCTGGCGCCGACGATCTTAACCCATCACGCATTTGTCAGGTTTTGCCTCTTGTTATTCACGACAAAAAAAGCATTTGCCTCACATATCCCCATAAATTCCCTCGATCAGGATATCACTCATGACCCGTACGTTCAGCATGGCCCTCGCGGCCACCGCAATCGCCCTCACCCCGGCATGTGCACAAAGCCAAGTCGATACGGCTGACAAAGAAGCGATCGAGAAGATCGTTTATGAGTACATCATGGAAAATCCTCAAATGATCGAGGACGCCCTGATTGCCCTAAGCGAACAACGCGCCGCTGAGGAAGCTGCCCTCGCCATGGCTGCGATCGCCGACCATCAAGACGCGCTCATCAATAACCCGGCCGACTATTTTGTTGGCCCAGCGGACGCGCCGGTCACCGTGGTTGAGTTCTTCGATTATCGCTGCGGATTCTGTAAGCGATCTGCCCAATGGGCGATGGAATTGCCGGAAAAGTACGACAATAAGGTGCGCGTCGTTTTCAAAGAATTCCCGATTCTCTCGACCGAAAGTGAGAAAGCCGCACTGGCCGCCATCGCGGCTGGCAAGCAAGATAAGTACCTCGAAATGCACCTGGCCTTGATGGAACTCGATAATGGCTCTGGCTTTGGTCCCGAACAGATCGATGCGGCCGCGGAGTCCGTCGGGATCGATGTCGAGACGATGCGCGCGGATATGAAATCAATCGAGGTTCAGAAAGCGGTTGCAGATGCAAAAAGTCTGGCGCGAACGCTCAACATCACCGGAACGCCTAACTTTATTGTCGGCACCGAGATGGTGTCTGGCGCAGATACTCAAAGCGTCGAGGCGCTGATTGAGTCTGCGCTCGCAGAGGGCTAAATCAATCCCGCTAACGGAGAAGACGGGTCGGCATAGCGTTTTCGCCCCATTCGCCCGGCGAGATAAGCCTCACGTCCGGCGATGACTGCGTGCTTCATCGCGCGGGCCATACGGATTGGGTCTTTGGCTTCAGCGATCGCCGTGTTCATCAAGACACCATCGCAACCGAGTTCCATGGCTTGGGCGGCATCAGAAGCAGTTCCTACGCCGGCATCGACAATTACAGGCACGCGAGATTGCTCAACGATAAGACGAATGTTCAGCGGATTCTGAATTCCAAGGCCCGAACCGATCAGGCTCCCGAGGGGCATGATTGCGGCGCAGCCGGCGTCTTCGAGCTTACGGGCATAGACCGGATCGTCCGAGCAGTAGACCATAACCTCAAAGCCATCCTTGATGAGGTCTTTTGCAGCTTGGAGGGTCTCTTCCATATCGGGGTAAAGCGTTTTTTGATCTGATAAAACTTCGAGTTTGACCAAATCCCAGCCACCCGCCTCGCGTGCAAGTCTTAATGTGCGAACGGCCTCGTCCGCGGTGAAGCACCCGGCGGTGTTCGGCAAATATGTGAATTCTTTCGGCGAGACATGGTCTTGGAGCCGGTCTTCGTCCGGGTTTGAGAGGTTCACGCGGCGCAGAGCTACGGTGACCATCTCTGCGCCGGCAGCGCGTGCAGCTTCGGCATTTTCAGCGTAAGAGGCGTATTTTCCCGTCCCCACGATCAAGCGGGATTGAAACGTTCGTCCGGCGACGATGAGCGGTGTATCAGTCATGCCGTCCGATTAGCCTCACCCATGACCGAGAGCAAGGTTGAAACCTGCACAGCACCCATGCCGATAGATACTGCAGTTGCATCGGAGGCGCCCTCAGAGTTAACTGAAAAGAAAAAAGCATCGGAGGGAAAGCAGAATGGCAGATCATGACCATGACGTGCTCATCATTGGGTCCGGCGCAGGTGGCGGCATGGCGGCCTATGTGCTAACGGAAGCAGGCGTCAAAGTTCACATGCTCGAAGCTGGTCGAGATTATGATCCAGTCGCCGAAACCCCAATGTTCTCTGAAAATCGAGATGCGCCGCTCCTAGAGAGTGGCTCACCGGATAAGGAGTTTGGATATTACAATGCCACCATTGATGGGGGTTGGGATATAGACGGTGAGCCCTATTCCACAGGCGAGGACTCGACATTCATGTGGTGGCGAACACGCATGCTCGGCGGACGCACAAACCATTGGGCGCGCAATTCGTTTCGCATGGGCGAATATGATTTCAAGCCTCAATCGCGAGACGGGCTCGGCTTTGACTGGCCGATAACGTATCAGGATCTCGCGCCTTGGTATGACCGGGTTGAAAAACTGATTGGCGTTTACGGCGTCAATTCAGGCTTAGCCAATCATCCAGATAGCGCTGAAGGCGTGCTCCAACCGCCGCCAAAAGCGCGCGTGCCAGAACTTTTTGCTGCAGCAGCTGCTGCCGACATTGGCATTCCCTGCGTCCCGGCTCGCCGTGCTGTGCTTACTCGCGATCCAGGCGACGGTCGTTTGGCGTGTTTTTGGGCAACCGATTGCGGACGAGGGTGTAACATTGGCGCTGCCTTCCAAACGACGACATCACTTTTGCCTTGGGCGCGGACAACGGGCAATTTGACGATCACAACCGATGCGATGGTGTACGAAATCACCACCGCAGATGACGGCAAAGCGAACGGCGTGCGTTATGTCGATAAAACCACCGGCGAACATAAATTCATTGGCGCGCGCGCGGTCGTGCTCGCAGCAAGCGCTGCCGAGAGCGCCCGGATTTTGCTCAACTCAAATGCGCGAAATAGTGGCGGCCTAGCAAATGCGTCAGGTCAAGTGGGACGCAACCTAATGGATACGGTTGGCTCTGGCATTACTGGACAGATCCCGGCGCTCGAAAATCGCCCCAGATACAATGAAGACGGGGCGATGGGGATGCATGTCTACATTCCGTTTTGGCTGTATGAGGAACAGGCTGCCGGTCAACTCGACTTCCCCCGCGGCTACCATCTGGAAGTCTATTCACAGTTCAGTGCACCTGGCATGGGATCAGGAAGTGGTCTAGATGGATATGGCCAAAGCAGTTTGGAATCCGCACGCCGTTACTATGGCAGTTTCATTCACTTCGCGCAGCGCGGTGAGATGATTCCAAATAAGAACTGCTATGCCGAAATCGACCCTGATCGCAAAGACAAGTTTGGCATTCCCATTTTGAAGTTTCATTACAAGCATTCTGACTATGAATATGGTCAGGTAACACATGCGCAACAGGCCTCAATCGAGATCATCGAACGTATGGGCGGACGTGTGGTCAGTGATGTGGAAGCCCCGAAAGAGGCCATCGCGGCTGGCGGTGAGATCATTCATGAAATCGGGACGGCGCGCATGGGCGCATCAGCAGCTGACTCGGTGACCAACTCTTATGGTCAAGCCTGGGATGTTCCCAATCTTTTCATCCTCGACGGCGCGATCTTCGCCTCCAAGGCTCACAAAAATCCAACCCTGACCATACTCACTCTGGCCATGCGGGGCGCAGATTACATGGCGAATGAAATGAGACGGGGGACCTTATGAAACAGACATATCTTCCCAAAGTAGACCGGCGCACCACGATGAAATGGTTGCTGCTCGGTGTTGGCGCCACACCGGTTTTGGCCGCGTGTGGACAAGATGCGTCCAACGATCCCGCCTCACCAGGCCCTTTGCTCGGAACGCCGGGCCCAATTGAAGGCAATCCCTATGGCGTAGATCCGGATCTGCTTGATCCACAAGTGACATGGCAGCGGACCATGACATCGCTACAATTGCAGCTCGTGGCATCACTCTGCGATGTGGTCATGCCTGCAACCAATGAATTGCCTTCCGGCAGCGCGCTGGGCGTCCCTGATTTCGTGGATGAATGGGTGTCCTCGCCATACGAAATGACGCAGGCCGCGCGGAGAGAGTGTTTCGCGCTTTTTGAATGGCTGGAACAGGAAACCCGAGCCCTAGGCGCGGCGTCGTTCGCCGCCGCGCGCTTGGAACAACAAAAGTCCGTCCTCGATAGAATTGCCTGGCGCCAGTCTGTTGAAGAGGGACTTGAGACCCAAGCGGCAGCATTTGACTCGTTTCGAAATATCGCGATCTCCGCCTATTTGTCTTCCGCGGAAGGGGCAGAGTGGCTGGGATATATCGGGAACCAACCGGCACTGGGTGATTATGCGGGGCCCACGGACGAGGCGCTCTCTCATTTAGCCGACGCACTCGAGCCGTTGGGCTTGACCCTCCCAGACGGACTGTGAGGTGTCATCTGTCCAGCGCTGTTCAATCGGATGAGACGCCCATTGAAAAGCCAGCGTCGTTAAAACTCTTCACATGCGACAGGCAAGACCAAACAACGACTAGCGATTCGCAGGCGCGGTACTGTCGAAGACCCGAACACTGGTCCAGTTCTCGTTGAAGGTTTCAATGAACTCGAGGTGGGGCTCTGTCACTTGATAAGCATCCTGCGCCGCAGTGCTTTCGAAGACGATGGTGAGGGCAACGTCAAAATCAAGGTCATTCACGTCTCTCTGGTAGTCGGCATGGCGAGCGCCGGCAGAGAAATAAATGATCCCATCATGCGGCGCCAAATACTCGTAGCAGCCATCCACAAGAGCGTTGATGGACTCAGGATCATCCTGTTTCAAATCGAAAAACACTGAATGGGTTAGCAAGCCCGCGGGCGCGTCTTCGGCCATCGCAGTCCCTGTAAATGCTGCTGAAAGCGCTAAAAGAACTATTCCACGCATATCCTATTCCTTCCAAGATTTTCTACCGTGTGTGGCATTCGGCGCGTTGACTCAACCGCCGCCGACAAATTGTACGACTTCCAGTCTGTCGCCCTCTTCCAAGAGCGTTCGGCTATGCTCCGCTTTCGGAACAATTTCGAGGTTTCGCTCAATCGCAATCCCGCGCGGATCACTGGCCATACTGAGGACCAAAGCCTCAATACTGGTACCGGCCGCGACCTCACGACTTTCTCCGTTAAGGAATATCTGCATCTACGCTGCTCCCAACACTTAAAATGGACTTGCCAAGCTTAGCGATCCAACGCAAGAGCGTGTGGCAATGACGCAACAGATATATGTTCTCAACGGACCGAACCTCAATCTGCTCGGCACACGCGAGCCTGAGATATACGGGTCGACAACGCTGGACGATATCCATCAGCAAATGGCGGCTGCTGCGCCGAATTCTGAAATCTCGTTTCGTCAAACCAATTCCGAAGGCGAATTGATCGATTGGGTTCAAGAAGCGTCAAAGTCAGCAGAGGTTTTAATCCTCAATGCGGGCGCCTACACGCACACCTCAATCGCCTTGCATGACGCGTTGCGCGCGTGTGAAGCTGAGATTTATGAAGTGCATTTGTCCAATCCAGCCGCTCGCGAGGAATTCCGCACCACGAATTATGTCGCCCCTTGTGCTAAAGCCTGCATTGCGGGATTTGGCGCTCGAGGGTATTTGATGGCGTTAGACGCCGCCCTCCAAGAATAAATAAAGACTGAGGAGCCCCACCGATGTCCACAAGCAAGACAAAACTAGATGCCGGCCTGGTCCGAGAATTGGCCGCTATTCTGCGCGAAGCCGATCTCGGCGAAGTTGAGGTCGAACATGAAGGCCTGCGCATTCGCGTGAGCAAGGCCACGTCCATGGCCCCTGCAGCGCCGACAATCGTTCAGGCGCCAATGGCGGCCGCTCCCGCTCCGGTCGCGGCGCCCGCGGCTCCAGCTGCACCATCCGCTCCTGCTGCTGCGGCTCCAGCCGCTGCTGCGCCAACGAATGCGATTACCAGCCCAATGGTTGGCACTGTGTACTTGTCACCGGAGCCCGGTGCAAAAGCCTTCGTAGGCGTCGGTGATAAAGTGAAAAAAGGCGATACGCTGATGCTGATTGAAGCGATGAAGACCTTCAATCCGGTGATCGCGGACGCTGCCGGTACAGTGAAAGAAATTCTCGTCGACGACTCTCAACCGGTAGAGTTCGGCGAAGCTTTGATCGTGGTCGAATAAGGACACCGTATCGATGATTGAAAAGGTCCTCATCGCGAATCGCGGCGAGATTGCGCTGCGTATTCACCGTGCCTGTAAAGAAATGGGCATCGCCACCGTCGCTGTCCACTCGGAAGCGGATCGCGACGCTATGGCGGTGCGTTTGGCAGACGAAAGCGTCTGCATTGGCCCCGCTCCAAGCGCCAATAGCTATCTGAAAAAGTCTCAGATCATCGCTGCCGCAGAAATCACAGGCGCGGATGCCATCCATCCGGGCTATGGCTTTCTTTCGGAGAACGCGCAATTCGCCGAAATGGTTGAAGCCCACGATCTGATTTTCATTGGCCCGACAGCGGAACACATTCGCAATATGGGTGATAAGATCACGGCCAAGCAGACCATGATCGCCACCGGTGTTCCCGTGGTGCCGGGCTCCGAAGGCGGCATCAATACGATCAGTGAAGGCAAGAAAGTCGCGAAAAAGATCGGCTATCCAGTACTCGTCAAAGCCGCGTCTGGTGGCGGTGGCCGGGGGATGCGTGTTGCCGAGACCGAGAAAGATCTCGAGTCGGCGATCAAATCCGCCAAGACCGAAGCCAAAGCCGCTTTCGGAGACGACGCGGTCTACCTTGAGAAATATCTCGGCAAACCTCGGCACATCGAAATTCAACTGATCGCCGACACGCATGGCAATGTCTGTCATCTTTGGGAACGCGACTGTTCCCTTCAACGGCGTCACCAAAAGGTCTTTGAAGAAGCCCCCTCGCCCGCGCTCAACCAAGCGCAACGCGAAGAGATCGGCAAAATCGTGGCGACGGCGGTCAAGAAAATGGGCTATCGCGGCGCCGGCACGATGGAATTCCTGTATGAAGACGGGAACTTCTACTTCATCGAAATGAACACCCGGATCCAGGTTGAACACCCGGTCACAGAAATGATTACAGGCATCGACCTGATCCGCGAGCAAATCCGTGTCGCAGATGGCAAGAAGCTCTCCTTCACCCAGGAAGATGTGATGCTGGTCGGTCATGCGATCGAATGCCGGATCAATGCCGAGCATCATGAGACTTTCGTCCCATCGCCCGGAAAAATAACAGATTTCCACGCGCCCGGCGGGCCAGATGTCCGTCTCGATAGCGCTGTATACGCAGGTTATAAAATTCCGCCTCACTATGACAGCATGATCGCGAAACTGATCGTCCATGGGCGAACCCGCAACGAGTGCATCATGCGCCTGCGTCGCGCGCTGGACGAGATGGTGGTCGGCGGTGTTGAAACGACATTGCCCCTACACCGCCGATTGGTCGAAGCGCAGGACGTCATCGACGGAAATTATGATATTCACTGGCTAGAGCGTTTCCTCGGTCTGAAGTAGACTGTCGGCATGACCGACCGGTTCGACACGACCGACCTCCTCAACTGCTACCGCCGCGGCGTGTTTCCGATGGCGGATTCGCGCGAGGATATGCGTCTCTTTCTCATGGACCCTGATGTGCGGGGCGTGATCCCGCTTGATGGTTTTCATATCCCGAAGCGGTTGCAACGCACGGTCCGCCAGAATCCATTTCGAGTGACCGTGGACACGGCCTTTAATCGGGTCATTGAAGCCTGCGCCGAACCGCACCCAACGCGGCCAGCAACTTGGATCAATGACGCGATTTTGAACCTTTACGGGGCATTACACCGAGAAGGTCATGCGCATAGCGTTGAATGCTGGTCTGAAGAGGATGAGCTCGTAGGCGGTCTTTACGGCGTTTCGCTTGGCGGCGCCTTTTTTGGAGAGAGCATGTTCTCACGAGAGACGGATGCCTCGAAGATCGCGCTCGTCCACCTAGTGGCGCGATTGATTGTGGGCGGATATGAATTGCTCGATGCGCAATTTCACAATCCGCACTTAGAACAATTCGGATTAGAAGAACTCACCCGCAACGCATTTCGCGCGAAGCTGTGGCAGGCCCTGCGCCTCGATGCAGACTTTTATTCGTTCGGATCGAGAGGTTCGAGCTCAGATGGATCAACTTCGCTACAGGCGATCACCCAAAGGTCATAAACCGGATGTTCAAGCGCATTCAGCCCCGGGGATGATGCGAACATCCACCCCGAAAACCGCACTTCCGTCTCTTCATCATCAGGCGCCTGCAACTCGTCTTCGGTGAGATCGCGCGGTTCAGCCATGGTTTGAACCTGGATACTGGCAGCGCTCGTGACCCGCAAAAAGGCCGCGCTTTCAGGTGGTTCTTCTGGCGGCGTTTGAAAACACGTTTGCAAATCAATCCGCAACGACCCGTAGACTTTCGGCTCGCCGACTAGCATTTCGAAATCGGTTGATCGCCCGGTAATTTTGTCGAGCGCGCGGAGCAATACCGTATCTTTCTGCTGGAATGTACGTTTTTGCGTCGGGATGAGGTCTTCCTCACCGAGCTCTTCGTCGTCGCTTTCGCCTTCTACGCCGAACAGTTCACGCTCGAGATCCCGAACGCCTTGATCGGCGTCCTGCGCTGCCGCAAAGGCGAGCGCACATAATCCTGCAACGCCCAGCCCGATCGCGCGGATCACTCGCTATCTCCGCCGCCGCCCGAAGCGAATGAAGCGAACAAGGTCATCAAATCGACAGACCCTTGCGCGTAGAGAATCTCGCCGCAGCCCGTGTCGCCGAACAGTTCTTCACCATCGCCGCACGCGACAATCTCACCAAACCCTTCCGCAGGTTCGAGATTGATGTAAGCGCCGCCCAGAAGGCCTTCAGATTGAACTCGGGCGCTGGTGCCGTCGCCTAACGGCAAGATATCGGACCGAACCGCAAATGTGACCAGGGCTTCTGCCCGCTCACGGTCGAGCGCAACATCGCGGACCGTTCCAATTTTGACGCCAGCCATGCGGATATCCGTGCCGCGGTCGATCGTCGCTGCGCTGCTAAAACGGGCGCCGATTTCTACAGTTTCACCCGTCGCACCCGCATCCGCGCCACGCGCCAGACCGAACCAAAGAAACAGTCCAGCCACAATAAGCACGCCGAGCCCGACGAGCGTTTCAAAAACAGATTCACGCATTGGGATCCCAAGCCTCATAATCCGCGTCTGCATCTCGGCGCTCACCGCCTTCTCGCAGACTACCTTTAGGTCGATATGCAAACACCGTCCCGGTCATGTTTGGCGTATGGTCTGTCTCCCAATCCTGGCGCTTGAGCGGCGCATCTGTTGGGGGTTCTTTGAACGTATAATGCAACCAGCCATGCCACTCTGGCGGCACTTTGGAGGGCTCGGCCACACCATTATAGATCACGTAGCGCCGTTTGCGGCCTTCGACCGACTCTTTGCGGTCTTCGAAATAGCGATTTCCGTACTCATCGCTTCCGACCAAAACGCCGCGACGCTTAATATCGAACCAGCCTCCGGGGCTGACGCCGTTCCACCATGTAAACAGTTTAAACATATTGTTCGTCCTGACAGTGATATTTGACCGCATTATGGCGCGTGCACGCCGCCGAATCTAGTTAGGACAGGCAACACATCATGTCGCGGGCTAGGTCAAGCCCGCTCTGGCTGGAGGTCGCAGTTCATGTCTCAACCGGATCGCAATGCTCAATTGCTTGCCACCGCTATGGAAGAAGGGCTGATCAGCCCAATTTTGCCATTTTCAGAGCTCACCGCCATCCCGATGACAAATCTGCAAGATCCGGAGGCAGCGCTTGCGATCGCGAAGCGACAGCGCCTTGATCGGACGAGCAAATTGGCGATGGCGGAGTTGCTCGAAGGCCTCGGTGATAAACCAAAAAATGCAGAACTCGCAGAGGCGGTGGCCCGAGGCGTACCGCTGGCCCTGATCGAAGACGCGTTGCAGCAGGATCGCGGATTTGAAGCGCTCTCTGACGAGTTTCGCAATGACGCGATCGAATCATCAGCGCCGCCCGCGTGCCTAGCGGCAAATGATGCGAAAGCTGGAGATTTGAATGAGATCCGCCGCGCTGGCGTCGGAACTTTTGTTCAAAAAGACGATCTACCCGACGCGTCGACCGCGGCGATGGCGATCGATATCGCCCGTTTCATCACGCCCGATGGCATCGAAGCCGATGTCTTGGACGATTTGTTTTCCGCGGCTATAGAGACACACGGACCATCGCTGATCTTTGTGCCATGCGGTCTAGCAGCGGCGTTGATGGGGATGGGGCAGCCTTACTCTGACGAGAACGACGCCGCATTGATCGCGCTCTTTCGACTAATACGCTCGATTGCGTCGCGGGACGAATTCACCGACGCGGATGGCAAAACGCTCGAAATAGATGCACGTCCCGCAGGTGAAGCCGCACGTGACGTCTCTCTCGCGCTCGTGCCGCTCTCCCCAAAGGCCCTCTCAGCGTTTCAGCCTTCAACATTAGGCCTCCGCCCCATGACATCGCTCATCGAAGCTTTAGAGGGAGATCAACCAAACCTCCATTTGATGGCGCGTATCGGCCTGGCGCGGACCGCCCCGGATGCGCTCCCTGCGCTCCTCGCGCAGATAGATTCGTCAGCCGACTTAGAGTTAATGCCACACTTTGGCGGCGAGACTCTTAGAACCCGCGGATTTTCGACACAAGCGATTGAAAAAGTTCAAAGCGCGCTTGGCGAAGGTCTGCCCTTGAATGCGGCGTTCTCACGTTGGGTGCTCGGAGATGACATTATCTCCAACGACCTTCGCTTGGCGCCAGAATCTTTTGATGCAGATGGCCGCGCATTGCTGAAATCAATTGGTTTCTCTAAGCGAGAAATCGCCGAAGCCGAAGAAGCATTGGACGGACGACCCGAGAAACTCGCCCAAGCCGCCCTTCTGGCTGCTGGATTAGCGCAAAATTTGGACACAGAAGCGATCGTCAGGCTGGCCAGCCATCTCAAAGAAGAATGCGCGCTTCCGATTGTTCTTTCCAGTGCGACTCTTCCAGATCTCGGTATTGATGCTTTGCTCGAGCAGGATCTCAGTCTCTGGTTGCCCGCTTTGGAAGCCGAACTTGATCGACTAACCGCAGACCGGATGACCCATATCGCTGCCCTGGCAGAGGATATGATGGCCGAAGACGCGGCGCCGCAAACTGTTTTCGAAGCGCCGAGCGGGGTCTCACGCACACGGCTGCCGGATCGACGCAAAGGATATATTCAAAAGTCCACGGTGGGCGGACACAAAGTTTATCTGCATACGGGTGAGTTCGATGACGGCTCGATCGGTGAGATCTTCATCGACATGCATAAAGAAGGCGGCTTGGGCGAGTTTCTCGG
>JBCBBY010000069.1:0-19631 GCA_038531195.1 Pseudomonadota bacterium
AGCGTCCGGCTTTAAAGCTAAAGAGGGGGTTCCGACCCCGCAAGAAATTTGCGACGTGCTGGACGATTATGTGATCGGCCAGTCTTACGCGAAGCGCATTCTCTCTGTCGCGGTTCACAACCATTATAAGCGCCTCGCCAATCCAGGCGGTGCAGACGGTGTCGAACTCGCAAAATCCAACATTATGCTCATCGGCCCAACGGGGTGCGGTAAGACCTTGCTCGCGCAAACATTAGCGCGTGTCTTGGACGTGCCATTCACCATGGCAGATGCAACGACGCTCACCGAAGCCGGGTATGTTGGTGAGGACGTCGAGAATATCGTTCTGAAACTTCTCCAAGCATCGGATTATAATGTCGAGCGCGCGCAACGCGGGATCGTCTATATCGATGAGATCGATAAGATTTCACGCAAATCAGATAATCCATCCATCACCCGCGATGTTTCGGGCGAGGGTGTGCAGCAAGCGCTCCTAAAATTGATGGAAGGGACGGTTGCAGCAGTTCCGCCACAAGGCGGTCGTAAACACCCGCAACAAGAGTTTCTGCAAGTCGACACCACAAACATCTTGTTCATTTGTGGCGGTGCGTTTGCGGGCCTCGACAAGATTATTTCGTCTCGAGGTGAAGCTACATCGATCGGCTTTGGCGCTGACGTTCAAGATCCAGAAGCTCGCCGCGTCGGCGAAATTCTGCGGACTGTGGAGCCCGAAGATCTTCAACGATACGGTTTGATCCCAGAATTCATCGGACGTCTGCCCGTTTTGGCGACGCTCGAAGATCTGGATGAAGATGCGCTCGTGACCATTCTCACCGAGCCTAAGAACGCACTCGTCAAGCAGTATCAGAAACTGTTCGAGATGGAGGACGTGAACCTGACCTTCACGCCTGACGCAATGTCTGCGGTGGCGAAGAAAGCGATCATTCGGAAAACGGGTGCACGCGGCCTTCGTTCGATCATGGAGTCCATCCTACTGGACACGATGTTCGAGCTTCCGGGATTGCGCGGCGTTGATGAGGTCGTGATCAATGCAGAGGTCGTCGATGGCAACGCGAAGCCGCTCTATGTCCACGCGAAGCAGGTTCAGCCAAGCGAAGCGTCTTAATCGCGCGCCATAATATTAAATTACCACATTTCCACCGCTATTTTGTGGTTGAAGTTACATCGTGTGGTTATCACATAAATACGACGCCAGAATCATCCGACAACAGGGTGAAGGTGACGGTCGCCGCTGAGCGGGGCCTGAGAACAAGGAGTCTATTATGACGACGAAAACCCTCCCAGTTCTTCCACTGAGAGATATTGTTGTGTTTCCAGACATGGTGGCGCCGCTTTTTGTGGGCCGAGACAAGTCTGTCCGCGCCCTCGAAATGGTCGATGAAGGCCAAAACGAAATTATGCTGGTCGCGCAGCGCGATCCCTCCACGGATGATCCGAACGCAGACGACCTGCACGCAGTCGGTACGACCGCGACCATTCTACAATTGCTAAAGCTGCCGGATGGCACCGTTAAAGTTCTCGTTGAGGGCGGAAGCCGGGCGCGTTTGAACGAGCTTGAAGACCGAGGCGACTATTACGTCGCCGAAATCGGCTTGATCGAACCCGTTGATGCCAGCACCAGCGAGCTTGAAGCATTGATGCGCGCTGTTACGGAGCAGTTTGAGAATTACGCCAAGCTCAATCGTAAAATTCCGCCTGAATCGGTTTCTACGATTTCGGACATTGTTGAGCCCGGAAAGCTCGCGGATGCCGTCGCATCTCAGCTGCAAGTTAAACTGTCAGAGAAGCAGGGCCTGCTTGAACTCTCTGACGTCAAAGACCGTCTGGAAAAGGTTCTCTCGCTGATGGAGGGCGAGATGGGCATGATGCAGATGGAGCGGAAAATCAAAAACCGCGTCAAGCGCCAGATGGAGAAGTCTCAGCGCGAGTATTATCTGAACGAGCAGATGAAAGCCATTCAGCGTGAACTCGGCGATCAAGGTGACGGTGACCGCGACGAAGTCGCGGAAATTGAAGACAAGATCAAAGAGACTGGATTGTCTGAAGAGGCCCGCACCAAGGCCGAACAAGAAGTCAAAAAGCTGCGTCAGATGAGCCCGATGTCAGCGGAATCGACCGTTGTTCGGAATTATCTGGATTGGTTGCTATCGCTGCCTTGGGATGAACGCAAAGACATCTCGACGGACCTCGACGCTGCCGAAACACAGCTCAATGACGACCACTACGGTCTTGAGAAAGTCAAAGAGCGAATTTTGGAATATCTCGCCGTGCAAAAACGCACGAATAAGCTGCGTGGCCCGATCTTGTGTCTCGTCGGCCCTCCTGGGGTGGGTAAAACTTCTCTCGGGAAGTCGATCGCGGATGCGACTGGGCGCGACTTCGTACGCGTGTCGCTCGGCGGCGTGAGAGACGAAAGCGAGATCCGCGGACACCGCCGGACCTATATTGGTTCGATGCCGGGTCGGATCATTCAAAGCTTGAAGAAAGCCAAAACGGGCAATCCACTCTTCTTGCTGGATGAGATCGATAAGATGGGTATGGACCATCGCGGCGATCCATCTGCGGCTCTGCTTGAGGTCTTAGATCCGGCTCAGAACTCGACCTTCAACGACCATTATTTGGAAGTTGATTACGATTTGTCGGACGTCATGTTTGTAACGACGGCCAATAGCTTGAACATGCCTCAGCCTTTGCTCGACCGGATGGAGATCATTCGTATCGCGGGATATACCGAGGACGAGAAGCTTGAGATCGCTGAACGTCACTTGCTGCCAAAGATCCGCGCGGATCATGGCCTCAGTGAAGAAGAATGGGTCGTAGACTCATCCGCCATTCGTGATCTGCTACGATATTATACGCGTGAAGCCGGTGTACGGTCTTTGGAGCGCGAGCTCGCCAAGCTTGCCCGTAAAGGCGTGCGGGAGCTCGGCAATAACGGCATCGTCAAAGTGACGGTCAGCGCAGAGAACCTTGCCGACTATTCTGGCGTCCGAAAGTTCCGTTTCGGTCTTGCCGACGAAGAAGATCAAGTTGGCGCCGTGACAGGCCTTGCTTGGACGGAAGTCGGCGGCGATCTGCTGACGATCGAGGCTGTCTCTATGCCGGGACGCGGCAATACCAAAGTGACCGGAAACCTTCGTGATGTCATGAAAGAATCGATCTCTGCCGCGCAATCCTTGGTGCGTTCTCGAGCTGTTGCACTGGGCATTAAGCCAAGTACATTCAACACGACGGACATTCACGTCCACGTGCCGGATGGCGCGACGCCGAAAGATGGTCCAAGTGCTGGTATCGCGATGACCACGGCCATGGTCTCGCTTCTCACGGGCACTCCTGTGCACCGCGATATTGCTATGACGGGTGAGATTTCACTGCGAGGACGTGTTCTTCCAATTGGCGGATTGAAGGAAAAGCTCCTCGCGGCGTTGCGCGGCGGCATAAAAACCGTTCTCATTCCAGAAGAGAATGAAAAGGATCTGGCCGATATCCCGGACAATGTGAAGGAAAGCCTCTCCATTGTCCCGGTGAGCGATATCGATGAAGTGCTTTCGCGTGCGCTCGTCCGTCCATTGGCACCGATTGAATGGTCGGAAGAAGATGAAGAGGCGCTCGCGGCAACGCTCGCAGGCCGCGCTGGACCTGATGCGAATAGTCCGTCTGTTCGCCACTAAGTCTAAATCATAAAACTGCAGCGGCCCCTGAATTTCTGTCAGGGGCCGTCTTGCATTTCTCTTCAAGACAAGGCACATGATGCGTCCCGGAAGGGCGGTTAGCTCAGTTGGTAGAGCATCTCGTTTACACCGAGAGGGTCAGCGGTTCGAGCCCGTTACCGCCCACCATTTTCCTAAAAAATGAGCCCAGACGCTGGAGCATGCGGTGACCTATAGCACTTTCGTTTCTAGACTTTGCCCGCGTTCGAGCAATGATACTGTGTCACCCGTTTTCGATAGCTTGGTTAGACTGCAATAGTTCGGACGGAACACGGTCACATCGCCAAGACCTTCTAAGTGACCGACCACCGCATTGATTGCGACAAAGTGTGTGAAAATGGCCGTGTGACTTGGCGTCTGCGAAATCGCTGCCAGCAAGTCTTGTCGCCAGGTTTCGACCAGGGCAGGGGCGCTCGACCAATCCCCCGACATCAAGCCTCGTAACCAGGATACGCGGTCTTCAATATTTTTTGGCGTCGGAATTTCGGTCACGCGCGGTTCGATTGATACGCTTAACCCTGACGTCTTGGAAAACACGTGCGCCGTTTCCTGACAGCGCGCCATGGGGCTAGAAAGGATTTGCTCGATACCGAGTGCGGAGAGTGTATCAGCGGCTGCCTCTGCTTGAGCGCGACCCCGCTCAGACAAACCTGGATCGGGATGCGAACCCCAACTCGCAGCGGCTTCGCCATGTCTGATAAGATAGATCATGCTGCTACAAGATGTGGATCTTGTTCGTATTCAGCAAAGACCCTCAAGGCGCGTTTGTACAAAACGGGTTCAGCAATGTTCAAACGCGCACGAACCTCTTCTAGAGGTTGATCCAACAAGCTTTGGATATCTTGGTCTATGATGCGGTTCGCACGCTTTCCGTTGCGGCGTCCCTCTGCAAGAACCTCTTTAACGCGCGCCTCTCTTGGGGCCTCTTTCGCGATTTGACGATTCCCCATGTACGCAATGAAGCTAATACCAAGACCCCCGTGTTGCGAATGAGTGTATCCGAGCAGTGCATCTTCGCCGAGCGCATCACGGCCATATCCGGTGAGAACATGATATAAATCATGGGTGTCTCGAAGACGGTTTGAGTACCAAAGCAAGTCGTCATCGAACTCAATTTGATTGGCGCGTTGTAGTTTGCTTTCTTCGACCAAACCGTGTGCTGTTAAACCTTCACGCTCCATGAACTCGGCATAGGCGCGTCCGACCGATCCTTCTGGGAGCGCTCTCAATGGAGCATGGTCATCCAGGATGATTGGGAGAAACTTACGTTCTTGCAACAGGCGTAAGCCATTGTTTGAATTGAGAAATCGCGTGAAGTCTTTGCGATTTGCATCGCCATTTAGCGCCTCAATAATGTGGAAGACTTGTGCTGTATCTTCCTTATCCGCGATGAGCTTTTGCATATGTCGCCAGGCCTTTAAGGGACGCCTGCGTACTTTTGGACGATCGGGGCTTATAAATGGGGTAGCGGTTTGCATCGAAACTTTCCGGATGTTTATGAGGGATATGTACCAAACCTTCCCCTATTAAACAATGACGCTGGCGTCATGTTTATGAATTTCGTTCCGCTCAATTTTCGCGCACTGTTGACCAATTCGCAAGCACGACTGTTCGGGGACCGGGTGAGCGGTCGCCCTACTATCGCGCAATGCGAGCATGAGTTCTATGCGAAAGCCATAGTTAAAGACCACGAAGGGTTGAGGGTATGAAAAAAATCGAGGCCATCATCAAACCGTTCAAATTAGATGATGTAAAAGAAGCGCTGCACGAAGTCGGCGTTCAGGGAATGACGGTTGTTGAAGCAAAAGGCTTCGGTCGTCAGCGAGGACACACCGAGTTGTATCGCGGCGCAGAATATGTGGTGGATTTTCTACCCAAGCTCAAAGTCGAAGCCGTGGTTGCGGACAGCGGTCTGCAAAGCGCAATCGAAGCGATCACCAAAGCCGCACAAACCGGAAAAATTGGTGACGGTAAAATTTTCGTCTCGGATGTTGGCGAAGCGGTCCGCATCCGGACCGGCGAAACAGGTGATGGCGCCCTTTAGCGCCTAGAATATTGGAAAGACAGGAAGAAACTGGAGGGCGTTATGGCCGATAGTGTATTGAAAATGATGAAGGATAATGACGTAGAGTTCGTCGACCTTCGTTTCACCGACCCGCGCGGGAAGATGCAGCACGTCACGTTCGATAAGAGCATGGTAGACGCAGACTTCTTCGCAGAAGGACAAATGTTTGACGGGTCATCCGTTGCTGGTTGGAAAGCCATCAACGAATCTGACATGAACCTGCAACCAGACCTGGCCACTGCGAAGATTGATCCATTCTTCCAGCAAACAACTTTGGCTGTGTTCTGTGATATTCTCGATCCGATTACGGGCCAAGCCTACAATCGCGATCCACGGATGACCGCGAAGAAAGCAGAAGCCTATTTGAAATCCACCGGTGTCGGCGATACGGCTTACTTCGGCCCAGAGGCGGAATTCTTTGTCTTTGACGACGTCCGCTGGAACACTGAGCCGCACATGACGGGCTACAGCTTCGATTCAACTGAGCTGCCAGCCAATACGGGCAAGTCGTACGAGATGGGCAATATGGGCCACCGGCCTGGTCCGAAAGGCGGCTACTTCCCAGTACCACCCGTCGACTCTGAGCAAGACATGCGCTCTGAGATGCTCTCTGTGATGGGCGAACTAGGTCTCGAGCCAGAGAAGCATCACCACGAAGTTGCACCTGCCCAGCACGAACTCGGCATGAAGTTCAACACGCTGGTCACCATGGCGGACAATCTGCAACTGTATAAGTACGTGATCCACAATGTGGCGGCGAGCTATGGCAAGACGGCAACCTTTATGCCGAAGCCATACTTCAACGATAATGGTTCAGGTATGCACGTTCACCAGTCCATCTGGAATGGTGGCAAGCCTACATTCGCCGGCGACCTTTATGCCGGACTGTCTGAAACCTGCCTTTACTATATTGGCGGTGTCATCAAGCACGCTCGCGCCCTCAACGCGCTGACCAATGCGTCGACCAACTCTTACAAGCGCTTGGTCCCAGGCTTTGAAGCGCCTGTTATGCTGGCTTACTCAGCCCGCAACCGTTCGGCATCTATCCGTATTCCGTTCGGAAGCAGCGAAAAAGCGAAGCGTATCGAAACACGCTTCCCTGATCCAACCGCAAACCCATACCTCGCCTTCGCGGCTCTGCTTATGGCCGGCCTCGACGGGATCGAAAACAAGATCCACCCTGGCGATGCGATGGACAAAGACCTGTATGACCTGCCAGCAGAAGAAGCAGCAGCGATCCCACAAGTCTGTGGCTCTCTTGGTGAAGCTCTGGCGGCGCTCGATGCGGACCGTGACTTCCTTAAGAAGGGCGGCGTTTTCGATGATGATCAAATCGATGCTTATATCGAACTGAAGCAAGAGGAAGTGGAGCGTCTTCAGCTGCACCCACACCCGGTCGAATTCGATATGTATTACAAAGTTTAAGACTTTCGCTCGTTCGGGGGAACGGACGCACAGAAAACACCGAGGTCACCAAGACCTCGGTGTTTTTTTATGTCTCTTCCGGTGTGGCGGTGGCTTGGCGGGACCGTGGCGTAGTGTTGGCGGGGGCCTGACGTAGAATAAACGCACGGTTTGCGTGATCTTTTGGGTACTGTAATCAAGACCGTAGGAGATGGATATGTCATTCAAAGTCGATCACGCGAAAATCAAACGGTGGCGTGAGGAGCGCCGCTGGTCGCAAGAGCATCTCGCAGAATTGGCCGGGTTAGGACTGCGAACAGTACAGCGGATAGAAACCGGTGACGCGGCTTCACATGACAGCCTTATGGCGCTGGCGGCCGCATACAATGTCGATGTCAGCACGCTGTCGATTGATCAGGAAGCAGAAGCGGCAAAGATCGTCGCGGAAAAGTACGCGCAAACGCGTGCTGCTTTGCGTTTATCCTTCTGGATCCATCTGACCAGCTATGTGATGGGGATGATCATTTTCATTCTGATCAATGTTGGTACTCAGAGTAACACCATGGTGTGGCCATTGATTTGGTGGACGGTGGGCTTGGTATCGCACGGCGCAACCATAGTCATCGTCGAGTTGGTGACCCGACATCATGAGGTCCACAAACCCGCTAGTTAAGCGCCATAGGCGACGGGTAAGACAATTTACGCGCGTTCTATGAGCATTTTGAGGTGAGGGTTTTGGTGTGGGTCGACCAGTATCTCATCGCTCGAGTCGATCCAGGCGAGCGCATGTTCTTTCGGGAGAGATTGTCCGGCAGAACGATTGCTCAGCAAGACGAACGCCATCATCACGGGAATGAAAAACGCTTGGACGCTAATGAGAAGCGTGATCCCAACCATGGATGTCGTCCATCCAGGAATGTGCATATCAGTGTTTAATCTGATCCACGTCGCTGCTGCGGCGGCGATGAGAGATACCATGCCCAAAAGAACACTGGCGACGCTGATGCGAATAAACGCAGAGACGGCGAAAACCGAGATCGCACCCAAGCCATGCTCGACGAGCGAGACGAAATTCATCTTTGAGCGGCCAAAGTAGCGGTGACCACGTTTCGTGGGTAAATACGCGATGGGAAGGCGGGACCGAACCATCGTCGCAGCAACATTGTTCCAAATGTTTGGATCACTGAGAACACGTTTTCTCCAACGTGATGGAACCACCATGAAATTCCCGAAATTTATTCTGTGCCCTGTCAGGCCGGAGAAGAAAAATCGGTAGAACTGGTAGAATAGTCTAAACGCAAATCCTTCAGACCTCTGTGCCCGTTGAGCCACGACAACTTTATCCGAGTCGCTTTCGGCACGTTCCACGAGGCGCTTGAGCTCTTCGGGTGTGTCTTCGCCATCTGAATCCATAACCGCGGTGAGCGAAGACCCACAATTCGCCTCAGCCCAGGCAAGACCAATCACGATCGCACGTTGATGTCCGACATTGCCAACCAGATTCAGCCGCGTCACCCGTTCCACATTTGTGGTGTGTAATAGAACTGCATCTTCATACGGTTCGGTAGAACTATCGTCCACGGCAATGATGTGAAGGGTATGATCGGATCCTCGAAAGACAGAATCGATCTCACCCACCAGTTTATGCGCGCTTTTCCAATCATTGAATACCGGCATAACGACGGTGATGGACGGAGTAACCATTCATGCCTATTGGCAGATAGAGGTTATTATTTTGCCAATATTCGAGAATGTTACGTCAATCTGCACCTGGCAGCGCGTCTAGAGCTCATCTTGCTTCACTGCTTGCCAGAGGGCTTCTTGGTCATCGAGAGACAGCGTTGCAAACCCGGATTCTCGCCCGTCGGCGCGCTGCTCCATAGCGCGAAAACGGCGTTCGAATTTGTCATTCGCTTTTCGTAAAGCGATTTCCGGGTCGACGTTCAGTCGACGGGCTAGATTGACGGCGACAAAAAGCAAATCGCCGAGCTCTTCTTCGATATGCTCCGGGTCTTGTTCGTCAATCGCGTCTCGGACTTCACCAATTTCTTCCTCAAGTTTGTTGAATATATCCTTCGGATCGGTCCAATCGAACCCTGTTCGCGCGGCGCGTTTTTGCAGTTTTTCGGATCGCATAAGCGCAGGAAGTGCC
Organism: Pseudomonadota bacterium; assembly: GCA_038531195.1. Taxonomy (GTDB): domain Bacteria; phylum Pseudomonadota; class Alphaproteobacteria; order Caulobacterales; family Hyphomonadaceae; genus Henriciella. The sequence goes on from JBCBBY010000069.1 coordinate 9,332, forward strand.
ATCGCGACACCGGCTAATGCACTCGGGTCTTGCTTAGACTTCTCCGCTCGTTCTTTGGCTTTTATGTCTTCCCAAGCGACCGTCTGTGCTTCGACGGAGCGCTGCGTTTCTTCGCCAAACACGTGGGGATGACGCCTGATCATTTTATCACAAATAGCCTGAGTAACGTCGTCGATAGAGAAGTGTTCTTCATCCGAAGCGATTTGAGCGTGAAAAACGACCTGTAATAGCAGATCTCCTAGCTCGTCGCTTAGATCCCTCATATCCTTTCGATTAATTGCATCCCGCACTTCATACGCTTCTTCGATCGTATAGGGCGCAATCGTCTCGAAACTTTGTTCTAAGTCCCAAGAGCAACCCGTTTCCGGGGTTCGAAGCCGTTTCATAATCTGCAGAAGGTCTGCAAAATCATAGGGCGGTGTGAGGGGAGGGGTCGCCATCTTGTGAATCCAATCCAAAATCCGTTCGCGCTCGTAAAGTGTTAGAACGGAGTCGACGATAAATAGCGACAAAAAGTTCATGTGCGCGACCATTGAATTTTGTCAAAAGCGTTATAACTGACTGGTCAGTCATTTCTGTCCGGAGACTAAAATGGATCATGATAAGATCGAAGACGCTGCTTCCGAACGCAGCGGATGGGTCATTGGATTTATACAACTCGCGTTTGTGATCGGCGTGATTGCGATCGCGATCGCTTTGACCCAAGTCTTGAAAGGGCAGGTCAATGATCGTGCGCCTCAGATCGCCGATTTGAGAAGCGCCTCTGAAATCACGGTCCGCAAAGCTGACATTGAACGTCTCTCTTTCGTACCCTCGGTACGCGTGAACGGCACTGTACAATCAGCCGCAGAGGTTTCGGTCAGTCCGCAGGTTTCTGGAGAGATTAAGTCTGTTAGCCCGGCCTTCAGGGCGGGATCGGATGTTCGCCGCGGGGATCTTCTTTTTGAGATTGATCGTGCAGACTATGTCCTGGCGGTCCAGCGCGCGGAGTCTGAAATCGCCGCCGCCAGTTCCGATCTTCAACAGTTGCAAGCCGAAGCGGCGATCGCGGTGCAAGAATGGGAAGAATTGTATCCCGGTCGCGAAGTGAACCCGCTAGCAGCACGCATACCTCAAATCGAAGCAGCAAAGGCCCGTCTTGCCAGCGCCGAAGCGAATAAAAGCACGTCTAAATTATCGCTCACCCGTACGCGTGTTTACGCCCGCTCAGACGCTCGCGTCTTGGCGTCTTCGTTGGATGTCGGACAAATCGTATCGCCGGGACAGGTCGTCGGCCGCATGGTCACGTTGGAAAGCATAGAGCTTGTCGTCCCGGTTTCACTTGAGCAATTAGATGTTTTGCGTCCCGCCACCGATCGGGTAGCAACGTTTCAACGACGAAGCGCTGGCGCAGGCGTTCAATCCGCCACTGTGACAAGGGTAGATGCTACACTCGACCCAAGAACGCGCCTCTCAAACCTATATATGCGCCCTGACAAATCGTCGGACTTACGAATTGGTGATTTTGTGGACGTCACGATCGAGACCGATCCCATAGAGAACGCGATAGCAATCCCCGCCAGCGCTTTAACCGGTCAATCCGAAGTTTGGGTCATCAACGAAAATCGGTTGGAGGTACGAACAATTACCGTATTAGGTGAACTCGAGGCTGGAAGTAAGACTGTTGTTTCTCCTTTTGATTTCGCAGATGGCGTCGTGGCTATTCCACCGCTCGAAGCAGAGGTTGGACAGGACGTTGTATTTCGAGCGTCCGAAACGGTCCGCATAGCCGCTGGAGGACGCTCCGATGCCGCCGAATGAAGACCCTCGGTTTGGCAACGGATTGCTTGCTTGGTTCATAAAGAATCCCGTCGCCGCCAATCTTTTAATGTTGGTCTTATTGGTGGGCGGTCTGTTGATGGCTGGGAATCTTAGGACCCAGGTGTTCCCAACAATCCAACCGGGGACGGTTGTGGTCTCCGTTCCTTATCCCGGAGCCACGCCAGCCGAAGTCGAAGAGGGTGTTACGCGCCGCGTTGAAGAAGCGGTTCTTGGGATTGATGGTGTAAAACGGGTTTCTTCGACAGCCTCAGAGAATGTCGGGACGGTCACAATTGAACTCGCGGACTTTGCTGACGAACAAATCGTTAAGGACGATGTACGCTCCGCCGTTGAGAGACTTGCAGACTTTCCGCCTGAGAATGCGGAGCGCGAAACTGTTTCTGCGCCGAAACCTACCGGTGGTGTGGTAACACTGGTTATCGTCGGCAACGTTACACCGTTGGAGCTTAGACAAGCAGCTGAAGAGATAGAACGTGAATTACTCACTCGAAATGGCATATCTTTGGTGGGATTGGCCGGTGACCGAGACTATGAAATCTCGATAGAGGTCAGCGAAGACACCCTCCAAAAATTCAATCTTTCGATAGACGATATCGCCCGGGCCGTACGCGCCGGGTCACTGGATTTGGCGGGAGGGTCGATCCAAACTCAGTCGGGTGAATACTTACTACGAACTAATCAGCGACGGCTCAGCGGTGACGCATTTGAGAGTATCGTCATCCGAAATTTAGAGGATGGGTCACAAATTCTATTGAACGATATTGCGACGGTGCGCGATGGGTTTACGCGAGAGTCTCTAACGAACACTTACAATGGCCGCCCGGCCATATTTGTGGAAGTCTCAAGAGCCGAGGCTGAAGACATCATCGCCGTGAAAGCAGCGGTCGATGAATTCTTAGAGACCTATGCTCCGCCTGAAGGTATCGAAATCATTGAGTTCCGGGACCAGACCTCCATTCTGGAAGAACGGATCAATTTGCTGCTACGAAACGCTTTGTTTGGGTTCGCATTGGTGTTTCTCTTTTTGGTCCTGATGCTCGATCTCAAGCTCGCTATCTGGGTCTGCGTCGGGATCGCCACGGCCTTTATGGGCGGGTTCATGCTGTTTGGTGCTGCCGGCGTGACGATTACCATGGTGTCTCTGTTCGGTTTGATTATCGTACTCGGGCTCGTTGTCGATGACGCCATCGTAATAGGAGAAAACATTGACGCCGAAATAGGCAAAGGCAAAAGTGGATCTCTCGCGGCATTAGACGGTGTAAAAGGCGTACTTTCGCCTGTCTTAGTCGGCGTGATGACCAGCGTTGCTGCGTTCTCGCCGTTAATGTTCGTTGGCGGCATGTTCGGTGATATTATGAGCGCTGTGCCGCTCGTGGTCATTAGCGTCTTGATCGTTTCGTTGATCGAAGCGTTTTTCATTCTTCCGAGTCATTTAAGCCATGGCCGACCATGGTCGCGAGGTCCTGTGCTCGCAGTACAAAGCCGCGTCGCCAAACGAATCGCATGGGTCAGCGAAAATGTCGTTAGAAAAGGCGTCTTATTTGTTGGCAAATGGCGATATGCGACATTGGGTGCGGCAACCGCGTTCTTTATCCTTTGTATGGGGCTCTTAAGCAGTGGATTGGTCAAATTCATCTTCTTCCCAAATATTGAAGGCAATGACGTCTCCGCGACTCTGGTCATGCCGGAAGGAACCCCATTTGAACGCACTGAAGACGCTATTCACAAGGTCTCTGAAGCTGCAATAAGGGTCGCGCAACGCGCTAAAGACGAACGCGGCGAAGACTTGTTTCTATCAATTGCGGAAACCATTGGAGGCAATATCGCGCAAGGCGGCGGACCACTTGGAAATGGCGGTTTCACTGCTGCTGAAAACGTAGGACAAGTGCAAATCGAACTCATTCCATTTGGTACGCGAAGGATGTCGGCGTCCGAAATCGAACGCGCCTGGCGCGAAGAGATCGGCGTGATCGAAGGTATCGAACGCCTAACGTTCACCGCATCAATTGGTGGCTTTGGCGCGGATATAGAATTCGAGCTCGCCCACGCCGACGAAGCGGCATTAATTCGTGCCGCTGACCAATTGAAAACGGAAATTGCACGCCTCCCGGGCGCGAACCAGATCGAAGACAGTTTTGATCTCGGCAAACGTCAACTCTTGTTCGAACTGACAGACGCCGGTCGCGCTGCAGGTCTCACCCCAAGCGATGTCGCCCGACAGGTCCGTCAAACCTTCTTTGGCGAAGAGGTCCAGCGCATTCAACGCGGCCGAGAAGAAGTGCGCGTTTTTGTGCGATATCCCGAAACAGCACGGCAATCACTGCAAACCCTAGACGCGATGCGGATACGTTTGCCAGATGGGACCAGCGTTCCGCTGTTTACGGTCGCTGAAACCTCTGAGAGCCGCGCCTACTCGTCCATAAATCGAATTAATGGGCGCCGCGTTGTAACGGTCTCAGCCGATATAGATGAGTCGATGAGTACCGCGACCATCGCGAATGAAGAACTCCTGAGCCGCGTATTGCCTGAGCTAACCGCGAATGATCCCGGACTGAGTTGGGCGCAGGCGGGTGTTAGTCGCGAGCAAAGCGAAGATCTCGCCAGTCTTGGCCAAGCCTTCATTGTTGTTTTGCTGATCATATTTGCGCTCGTGGCAACGCAGTTGCGTTCTTACATTCAACCACTCGCCATCATTGTGGCAATTCCACTTGGTTTGGCAGGCGCGGTCTTAGGGCACTTTATACTAGGATATCCGCTTTCTTTTGTCTCGATTTTCGGGATCGTCGCGCTGGCGGGCGTGGCAGTGAATGCATCTGTCGTCTTGGTCGATTTGTACAATCAATACCGCGATAACGGTGCCGATCCAATTACAGCCGCCGCGGATGCATCAGCGCGGCGTTTCCGCCCGATCTTGTTGACAACTTTAACGACAGCGCTTGGACTGGGCCCCTTGCTCCTTGAAACAAGCCCTCAGGCACAATTCTTGATCCCGATGGGTGTTAGCCTTGGCTTCGGAATTGTCATCTCGGGAATCATGGTTCTCTTTGTCACGCCAGCGGTCACTTTGGTTATAGAGGACATGAAGAAATTACCTCGCCTGGCAAGGGCGCTGGTGTCGAAACGGACTCAGATCGGAGGGCCTGCAGAATGACTGATCTGACGACCGAGGCGCCACGCAACCGGAGAGAACTGCAAAAAGAAGCGAAACGTTCGGCGCTTATCGATGCGGCACTCGCGGTGTTCTCGCGCGTGGGATTCGCGGCCGCAAAAATGGATGATGTCGCAGAAGAGGCTGGCGTCTCGAAAGGCACAGTCTACCTTTATTTCGATAGCAAGGAGAAGCTGTTCGAAGGCATGGTCAAAGCTAAGATGTCTCCGATGCTCGATAACGTGTTTGATATGATGTCAGACACATCCATGTCAGCGACGGAGCGTCTCAAGCAACACTTGCGATTTTTCTATAAAAAGATACTCGACAGCGATCGGCGACAAATCATGCGATTGATCATGTCCGAAGGGCCAAATTTTCCGGAACTCGCAGAATTCTATCACGCAAATGTTCTTTCTAGAGGACAGGCGGCGATCAACGCGATTATCAAGCAAGGCGTTGAGAACGGAGAGTTTCGGTCAATGCAGGGTCATGGTCTCATGCAGAATATCGCGGCAGGGGCTTTAATCGCCGGCATGTGGAAACTTGTCTTTGATCGTTTTCAACCGATTGATCTTGATGCCTATTTTGAGACCCATGTTGATCTCATCCTAAATGGTTTGCGCGCAGCCACCCCATCTGATTGACAAGTCATGCGGCTCCGCTCAGATCGCCTGATAGGCCAGGACCGGAGGAACATCTTGAGCGAAGTCCGATGCGTTGCGCCCACAGGCTGTATGCTAGGGGAAGGCCCGTTATGGAGCCCGAGCGAAGGTTTCCTGTGGTGGGTGGATATCAAACGCGCCAAATTGCATCGCCATAATCCACGAACCGGAAACACGCGGCGCTATGATCTGCCGATCCATGCCAGCGCAATTGCGCTCGCGGATGGAGGGTTGATCATGGCCGGTGACCTCGAAATTGGCCGCTACGACACGGCAACTGAGCATTATGAACGTTTCTGCACCTTGAATGAGCCATTCGGATTTCGCACCAATGATGGCGGTATGGCACCAGATGGAAGCTTTTGGATCGGTACAATGGATGACGCCGAGACGGAACCCGAAGGCCAATACTATCGCTTGCTTCAAGATATGACGGTCGAACGTATCGGATTGCCGGAAGTGCTTGTGACGAATACAATGCAATTCTCCCCGGATGGGCGAACGTTTTACACTTGCGACAGTGCAGAACAGATGATTTTGGCATTTGATTACGATGTCGAAACAGGCGCGCTTTCAAATCGCCGAGTATTCGCCTCGACATTCGATGCGGGATGCTATCCAGACGGATCTGCTGTCGATGCAGATGGGTATTTATGGAATGCGCAATGGGCAGGATCGAGGGTCGTACGGTATGCGCCAGATGGCTCAATCGATCAGGTGGTTAAGCTTCCAATTTCGCGGCCGACCAGCTGTGCTTTTGGCGGTCCAGACCTGAAAACGCTTTATGTCACCAGTGCGCGCGTCGGACTCAGCGATGCCGCCTTGGACCGTCAACCCATGGCCGGAAGTCTGTTCGCGGTAGATGTTGAAACACCCGGTCTTCCCGTGACTGAGTTTCATCATATCGACATCTAAAAACTTGTGTTTCGCAGCCTTTACACCCAAGTGACTTCACAAGCGCACAATTGCGCATTATGGAGCCGGATTACCCCAAAGTCAGGAACGTTAGAGAATGGCCGACAAGGACAAAAAAAAGAGCGTGGGTCCAATTACCTTCGCCCGTCAGGTAGAAGCTGAAGGGCGCAAAGTCACCTGGACATCGACCCCTGAAACGATTCAGGCGACGATCATGGTCGTTGTCATGTCGATTATTGTCGCTCTGTTCTTGTTTGCGTCAGATCAGTTCATCGCCATGGTTATCCGTTGGCTGACAGGTCTTGGCAGCTAGACCCCATAAGAAGGAGTGCTTCGCCCATGGCTGAGGCAAAATGGTACATCGTCCACGCTTACTCGAACTTCGAAAAGAAGGTCGCTCAAGCCATCCGTGATCAAGCCGCTATGAAAGGCTTGGAAGAGATGATTGAGGATCTGGAAGTCCCGACTGAAGAAGTGGTTGAAGTCGTACGCGGTAAGAAAAAGACGATCGAACGTCGTTATTTTCCAGGCTATGTTTTGATGAAGGCGCGCCTTACCGACGACGTGTATCACTTGGTGAAAGACACGCCGAAAGTGACAGGATTCTTAGGCGCAGATGGCGGCAAGAAACCTCTACCCGTCCCACAGCGTGAGGTGGATCGTATCCTCGGAACATCGGATGAGCCTATCGAAGAGCGTCCAAAGCCAACCATCGTTTACGAGATTGGCCAAGAAGTGCGCGTGAACGAAGGCGCATTCCAAGGCTTCGAAGGCACGGTGGAAGAATTCGATCCAGAAACGGGTCGGATGAAGGTGAATGTGTCAATCTTCGGACGCGCGACACCAGTCGATCTCGACTTCACGCAAGTCGACAAGATCGCTTAGGACCTCATCCGAAAACCATAAATCGCTCACCCCCGCGTAAGCGGGGATCTTGGGCGATTTCTTATGGCCCTGGCGAGACTAAGCTCGGGATCAGAAGATCAAAGCTGAGAAATCAGACGCTGCGTCGCAGTATCCGCAGCTTCGCCTTCACCCCGCAATGCGGGCTTCAAACGCGTCGCCATGGTTTTACCCCGCTCGACGCCCCATTGGTCAAAGCTATTAATTTCCCAGAGAACGCCCGCCAAATAGGTTCGGTGCTCATAAAGCGCGATCAATGACCCTAAACGGGCTGGCGTCAGTTCATCGGTGCTCATGAAGGTCGAAGGACGGCCGCCTGGGTGTACTTTTTGTTTAGCAATGGCTTCTGACAGTTCGGGTTCTTCGGCTTTCACCTCTTCCAAGCTGCGGCCATTTGCGAGGACTTCCGCTTGCGCCAATGCGTGCGCAGTGAGCGCTTCCACACCAGCTGGGTCACTTTTGCTGCCGGGCGCGAGAATGAACTCGGCGGGAACGATATGTGTCCCCTGGTGGAGCCATTGATGATAAGAGTGCTGTCCAACAGAGCCTTCGCCGCCCCAAAGGAGCGGTGCAGTCGCCATCGGCGCGGCATCCCCTTGCGGGCCGACAGACTTGCCGTTTGATTCCATTTCCAACTGCTGCAAATAAGTCGGAAGCATACGCAAACGCCGAGAGTAAGCCAGAACGGCGCGCGATGCGAAGCCGAGATAGCTGGTGTTCCAGTAGTCTAAGAGCGCTAAACGCGCCGCAAGGTTCTCCGATAAAGGCGCAGTTTTGACGTGCAGATCCATGTTCGCTGCACCGGCAAGAAACGCTTCGAACGCGTCAACCCCGAAACTTGTCATAACCGCGACGGATGCGGCGGACCAAATGGAATAGCGGCCGCCCACACTGATTGGCATGCCGAGTGTGGTCGCGGGAATTCCGCCCAGCCATTCCGTTGCGCGATCTGGATTAGCGGTCACCAAAAGAAGGTGCTTGGCGGCGCGGTCCGCGCCGAGTGAGCTTTCTAGCCATGTCCGAGCGCGCCCGAGATTGTAGAGCGTTTCTTCCGTCCCGAACGATTTAGAGATGCCAATAATCAGCGTTTTCGCGGGATCCAACCCTTCCAATGCGAGCTCAAGATCGAGCGGATCCACATTGGCACAAAACCGCAGTTCGAGATCAGGCAACTGTCGATCCGCAAAAGCATCCGCATAAAGGCGAGGACCAAAGTCCGATCCACCAATCCCAATATGCACGATCGCAGAGAATTCCCCGGAATCGGCCAGCGTTTTGGCCTTAGCGAGCGCATTGACGGTGGTGTCATGCTCAGATTTTGTAAGATCACTCTCGGGCGGAAGACGCAGGGCCCAATGCAGGGCAGGTCGGTTTTCCGACGGGTTGACGATGGCCGCCGTGAAGAGGTCAGAGATAGCGCCCGTCAGATCGATTTCAGCCGCATGTTTTAGCAGAGCTTCATCAATTGCGGCCGTCCGATAGTGGCGAGACGTGTCCGCGGTCCATCCGGCCACCGTTAGTGTAGAACCATATGCTGCCGCCAGCTCAGATAATTTGGTGTCACGAATGTTCGCGGCGAGCGAGCTCAGAGTTTCAATCGACATATCAAAGTCCTAATCGCAGTAGAATACGGTCAAAGCTGACCCAGCGGCCCGTCGCATAATGCTGACGGGCGCGTCATCGGGCGCTGAATCAAACACGGCACGCTTGTCCGCACCGGTAAGGAGCAAAAGCACCTTGCGAGCATACGCGACGCAAGGCTGGGTGAGTGTCATGCGGAGCAGATTCGGCCCTGTAACCTCGCTCTCAATCGCTTCCACGGCGGCGACGATTGATGTCGAGTCTGGATCGATCGCATCGTCGTATCCGCGACCGCCCGCGAACCAAGACAGCGTATGCGCATCAGGCCCCATGCCGAGCAACATGACATCCGTAAGACTCGCATCCAGATAAAGCTCATTAACGTCGTCTATCGCGCCGAAAGGATCATCGCCGTCGATCTTCATCGGAATATAAGTCGCGCCGGCCGCTTTGTTTTGTAGCAGCGTCCGTTCCATCATCGCGCCATTTGAGGCGGGATGGTCGACATCAACCCATCGTTCGTCACAGAGCCCAATTTGAACATTCGACCAATCCAAGTTCGCCTGCGATAGGGATTCGTAAATCGGCCCCGGCGTGCGTCCGCCAGACCCCATGAATATTGCACTGCCTCGACGTTCAATCGCATCAGCAAGCGCATTCGCTAGCCAGTCCGCAGCCGCCTGTTGCAGGTCAGCTTTGCTCTCAAATTCAGTAAACACATGTCGTTGCGTCATGAGCGCAGGCTAGGGCCTTTATTGGCGGTGTTTGTCAAGCCATTTCGAAGCGATCTGCAATTTGTCTGCATACGGCAGCATTATAGGTGCTTGAAACCTAGTGCGGGCATGTGTATGTGGCGCGCTTCAACGGGACTCTTCTGGCCCGCTTTGAGAAAGGACCAACGTCCGGTGGGCCGGACACTGAGAAAAGGAGGCCTGGTATGGCCAAGGAAAAGTTTGAGCGTAATAAGCCGCACGTAAACATCGGTACGATTGGACACGTGGACCATGGTAAGACGACGCTGACCGCAGCGATCACGATGGTGCTGGCAGATGTGACGGGGGCTGAGAAGCGCTCTTATGAGGACATCGATAGTGCGCCGGAAGAAAAAGCCCGCGGCATCACGATTAACACCGCGCACGTGGAATATGAGACGGAAAACCGTCACTACGCCCACGTCGACTGCCCTGGACACGCTGACTATGTGAAGAACATGATCACCGGTGCGGCGCAGATGGACGGCGCGATCCTGGTTGTGAACGCGGCTGAC
>JBCBBY010000070.1:0-19361 GCA_038531195.1 Pseudomonadota bacterium
TGGTTCCGCCGACGATGCCGCCTTCATCATGAAGAACGCGTCGAAAGTGATCATCGTGCCTGGCTATGGCATGGCGGTGGCGCAGGCCCAGCATGCGCTGAAAGAGATGGCCGATAAGCTGAAAGAAGAAGGCGTCGACGTCACCTATGCCATTCACCCGGTTGCGGGTCGGATGCCAGGCCACATGAACGTGCTGCTGGCTGAAGCGCAGGTCCCTTATGATGAGGTATTTGAGCTTGAAGACATCAACTCAGACTTCCGCAATTCAGAAGTGGCCTTCGTGATCGGCGCCAATGATGTGACCAACCCGGCGGCGAAGACAGATAAGACCTCGCCCATCTATGGCATGCCGGTTCTGGACGTCGAGAATGCAGGCACGGTGCTGTTCATCAAACGCTCGATGGGCTCTGGCTATGCCGGGATCCAGAACGAGCTCTTCTTCCGCGACAACACAATGATGTTGCTCTCGGACGCAAAGAAAATGGTCGAGGATATCGTCAAGGCGCTCTAGCGTCTTGTCGAATATATAAAAAACAGAGACGGGAGCGATCGGACATGGCGATCAAAACACGGTTTACGGAAGAGTTTGGCATCGAACACCCGATTGTTCAGGGCGGGATGCAATGGGTCGGCTATGCGGAAATGGTTGCGCCGGTCGCAAATGCAGGCGGGCTCGGCTTCCTCACAGCCCTCACCCAGCCGACGCCGGAAGACCTCGCCAAAGAGATCGCCCGCACCAAGGAGATGACGGACAAGCCGTTTGGCGTGAACCTGACCATCCTGCCGGCGATCAAACCACCCCCTTATGCTGAGTACCGCCAAGCGATCATCGAGGGCGGCATTAAGATCGTCGAAACCGCTGGCTACAAGCCGAAAGAGCATATCGACCATTTCAAAGAGTACGGGATCAAAATCATCCACAAGTGTACAGCCGTCCGTCACGCGCTGTCCGCAGAACGGATGGGCGCGGATGCGATCTCAATCGATGGTTTCGAATGCGCCGGTCACCCCGGCGAAGACGATATTCCTGGCCTGATTCTGATCCCGGCAGCTGCCAATAAAGTCAGCGTACCAATGCTGGCTTCAGGCGGCTTCGGCGATGGCCGCGGCCTTGCGGCGGCTTTGGCGCTCGGCGCAGACGGGATCAATATGGGCACGCGCTTTTGTGTCACCCAAGAAGCCCCGATCCATCCAAACTTCAAACAGCAGATGGTCGAGAATGATGAGCGCGACACCAAGCTCATCTTCCGCACGTTGCATAACACAGCGCGCGTGATGAAGAATGCGGTTAGCACCGAAGTGGTCGACATTGAGCGCAAAGGCGGCGCCAAGTTCGAAGACGTGCAACATCTCGTCGCCGGGGTTCGTGGCCGTAAAGCCATGGAAATTGGAGATACAGATGACGGCATCTGGTCGGCCGGTCAGGTTCAAGGCCTCATCGACGACATTCCAACCGTCAAAGAGCTGATCGATCGCATCGTGGCCGAAGCCGAAGATGTGATCAAAGCGCGTATGAACGGTATGCTGAGCTAAAACAGCTGACACCGCGAAGATCTTAAGCTTTCAATTCAGCTGACTCAGTCTAAGCTCTCGCCCATTAGAAACCATCTTAAGGGGGTTTACGATGGGCGAGTTCGTAGCCGAAGTCTTCTCCGTCAGCGGCCTGTTTACGCTGCTGATGCTGCTCTTGTTGCAAGCCGTATTGGGCTTCGACAATCTGCTTTATATCTCAATTGAATCGCAGCGCGTGGGCCCGCAAAAAGCGCCCATGGTGCGGCGCTGGGGCATTGCCATTGCCGTGATCCTCAGGATCGTTCTGTTGGTCATCGTGGTCAATCTGTTCGCGCTGCTCGCGGAACCTTTGTTCAACATAGGACTAAAAGGGATTTTCGAGGGTGAGTTCACGCTGCAAGCGCTGGTGACCCTCGTCGGCGGCGGGTTCATCATCTACACGGCCGTGAAGGAAATTCACCACCTGCTCGCGGTCGACCATATCGAGCATACAGAGGGCTCTGCTGGGAAATCCGTGGCCCAAGCCATCGCGATGATTGTGGCGATGAACTTGGTGTTCTCATTCGACTCGATCCTCTCCGCCATGGCGATCGCAAACGTCGAAGTGGCCAATGTGGTCAGCGCGTCTGGCGACATCCTCAGCACGTTCACGGGCACCGTGGTCCAATGTAAGGCCGACCTGATCGCCAATCCCGTCGTTGGCGCTGTTGGGTGTGAGCCGGGCAAGGATTACCAAGTTTGGATCATGGCCATCGCTATTCTGTCCTCAGGCGTCGTGATGATCTTGCTGGCCGACTATGTGGCCGACTTTCTCAAACGCAATCGTATGTATGAAGTCCTCGGCCTGTTCATTCTATTCCTGGTCGGGGTTTTGTTGGTGACGGAAGGCGCACACCTCGCGCATCTCAAACTGTTCAACTTCCCGATCGATGCGATGAGCAAATCAAGCTTCTACCTGGTTGTCGGCGTCTTGGTGATCACGGACATTATCTCCACCAATTACCAGAAACGGCTCTGGGCGCAGCGCGAAGCGGAACTGCGCAGCGCCGGCAACAAAGCTGACGACGCCATCAAAGCGGTCGATCAGCACATCGAGAAGCATGGAAATATTGGCTAAGCCGAAAGCGGGCCTTCGAAACTAGCTTTTGAAGGTCCGCAGCTTTTTGGTGACCTTAATCGCCACCTTATTACCTTTGCGCCCCATCCGCCCTTCATAAGCGGGCGTGCCATCGCGGCCGCCTGAAAGCAGCTCAACAGGCTGATCTGGCGGCAATCCGAGCAGTAGGGTCGATCCAGCTCTCAGCGCTGTCACACGGCTCAAAGGCACGGACAGGCTCGCCAATCGCGCTGTCGCCAGCGCGGTGACGGGCGCGGCGCTTTGGTGAGGCTCCGACACATCATCAATGTCAGAAAAATCGCCATCAATCAGGGCAAGGTCAGTGTGCAACCCAACTGCCTCAACACGAAACTCCGTGATCGTCACACGCTCAATCGGCAGTAAGCTCGTGACATACGGAATATCCGTTTCAATCGACTGAAGCCGCATGTCTGTCCCAATCACAGCTCCGAATGGCTCCAGCAATTGTTCCAAAAGGGCACAATCGATGGCGCTCAAGACCCAGCCATCGCCGATGCGACCGGTCGACTCAGATGATCCGCATGCTTTTGCAATAATCGCGTCAGAGAGTTCCGGCGGCAGGCAAATCAGGGCGCGAATATCGCTTTCAGAGCGCCCCATACAGGCCACCGCGCTCGATTTTCCATGCAGCAGACCCGGCATGGCGGAGCGCTCGAGTGAGGCGATTTGGGTCGGCGTAATTGACGCCTTGATCCCAGTGCCTTTGCCGAGCGCCATCGAGAGGCGCGAGGCCATAACTTGGCGCGCTTGCAAGTCGGGATGAGGCTCGGATGTCTCTTCAAAAACGACCGTGGCCTTTGGCTCGACCGTCTGTGGTTCAATGTGGGGCTCTTCTAACGCGCCTTGGCTCGGCTGCGGGCGCAGCAAAGCCGCGATTTCATCTGAAGTGAGCACACCGCGCGCGGTTGGAAATTTATAATTTTCATCCGTGTCGGCCACAGCCGTGTCGTTCCCATCCGTTCCCGGCAGGTCGGGCTTGTTCTTTGGGTCGGGACCGTTTCGCATTCTGCACCTGTCGCCAGTACTGATTACCAGTGCGTCAACACGGTTAATTATTCGTTAGTAATTTAACGCCGGCCCCGGAGGATTCGCAAGGCTTAATCGTCGCGAACGACGCGCTCATTGCGTTCATGGCGCTCTTGAGCCTCGAGGCTCAGCGTGGCTGTGGGGCGAGCTTCCAACCGACGCAAACCGATAGGTTCGCCCGTATCATCGCAATACCCATAGGTGCCTTCATCGATCCGGCGGATGGCCGCATCGATCTTAGAAATCAGTTTACGTTGGCGATCTCGCGTGCGCAGCTCAAGCGCCTTGTCGCTTTCCGCAGATGCCCGGTCCACCAAGTCAGGATGATTAGACGATTCAGCGCGCAAGTTCCCGATCGTGACTTTCGCCCCATCCAGGATCTCATCCTTCCAATCCTCAAGCTTCTTGCGAAAATACGCCTTCTGCTTGGTATTCATGAATTCTTCTTCATTCGACGGCTGATAACCATTCAGATCAATGTCGCTCATGGAATCAAATCCTCTACAGCGTTTGCGCGCCCTATACTGCGGACGTGTTAGATACGCAATCGCAATAATCAGACCAATCGGTCGCATTTCTGTCCGCCAATTGTGGCATAGCGCGGGCTAATGCAGGGCTTTTGCAGTTCATCCAGTAACGAAGACTTGATCAGAACCACCGCTTCGTGCGCTAAAGGGAGACGGAATCTGCATCAGACAGAACTCAGGATTGGGCCGAGTAGATGACCTCCAGATGGAGACAACGAGAAGTCCAACGCCCATCGACGTGGCGGCAATCGCTGCTGTTTAACAGCCTGATCCTGCTCATCCCGATTTTTGCGGCCCGGGTGATTGTCGCAGCGTACACGTCCGACATTGCGACCGACCCGCTCAGCCTAGAAGCACGCACGGAAACCCGATCAGAGATCGAGTCCGAGTTTCGGTCGTTAAGTGCTCCGAGCGGTCAGGAACGTATAGCTTGGGCACAGCGCGTTGAGCAAACATTGGATGAACGTGACTTCTCAGCTGCGCGCGGCTACCTCCTTGCCGCGCCTCTGATGTTGAACCGCCAGGACTCAGCTGCCGTCATAGCCGCTGCAGATGCCGAGAGTTCCGGCACGCGTGATCAACGTCTCGCCCGCGCCGCGCTACTCTTCTTGCCTGAAGATCTGCGCGCGGATTATCAGCGCAGCATAGCGCCGCCACCAGGTGCCCAAATGGTGACCGAAACATCCGACTCTGAAACCATTACGCCCAGTGAGTCTCCCGACGAAGCGACAGACACCGAGGTCACCGAAACACCGCGCCTCACCACAGATACAATGCAATTGTCTCCCGTCGATGAGCCCTTTGCCGCGCAAGGGTCTTTCTTCTTGCTCGGGGACCCCGCCGATTTGACCCGTCGAAGCCAAAGATGGCTGGCAGGCGAACAAGTCGATAGCCTGCAACTGCGGCTAAGAGCTCTCGGACTTTTGACACAAAACGACCCAAGTCCCGAAGCGCAAGCTGTCTTTGAAGCGGCTTCGATCCTTCGCGGTGCGCATCGAGCGGGGCGGTTGAACGACCGCTTTACAGGGTATCTGCGCAGCCGGATTGAAGACGCCTTACCGGAAGAAATCCTCAATGTGGAACTGATGGTCGCGTTCGAGCCGGTGATGACCACTGAAGCGCGCACGGATCAAGTTCTGCAAGCCTATGAAACCGCTTTACAACCCATGGCGCGTGAGCGTTTGGCGCGGGATATGAAAATTATTGCGCGAATTGCAGAGCTGACCAGCTCGTCTGGCGCGATCACATTGGTTGAACAAGCGACGACACCTGAAGACATGCGCCGCGCCCTGCTCTTGTCAGAGGCGGGTGGACATCGGTCTGTCGCTTTGGCCCGCGAGCTTGGCCCTGATGTCCTTTCTCTTGCGCAGATTGGCGTGAAGTGGACTCAGATGCTGGTCTTCCAAGTGATGGGGCTCATGGCACTCGGCATGGCGCTCATTTGGACAACCCTCTCGGCACTGACACAAGTGCAGGCTATCCGGCTGCGCTAGAGCCCAAATGCGCCTTTGATGCCATCAATCAAGAGCTGAACAGAAAGCGCCGCCAGAATCACACCAAAGATCCGTGTGATGGCGCCCGCTATGCTCTCGCCCATGGCTTTGACCAATGGCCCAGCGGCGAGGAAGACGAGCAGACAGATCACCATATTCGCCGCGATGGCACTGAGAACTGCGCCCTTGCCGATCCAATCATCATGCTGAGACATATAAAGCATGGCGGTCGCAATCGACCCTGGTCCGGCAAGCATAGGAATTCCCAACGGGAAAACCGAGACATCATCCGGTTGCTCAGGTGTCTCATCGCTGTCTGCAAGCACAGACTCCGCTCGGTTCTCTCTCCGTTCTGTGCGTTTCTCAAACACCATGTCGAGGGCAATCAAAAATAGCAGAACCCCGCCCGCAGCACGGAAAGCGTCGATCGTTATGTGCAGCTGATTGAGCAACCATGCACCGAAGAACGCGAACCCGAATATAATCAGCGTGCCGACGAGGACAGAGCGCACCGCCATAGACCGTCGATAGCTAGCTGGTCCGCGCACCGTGAGCGAAGCGAAGACCGGCGCAACGCCTAACGCATCAATCAAGACGAAGAACGTCACAAAGGATGCGATAAAAATAGATACGAATTCCGCGGGCATTTGCGGCTCCCTCAATCAAGCGTGAGGCGGCCCTCTATCCTTGATCTTTGAGCGCGTCGAGGATTTCTGCCACATCTGGGTGCATATCGGGTTTGCCAGAGCGCAGCGGAATCACGCTCTGCGCGGCCTCGCCGGACGAGAGCGACAAAATCATCCGATGCCCACGCAACCGCTGAAGCATCCCTTGCAGCCCTTTCGGTCCGTCGGCGCGCACTAGAGTTTTGTGGCCAATATCCACGCAAATCGTGTCCGGCGCCTTCTCGGCTTCGATCATCTCGATCGCTTCGTCTAAGGAGACGATAGGCGTTTCAGGGAGCTCTTTCATGTTCGACGTATCAGCCATTGCCTGCCTCCGCAGCCTTTAGCAATTTTCGGCATAAAGACAGCGCTTGGTAGGTCTCTCCAGCGGCGCAAGCCGTGGATATTTCAACAAGGTGAGCACGCCCGTCTTCTTTGTTTGTCTCTGACAAAGCCGCAGCGATGGCCGAAACAGCTTGATCATAAAGCTGACCCTCTGTCTCGCCGGTCAAATACATTTGCATCACGGCAAAATATAAATGTTCTTCAGGGCTTCGTGTGGCCTCTGGATCCAAAACGTCTTTTTGGCGCAAAACCCGTGCATGGTTCTGCAAGAGGATCGTTCCACGTCGATCGCCATTGCGGAGCACGGCGCCATTCACGACGACCGCTTCCTTTGGTTTGAGCGACAATTTTAACGGCATAGACCGATCTCCAGAGTTCTGAAACATCTAGAGCAGAATGGTTAACGCAGACTTTCAAATTGGTAACATCACCCCAAATATCGTTTCTATACAGATACTTAGATTTCTTAAAAATTGCTTCGAGAACCTCTGATTGCGAATCACAGCCCTCTCGCAAGGTTAGTCCTTGCTTCTGCGGTCTCCGGCCTTATCCTTACCGTAAACGTAAACGAGAGGTCCTCCCATGCGCTTTGAAGGCACTGAGAATTATGTCGCAACCGAAGACCTCCGGGTCGCTGTAAACGCGGCGATTCAACTAGAACGTCCGCTTCTGATTAAAGGTGAGCCAGGAACCGGCAAAACCGTGCTGGCGATCGAAGTCGCCAAAGCGCTCGATTGTGAGCTGATTGAATGGCACATCAAATCGACGACGAAGGCCGCACAGGGCCTGTACGAGTATGATGCGGTGTCTCGCTTGCGCGATGGCCAAATGGGCGAAGAGCGCGCCAAGGACGTCAAGAATTACATCAAGAAGGGCAAGCTGTGGGAAGCCTTCACTGCTGAGAAGCGCCCCATCCTCTTGATCGATGAAATCGACAAAGCCGACATCGAATTCCCGAATGATCTCCTTCAGGAGCTCGATCGCATGGAATTCTACGTCTACGAGACCGACGAAACGATCAGCGCGAAACAGCGCCCAATCGTGATCATCACCTCAAACAATGAGAAAGAACTACCAGACGCCTTCTTGCGCCGCTGCTTCTTCCACTTCATCAAATTCCCGGATGAGCAAACGATGAAAGAGATCGTCGACGTGCACTATCCTGGCATCAAGGAAAAGCTGGTGTCAGACGCGCTGACCACATTCTATTCCATGCGCGAAGTGCCGGGCATGAAGAAGAAGCCGTCGACGTCAGAGCTCCTTGATTGGCTGAAGCTGCTGATGAACGAGGATGTCGATTTGGAAACCCTGCGCGAGCAGGATCCGGAGAAGCTGACGCCGCCGCTGCATGGTGCTTTGCTCAAGAATGAGCAGGATGTGGCGCTGTTTGAGCGGCTCGCCTTCCTGAATCGTCGCCAGTCTGGACCGACGCCGCGTGGTCCAGCGGGCTAATCGCTAAACGCGGCGGGCGTAAATCAGACGTTCAGCGTTGCCGTCACCGCCGGTGATCGGACTATCTGTTTGCCCAACCACACACCAACTTTGTGCTTCCAACCAGTCAGTAAAATTTGCCTCCGCTTGGGCCACCGCTGCAGGGTTTTTGACAATGCCGCCCTTGCCGATTTGCGCACGGCCAACTTCAAACTGCGGTTTGAAGAGCGTGATGAGCCGAGCATCAGGCGCGGCAAGAAACAGCGGAACGCTTAGCAATTTATGCAGTGAGATAAAACTCGCATCACAAACGATCAGGCGCGGGGTGTAAGGCAGCTGCTCTACTTTCAAATCGCGCGCGTCTGTCGCTTCGAACGAAACGACCCGGGCATCCGCGAGCAAGCGAGGATGTAGCTGATCACGCCCGACATCTACGGCGATGACCGAAGCGGCACCTCGCGAGAGCAATACTTCCGTAAATCCGCCCGTCGACGCGCCGATATCCAAACAGTTCAACCCCGCCGGATCGACCTCGAAGACATCCAGCGCATGCGCAAGTTTCAAACCCGCCCGCGACACCCAGGGGTGTTCGCGCTCAGCCTCGATCTTTGCGTCCTGAGAAATCTTCTCGGACGCTTTCTTCAGTACACGCCCAGAGACCGTGACCTTGCCCGCGGCGATCGCCGCCTGTGCCGCTGCCCGGCTTTCAAAATGGCCGAGCGCAACCAAAATTTTATCGGCGCGATCAAGTTTTTCTATCACGGCTGACTTCTCCAGCGAACGCACTACAGTCCTTGAACAACAGCCAATGGAGCCGCTCACATGATCCGTAAAGCCCTACTCGCCGCGTTTTTCCCCATCGTCGCCTGCGCGCATGCCCCTGCGCAGGATTCTACGCCCGCCGTGGAGACAAGCGTAGACATCTCCACCCCTGATCCAAGTTTCGTTAAAACGCTTCCCACCATGGGCGGAGACATCATCGGCATGGACGGATCTGTGATCGGCCAGATGAAACTGACCGAAGGGCCAAACGGTCTGATGATCGAAGCCACGGTCCAACCGGGTGGCCTGACACCAGGCTGGCATGGCTTGCATCTTCACCAAGTCGGCGATTGCAGCGATGTTGGCGTGTTCAAAAAGTCCGGGGGTCATATGGGCCTCATCCCGGGCGGTCATGGCCTGCATAATCCTGTCGGCCCTGAGTCTGGGGACATTACAAACATATGGGCCGCCGCGGATGGTTCAGCAGGCTATGAAGTATTCAACACCTTTGCCACGCTGGCTGATATTACAGACGAAGATGGCACGGCCATGATCATTCACCAGAACCGGGATGACCACATTACGCAGCCTATTGGCGGCGCAGGACCACGGGTCGCCTGCGCGGTTATCAAGTAAGCGTCAGTCGAGCGTCTTCGCCACGCGAAAGCCAATCTGCTCATCGCGGCGGGTCCAGGGATTCTGATCGCGTTTGGCCGAGCGGACATAAGACGGCACTTTGTCATAGTCGCCGCCCCGGACCGCCCGTCCACACCCTTCCCGTCCGGGAATTGGGTCACCGGTGGGCGGCAGACCTGCGTAAGTGCTGCGATAACAATCGGCCATCCATTCTGCGACATTGCCGTGCACGTCGTGCAAACCGAACGCGTTCGGCGCGTACAATCCAACCGCAACGGGCGCGCGTAAGTAAACTCCATCCGGCGCCGGTCTTCGATTATAGGTCCGCTGACCATTATAGTTGGCCTGGGCGCTCGTGAGGCCCTCACCGGTCGAGAATGGCGTCGATGTGCCAGCCCGCGCAGCATACTCCCATTCAGCCTCAGAGGGCAGACGATAAGGCGCGCCGGCGACTTGCCCATTTAGCCAGTCGACAAATTCTTGCGCATCATCGGCATTTACATTCATCACGGGATAGGTCGCGCTCGCCCAAAACATTTGATCATCGCGCAACTCCGTTTTCGGGTCGAACGTGCACGCCCCGGCTGCACGGCAGGCCTCAAATTGACCAAATGTGACTTCATATTTGCCGATGGCGAAACGCGCGATGCTGATGACGCGCTGAGGTCCCTCATCGTTTTTTCGATCGAACTCATCATCTGGCGATCCCATTTTGAATTCGCCGCCGGATAGGGCGATCATTTCTGGGCAATTTACGCAGTCTTTGAATGTCTCAAATCCAGCGCTCGAGGCGCCTTCTGGAGCCGCGACCACAGATCCATCATCAACAACCGGTTCGTCGGTGCCGCCCACATCGCGCCCCGCAGACGCCAGCTGAAATACCAGTCCAGCATCCAACGCAGTGGGGGCAGGTTTTCCGCAATCGCCAAAACAGAAATCATCGCCGATGAGGCCTGAATTATAGAACGGTGTCTGCGCTCCGCCTGTCGCTTGGTGGACTTGATCCGCCACCCGTTTGAACACTTGCTCGGCAATCAGTCCGTCTTGTTGAATGATTGCAGCTAAGGCTTGCGTATACGGACTGTTGCTACCGGCGCCATCCGTTGCCGTATAGCCGGGCTCGGTTGAGTAAGACACTAAAAGCCCGCGCGATCGCGCCACGGGCGCTAAACCACCTGACCCCGCCGACCGGCTTGAACTTGGAAGCGGATTATTTCGGCAAGCGTCGAGAATGACAAAATTGACGCCATTTCCGGCAGCGCGAACATGTTGCAAAGCCTGCCCCAGGCGCGGCGCCTGCGCCCACACATCCTGCTCCGTCTGCGCATTTGCATCGACGGGTATCAAATAGTTGTATCCCTGAGACTGGATGCCATGACCGGCAAAGTAAATGAGTCCAATCGCCTCTTCGCCCGCGGCCGAGAGGCGCTGACCGTGCCTGGCAAACGCGTCTTCCATATCGTCTTCGGTCGCGTTGATCAGCATCTCAACCTGAAATCCGACCGCCTCGAGCGACGTTTTCATCAAACGGGCGTCGTTTTCTGGATTGGCGAGTGCCCATCCGGTGGTTTCATATTTACTGTTCCCGATCACCAGCGCCACGCGCTGTTCGGCGATCGCCGCCAGCGGCATGAGAAGCCCAATAGATAACAGAATCAGTGCGCGCAGTGTCCGCATCACGGTCGCTCCATGGCTTTGCGTTTCAGGCTGGTCCCCACCTTCCTACGCACGCCCCCTTGGGCGAGAATGGAGCACAATGCGCGCTCAGATTCCAGACCTAATCTTCGGGCGGATAAACGGGAGGCGTTTGAAGAACGGGTTCAATCGCTTCCATGGCGAGCGGCTCGCTGTAGAGCGTTTGCGACCGGGCTGTCGTTGGCGCAACCGAGGTCGTGCCGCCCCCAATCGCCGCGATGAGCTGCGCGCCTTCTCGCGGCGAGATATAGCCCTCGGCAACGCGCTGAGCGATCGCGGCCTGCGCCCGCTGTGTTTCGACCCGCATCGCATTGGTATTGTAAAGTTGCGCGGTGTAGGCGCTCATCACATCCGAGCAGTGGCCTGAAAGCGCTGTCTCGCCGTTTTTGTCGACGGAACGAAGATGCTCAAAGCAAAGCTGCACGCCATAGTCATTTTGCACCAAGGCCATGGTGATATCACGGACCGCGTCGGCGACCGAGTGAGATGGGGGATAAGCCGGCGCTGACGGCCAAGAGCCTGTTATCCCGCCCGCATTTGCGTCCGTTGCGGACGGCGCCGACTGCGCCAGCGTTTGATTGGTCGACGCAGCAGCGCCCGCCGAGGCTTGCGCCCGTTCCATCGCCCGGCTTTGTGCGCGTAGATCCAGGACTTGCCGATTGCGGCGCTCGAGATCGGGGGTTGAGCACCCTTCTCCGCCATTCATGTAGCACTGCTCATTGAGGCGCTCGAGCGCCGCGATTTCATCATTCGTTCGGGCGATCTCTGATGCGAGGCGCGTTTCCTCGGCCGACGCCATCGCCGACCGTTGCAGATATTGCTCGCGATAATTGATCCCGCTGCCTGCGCCCGCGCTGACCACGGCGTCGCCACCTTTGACAGAGCCTGTCAGCTGCTCAATTGCCAATAGTGCAATCATATTGGTCTGAAACCGCCGCAACATGATGGAATACTGCTCTTCGGAGAGACCGTTCATATAGGCCTCGCAGACGCGGTAGAAGCCATCGCGCAAGGTTTGGATGGTCTGCGTCCGCAAGCCGATATTGGCCGCCGCTTCGCTCACACCGCCTTCTGCGGAGAGGGCATTCGAAATATCCGAAACGCTCACCCCAGCTTGCGCGGCAATCGCAGACAGGGCGTCCGGAGCCGGTTCGGCGCAGATGACGCGCATATCTTTGTCGGGGCGCGTATTGGAAAGGACCGCGCGTTGCTCGGCATCCACGAATACGCCGGTTGGGGCAGCACTATTGCCGCCGAAGCCACCGCCGAGCGATTCTTTCTTGTTCACAGCGGTTAGATTTCCAACCGACGCGCACGCCGCGAGGCTCCATAAACAAACCGCGACTAAACCGATGCGAAACATGATACCGCCCTCCGCCGGGGACAGGGCACGAGATTCAATTTTTAGTCAAGCAAGACAACACCTTATAGGCGAGTTCTAGGACAGACTCTCAAACCAGAGTTGAAGCGCTTCAGCGTCGCGCATCCGATTGGCGCGGACCTCTTTGGCCTCGTCATCCTCACCCCATTGTTCGATTTGCCAGTCTTCATCGACGCAGGATACTCGCAGCGCGTCACCGCAGGAAACTTGTCCGCGCTCCACGGCTAAGGCCAATACCGCAGAGCCGAGCAGACTACATGCCCAAGCAAGACCGGTCAGTCGAAAGTCATCAAGCCTGTGGGCATGCACCCGCACTTGTTCGAGGCTGGCTTCTGGTTGCGGACTCGCCATGATGCCCATGACCGGCACGAGGACCACACCGAGCGCCTGTCCGGCCCAGTCCCGCCAGGGCTTCCAAGCGGCCTCTTGGCGTTGTTGCAATTCAGCGGGCGCGTCCGCGAGATAACAGGTCACATCTGTGCTCGCATACCGGCTGAGCTCTTCCGCCATTTCAGCCCGCGTGTCCGGCGTGCGGTCGATGGCGACATTGGCGAGGCGGGTCAGCGTCATGCCCTGCAGATCGAGCGTTTCACCCTGACTGTTCCACTCCGCAGCAATGGCGTCTGCCAGTGCTAACGTCGGAAGCGTGAGCGCAACTTTGGCCGGTGTTTTGATCGGTCGTCCGTCGAGCTCAACAGTATGACCGTCTTCAGTCTGCCGACTGGCCGCGTTCTTGTAGAACCGTTTCGGCAGAGTCACTTTGTCCATTATGCCACCCCTTGCGCAAATCGATCGAGGCTGGCGTTCAGCGTTTCAAAATCATGATGCACTTCGTGCGCGCCAACCGCTTCAAGCTCATCGGCCGCGCCAAAGCCCCAGCTGACGCCGAGGGTATGAATACCGGCATTCAAGCCCATCCGCATATCATGCACGGCGTCGCCAATAATCAGAGTTTTTTGCGGCTCGGCGCCCAGCGCCGCCATGGCCTGCTCACACATAAAGGGGTGCGGCTTGCCCGGACCATCATCGGCGCACCAGCTGGTATCAAATAGCGCTTGCATCTGATGCTGTTCATAAAAGGCTTGAATGCCACGCCGGGCCTTGCCGGTCGCGATCGCGAGGAGCCATCCTTCATTCGCGAGCCGTTCGACCGTGGCTTTGGCACCATAATAGAGCGGCTCGAACCCGTCACCTTCGGCTCTGATTTCGACGAACGCGTTGCGATAGGACTCGACTAGGCCAGGAAGCTTTTCAGGTGAAAGGCCCGGCGCGAGACTCTCGCAAGCTTCGGCAAGCCCCAATCCGACGACTTTTCGCGTATCGTCATAATCCGGCGGCGCCAGATCGTTGGCTTCAAACGCGCGGACCATTGCATTCTGGATAATCTGACGGCTATCCACAATCGTCCCGTCGAGGTCCCAAATCGCTAGTTTTAGACTCATGCCCCGCCGTTTAGGCGCCGGCGGCTTTTCTCGCAACCAGTCTTTGCCAGATCAGGAAGATTGGTGTGCTCAGCTCGACAATCATGCCTACAAACTGCCGGTCCATTCCTGGCCCAACGGTCGAATGAGAGACAAAGCGGGCGATACCGCCAAGAACAAACACGCCGCAAATAAATGCCAATATGAGACCCTGTTTTTCGATTTGGGGAATGATCCGCCAGAGCATGATCGTCACCAACAGGTAGATTGCCGATAAGTATCGCATCTGATTGTCGACGGCGGCCGGAAACTCGCCATCCGGCGCATAATTCGCGGCGCCGTGTAGGATGCCTGTGACAGCGAAAAACAACGGAATGAGTGACATCACGCCAAGCGCGATTTGAAGACCGAGCTTCATTTATACCTCCACAATGCTCGCCGAGATCTCCTGCGCACGTGCTTCGAACGCCGCTTTGGTCTGGCCTTGATCCGTCGAACAGACCAGATATCCCCCGCCCTGTCCAATCACCCGCGCGATTTCAGGCCACATGACGTCGGGGGATTTCGCCTCGTCCCACATTTTGGAGATTGAGGGATCCATATGCCGCGCACCGCCAAACCGATCTGGACGCGCTTTGGCGCCATCCCAAATCTTGGTGTTGATGAGACCGGGACAGAGCAAAGTGGATGCAATTGACTTCTGTGCGAGCTCACCGCGCAAGGCCTCTCCGAACGCGAACGTGGCGTGCTTGGTGGTGGCATAGAGCGGAAAATCACCATCCGGGCGGCGAAGTGAAGCTGATGACGCCGTGATCCCGACATGACGCGGTCCCGCCTCATCAGTCATGAGCGGCACAAAAGCCTGCGCCGTCCAGACAACGCCGCGTACGTTGACATCGAGCGCCCACTCCACCGCCTTTTGTTTTCCGGTTAGAACCGGAGAGCCAACTCCGACACCCGCATTGATCCAAAGCATGCTTAGGGGCCCGTGCTCTGCAAGGCTTTCTGCCGCCTCGATACATGCCTCGCGATCGGAGACATCAAACGCCATGGCGAAGGCCTGTTCCCCAATCTCTTCGACAACCCGCTGCGCCGCCGCCTCGCGAATGTCTTGCACGCATACCCGCATTCCAGACTTCGCCAACTCGCGCGCCAACATAGCGCCAATGCCATCGCCTGCGCCGGTGACCATGGCCAATCGGCCTTCAAACTGTTGCAAGCCATCCATTTTTGAGCCTCCCAATGTGGACCTTAATGATCCGTATGCTTCCATAACCGGTCGCTCATGCATACAGATACTCAGCAAAGAGGGACCGCGAGATGAAAAAACTTATCTTCAGCACATTGATATTGGTCGCAGCGTGTTCAGATCAATCCAAACCCACCGCGTCCACTGATGCCCCCGAGTTTCCCATCGAGATTGAAGGCCTGGACGGCATGAACGAGGAGAAAACCGAGGCGATCCTTGGGTCCATCAATCCGCTTGAAAATGATCTGCGCGGGCTCGAAGTGGCGATCCGCATGCATTACGGCTTTCGCATCAAGCCGGATGGCGCAGTGTTCCAGCTCGGCGTCACCGATGGCGCCGGCGAGACCCGTTTGGATGAAGAATTTATCCTAACCGAGACGACCGGCATCACTTCCCCCAGCTTACAAGCCGCTGCGCGGGAAGGGTTTTACATTCGCACGTACAAATTAGATGCGGCAGACTATGACCGCATGCACGCGGGCGATCTCATCCTGCAAGAGCTGAAACGGACAGCCCCCGGCGAAAACCAACTCAAGTTCAATGCGGTTGCCTATACCTGCGCGGACCCAGACTATGACACGCCAGATGAGTATCGCTTTGCAATGTTCGTACGCTCAGCGCCGGACGTCGATTTTGTCCCGCTCTCAAATGGCGATGTTGTCATGTCGCGAGATTCAGCCGGCCCGCTCGCAGCCGCCTGGGAGCCATGTGAGTCTTAAGGATAGAGCCGCGTGCTGACCCAGCTCGAACCATCTCGCACAAGTTTCAGCCGATCATGCATCCGAAACGCTTGGTCCTGCCAGAACTCAATCTCCGTTGGCTTTAATGTATAGCCGCCCCAATGCTCAGGGCGCGGAATATCATCATCATCGCCATAGATGGAGCTGATCTCAGCCACTCGTTGATTGAACAGATCCCGGTCTTCAAGCGGCCGCGACTGGTCTGAGGCGATGGCGGCGATACGAGACTGCGGCGCGCGCTTTTGGAAATAGTTGTCAGACTCCTCAGCGCTGCTTTTCTCAATCGTGCCGCGAATACGCACCTGGCGGCGCAGACTCTTCCAATGAAAGCAAAGCGCTGCTTTCGGGTGCGCGGCCAATTGCTGGCCCTTGGCGCTATCGTAATTGGTGTAGAATTGTAGGCCGGTTTCGGCGCTCAAGCCACGCAACAACACAATCCGCACATCCGGCATTCCATCTGCGTCCACCGTCGCGAGAGACATGGCCGAAGAATCGTTTGGTTCATGCGCATTGGCGTCCTTCAGCCAGACCTCCAAAAGCGCAAACGGATCGCTGATATCCGGAATAAGCGGTCGGTCGCCTTCGGCTGCATAGTCTGCCGCACTCGGAGATTTGGGGATGGAAACAGGCACATCTGTCATCGCATGGGGTCCAACAATCAGCGTTAGGGGTTTGGCAGGCTTGGCGTTTGCATATAGGAGACCGCGAGCAGCGCAACTACGGAACCGCCCATATGTCGCATAACACATTCGGACACATGTTTCGCGTCACAACCTGGGGCGAGAGCCACGGCCGGGCTTTGGGCTGTGTTGTGGACGGATGTCCACCAGGATTGCCGCTTGATGAGGCATGGGTGCAGCGCTTCCTCGACCAGCGCCGCCCCGGCACCAGCCGTTTTGTCACGCAGCGCCGTGAACCGGACCAAGTGAAAATCCTGTCGGGCGTGTTCGAAGATGACCGAACAGACGGCGCGGTCACCACTGGAACGCCGATCAGTATGATGATCGAAAATGTCGATCAGCGCTCGAAAGACTATTCTGAAATTCGTGATCGCTATCGCCCTGGTCATGCTGACTATACGTATGACCAGAAATATGGCGTCCGCGACTATCGTGGCGGGGGGCGCAGTTCAGCCCGGGAAACGGCGGCACGGGTCGCTGCCGGCGCCGTTGCCCGGCGTGTGCTGGGCGATGACATCCAAGTCCGCGGCGCCGTTGTCCAGATCGGCGTCCATAAGATCGACCGCGAGGCTTGGGATTGGGAGATTACTGGCGACAATCCTTTTTGGTGCCCGGATGCGAAGATGGCCGCGCAATGGGAGTCTTATTTGGATGAGGTCCGCAAATCCGGCTCATCGGTCGGCGCTGTGGTGGAAGTTCAAGCGTCGGGCGTCCCTGCGGGTTGGGGCGCGCCGGTCTATGGCAAGCTGGACAGCGAACTCGCCGCTGCAATGATGAGCGTCAATGCCGCCAAGGGCGTTGAGATTGGCGCTGGATTCGACGCGGCGGCGTATTCTGGTGAGCAAAATGCAGATGAAATGCGTATGGGCAATGATGGCGTGCGCTTCTTGTCAAACAATAATGGCGGTGTTGCTGGCGGCATTTCGACCGGCCAGGACGTCGTCGTACGCCTCGCCATCAAGCCGACATCATCCATCCTGACCGAAACCAAATCTGTCACACGCGATGGCGCAGAGGTCGATGTCCGTACCAAAGGGCGCCACGATCCTTGCGTGGGAATCCGCGCTGTTCCCGTCGCTGAAGCCATGCTGGCCTGCGTTTTGGCCGATGCAAAATTGCGACACCGAGCGCAGATCGGCAGTTAAATCTGCTGTAATTCATATCTAATTCAGGTTTCTCCCGTCATGTCGCGCGCTTCGATATGACAGGAGCGATCGATGACAATCTCCCAGTTTTTTAAACTTGCAGCTTTTGCAGGCGCTATGACGCTTGCCATGCCCGCCCACGCCCAAGAAGAGGCCAGCAATGGCTGGAGCGGCGAAGGCTCGCTGAGCGCAGGCGTCACCACCGGTAATACGGAAACAACAGACCTTGGCCTCGGCGTTGATGTCGCCCGTGAAATGGGCCTTTGGACGGTCGGTGTGCAAGCCACAGCGGACTATGGCGAAACCGATGGTGAAGAGACCAAGAACCGCATTTTCCTTGGCACCAATCTCGACCGTCAAATCAATGACCGTTTGTTTGGCTTTGGCCAGCTGACCTATGAGCGCGACGAATTTTCCGGCTTTGACAGCCGCGCCTTTATCGGCGGCGGTCTCGGTTACGAAGTGATCGCGGGTGAAGCGACGCAGTGGACTGTCCGCGGCGGCCCTGGTCTGAAAATTGATGAGATCGCAGAGATCCTCGACACCACGACCGTACCTGCAACGGTTTTGATCCCCGGCTCGACCGAAGAATCTTTCGGTGCGACAGCGGCATCTAATTTCGCGCATCAGTTCAACGAGAACGTTGCCTTCACCAATGACTCGACCGTGGTCTACGCCGACACGTCAACGCAAATTGGCAATATCTCGGCTTTGACAGCGACGCTGACGGGGGCCCTCTCAGCGCGCGTATCGTTCGAAGTGCGTCATGATACGGACCCGGTGGATGGCTTTGAATCAACCGACACGATTAGTCGTGTGTCTCTGGTTTATGGATTTGGGAAATAAGCCCCAATAAGTCCTTCGTGGAAACAAAGCCCGCACCGATTGGTGCGGGCTTTTTTTAACGGGTTGTGGGATTGCGGTGCCACAGTCCTAGCCCCTCTCCCGATTGCGGGAGAGGGGTTGGGGTGAGGGCACCGAAGTCTCGTTTCAGCGAGAACACTTCGCGCTGCACCCATCTTGCCCTCATCCCCGGCCCTTCTCCCGCGTCCGGGCGAAGGGGGCGTTTGTGGCGGATTTAATCCGACCGAGTTCAGCCGGTGCTAATCTTGGCCCCATGATCACCCACCGCTACCACCTCCCTCATTACCAACAGGTCGCCGTCTACTTTTGGCCGATCCTGTTCTTCGAGTTATGGCGGGTGGACCTCTGGCAGGAGGAGACCGGTCGCTTAGCCTTTGTCATCCCAGACAAATATGGCCGCGCCTGGGTGAAGTATTTTGAAGGCATGAGCCAGAAACCTCATGTGAACGACATGTATGTGCCCGTGTATAAGCCAGCCGACGTGGAAGCGCTCTGCCCAGGCGTTTTCGACGACGCAATCACCGCCCTCACCGCCGACGCCAGCGTAAGCTGGGGTCTAAGGACCTCAATCTTCCATTTTGCTTCAGGCCCGTTCCTGCCATGGACCCCAGCTTACGCGGGCGTCGGCGGAGTCTTTGAGCATCTCGACCC
>JBCBBY010000071.1:0-19022 GCA_038531195.1 Pseudomonadota bacterium
GAGCATCAAGCCGCATGTGAATGACATGTATGTGCCTGTCTATAAGCCCGCTGATGTCGATACGCTCTGCCCAGGTCGGCTTGAAAGCGCGCTTTCTCCTCCCGCAGACGCCAGCGAAAGCTGGGGTCTAAGGACATCAATTTCCTACAGTGCTTTCGGCACGTTCATGCCATGGACCCCAGCTTACGCTGGCGTCGGCGGAGATATTGCTCATCTCGAGCCCGGCTAGCCCCAGGCGTCCTCCTCGACCGCGCAGCGGTCTGAGGATCCATCTCCGAACCCATCCACACGCCGAAAGGGCAAGTGATGGGCCCTCAGACCGCTACGCGGTCGAGGGTGACACTTTCAAGCAACCCATGCTCACACCATTAACCCGGCCGCCCGCGGCTCGGGACGCCCGTGGTGAACGACACTCACGCGTGCTATCGACCGAGTAAGTCGCGCACCTGAACGCGGACATTGTTCCGCGACTCCGTCGCTTCCAACAAAGGCACCATATGCGCCGCCACGTCCTCTGGAGCCGGCAAGGTCGTCGGATCTTCCCCGGGCATCGCATCCGCGCGCATCTGTGTGCGGGTCGCGCCAGGGTCAAACAGATTAATACGCAATGAGGTTTGCTCGTTTTCATCTGCCCACGCATAGACCAACGCTTCCAGTCCGGCTTTCGATGCTTGATACGGCCCCCAAAAGGCACGCGGGCGGGGCACCACGCCAGAGGTCACGAACAAAGCGCGCGGCGAGTCAGAGCGGCGCAACAAAGAGTCAACAATCCTAATCAATCGCCAATTGGCATTGAGATTGACATCGATCACCTCATTAAACTGACGCTCTCCGCCGGCTTGAAGCGGGCCGATCGTGCCGAGCAATCCTGCATTGGCGAGGACGCCGTCCAAGCGTCCAAATTTTTCAGCAATCGCTTGCCCAAGCGGTTCGAAGGCGGCAGCGTCTTTCAGATCAAACGGAATGAGCGTCATCGACCCGCCGAGCGCGCGAACCTCATCATCTAGGCATTCAAGCGCTTTCTTTGACCGTGCCAGCCCAATGACATGGTGACCGGCCTTTGCGAGGGCGAGACAGGCGGCGCGGCCAATCCCTTGAGAGGCCCCGGTAACAAGCGTGATACGTTTTTCCATGCACGCGCCGTAGCTAAGCTGAGGCGACTAGTCCAGCAGGGAAAGCTGTCTTTCTTTGCTGCTCTCATTGTGATCGTGATCGATCAGACGCGTTGGATAATCGCCGGTAAAACAATGATCGGCAAAAGCCGGCGTTTCGGTGTCATAGTCGACGCCAATGGCGCGGTAGAGACCAGGGACTGACAAGAAGCCGAGGCTTTCGACTTGCAGATAGTCGCGCATTTCTTCGAGCGAGTGATTGGCAGCCAGCAGTTCGCTGCGATCTGCCATATCGATGCCGTAAAAGTCTTGATGCGTAATCGGCGGACTGGCCGACCGGAAATGAACTTCTTTAGCGCCCGCATCACGCACCATTTGGACGATCTTACGCGAGGTGTTGCCGCGGACGATCGAGTCGTCGACGAGCAGCACCCGTTTGTCTTTTAAGACAGCGCGATTGGGGGAGTGTTTGCGCGAAACCGCCCGCTGCCGCCCGGTCTGTGTCGGCTGAATAAAGGTACGGCCGACATAGTGCGATCGAATGATGCCGAGCTGGAATGGAACGCTCGAATGTTCGGAAAACCCAATCCCTGCAGGCACGCCAGAATCGGGGACCGGTACGATGACATCGACATCAGCGGGATGCTCGATCGCCAATTGATGCCCCATCTTGCGGCGCACTTCATACACAGACCGCCCCTGCACAATGCTATCCGGGCGCGCAAAGTAGACGTACTCGAATAGGCAAGGTCGAACCGGTCTCGACGGGAAGGGGTTATAGGATCGGATCCCGTCTTCATTGATGATGACGACTTCGCCAGGATCTATTTCGCGGACGAGTTCCGCCCCCATGAGATCTAACGCACAGGTCTCTGATGCCAGCACATATGCGGTTCCGATTTGCCCTAGGACGAGCGGACGGAGGCCAGACGGGTCGCGCGCGCCGATGAGTTTCTTGTTGGTTAGACCGACAAATGAGAAGCCACCCTCAATCTGACGAATAGCGTCGAGAAAACGATCCGCCACCGTCTCCTGATCACTGCGGGCGAGCAAATGCAGAATGACTTCGGTATCCATCGTCGATTGGAAAATGGATCCCCGCCGAACCAACTTTTTGCGCAGCGCCCGAGCATTGGTGAGGTTGCCATTGTGCGCAATCGCGAAGCCGCCTGAATCTAAGTCAGCGTAAATCGGCTGAATGTTTCGAACCGCTGGTTTGCCCTGCGTCGAATAGCGATTGTGGCCGATCCCGCGATCGCCCGGCAAGCGGTCTGAAACGTCGCCGCCAAAATTCTCGCCAACAAGCCCCATGTGGCGTTCGCCATGGAACCTGTCACCGTTAAATGTGGTGATGCCGCAGGCTTCTTGGCCGCGATGCTGAAGCGCATGCAAACCGAGCGCGACAAGGAGAGAAGCTTGGGGGTGACCAAAGACGCCTATGACGCCGCATTCTTCGCGAGGCTTGTCGTCGTCGTGGTCAAAGATCATTCGACTAACCCTCACGGTCTGTTCGTGCGCGGGTTATTCTGACCCGGCCTCCACGTCAAGCGTGGATGTCTGCGCGGTCCGCTCTGCGAGCTCTGGTGCGCGCGTACCAAGATAATTAGCGCCCGCAGAAATCAGCGGATAAGTCCTTGCTTGGGTTACAAATTCTGGAATCTGGTCGCGATCCATTGCGAGATTCAGCAAATATACAAAGAACACCAAAACAACGCCGCCGCGTGCAAATCCAAAGAGCGCGCCCGCGACCCGGTCCAGCAGCCCAATGCCGTCGACCCCTTGTATCGTTTTCGACAAATTGGCGCCAAACCAAGCCACCGCGACATAGACGAGCAGAAAGACGACCACGAAAATGATCGCGTCCGGCATCCAAGAAGGGGAGTTTGCCGGCAGTAGGGCGTCCAATTGACCTACGAAAAACTTGCGTGCGAAAAACGCGGCCGCAATGGCGGCGATAAAAGCACCAAGGGTCGCCAACTCGCGCATGAACCCGCGAGCCAAAGCCATCAGTGTCGAAACGATCACAATAACGATCGCTACGGCATCAAACGCTGTCAGGGCTTCCATCATTATTGGGTCGCTTCCGGTGCGAACAACTCTACTAAATCAGATAGGCGCTTGATCGGCGTGATCGTCAAGCCTTCTATCGCGGTTGGACTGCCATCCGGTACGAATGCTTGTTCGAATCCAAGACGCGCCGCTTCTTTCAGGCGCTGTTCCATGCGCGCGACCGGTCGCACGGCACCTGACAGCGCGATCTCTCCGAAGTAAATCGCTTTTCGCGGCCCCGGCGTGTTTGCAGCAGATGTGAGCAGTGCGGCTGCGGCAGCGAGATCGCCTGCCGGTTCGGCGATACGATATCCACCGGCCACCGACAGATAAACGTCGCGGCCGCCGAGGCTCATCCCGCAGCGCGCTTCGAGAACGGCCAGCAACATGGCTAAACGATTATTATCCCAACCCACGATTGATCGGCGAGGCGTTCCATAGGCGCTCGGCGCGACGAGGGCTTGGACCTCCGCCAGAACCGGCCTCGAGCCTTCCATCGCCGCAAACACCGCGGCGCCGCCTGCATCATCGGCGTCTGACGATAAGAACAAGGCTGATGGCTCGCGGGCCGGGGCCAAGCCAAATTGGTGCATCTCGAATATGCCGATTTCATCTGTCGGCCCGAAACGGTTTTTCACCGCGCGCAGAATTCGGAATTGATGTCCTCGTTCGCCCTCGAAGTAGAAAACGGTATCGACCATATGCTCGACAACTCGTGGTCCAGCAATTTGGCCTTCCTTCGTCACATGACCGACCAGAATAAGCGCCGCGCCGGATTTTTTTGCCCAACGCGTGAGCTCTTGCCCGCAGGCTCGAACCTGACTGACACTGCCAGGTGCAGCTTCGAGGCTGTCGGACCACATGGTTTGGATGGAGTCGATCACAACAAAGTCTGGTTTCGCGGCTTTCAGCGCGGACAAAACCTTTCGAAGGTCTGTCTCTGTCGCCAGGTCAACTGGACTATCCGCGACTTTCAATCGCCGCGCCCGTTCTTGTATTTGCGCCGCGGCCTCTTCGCCTGACACATAGACCGACTTCAATCCGTTGCGCGCCAGTCGCGCCGCGACTTGCAGCAACAAGGTCGACTTACCGATCCCAGGATCTCCGCCAATCAAAGTCGCGCTGGATGGCACAATGCCGCCGCCGAAGACGCGATCGAGTTCATCGACCCCTAAGAGAATTCGTTCCGGCGGAGCATCATCACCATTCAATGCTGTAAACTCGGCTTTGCGTGATGACTTGGTCCCAGCTTTCGCGGCTTTAAGTCCTCCCGGCGGACCTCCAGAGGCTTCTTCGACGAGCGTATTCCATTCACCGCACGCATCGCATCGCCCGGACCACTTAGAGTGGACGGCGCCGCAAGACTGACAAACGAAGTGAGATTTCGCCATGGGTTTGTGGTTAGCCGGGTCCGCCAAATAGGGAAAGGGCGAAGATGCTTATCCCAGTGTTACACATGTAGTAACAAAAAGTTCATATTGTTTTTCGATAAGAGTGTGCTATATAGAGTGTCACAGGGAAGAGAGACAGAAACAAATATCTCGACAGGAGAATACAAATGACTCTGCCCAAAGCTCTCACCGCCGCTATCGGATCTGCCGCTGCCCTCGCAATGTTGCCAGCCATGGCCGCGTCCAAAGATGACGTCACGAAAAAAACGATAGATGTCTCAATTTCTGGGTATGATCTGAGCGACCCGGAGCATGCTAAAATTGTGTACGGCAAGATTCAATCTGCCGCCAAACGCGTATGCCGTGTGCCGAATGCCGCTAAAACATTAGCCCAGCGTGCGGATGAAATGCAGTGCCGCGTTTCGGCAATTAACGCCGCAGTCTCACAGATTGGATCTCCTGAGCTTACCATCGTTATGGAAGCCAGAAGTCGGGCCTCGTAACGGTTCAAACATCGAATTGGTACTCGCAAGGGCGCAACATTTATTTGTTGCGCCCTCTCGCTTTTCGGATCGGACTGGAGCAGTTTGATCAATAGGGAGGAACGATGCGATGAAAATGCCGCAAACCGGAAGAGACTGGTCAGATATAAAGACTGATATGATCGACCGCGGTGCCAAAGATGCAAAGTGGCGCGATGGTCGAACGGCGGTTTATGTGTTCAATGCTGGCGACGAGATCGCAGCCATCCAAAAGGAAGCTTATGCCGCATTCATGTCAGAAAATGGATTAGGTCCGTTAGCGTTTCCGTCTTTGGCTCAAATGGAGAAAGACGTTGTTTCGATGGGGCTTGGGCTACTGCATGGCCCACCGGGCAGCACGGGCGCCATGACATCAGGCGGCACCGATTCGATTACGATGGCGATGAAAACCGCCAGAGACTATGCCCGAGCGAAAGGCCGCGCTCAGGCGCGTGCGAACATTGTTCTTCCATATTCGGCGCATCTCGCCTTTGATAAAGCCGCGCACTTAATGGACGTGGAAGTCCGCCGGATTCCGATCAAGACAGATGGGACGTTCGAGGCTGACGCCTCCGCAATGGGCGAGGCCTGCGATCAAGATACAATCATGATTGTCGGATCTGCGCCGAACTTCCCACACGGAATCATCGATCCAATTGAAGTATTGAGCGATATCGCCGTCGCCAAAGGACTATGGCTACATGTCGATGCGTGTGTTGGTGGATATTTCGCACCGTTTGCCAGAATGAACGGTGTACCTGTGCCAGCCTTTGATTTCGAATTATGTGGCGTGCATTCAATGAGCGCGGATTTGCACAAATATGGTTATGCTGCGAAAGGCGCATCTACCGTACTGTTTCGATCGGAAGAGCTATTCGAGCACATGCCGTTTGACATGAATGCTTGGTCGGGTGCCCCGATGAAGACCCCAACGCTCGCGGGCACGCGTCCTGGTGGCGCGATTTCTGCCGCGTGGGCCGTCATGAACCATTTGGGAGTCGAAGGGTATCAGCGCTTGCAGGGGCAGGTCTGTGCGACGCGCGAGCGCGTGGAAGCGGGCATTAAACGGCTGGGGTTTGAAGTTCTCGGAAATCCGCTCTTGGGTTTGATCGCTTTTCGGCACCCTGATCGCCATGCGTATGCCATCTATGGAGAAATCTATCGTCGCGGTTGGTTCACGTCGGTGACCAAGCAACCTCCCAGTTTGCATCTTATGTTATCGCCCAAACACGCGGATTTCATAGATGACTATCTTCGCGATTTAGAAGCGAGTTTGAAAAGTGTCGCTGCTGCAGAGGACGTCGAAAAACTAAAAGTTGACGCACGCTACAGCTGATCTGCAAAAAAACGATTTCAGCGTTGGACAAGCGCGAAGAGGGCCGCTAATAAGCCGCTTCCCTGTTTGGCCTGCCCGGGTAGCTCAGGGGTAGAGCAGCGGATTGAAAATCCGCGTGTCGGTGGTTCAAATCCGCCCCCGGGCACCATTTCCCGAAGGCCGATTAATATCAATCATTGGGTTTTTCTGGGTCAAGCCTCGATCCCGAGTTCTGCAAAAGCGAATGCTCGAATTCCTTTATAATCGGCTTTGCCATTCGGCGCGCGTTTGAGGTCCGGGCTAAATAGAACGCGTTTCGGCGCCTTATAAGGCGCAAGACGGGAGCGAACGAATGCGCGTAGGGTGTCTTCATCGGCCTCGCTGCCAGGCACCAATTCCACAACCCCCGTCACGGCCTGCCCCCATTTATCATCTGGAACGCCGACGACAAGCGCATCGCGTACCGCATCATGTTCTTTCAGCGCTTCTTCGACTTCCTCTGGGTAGATCTTCTCGCCAGCCG
Organism: Pseudomonadota bacterium; assembly: GCA_038531195.1. Lineage (GTDB taxonomy): Bacteria > Pseudomonadota > Alphaproteobacteria > Caulobacterales > Hyphomonadaceae > Henriciella. The sequence continues at coordinate 6,912 of JBCBBY010000071.1, forward strand.
AGTTGATACAGTTGGACCCTCGACCAAGGAGAGTCAGCGTTCCGTCCGCGGCCACTTTGCACCAATCCCCTGGGATCGCATAGCGAACACCTTCGATTGTGCGGAAGGTCTCCGCCGTCTTTTTCTCATCCTTGTAATAGCCAAGAGGAACAGAGCCTCCGCGCGCGATCAGACCGGTTTCGTCGGAACCAGGTTCGATTTGACGACCGTCCTCGGAAAAGACTTTGCAATGTTCACCGATCTCGAATTTTGCCGTTTCTGAAACCCCGTCTGCCGTGGTCACTGACATTCCAAACCCGACGGCTTCAGAGGCCCCGAAACTATCCATGAGGGCCACTTGTGAAATGTGTTTGATCAGGCCTTGCTTGACTTCCATACTCCACATCACACCCGATGAGGTGATGCTCGCCACAGAAGAGAGATCATACGCGTCAGGATGGGCGTTTAAGATATTCAACATCGGTTTAGCAAAGGCATCGCCGACAATCGCCATAGCGGTAACGCCATGACGCGAGACTGTTTCCCAGAGTTCCTCCGGGTCAAACTTTGTTTTTGTTTCCAACGTGACAATCGCGCCGCCATTTAAGAAGGCGCCGAGTGCGGTGAAAAGCCCGGTGCCGTGCATCAACGGGCAAGCTGGAAGCTGCCGACTATGCTGCCCGACGTCCTTCACGAATGCCCGGTGATCTTCCCACGTTTCTGGCGCCGCGCCATAGATTCGGCGCATGCCGTCCAAGTTTGCATCGCGCCAAATCTGATGCGACCACATCACACCTTTGGGCATGCCGGTGGTCCCGCCTGTGTAAAGGAACATCAAATCATCCGGGGCACGCTCTATTCCAAGCGGCGCGCCATCGCCGCTCTCGGCAAGCGCTTCATAACGAACGGCAAAATCTGGGGGAGTGTCGGTGCCGCCAACTTCAACCCAGATTTTCACGGTCGGAAGGCGATCCTTTACACGCAGAACATTGTCGCGAAATTCAACATCATAGAGCACGACAGTGCTATCTGAATTATCGATAATGTAGACCAGTTCGTCATCTAGATAGCGATAGTTGACGTTCACATGCGTCAGTCGCGCCTTAAAGCTCGCGGCCAGTCCTTCGATATATTCAGGCTGATTTCGAAGGTAGAAACCGATCTTGTCTCCTATCGACGCGCCATTCGCCAGAAGCCATCGGCCGACATTGTTTGAACGCGCTGTCATCTCGGGCCACGAGACGATCCGGTCGCCATGGATCATCGCGGGATTGTCAGGGCCCAATTGGGCGCCATTATCGTCTAGGATATCGCCAAAATTCCAGATTGAGGGGGCCATGCTCACACTTCCTCCAGGCTCATTTTTGAGAACCATACCTGGAAACAGGCGCATGAGTAGGGGCTCCGCCGCGGTATACAGCGCTTAAAACAGGCTGCCTTGGTCTGAACCGCCCGGCGTTTTGGTGGGTATCTTCGGTGCCGGGTTTTTCGGTTTTGGAGACGTCGTGCCTTTTGCGGAGCCTGTTGGTGCAGCCGTCACCTCGCCGTCTGAAAGTGTCAGTGTCACACTCGCGGACTTTGCCACGATATCCGCTGAGCGTAGAACGCGTCCGGCATCGTTTTTCACGATTGCGTATCCGCGCTTCAAGGTTGCTTGGTATGATAAAGTTTCGAGGAGTTTTTCTTGGGCCCCGAAGCTTTGACGTTTTGTGTTGAGAATTCGATCGAGTGCTGGACGTGCACGGCGCGCGGTGTCGATCAATGAGGTTCGCGCCCGCCGCGCATCTGCAATCAGAGGCTCTGGTCGGAGCAATGACGCTGTCCGGGTAAACTCGACCCGTTTCTTCGAGGCCGCTTTCGACAGGCCTGCGCCGAGGCGGGCCGACAAGGTTTGTAGGTTGGCTCGCTTTTCAAGAACGATCTGTTTTGGACTAATGAGACCCGCGCTTAAGCCATCGAGTTTAGCGCGGCGGCGGTCTACAAGCGCCTTCGTCGCTAGCGGCAAACGGTCTGCCACAGTATCGAACCGTTGGCGTTTGGAGTCCAACAGTCTCATCGCAGGCGGCAAGCGGGTTGCCTCCAAGCGTTCGCTGCCGCGCCGAATGTAGCGCACCAAAGCGCGTTTGAGGCGCTGATCGATATCACTTATCTGAAGCGCGAGCTCTGAGCGTACGGGCACGGCGATCTCTGCAGCGCCAGTGGGCGTTGGGGCCCGGGCATCTGAGACAAAATCGATAAGTGTCGTATCGGTCTCATGACCCACGGCCGATATGAGCGGTATCTGGCTTTCGAATGCGGCGCGAACGACCTCTTCTTCATTAAATGGCCAGAGATCTTCAATCGAACCACCGCCGCGACCAACGATGAGAACGTCTGGGCGCGCGCCCTCTGGCATCGCATTGAAGCCGCGTATACCGGCCACGATTTGGGGGGCGGCGGTGTCGCCTTGGACCAAAGCTGGCCACAAGATCACGCGCGCCGGAAAGCGATCGGCAATACGGTGCAAGATATCGCGGATGACGGCCCCGGTTGGCGACGTGACCACGCCAATGGTGCGCGGCAAAAACGGGAGAGCTTTCTTGTGCTGCTCGTCGAACAATCCTTCAGCAGCGAGCTTTTTCTTACGCTCTTCGAGCAACGCCATCAGAGCGCCGACACCCGCGGGACGCAGACTATCGGCGATCAATTGGTAATTCGAGCGTCCGGGATAGGTCGAAAGTCGACCTGTCGCGATCACTTCTAATCCTTCTTCCGGACGAAACGGCAGTCGGGAGACCTGCCCCTTCCACATAATCGTATTGAGTACGGCTTTGTCATCTTTGAGATCTGCATACATATGGCCGGACCGCGCGATCGTGACCCGGCCAAGCTCGCCGCGAACGCGGACATGATCATATGCCGTCTCAATCGTACGTTTTAGTGCCGCAGAGAGTTCGCTGACAGAGAGTTCAGTCAGATTGGAGGCAGGTGAATCAGACATGGCAGAGAGTGTAACTGGCTTGACGAATGAGGTCACGAGACATATTCACAGGATTCAGAAGTAAATGTACACTCACAAAATTGGGTGCATCTTATGAGGTGCCTGATCGCTAAAAAGGATGGATTCTAAGATGATCAATGATTGGACCATTTACTTTGCACATTTGAACAATGTCGAAGCCGTTTTTGCCTCTTTTGCGATTCTGGCTTGGTTTGCCGTCCAGATTGTCCTCGGTTGGTTGATGGCCGACTTTGCCAGCGGTCTCTTTCATTGGGCTGAAGACCGATACGGTTCGCCGCGCTGGCCCATATTTGGCGGCGCCATCCGAGACACTATTCGGCATCATCGTCGTCCCACCAACATGCTTAAGAAGCCCGTTATTAAGCGCAGCTGGCGGGTCTTTGCGATCGCCGCCTTTGGTCTTTTTTTATTCTTGGGTTTTGGCTGGTTGAACCTTTTTACCTTTACGCTCGTAGCTGGGGCTGGCTTGGCAAACGAAATTCACGCTGCCGCTCACAGTGACTCCAAGCAAAATGGGTCCATCATTACGAAGCTACAGTCCGTTGGTATTATTCAATCGCATGCGCATCACGCCGCGCATCACCGTGGTCTGAAAAACGTCAACTATTGCACGGTAACCAATTGGCTTAACCCAGGCCTCGAACGAAATCGGTTTTGGCGACGGTTGGAAGCATTGATAAAAATCTGCGCCAACGCAAGACCACGGCGTGACCCAGTGGTTCGACGCCGCCAACGCCGGCGGTGGCATAGTGCTGGATTGCCAACATGAGAGTGGGGGTTGGGTCTTGATCCATCTGCCGGGAACGTGCATGGGCTGGCGCCATGAAAATTCTTGTAGTGGGTTCGGGCGGCCGCGAACACGCCCTCGCATGGAAAATCGCGCAGTCTGAGATTGTCGACGAGGTATTAAGCGTGCCCGGCAATCCGGGCATGGACAAAATTGGTCCCTGTTTTGATGTCGATCCGACGGATTTGCACAAGATGCAAGAACTCGTTTTGCAAGTCTCGCCTGACCTTATCGTGATCGGCCCAGAAGCGCCGCTCGCTGCCGGTTTGGCGGATGCATTGCGGGCGCGCGGGTTTGATGTGTTTGGCCCCAGCCAAAAGGCGGCCCAATTGGAGAGCTCGAAGGGCTTTTCGAAAGACATTATGAAACGGCTCGACATACCGACGGCGGCCTTTGGACGATTCACGGATCTCACAGAGGCGCTCGATTTCCTCGAAACCATGGATGCGCCTTATGTGATCAAGGCAGACGGTCTCGCCGCCGGCAAAGGTGTTGTGATTTGTGACACGCTGGAAGAGGCCGAAAACGAAGTCGAAGCGATGATGACCGGGAAGTTTGGTGTGGCCTCATCCGAAATCGTCATCGAAGAATTCATGGAGGGCGAGGAAGCGTCGATCTTCGTGCTGACGGATGGCGATGGCGCGATCTATCTGCCACCGGCACAAGACCACAAACGGGTAGGAGACGGCGATACCGGATTGAACACAGGTGGTATGGGGGCGTACGCGCCTGCACCCGTCGTGGATCCACGCATGATGGAATTGGTTCAGACACTGATCGTTGAGCCGCTTCTATCCGGTATGGCCGAAGACGACATGCCGTATCAGGGCGTTCTTTATGTCGGGATCATGGTCACCGCGTCGGGTCCGAAAGTTGTCGAATTCAACGCCCGTTTCGGGGATCCAGAATGCCAAGTCCTTATGGCCGGATTGCCTGGGGATATTGTGCCTGCATTGCTCACGTGTGCGACGGGCGGGCTTGTGCACGGGCACCGCGAGATCGCAGACATGATGGGTGTCAACGCATTCCAGCCGAGCGCTTGCGTCGTTTTGGCCACCAACGGCTATCCCGAATCGTATCCGAAAGGGTCCATCGTTGACGGCGCGGATGCGGCGGACCGATTGGAAGACGTAACTGTTTTCCAGGCTGGAACGGATCGCGACAGCGATGGCAAACTCATTGCGGTCGGCGGACGCGTGCTCGGAGTCACTGCGACAGGGCAGGACCTCAAGCAAGCGATTGATCGGGCTTACGCTGGCGTTGCTGAGATTGATTGGCCTGAGGGATTTCATCGCAAGGATATCGGTTGGCGGGCGCTGAACTAGTGGCTGAGCGCGATCTTGCGAAACTCCTCTCTACGCTAAGTGTGACTCGGCATGCGGGGGTCTGGCGGTTTGAGACCATTCCCGAAGAGCAAGCATCGTGGAGCGAACTCGTCAATTTGAGAGATGTCCGAAAAATCGCGATGCTATTCCAGGAAACAGAAGGCTTAACGGTCATCACTGCGGCGACGGACGCAACGCCGGAGAGCAACCGATGGGCTTGGTTGCAACTAAACGTCTATTCTGACTTGCAAGCAGTAGGGTTTTTGGCTGAGGTCGCTAAAGGTTTGGCGACAGCTGGCATTCCTTGTAATGCCGTCGCAGCCTACCATCACGACCATATTTTTGTCCCGATTGAGCGCGCAGACGATGCCGTCACAGCGATCGAGGCGCTTCGATCGCAGACCTAACCCTGCGTCCGACTTGTCGGGATCATTGGCTGCGGTAAACATAAAAATGAAACAAAACACGCGGGAGGTGCGGCATGGTCCACGGTGGCAATGCACAGGAATTATTCACCGGCACAAAAGATGTCGCCGATACGCACAAGTTTAACGAAGCTAATTTGGAAGCCTGGATGGTGGAAAATGTCGAAGGCTTTGAAGGGCCTTTGACCGTCAAGCAGTTCAAAGGCGGACAATCCAACCCGACTTACAAACTGTTCGCCGGTGGCAAGACTTATGTCATGCGTCGAAAGCCGCCCGGCAAATTATTGCCATCCGCGCACGCGGTCGACCGCGAGTTTCGCGTCATTGATGCCTTATACCCCCTCGGTTTCCCCGTCGCCCGACCTTATGGACTTTGTATGGATGAGAGCGTGGTGGGCACGATCTTCTACATTATGGACTGCGTCGAAGGACGAATTCTTTGGGATGGCACGCTGCCCGACTTAGACCCGACCGAACGTCGCGCGATATATGAAGCGAAAGTCAAAACATTCGCTGACTTGCACAATGTCGATTGGCGCGCTGCAGGATTGGAAGGGTTCGGGAAAGAGTCAGACTATATCGCCCGCCAAACACATCGCTGGACGAAGCAGTATGTAGCGTCTGAGACGAAGAAGATCGCGGATATGGATGCCCTCATCGAATGGTTGCCGAAAAATATTCCGGCGGGCGACATGCCCACAATCGTGCATGGCGATTATCGACTTGATAATATGATCCTGCACCCAACAGAGCCCAAGGTCATTGCTGTGCTGGACTGGGAGCTTTGCACACTTGGAGATCCGCTTGCCGACTTCACCTATCACCTGATGAATTGGGTGATGCCTAGCTCAGATCCTTCGCGCGGGGCGCTGGTCGATATCGAAGACCTCAAGGCGTATGGCATCCCGACAATGGAAGAGTATACAGCGCTCTATTGCCAGCACACCGGACGTGATGGGTTGCCTGAAGTTGACTATTACTTCGCGTATAATGCGTTCCGTTTGGCCGCGATTTGCCAGGGTATTGTCGGCCGCGTTCGAGACGGGACCGCATCCAATGCGACCGCTGCGACCATGGAGGCGCGCGTCGCGCCATTAGCGAGTTTTGCAGCAGACTGCGCCCGCAAAGCCGGGATGGAAGGGTGATTTAGAGGCATCCTCTACTTAAAAGGACAGAGTCGATGCGCAATCACCGCGCGTTGACACACCGTATTACGCTCATCCCAAAGAGTTTCTGGTTTAGCAGTCGGCGTCGTCAAGGTTCGATTTGAAAATATAGGTCTGCGGCGCAATGGGTTCGGTGATCGCTTTGTAGACGCGATTGTTCGGATCGTTCCAGGATTGTGCAAACGCTTCCATGCGAAATACGCGGTCGCCGAGATAGTCCTTTACGTGATCCGCATCGATCATGCCCCAATAGTCTTTTGGGTCGACTCTGCAATCATAATCCGTAGCTGCGTCGAGCATGCGATCACTGACATCTTGGATATAACCGAGCTCTACGTTCTGTCCGGCTAAGTGATCTTCCATATGTTGGGCGCCGCTTTTGTGCATCACGAAACCGAAATCGTAACCCAGCTGTGCGGCCATGAGCGCCATTGGCGGTGGCGTGGCATCATCTTTTAACCATCCCCACCATGTGCGAAAATCCATCATCGTTATCCCGTGTACGGATATGTGAGCGCTGTGATGAATATGAACCTGATCAAGCCCTGGTAAAATAACCATAGCGCAGGCGGACATGCACTGGCCGGCGATGACAGCGGGTTCTGCACGATTATCGAGTATGGTGCTCATGCCTCGCGCCGTGGCAACATTGCCGCCTGGACTGGTGATGATGATCCGGCTGGCTTCAGGCAGGGCGTTCAACTTCAAGAACTGTTCTGGAAAAATCGCCGCATTGTAGCAAATGACGTCAGTGCCTTCGAGCATGGAGACCCCATCGGCATCTAGACACATCTCGACAAGCCGGTCTGTCTCAGGGTCTGGCTGGTCAAACCCGGTGGCGTCTTGAGCCGCCGCCAACGGTGACAACACTAAACCTAGCACGAAACTCAACATCCAAGACCGCATAGAAACTCCTTTATCCTACTCTCTAAGATGGCTGAAAACTTGGGCAAATCAAAGACCAATTCCCGTTCCGGTCTTGTCGAACGGCAGTCTCGCCGTCAAATTGGCGCTAATTGGGAGAGCAAATTGAAACAGATCATCAAATGGGCTGCCGCGTCAGCTCTATCACTTGTGGTTGCGACCGGCATTCAAGCGCAAGAATCGAAAACCGTCATAGAAGCGGGAAACCTTTTAGCGATTCCGGGCGAAGGCTATTTGAGGAATCGATCCGTCACCATCGAGAACGGCAAGATTATCAAAATCGAGCGCGGATTTAAAACGTATGGCGACGATGTTCGCGTGATCGATCTGCGGGACGCCTATGTCATTCCCGGGCTTATCGACAGCCACGTTCATTTGCTCAACGAATTTTCGCCGACATCTCGTTTGAAGGCATTGTCCGATTCTGAAGTTGATGCGGCGCTCGACGGCGCATCGAATGCCCGAAAAACACTTCTCGCTGGGTTTACAACCGTGCAGGATGTTGGCGGACAAAACGAAGCGATCTTTTCGCTCCGGGATGCCATTCGTGCGGGGAAACTGCCAGGGCCGCGTATTCGCGCCTCGGGACGCGCGATCACGCCCACCGGCGGCCATGGCGACGCGAATGGTTTCTCACCGGCGCTGACGCGTATCTTTACCGGGCCGAATGCGTGCAATGGCGCCGATGATTGTCGCCGCGCGGTCCGTGACACTATTCGGTCCGGTGCAGACGTCATAAAGATCACGGCAACCGGCGGCGTCTTGTCCAACACTAAGGCTGGCCTGGAGCAGCAATTTTTCGACGATGAAATTGCTGCAATTGTCGACACCGCGGCAATGATGGGGCGTAAAGTGACAGCTCATGCACATGGCAAAGGTGGCATCGAAGCGGCCTTGCGAAATGGCGTGCAATCAATCGAACACGGGACCTATTTGGACGATGAGACGATTGAGGTCTTCAAACAAACCGGCGGAACGCTTGTGCCGACGGTACTGGCTGGCGTCACAGTCACGGGGTGGACGGATCAACCTTGGCTTCCAGAGCCCTCTCGTGAAAAGGCGGCCATTGTCGGTCCGTTAATGGTTGATATGTTGCGCCGTGCCAGAGAGGGCGGCGTCAACGTTGCCTTCGGAACAGACACAGGCGTTTCTAAGCATGGCGAGAACGCCGAAGAATTCGTTCTGATGGTACAAGCGGGATTCACCCCAGAAGAGGCCATCCGAACTGCGACAGTTGTTGCGTCTGAGCATATCGAGATGGCGGAGACGATTGGCACGATTGAGGTCGGAAAGTTCGCAGATTTCGTCATATTGGGGAATGATCCGACAAAAGACGTGTCTGAGTTGAAAACGATACAGCTAGTCATCAAGAACGGTGAAGAATTTCGTCCATGACATCGACTCTCATGTGAGACTTGAGTAAGTGACATCTAAGTTGCTCTTTTTCTTGCATTAAACGGGGGCGTTAGATGCGTTTGAGGCCGGGCCTTCTGGTCGTTTCCGGACTCGCTTGTCTGGTGGTTGGTTGTGGCCAATCGCCAGCCGTGGAAACCCGACTGGGCAGCCAATGCATTGATGTTCCCAATGGGCAGTATTTCCAGTTCATCGATGGCCGTCTGGTCGTGGCGACTCGGACTGAAATCGATGCGCAAGAACAACCACCAGAAACCGCGAGGCGTATTGGAACCACGCTGGCGGGCATGGGCTATCCATGGGTGAATTTGCAATGGGATGGTCAGACGGTCACGATTTCGGGCATCGCCTTAGATGAAAACTCGCGCTCAGACGCATTCATTGCAACAAAGGCCGCTTTTGAAGCGGATCCGGTGGCGGGACCGCTCCTGCAACGCGTAATCAATGAAATGGATGTCAGAAAAACCGAAGAAGCTATCGCTATTCGTTTGACCGAAGAGCTTGTCGAGGAAGACGGACTCAATTGGCTCCGAGTTGTTATTGCAGGAAAAGTCGCCACGCTAGAAGGCACAGCCCGATCTCCAGGAGAGAAAGAGCAGGGCTATAGTGTCGGACGCTCGACGGTGGAGTCAGATTTGGACGCCGGTAGAATTATCAACATCGTCGTGGACGCGATCAGCGTCAGTGGCAATGGCGAGCCTGTTGGCGTTCCATTGGTGGATCTTTCGGATGAAGCCACGGTAGCCGAGTGCCAAGCTGCATTTGATGGGGTCATGATGGGCCGAGAGGTCGAATTCGAGCCGAACGAGTCGATCGTTCGTAAAGCGAGTTCTCGCCTTCTTGATGCGGTTACGGGCGTCGCTTTGCTGTGTGAGACCCATGATATTGAGATTGCCGGACATACCGGTCCAGAAGAGTTTACCGCGGACGCGCTTGATCTATCCCAGCGACGTGCTTCGTCGGTCCGGGATTACTTGATGGCCTACGGTGTTTCACCCGAGGCACTCACGGCACGAGGCTACGGGAATATTGGCCCGGTGCAGATAGGCGGTGACGTCAATCAAGTCTTTCCAAACACCGCCTTCATCGTCCGGGCGCGTGAAAGTTAAAACGTACAGACCAAGCCCTGGTCAGCCGGCACAGTCGCTTCAACCGTATCTAACCAAGCCTGCTGAATTGCATCCGCGCCATTTATGGGTTTGGGCGTAACAAAAGTCTTGGAAACCGGATAGAACGCGACGAGATCAGCGCCGGTACGCTTATCGAGTTCTCCGGCAGGCAATTCCTTCGCGCGATTGGCGGCATAATCAGGAACAAAGAAAAACTCTGGCTGCGGACCAGGTAGATTCGCGACTGGAACGCGCTGGTCTTCCCAATCGGTCGCGCCGATGGTGAGGCTGCGAATGAGATGATCCCCGCAAGCCGTGTGAACGGTTTTGGTGAACTCCGGTCGACCGACGAAATCGACGTAAGCGGTTTTCCCGCTCGGCTTGTATCCAGCGACCTCATCATACTCGAGCACTTCATCATAAAGGCCCGTATCTTTAACGAACTGGACATTCCGCGGTGAAGTAACGCCAACGGTTTTTACTCCCCGGCGTTGTAAGCTATGGGCAGCTGCGATCGCGGTTTTAGATGAGGCGCTTGAAATCACCGCCGCATCTGGCGTCGGGTCACCTTCCATCAGGCTGTCGCAGATCATCCAACCGGTGAGGTAAAGCGGACGAAATAGCATTTGTTGCGGCTCGGTGCCCTCAACATAAGCGGGGTCGGTGTCGATGAAGCTGTAAAAATTGTAGATTGGCGCGAGCCCCTGGCGGTGTGTCGCTGCATCGAAGAAGCCGCGATCTGACGTTTTTGTCGGAGTCACGATGAGCTCCTCAGAAATCGGAAAATAGCCGTACAAACGCTGACCCGTTGAGACACCATCCGCCTTCGATTCAATCACGGTCGCAAATCCCCAAACCGGCACGCGGCCCATCGCGTCAGATCCGCTGGGAAAGAAGTTCCAGTAAAACATCGGAGCACCGCCAAACGCGGCATAAGTCACGTTGTTTGCGGTCAAGGCGAACGCGTCTATGCTAAGGCGCACTTCCCCATTCGCCAGATCCTGTGGCTCGGCGTCTTGCCATTGCGTTGCCCGCAAGTTCGATTTGGTGATGAGATGCTGCTTGCCCATGTCCGACTCCTATTTTGAATACACCTTGAGCGTTGCAAGGATAGGAATCAAGATTGACGTCGGGCGGGTCAGTGTCGGGTAGGCGACCGCTCGGTTTTACTGGTTGATGGATCGACGGATCGTAGATGCGATTCTAGGGCAGACAGGGCCTCGCGCGCTTCAACCACAATATCCGACATTTCTTCCCGCAAGAAAATGAACTCCGAACTGTCCGGCGACGCCGTGCAAACGATTTCAATATCTTTCAAAGATCGCGACAGGACTTCCGCATAAAACGTCCAATGAGGGTTTGTGTTTTTCATCTCTGATCCCGAATCCCGTGATATTATTGGAGTAAAGGAAAACAAGTATTCGAGCAATCAAAAAGTGTAATTACTTTTGCTCTTGTTTTGGTTGACGGGGTGATTGTTTGAATTTGGCGTACGTGTTTACGGGGGTGTCGTCTGGAGTTCGGTTGCCAGGTCAATGAAAGTCTGTGGCATTTTCGGCGAGGACTGCGCCCATCTTACCGCGTCGATCAAACGTTGTGGCGACACTTGGTTACCGTCCCCGTCCGAGATCCGCATGAGTGTGTTGACAGTCGCATGCGTTTTGCGCCCGCGCTTGAACATATGATTGAAGGCGATGTGTTGATCGGTCCATCCATCGATCTCACAGATCATTCGGAACGCCTGAGGGGCTTTCAGCATACGCGTGATGGTGCGAGTCTGGGCGCAGATCTCAAGTCGCCAACCATTTTGTTTCAACGCTTTCGATAGGCCGGACCGGATAAGCAAGTTCAATCTGCCAAGATCGCTAAATGACAGATACCGGCTATTGGTCATATGCATAAACATGTCTTGGTCGGTGAGCCACACGCGATAGGTCCTCTGATATGCCTCATCCAGAGGACCGTTTTTTGAGGCAAATGTG
>JBCBBY010000072.1:0-18979 GCA_038531195.1 Pseudomonadota bacterium
TTCTGCTGGGACATAGCAAGATTGACAGCACGGTCTTGTATCTTGGAGTAGAAGTTGAAGATGCTCTTAGCTTGGCCAACAAGATTGGCCGAATGATCTGGGCTTTGATGACCAAAGGAGAAAAGTTCAATCCGGCAAAGCTGATGCCGGCATAAAGTCGCCGCGCCGCTAAGGCGCAAACGAGATTGGTGAGAGCTTAAAGGAGGTCATGCAGAACCGGAGTTTCTACCAAGTGAGGACAATCCGCTCGCGAGCCAGCACCTTTGAGTGCGTGCTTTTGTAAGGAACCTCATCTTGCGGAACGCATGATGGCCAGCGGCGTCCGAAAGCCGCCCTAACAGGCCGAACAGATGCCCGCTAACGGCCAACCTGCAAATGACCAACTAAAATCTCTTGCCAAGGGGGCGCCGTCCACAGATGCTCGCCCATCAGAAATCGCGAGCGGCTCAGATGGGGCGAGTTTCAGCCGTTCAACTATTCAACGGTTCTGGTCAGGCAGCAAATTTCTCAAACTAAAGCTTAGCTCTATTTTGGCGGGATAACGCATGGCCACAATACTTGATATCAATGAGCTGCTACCGAAGTGCTTTTTTTCTAAACTGACTGGGTGTTGAGCCTGTTTCGCGTTTAAACGCCTTGTAAAACGCAGATCGCGAGTTGAAACCAACATCCATGGCGACGTCTAAGATCGTGTCTTTCTGATTTTTCAATTTACAAAGAGAGGCCGAAACACGGTGCCGGTTTACATAATCGAAGAAACTGCTTTGAAGTGTTTCGTTGAGTGTTTGGGAGAGAATGTTTCTGGATACACCGAGTTTGGCGGCGAGCATCGGCAACGATAAATCCGGATTCAGATATAGTTTTTGTTCCACCATGATGCGCTCAAGCTTACCGGCAATTCGTTTTGCGCGCTCCTCATCCAAAGCTGACTTTTCGTACTTCTTCGATTTGGAGCCTTCTGCAGAACTACGCAATTCGAGAGCATCTTGGAAGTCCACTGGATTCCCCTCGAGACTCTCTGTTTCTGAGTAAATCTGCTCATACCCAGGCGCCTGACGCAGGCTCCATGCGGCAAAGACAAGTAGAAGAATGAAGTTGAAGAAACTCTCCCATTCTGGCGGTGGAATCTGTCGTTCTGAGAACAAATCGACCAGGCCCATGGCAAGCGTGAGGGTGAAACACGAAAACACGACGACGAGCCAGGTCAGTTCACGGTTTTCAGTGCTTGCGAAAGTATCTCGTAATCGGCGTCGGTATGAAAATAAACGCGTTAAACTTCTGACCACATAATAGATGCCTTGCCCACTCCAGACAAACACCAGCAGGAGCAACAAAAGCAGGGTTACAATCGTCAAATTGGTGACAACAATATCTTCATCGCTAACCAAAAACGACTGCCGGGTTGTTTGGGGCCAGTGTGCGAGCAAGACAAGAACGATCACGCCCAACAAAGCTGGGCTTAAATGATACAAATGCCGCTTTTGAAAACGCCAACGCGTTTCAGACGTTATACCTTCAATGTAGAACCAAAATACCGGCCACAATAACAAGACGACGCCAAATGCGAGCATTGCCATAGCGCTCTCTGAACTCGGCAAAACTGTTGCGACAATCTGATGAGAATTCAAAATGGCGCTGACGCAAAAGAATGCCCCAAGGGGCCAATAGACTGGCGCACGTGTTCCCCGATTCATAAATATCCAGGTTGCGAGAATGCAAACTCCGGATCCCATCGACGAGAAAATTAGCGCTTCTGCATTTTCCATTCGATGCCCTCGATCAAACCTATTGGATAAGCAAGACCTTGCTTGGCACCCACTCCCTTAAAGCTCAATCAATTTCGCTGAGATTTGTCCTTCTGGGTCGGCCAGGACGTTCAAAAATGTCCTCGCCGGTCCAAAAGGCCGACATCCAAGTGTCCGATGGCTACGTCAATCCCGTATTGTCGAAAGGCCAATCCCATTGCTGGTAAAACCGCCCACCTCGCGCCGTAACTGCAAAGGCATTTTGCGTGCCTCAGTCGTTCTTGCAATGATGGTCGTCTTAGCTGGTCCATCGATCAGCGAGCCTGATTATGCTTTTACGATCGAGATTAAATCAGATGACGCCCAGTTAACAGCGCGCGTAGACCCATCTCTCCCGCTTGGCGAGCGAGTTGAGGTCCTTGTCGCCCCGAAATCTACCCCGCATGACGAACTCAGTGATCTGATTCAGAATATTGAAAACACCGCTGCTCATAATTTTTTCTGTGCGAGGCTTAATCGGTTCATACCCACGCTTGATTCTCCGATTTCGATCGACGCAGAAACGAAAACTTTTGTCTTCGAGCCTATAGCGCGATCCAAGAGCGAAGAAGATCGGATCTTGCGACATGTCTCGGGAACGATCACCAAAGACTCCCACTCGGGTGAAATTTTAAGCCTACGCTTGACGTCGCAGCGCGCTTTCAAGTTGTCTTTTATGATCAAGATCCGCTCATTCGAAGCGGTTTTTGAGTGTCTCCCCACACCAGACGGTCGAACCTATGCGGCGCGGTCCATCACGCATGTTTCAGGCAATGCTGCGTTTCGAAAGTTCGAAGAAAATGAGGTCGTCACAATCTCTGACATCATCGCACTCGAGGGAGGATGAACACTAATAATCTGCGCCCTCCAGCACTCTGATGCCGCGCCTTTCGCCGGCGCATATCTACAAAACACTTACCTACCAGATGAACTGGTCCAAACTTTCAATTTAGGAACACAAACTCATGAAACAACTTACAGCACTCCTCCCAATCGCAATCACTCTGTCCGCAGCTGCCCCGATTACGCATGCCCAGGACTTTTTGTCCGAAGATGGATGGGTTATTGGCGGCGGTGCCGCCTATCAATCAACGATCCTAAAAGGTGGTGACGATTTCATTCTGCCTCTCCCTTATGCAACATACAGGAAAGGCCGGTTCAGTGCGGATATTTCAGGTGTCGGCTTTGACATCATTTCCAACGACACTCTGGCTATAACGGCGGTCGGAAGTATCCGGGACGCCGCCCTGACGGGGGATGATATTGCTGAAGAGTTCGCAACGATCGAACGAGGCTTAGCAGTAGAAGCAGGCGTTCAATCTGAGCTTAGTCTTGGATTGATCTCCATCAGCGCTGAACTTCTTCACGATATCTCCGGACAACATGACGGCATAGCCGGACAGCTGGAAGCCTCAACCGGCATGAAGATAGGTCAGTATCTCTTCAATGCTGGTGTTGGGGGTGCATATCGTGATGAGAAAGTTTCTCTCTACGAATATGGCGTCAAGGCAAATGAAGCGACTGATACCCTTCAGGCCTATGCGCCGGGCTCTAATTGGACCCCCTATCTTCAGGTTTCTGTAGCGCGCTCTCTATCAGAGCGGAGTATGCTGATAGGCTCAGTTACTTATGAATACATCTCCAATGAAATCTTCGATAGCCCCCTTGTGGATAAGGACCACTCAACTGGGGTCTTCATCGCTTACCTGCGTAAGCTTTAAGCCTGGATTCAATCAATCCACCCGCCAAACAACAAGGAGTAAAAGATGCAAAGACGACAAACATTGGGGGCTCTTATCTTAGGATTCAGCGCGGTACTATCGGCCTGTACAACACCGGAAGACATCACGCAGGAGTATAGTGGCTTGAGCTGTATGGACCTCGCTCGTGAAATCGGCCGCGCGGAAGGTTTTAAGGAATCCGCCAATGCTGATGAAATCGGAGCAGGTCTAGATATTATACTCGCAGATGAGGATTACGAATTCGTAGAAGCTGGAATTGAGGCGATTATTGCAAGCTCAACGAAGTCTGATGCAAACACTCGTATGGATATACTTCAGGAGACATTGGTCAGAAACGGCTGTCGCTCCTAAACCTGCAACAATCGTATAGGGCTTTCGTTTCTGCGTACCGCCCTCACCAGAAATGAGAGCCTATTATCAAGATTGAATACAAGGAAATCAAAGTGCCTGAATCTATCCCGAGGCTTCGATCTGGCCAAACATCAAAGCTCATAAGTCTTCTCACCGCCGCACTTTTCATTGCAGGCTGCGCGTCTCAAGTCGCGCTAACTGGTCCTATCCCTGACCGTATGGCAACGGTCCGTGCACATACCGAAACACCTGGATTAAGCATGGCGGTTGCAGACTCAGAAGGACGGGTAAGAGTTTTTGTATCTGGAACGAGATCGAACCAAAACAGCACTGCGGTTCGGCCCAGTGATTCTTGGCATATCGGATCAAACACGAAAGCTCTTACAGCCTTGCTTTTCGCAAGGCTTGCGGAGGAAAATATTGTCGATTGGGATCAGCCACTACCGACGTTTTTTCCTGATCTAAAAAGTCAGATAGATCCGGGTTGGAACACGATCACAATTAAAGACTTATTTTCCCATCGATCAGGTATGCGGTCTATTATATCCTCGGATGTTGACTTACTCAGTGACGCACCCCTCACGGATTTGCGCCAGACCGGTGTTGTGGTTTTGCTTGGAAAGCCGCCTAGTCGCAAGATCGGAAAATTCCACTATTCTAACCTAAACTATGTCGTTGCCGGCGCCGCAATTGAGGCTGCATTGTCCCGTGAATTCAGCCGAGAGGTTAGCTGGGAGGAGGCCATGCAGACATATATCTTTGATGCTGTCCCGAACTTGAAGGCGCGTATGGGGTGGGGCTTTGGCCCGCCAGAACATGTAGAAGGTCACAAAGAACACATATTCAAATCTCCGGTACCTGTTGGTAAAGGCGAAGCTGCGGACAACCATCCAGTCCTCGGCCCAGCAGGTACGTTGCACGCAGCGCCTGGGCCTCATGCCCTTCTACTTGCAGAGTTTCTTCGAATGGATCCAAGCTTTCTCCCTCGTCACCAACGAGATATTCTTTGGGAACCATACCCGGATGATGAGATCGAGTATGCGATGGGTTGGTCTATCGATATCCACACAGAGTACGGCCCAATTTACATTCACAATGGTTCAAACACATACTGGTACTCAGTTGCTATTATCGCTCCTGACCTCGACCGCGCTGTGGTTGTTAATGCTAATTTGGGCATTGAGTATCTTATTACGGACCTTGCCTTCAGCGCCTTGCGGGTCCCCCTTGACTAAGTTCTGTCTCCTACCGTGATGCATACCTTTTTGATTCTGATGAATCAGCCAAGTTCCGAGCGACGTTTTGTATACTGATCGCTCGGGTTGAATACAGCAAAGTAGGCAGAGGCTGTTTTAGGGCGTTTTAAGTCATTGGCCTCAAACAATTCTGTTTGGTTTTACGGATTCCTCCTAGGGACAAATTATGCTATCCATGAGTTCGGCGCGATGAAGTAGCGTCGAACCTGACTGGCCCACAAAACTGTGGACCAAATTCGGGCCAAGCTGAGGACCAAAAATCGATTTTAAGTCACGTAAGTGATTGAAAATACAGGATAAAAAATATGAAATGTGGCACGTCACTCGCGCCAAACCCAAACTTGTAACCCACCGAATCATCAATAAAAAATACCCTTGACCCCTTGTCTCGTCGGGTTTGGCGCGACATTCGGGGCTCGAACCTTCAACAGTTTAAATAGGCATGCAGTGCTTTCGTCGGTACTCTGTTTAGCGAACAAGCTTGAAGATTAATTTGTGATGACTTTCCTTTTCCAACCTGTGAAGAATGACCAGCCTGCACTTGCGGGCTCACCTATGGTGTGCGCCGCCCAGAAGCTTCTGAGCTATCTGGTCGAACATGAAACCATCGGCTTGACAAAGGGGAAGGCATTCAAGCGCAAGTTCGTGCACTGGGCCGCAGCCGAGTTCGCCTGGCCGGGCTGGGAGGAGGATAGGCTGTTCCTCGTCAACAAGGTGCTGAATGAATACGACTTCCCGCCGCTGGAGGCGCTGCATTTCATACTGCAGAAACTTAGGCTGATCCGACATGACAAGCTGACCTGTCGGCTAACAAAGGCTGGGAGAGCGATCGCCGATAAGCCCGGCGATCTCTTTAACTTGATTGCACCATTCTGGTTGTTCGAAGTTGATCACGCGGCTTCGTCCAGGGTTCCTGAGGCGCTGCTCGGGAACTGGAGTGTTTTCCTTGGCGTGTTGAATGATGAAGCCGCTCAGGGTTTGACCTGTGGCACCTTGCGGCAAATACTTTATGGTCCACCCGACGCTGCTGAACCATACGACAGGGTTCCAGGAATGATCTGGAGCCAGGTTCTTAATCCGCTGTGCTGGCTTGGGCTCCTCGCAGAGTTCAAGACCGAAGAACGCCAGCATCTTGCAGATCGGCAGTATGTGACGACCGCGCTTTGGGCTGCGGCGTTTAGCTTTCCAGTCGATCATGAGCGCGCGCCGCTGGCCCGGCATTGAATGGGTGTTTGCGTTAAACTGCTTCAATGCGGCAACGCGAGTGCCGCAGGGACTCATTTCTGTATGCTTCTGGGAGTGCGTACTGCTCAACCTGTTGTAATGAAAGGAATAATTATTCTGCTTTTTTGATTGGTGCGCCCTCCCGCACCCAAATAAACCCCTGAAAATCCTCGGATTTTCGGGGGTTTTCTTTTGTCTTGAGTTTCAGGTGACACCTAAGCAGACGCAAAAGCGTTTTGCGCGATGGCCGGTTGTTGGGCGATGCCAAGTGCGTCCTTAAGGGCAATCTGTAGAGGCGTACTTTGATACCCCGGTAAAGCTTCGCGCAACGACCGTCCGCACACCGCGTGCGGCACTTGCCAAAGATATCGCATTTCCATGACTTCTCGGATAGTGGGTAGGAACGGGCTTAGGGCGCGCAGGAGTGGCCAAGGCATCGTATTGACTTTCAGGCTTCGGCCGAGCGTGAGTTCAATCGCATCCACCAACTCCGCGCCTGTCAAATTGAAGCCTTCAAAACCGAATGTTGAAAATGGCCCGAGCATCCTTCTCTTTTCGGCGAGCGCCGCCATAGCGCGGGCCATATCGGGCAAATAGGCCCAAGCATGCACGCGATCCAAAGGGCCTGGATAGGTCAGTTTGCCTTGATGGGCTTTGGCCGCCACATAAGTATCGAACCAGTTTCCGGTTTTGGCCTGCTCGATAAAGTCTCCGCCGCGGAGAATAATTGTCTGGACCCCTTCATCAGCCGCAACGGCATATGACTCTTCCATGGCTTCTCGGAGCTGCCCTTTGCGCGTGCTTGGTCGGTGCGGTGTGTCCTCGGTGAGGATTGGCGGCATCTCCGCGCCATAATTGTAGACATTCCCGGGGATCAACACGCTCGCCCCCGTCGCTTTTGCAGCTGCGATCACTGCCTCAGTTATGCGGGGCAAATCGCGTTTCCAGTTTTGATAGGGGGGATTGAGGGCATTGACGATGACGTCGCAGTCCGAGGTCGCTTTAATAAGGGCGTCAGAATCGAACGCATTGCCAAACCGACCTTCAAAATGTGCCTCTGCCGGGCTGTGCGAGGGCTTGCGCGTGAATGTTCGAACGGCCCACCCGCCTTTGAAGAAGGCGTGGCTGGCAGCACGCCCAAAACGTCCATTCGCGCCCAAGATAATAACCGATTGCGACATGTCTCTGCTCCTTTTTGAGTTGACCACCTGAGCTTACGCATTCAATTATGGATGATAAATTCCACAAAACTGAGTTTAAATATTCAAATATGGATTGACAATGAAATTTGATTGGAGTCTCCTCGAGTCTTTTGCTGCTGTCGGTGAGCATGGGTCGCTTTCGGCGGCGGCCCGCGCGACGGGCGCTAGCCAGCCGACGCTCAGCCGACATATTGCGTCTCTTGAACAACAAGTTGGCGCGCGGCTTTTTGAGCGCGAGGTTGGCGGTGTTGTTCTAACGTCCACAGGGACGGCGCTCATGGCGCACGCGAAAGATATGGCGGACGCTGCCGCTAAGCTCAGTATGGCCGTGGATGGGCGCGGCGAAACGCTCAGAGGTGCGATCAGGCTGACGGCGAGTCAAATCATGGCGACTTATGTATTGCCCAAAATTCTGACCGAGCTGCGCCGAACCGAACCTGATATCGAGGTAGAATTGGTCGCGACCGACAAGACCGAGAACCTGCTCCGGCGCGAAGCCGATATTGCTGTACGCATGTATCGACCGACACAGGAAGACGTCATCGCGCGCAAGATCGGCGAGCTCAAAATGGGCATGTATGCGAGCCAGTCTTATGTCGAAAGGCATGGTCTGCTGAGATCTATCGAGGACGCTCACGCTCACGCCATTATTGGCTATGATCGCAGTACCCAAATCATCGAGGGATTTAAGGCGGTGGGGTTGGAAGTGGATCGCGATTTTTTCGCCTTCCGATCGGACGACCAAGTGGTGTGTTGGGAAATGGCCAAAGCCGGGTTCGGTATTGGGTTCAATCAGATTCAAATCGGTGACCGAGATCCGAATATGATCCGCATAGAAAGCGCTGGAGAAGTCGGGCGATTGCCAGTCTGGCTCACTGCGCATTCCGAGCTTAGGGCGAGCCCGCGTGTTCGGTTCGTATTTGATTTTCTGGCGGAAGGGCTAAAATCGAAGATCATCTAGCACGCGATGTTGGTTTCGCCCGTAGCAGACTTTCCTTCTCATATCGCAATCCTAGGACTAAGCTTCCGATCAACAAAAGGACGCCAAGGGCATCAGAGCTCTTCAATCCGCGGAGGACAAATTGCTAAACTTTCTCTCACGTACATGGGTGCTGCTCGCGCTCTTCGTTGCCATGATGGCGATTGGATACTCGTTCTCTTTTGCGCAAGTCGCGAGTGGAGGTGAGTTGCTCGATATGCTCTGGTCTGGCGAAGACGCGAAAACGCGTCTGGCGGAGATGAGTGCCGAGCAGAAACGCGCGCATTTCAATGCCACCGTCTTCAATGATACGGCCTATCCGCTGGCATATGGGGGATTGTTCGCCGGATTGATCTGGCGGTTTGGAGGCGTGTTGCGATCTTGGTTGGTGATCCCGGCATTGGCCGTGATCTTTGTCGATCTTGCTGAGAATACGACGCAAGCGTTGGCCTTGGTTGGCAATGAGTCTTTTCTCGGTTTGAAAGACGTACTCACGCCGGCAAAGTTCGGCCTGTTTAGCGCCGCTGCGCTGGCGGTTCTGATCAGTATCGGGCTGGCGGTGTTCAGACGGTTTCGTACCGCACCTGATGCGGACGACTAGTCAAATCGAAAGCCGGCATCGAAACCCTTTTGCCAAACCAAAGTCGCGCGTTTGTGCAGGCCAAGCCTACCGGCTTTGATGACCACGGTCTCAGAGTATTTCGCGCGACTACGAGAGCGCACGCGCGCACCGAATGCATTTGCATCTAAGATGATCGCTTTTCGAACCGTTCGGAGGGTTGTTTCATCGTCATAAGAGTAGACGTAACTCTCGCACCAAACGTTCTGGCGGTCGGCGGTCCGCAGTTCGGGCCTTTTGACGCCGTACTTGCAAGTGTATTCAAGGCTTGTGGGTCCGTGACGGCGCCCGAAAGATACTTTTTGCGCCATTATCCATCTCCCTTCTCTACAGTTGATGCGTGTGCGGCGTCCGCGGTTTCAAAGGCAAAGACCTGATCGATCTCTTGATCCGGGATCCCGGCGAGGAACATGCCGATCTCTGCCACCACCAATTCGACAGCGCGTTTCTTCGCGCCATTCAGGTTGGCAGACACAGAGTGTGAGCGATTGCCGTAGACGCCGACGAATTCAGAAAAGAAAAAGACTGATTGTCCGCGCGTGATCGAAGACACTTCGACAACCGGCGATAGGGCGCGTAAAACGTTCCCAAAACAGTCGGACAGTTCGGTCTCAATCGTAAACACATCGGTCGTCGAGCCAGACTGCTGTGAGACATCGACGCCAAGATCATTGTCTTGCGCAAATGGTGCGAGACCGTGATTGCGGCGGCGGACACCTGGATCATAATTACTGACATAGGTTTTTAATTGAAAGACACGGGCGCCATTGGTCGCGTTCTGGCAATCAACGCCAATATTGGCAGAGAAGTGGTCAGGGTCGATGACGCGCAAGGCGCTGCCGCGATATTGCTGGGCGGCCGCGATCCGTGCGGTTGGGGCGTATGGTCCGCCCATATCGCGTGTGAAAGAGGACGGCGTATCGACCAAGTTGACGGTGTTCTCGACATAGACGAGCGTCACAGGGGTTCCGGCCGGCATGGAGTCGGCGATGCGCGCGCTGGCCACCTCAATTTTCTGTTCGAATGCATGGTGGATGCGGGCGGCGTCTTCATCAACGCTGAAGCCATCATGGCTATAGCGGAGCGCGGGTGTGTCCGCTGACCGCGTCGGTTGGTCTATAGAGGCGCACCCAGCGGCGAGTAGGCTTAAAGAGAGCAAGATCAGGCGCATGGCTTATTGTCCTTTAATCGTGGTGCGTTGGGTGACCCGATTGGGCGTACGACGCGCCAATCGAACGTGATTGAGATTAACGGGCGCGCTGAGCGTCTCCCCGCCTTGCAGAATAAGGTCGACGTCTAGGTCCAAGCTGCGGACATGTTCTGGCAAGTCGACGGCAGTAAAATCGGCGCCATGCCGGGCATTTCCGATAATTTTGACCCGGCTTCTCACCATTGGCGTTTCAGCATTTGCGCCCATGGCCTCAGCGTAGGCCTGCTGCACTTCCGGCGTGAGGCCGTCCCGTGCATCGATAAGGGTGAAACGCGCAGACTGAGCAAAGCCGACATCAGGCAAGGCTAAGATCACCAGAGCAATCGGAACCAGCCGAGCCAGTCGGTGCGGGGTGGGGACGTCTGCGCGTTTCATCTGGTTGGCCTAACGAATCGAGATCGTATTCGCGGCGATCGTAGAGTTGACGGCGTTCACCTTTCGCACGGTGGCGTCTTGGTCAATTTCCGTCATGACAGAACGCGCACGTGTCATGTCGACTGAGTTCAGGACCACGTTTGAATTGGTCACATTTGTCAGGCGGACGGTCGCGTCTTGATCAGTGTCGAGGTTTGAAATCAGCGAGTCGTCGACGTGGACGGCGTTGGCGCGGATCGAGCTGTTCTGCGAATTGACCTGACGCAGAGTTGTGTCTTGGTCCGCATCGAAACGCAGGATGTTGCTGCCATTGCGATTGAGCCGGGCGTGGGATGCGTTCTGCATAGCGTTCTTAAATTGCTTAGCATTTTGCGGTGCTGCGTGGGCTGTCATTGGCATTAACAGGCCGGCGGCAATCGTGGTTGCTGCAAGAAGTTTGATCGTTTTCATAAATCACCTTTTGGTTGTTGAATGCGTTCCGGCGCCGTGAGAGACGACCGCAAGCATCACCAACCAGGCAATTTTGCCTCCAGGTGAGAAAACACTGATATTTTGGTGTTTTTCGCGTTGAATCGGGGCTTTTACCGGCTTGACTCAGGCGTTTACGAAATGGCGAAATCGAGATGTCTCGCAAAATGCGAAGGCATTTGCGGGACTTGGTCTTGCAATACGCAGCAATTCGAAGATCGACGACTAGAGCGTTTCGAGCAATCGTTCGCGAACTTCTCTTTTCAGGAACTTTCCGCTCGCATTGCGCGGGAAAGGATCATTGCAGACCCAGACATAGCGTGGGATCTTGAACTTCGCCAAACGCGTGGCGCAATGCGCTTTGAGCTCATCCTCTGATAGCGTTTGCCCTGGTTTGAGATGAAGGGCGACGCCGACTTCTTCGCCGAGGCGCTCATCAGGGACGCCGAAAACGCAGCATTCAGCCACCGCATCATGGTGGTAGATCGCCGCTTCGACTTCGACGCAGTAAATGTTCTCGCCGCCGCGCAGCACCATGTCTTTTTTGCGATCGACCAGATAGATGAAACCGAACTCGTCTAAGCGCCCAATGTCGCCGGTGTGGAGCCAACCGTCTGTGATCGACTCAGCCGTGGCATCCGGTCGATTGATATAGCCTTTGATGACTGACGACCCGCGCACCCAAAGTTCACCGAGTTCACCTTGTGGCACCTCTTCACCGGCGTCGTTCACGCATTTCACTTCAAAGTTCGGCATCGCTGGGCCGGCGGAGTCCGGTTTGTCGACGTAAAGGTCTCCGGCCACTGAAGTGATGATGCCGCATGTCTCTGTCATGCCATAGCCGGTGCCTGGGCGCGCGGTTGCGAGTTGGTCGTCGATCTGCTGCACTTGATCGGGCGGAACCTGCGCGCCGCCGCATGAAATTGCGAGTAAGCTGGACGTATCCGTTTTCTCAAAATCTGGGTGATTGATCAGTTCCCGCCCCATAACGGGGACGCCGCCGGCCGAGGTGACACGCTCGCGCTCAATGATCCGCAGCGCTTCGCCAGCGTCCCAACGATACATCAATACGATCGTCCCCCCGACGGCTGTGACGCGGTACACCCCGCAATTATTGGCCGTGACATGGAAGAGCGGCGTCGTGATGAGCGCAACAGGGATGGGCATTGTGGCAGGTGGTTCTTCACCCGTCGCGGCGGTCATCGCCATCATGGCTGAAGCCGCGGCATATTGCATGTTAATCAGATTAGCGACGCACCCGCGATGGGTGAGTTGCGCGCCTTTTGGAAAGCCTGTCGTGCCGGACGTGTAAAAGATGCAAGCATCGCTGTCCGGATCGATGTCGACATCGGGGAGGGGGCGAGTGTCGGCAATGAGTGCAGCCCAGTCGACCACACCCTCCACGCCGCGATCCAGACGCACCCCGATCAGGCGGGGTTCCGTTTCGATCTCAGGATTATCTTTGATCCTGGCGAGTCGCTCAGCATCGACAAACGCGATTTTCGGCCGCGCGTCATTGATGCCATACGCCATCTCGGTTTCCGTCCACCACGCATTCAGTCCGACGACTGCGACGCCGATGGAGGTGCAAGCCCAATAGATCAACATCCATTCTGGATAATTGCGCATCGCGATGGCGACGCGGTCGCCTGGTTTGACACCTTGCTCAAACAGCCATGCGGCGACCGTGTTCACGATCCGATGAGATTCGGCATAGCTGAAGCGTTCGTTTTCGTAGACGATGTAGGTGCGCTCTGAAAACTCGGTGGTTGCGAGCCAAATGTCGCGAATGCTGTTTGGGCGGTTTTTGTAATCGCGAATGCGTTGGCCGAGGACTTCAGTTTCGATGATTTCGAAGGGACCACCCGGACCGGTTAGCGCGTCGCGAGCGTTTTGAAGTTCCTGATAATACATGTCCTGCCCTCATCTATCTTATCGATAAAGGCCTACGATGTAGACCGTTTGAGGGAAGCCGTAACGTAGAGGCAAGCGTGGATGGATTCGAGTGCTCGCCATCCGCGGATCCCCGCTCGCGCGGCGATGAGCGAGCCCTATTTCTGAGGGGCAAACTCAAATAACATCGCGCTTCCCGTCGCGCGCGCGATCAGCTTGCCTTCTGGGTTAAACAGCTGACCCTCCATAAACCCCACGGATTTTCCGAGCCGCGTCACTCGGCCGTTTCCTCGGATCTTGCCGGGCAAAGCAGGTCGGATGAAATGCGTGTGCAGATCTATGGTGCGCCCTTGTTTCTTGAAATCGGTCGCAGCGAATAAAGCCGGCCCCAGCGTGTCATCCAACATCGCGCAAAGGATACCGCCTTGAATGTGACCAGACGGATTCAAAAATGCACGCGTCGCTTCGAACTCAATCTCGATCGACATGTTGGCTGAGTCGACATTGATCAGCCTCCAACCGAGCAGTGTCGCGACGGGTGGGGCATCTAAGGTTTCGAAAGGGGTCTGATGCATCGGTATCTCCTGGCTCTATTCGAACCTTACCAATCGATGCTGACATCAAATGTCAGTGAGCGATCGCAAGTCTCCGCCACCTCCTTGCTATGCAATCGGATCGAATGTGCTAGCGTGTGGACAGAGAGAGCATTTGGAGGCGGCTGAAATGAAAAGCTTACGGGGAATAATCGGTTTATTGCTGGCAATGGTTTTAACCCTGCCAGCTCTGGCGCAGGCTAGTGGTGATGAAGAGAATTCACCACTCTCCAGCGCGACCTTTGACGCATTTAGCTTACGCAATATCGGACCGGCTTTCATGTCAGGCCGAATTGGCGACATTCTCATCGTCCCCGATGATCCCGCGACATGGTATGTGGCGGTCGGTTCCGGCGGCGTTTGGAAAACAGAGAATGCTGGGACCACGTGGACGTCTCTCTTCGACGGACAGGGCTCATACTCGATTGGCTCGCTCGGCGCAGACCCGTCAGATCCGAATCGAATTTGGGTTGGGACTGGTGAGAATCATGGTGGGCGCCATAACGGCTTCGGCGATGGCATCTATAAGTCCGACGATGGCGGCGCGACCTGGGAGAAGAAAGGGCTTGAAGCCTCTGAGCACATCTCAAAGATCATCGTTCACCCAGACGACTCCGATACGCTTTGGGTCGCCTCTCAAGGCCCGCTCTGGTCTGCGGGCGGGGAACGCGGAATTTTCAAATCCACCGATGGCGGCGAAACCTGGATCAACACGCTCGCATCCGGTGAGTACACGGGCGCAACAGACCTTGTCATCGATCCCCGCAATCCAGATCGCCTCTATGCAGCAATGTGGCAGCACCATCGCACCGTTGCGGCTTATGTCGGCGGTGGCCCGGAAAGCGGTCTTTGGAAGTCTGAAGACGGCGGTGAGACCTGGACCGAACTGACCACCGGCCTGCCGGATGGCAATATGGGTAAGATTGGTTTGGCCATCTCTCCGATCGAACCGGACGTTTTGTATGCAGCGATCGAGCTCGACTTGCGCGAAGGGGGTGTTTGGAAGTCCGTCGATCGCGGCGCCAGCTGGGATAAGATGTCGGATACGGTCAGCGGCGGAACTGGCCCTCATTACTACCAAGAGCTCTATGCGAGCCCGCATTATTTCGACCGCATCTATCTGGTCTCCAACACAACGCAAATATCGAATGATGGGGGCAGCACGTGGAGCGATCTCAACAATGAGTATAAGCATGTCGACGACCATGCGATCGCGTTCCGGCCTGATGATAGCGAGTACATTCTGTTTGGCTCGGATGGCGGTCTTTATGAGAGCTACGACCATACCGCGACCTGGCGTTTCATCGACAATTTGCCGGTGACGCAATTCTATAAAGTTGCCGTCGATGATGCTGAGCCGTTCTACAATGTCTATGGCGGCACGCAGGACAATAATTCTCAGGGCGGCCCTTCACGCACGGACAGTGTCCAGGGCATTCGCAACTCCGATTGGTTCGTCACTTTGTGGGGAGATGGACACCAATCTGCGACTGAGCCTGGCAATCCCGACATCATGTATGCGCAATGGCAACAAGGTAATCTGGCGCGCGTCGACCGCACGACAGGCGAGTTTGTTTATATCAAACCGCAACCTAAACCCGGCGATGCTATTGAGCGTTGGAATTGGGACGCGCCTATTTTGGTCAGCCAGCACGAACCGACGCGGCTCTATTTCGCCTCACAACGCGTCTGGCGGTCCGACGATCGCGGCGATAGCTGGACGCCAATTTCAGGCGATCTCACACGCGATGAAGATCGTATGCAGCTGCCAGTCCAAGGACGCCAATGGAGCTGGGAAGCAGGGT
Organism: Pseudomonadota bacterium; assembly: GCA_038531195.1. Classification (GTDB taxonomy): domain Bacteria; phylum Pseudomonadota; class Alphaproteobacteria; order Caulobacterales; family Hyphomonadaceae; genus Henriciella. Next base: position 15,502 of record JBCBBY010000072.1, read on the forward strand.
GGGACATCTACGCGATGTCGCAGTACAATACGATTACCTCTCTCGGTGAGTCTCCGCTGAATGAGAACCTGCTCTATGTTGGCACTGACGATGGCACCATTCAGGTGACGGAAGATGGCGGCACGTCATGGCGGCGGATTGAGGTCGGTCGCTTACCCGGCGTCCCGGATACGGCTTTCGTGAACGATATCCGAGCCGATTTGTTCGATGAGGATACGGTTTACATCGCGCTCGATAATCACAAATATGGAGACTACAAACCGTATCTTTTGAAGAGCACCAATCGGGGGCGAAACTGGCGCGATATTTCGGGTAATCTTGAAGATCGGCACTTGGTTTGGCGTGTGGTTCAGGATCACGAGAATCCCAATCTGCTTTTCACCGCAACAGAATTTGGCTTGTTCTTCACGCTCGATGGTGGCGGTAAGTGGGTGAAGCTCACGGGTGATGCGCCGACGATTTCGTTCCGGGACGTGACCATCCAGCGCCGCGAGAATGACCTTGTCGCGGCGAGCTTCGGACGTGGCTTCTTTATCATCGATGACATTTCGCCATTGCGAACATTGACCGAGGACAGTCTCGAGCAAGAAGCGATGTTGTTCCCTGGACGTAAAGCACTTTGGTATATTGAGCAGCCGACGCTCGCCTTCAATGCAGGTGGTTCGCAGGGGCACGGTTATTACCGCGCGCCCAATCCGCCTTTCGGAGCGAACTTTACCTATTATCTGGCTGACGACATTCAGTCTCTCAAAGACCAGCGTTTGGAGCGTGAAGCGCCGCTAATCGAGGACGGGGAAGATACACCGTTCCCGGGCTTTGACACGATTACGGCTGAGTTGCAGGAAATCGAACCGACGATCTGGCTGACGGTCAAAGACTCGGATGGAAATGTGGTGCGGCGCCTTAAGGGGGCCGCGAAGAAAGGCTTCCACCGGATCAATTGGGACTTGCGATATCCGAGTTCTTCCGCAGTTGCGATCGGCGACAATCTAGAAGAAGAACCGACCGGGTATTTGGTCGCGCCGGGCACCTATACCGTGTCACTGTCGAAACGTGTGCGCGGGCAAACAACCGAATTGGTTGGACCACAGACGTTCGAAGTTGAGCGGCTGCGGGATGGAGCGCTACCACCACAGGCGGACACGACTGAGTTCTGGGCTGAAGTCTCTGCATTCGATCGCTCTGTAACAGCAGTCAGCGCGGCCCTGGCTGAGCTCGATGAGAAAGTCTCTCTTTTGGCCTTGGCCACTGATCGCGCTCAAGGCGGTGACCCAGTGGCGCTCGACAATCGCTTGCAGGCCATTCGTTCAGAAGCAAACGCTCTGTCTGAATTGGTCCGCGGGAATGCTGCCCGTAATGCGATCTACGAACGCACGCAGCCGACGGTGCGGAGCCGGTTAAGCTTCGTCCAGACGGGCGTCGGGCGGTCAACATATGGACCGACAGAGACGCATCGCGAACAGTTAGCGATTGCGCAGTCCGAATTTGGAGCCATTCGCCAACGCCTGTCAGCGTTGATGGATAGCACAATACCGGCTTTTGAACGCGAATTGCTCGCCGCAGGAGCGCCTTGGGTACCAGGCGGCACCATTCCGTAAGCGTACGCTTTACGGCCCGTCGCAATGGCGGGCCGAAGGATGAACTCATGAACCTGAAACGTCTTCTGCGCCAAATCCACTATTGGCTATCGCTCGCGGTTGCGGTGCCGGCTGCGATTATCTTTTTCGCCGGTATCTTCTTGATGCTGAAAAAGGAAATCGACTGGATTCAGCCGGCAACGCAATCCGGCATTGTTGCCGATCAGCTGCCAGAGATTAGCTTCGATCAAATGGTTGAGGCGGCGCGCAATCACCCAGAGGCGCAGATTGAGGCCTGGACCGATATTGACCGAATTGATGTTCGGGTCGGCAAAGGCGTTGCCAAATTGCGGGCGAAGTCCGGCTGGGAAGTGCAGGTCGATACACGGTCAGGCGATGTCCTAAACGTTGCTTATCGGCGCTCGGACTTGATCGAACAGATCCATGATGGATCGTTTTTCTCGGACGCGGTCAAACTCTACATCTTCTTGCCCACAGGCGTTTTGCTCATCGCCATGTGGGGAACTGGATTGTATTTGTTTTTGTTGCCGAGATTCCGGAAGAAGAAACGGCGTAAAGTTTAAAGCGGCCCGGTGACCGCCTCAATGCAAGCTTGCAGGCCATTCTTGGTAATCGGCTTTTCGATATAGTTATTCATACCGAGCGACTGGCCCTTACTGATGACATCTGGGTCTTTTGTCCCGGTGATCATAATGAAGCCCGTGCGCTGCATCTTTGGATTAGACCGCATATTCTTAAGCAGAACCAGGCCATCCATATTCGGCATGTTGTAATCAGAAACGACCAGATGGAAGGTCGTTTTCTCGAGATTATCGAGCGCATCTGCGCCATCCACGGCCCAACTATAATTTTTGATTCCGATTTGCTCGATGGCGTTGATGATCAAGCTGCGACTGGTGGCGGTGTCGTCGACCACAAGAATTCTGAGTTTTTCTTTTAGTGACACGGCGATGGTCCCGTAGTTCAGAGATGAAAGCCAAAATACCCCGAGTATTCGCGGTAAAGTTGAGTATCTGCAGGCCAGATATAAAGATTATCTTAAGCAACCCGCCCCGCGTGCGAATAGATTTGCGGGCATGGGATAATTAATCCGATAACACTCTGTATTTTCATAAAAAAGCCTAAAGAAATCCTGCATGAGTAAGGCATTCTCGTCGTCTCAAAGAATAAATTTTTAAGACAGATATGCTACCACAGGTAGAAGTATGCCTAATCAGAATTGCCTGCTGGAGTAAAGTGTGAGCCCCCAACCCCAAGTCGTCCCAATGATGTTGGAAATCGATGACCTCGACGTCGATGATGAATTTGAGGCGCGCGAAGCCGAAAGCGAGCAAGGAAAATCTGGCGGTTTACTCGGCTTCATCAAATCTCCGATTGGTATTGGAGCGATCGGCGGGACAGCAATCCTTATTGGGGCAGTCGCGTTCTTGTTTGGCTCCGGCACGGTTCAAGGCTTCGGGACGCCGCAACTCAACAATCAATCGCCTAATGCCGAAGATACGATTGCGCTATCCAGCGCTTCGATCGCGTCGGAACAGGTCGATATGAAAGTTGACGGCGATGAGGTCGCTGCCGGTGGTGACACACGCGTTTCTGGAAACAGCGTGCATGGCGGTGCAGATCGCCGCGATGTGTTGGAGGAGGTGAAGGCGCCAACATATGGTGAGATCACCTATTCAAAAGCGGGTGCCGTCTACCATACGGCGCCAACGACGGTATCGTTGCAAATGGGCGAAACTCATCGCGAGCTTACACTCTCCATGGGCATTCTGGCGGACCGTGAGACGGCGCAATTGCTCAAAGACGAGGGTTTGACGGTTAATCTTCTGAAAGTTGAGGCAGCTCAGAGCGTCGAGTTTGGTCCAGTTTTGGATTGGGAA
>JBCBBY010000073.1:0-18355 GCA_038531195.1 Pseudomonadota bacterium
AAGCCGTATCGTAAGTCGGCCGCGATTGTCGGGGACGTGATGGGTAAATACCACCCGCACGGCGACAGCGCGATTTATGATGCTTTGGTCCGCCTGGCGCAGCCATTCTCGATGAGCCTGCCGCTGGTCGATGGCCAGGGCAATTTTGGCTCGATCGACAATGATCCGCCGGCGGCGATGCGCTACACCGAGTCTCGGATGGATAAGGCGGCGCAATATCTGCTCGCCGACATCGACAAAGACACTGTCGATTTCCAATCCAACTATGACGATTCCAGTCAAGAGCCGCAGGTGCTCCCGGCCCAGTTCCCGAATCTGCTCGTCAATGGCGCAGGCGGCATCGCGGTCGGCATGGCGACCAACATCCCGCCACACAATCTCGGCGAAGTGGTCGATGCGACCCTCGCGATGATCGACAATCCGGTCATCGACGACGAGGAATTGCTTGAGATTATTCCAGGCCCGGACTTCCCGACGGGCGGTCTCATTCTCGGCCATGCGGGCGCGCGCAAGGCGCTGCTCGAAGGGCGCGGCTCGATCATTATGCAGGCGCGCTCTGAGATCGAAGAAATGCGCAATGGACGCCAGGCCATCATTGTCACTGAGATCCCATACCAAGTGAACAAAGCGGCTCTGGTTGAGAAGATTGCCGGCATGGTGCGCGACAAACGCGTTGAGGGCATTGCCGACCTTCGCGATGAATCTGACCGCCACGGCATTCGCGTTGTGATCGAGGTCAAGAAAGATGCGAGCGCTGAGGTCGTGCTCAACCAGTTGCACCGATATTCGCAGCTGCGCACCAGCTTCCCCGCCAATATCCTGGCTCTGAATGGCGGTCGTCCAGAGCAGCTTAATCTGCGCCAGATCCTGCAAGCCTTCATTCGCTTCCGCGAAGAAGTCGTGGCGCGCCGGACGAAGTTTGAGCTCAACAAAGCCCGTGACCGCGCCCATGTCTTGGTCGGTTTGGCGCTCGCCGTCGCCAATATTGATGAGATCATTGCGATTATCCGACACGCGCCAGACCCGAACACGGCGCGGGATCGCTTGCTGGAAAAAGCCTGGCCGATCATGGATATGGGACCGCTGCTCGAGCTGGTCGCTGATCGTCGGACGCGCTGGGATGGCGAAGACGCGATCTTCCTGTCGGACGAGCAAGCGCGCGCCATCTTGGCCTTGCAACTGTCGCGCCTGACTGGTCTTGGCCGGGATGAAATTGGCAATGAAGCCAAGGGCTTGGCTGATAAAATCGCAGACTATCTCGACATCCTAAGATCGCGTCCGCGGGTGCTTGATATCATTCGCGGCGAGTTGAATGAGGTCAAAGACAAATTCGCTGTCCCGCGCCGATCTGAATTCACGTTCGGCGGCGCTGACATGGATGATGAAGACCTGATCGAGCGCGAAGATATGGTCGTCACGGTGACCCATGGCGGCTATGTCAAACGCACCCCGCTCTCGACGTATCGGACGCAACATCGCGGCGGCAAAGGCCGATCCGGGATTTCGATGAAGGACGAGGATTTCGTCACACGCGTGTTCATGGCGAACACGCATACTGAGATCCTATTCTTTAGCTCTGAAGGCATGGTCTACAAAGAGAAGGTCTGGCGTCTGCCAATTGGCGGGCCGCAATCGCGCGGTAAGGCCTTGGTCAACATCTTCCCGCTCTCCAAGGATGAGCGGATTGAGAGCGTCATGCCGCTGCCGGATGATGAAGAGAGCCGGAATGAGCTCGATGTCATGTTCGCGACGCGGTCTGGAAATGTGCGTCGCAACAAGCTGTCTGATTTTGTTCGCGTGAACCGCAATGGTAAGATCGCGATGAAGCTGGACGAAGGCGATGGCATTGTCCGCGTGCGCATGTGCTCTGAAGACCAAGACGTCATGCTGACCACGGCGATTGGGCAGTGCATCCGCTTTAAAGTCACCGATGTTCGCGTCTTTGCGGGGCGCAACTCGACCGGCGTGCGCGGTATTCGCTTGGCAGAAGGCGACCAAGTCATCGCTATGGGGATCTTGCGCCATATCGACGTCACTAGCGCCGAATCCCGCGCCTATCTGAAGCATGCCACGGCGATGCGCAGAGCCGCATTGGGCGAGGATGAGGAAGTGATCGACGCCATCGCCGATGATGACGGGGATGATGGTGATGAAGAAGCAGCCTTGTCAGCCGAGCGCATTGCTGAGCTCGGGGCTGCCGAACAGTTTATCCTCACCATCTCAGATGACGGCATGGGTAAACGCTCATCGGCTTATGATTACCGCGTCACAGGTCGCGGCGGCAAAGGTCTGGTGGCCCACAATATTTGGGGCAGCAATAAAAAGACCGGTCATATCAAACAAATCGCGTCCTCCTTCACAGTCGATGACGATGATGAGGTGATGTTGGTGACGGACGCGGGACAGCTCATACGTACGCCAATCGACCAAATTCGCATCGCCGGCCGCGCCACATCTGGCGTCTGGGTTCTGCGGACGAAGGACGAAGAGCGGGTTGTCTCTGTGGCACGTCTTGCGGACAATGGCGAAGACGATACAGAAGAGTCCTAAGAACGCTCGGAATTCTTCAATCGGCTAACCGGGCGTGCGGAGGAGAAGTATGGAGCGCGTAGGGCTGTATCCGGGGACTTTTGACCCGGTCACGATGGGGCATTTGGACATAATCGGTCGCGGCATGAAGCTGGTCGATCGATTAATTATCGGCGTTGCCGTCAGCGAAGCCAAAAAACCGCTCTTCAGCCTCGAAGAACGCATTCAAATGATGGAAGAAGAGTGTGCGGCACTCGCCGGACCGGGCCGCGCACTAATCGAAGTCGTTCCATTTGACATACTCCTGATGCACTTTGCCGAACAGCAAGGCGTCAATGTGATCGTCCGCGGGCTCCGAGCGATGTCGGACTTTGAATACGAATTCCAGATGACTGCGATGAATGAGCAACTGAATCGCGAGATTGAAACTGTCTTCCTTATGGCCGATGTAAGACATCAGGCCGTCGCGTCACGATTGGTCAAAGAGATTGCTCGATTTGATGGGGACATCACCCCCTTCGTGACGCCTGGCGTGAAAAAGCGATTGCTGGAGAAATACGAAAAATGACTCTGAGAACCCTGCTAACAAGCTTAGCTTTAACGGGATTTGTGGCATGTGCGGGGGCGCAGACAGTAGAGACAGAGGCGGCGGCTTATACCATGGCCGATGTCGAGGCGAATCCAGATGCCTGGCGGGCGGTGGATCCCGAAAACCTGGTCATCATGGAGACCAGCAAAGGCCAGATCGTTATCGAACTTTTGCCGGTGGTGGCGCCGGCCCATGTCGAACAGTTTCGCGCCTATGTCCGCGCGGGACTTTATGACCAAACCGAATTTCACCGCGTGTTCAAAGGGTTCATGGCGCAAGGCGGCGATATCGAGAAAACCCATGGCGCGGAGGCGATGATGGCGCCGCTCGAAGCCGAATTTGTGTTTCGCCGCGATCCAGCTGAAGTTCCGATGGATACAATTGGCCCGGCAGATGGGGCCGATGGCGGTTTCTACCTTGGGTTTCCGATGGCGACACAGCCAGGCTTCTTAGCTGAAATGTCGATCGATGGCCTTGTCGAGAGCTGGATCCCGCATTGCCCGGGCGTGCTTTCAACGGCCCGCACCGATGATGTGAATTCTGGCAATGCGCAATTCTTCCTGATCAGCGATGAAGGTCAGCACCTGGATTACAAATATACCGCCAAAGGCCGTGCCTTGACCGGACTGGATGTCATTCAAGCGATCAAGATTGGCCCAACGACGGACGGTTTCCCGATCGCAAATCCAGACATTGTCATGTCGGCGAAATTGGCGGCGGATCTCCCTGAGGCGGACCGTCCAAAGGCGTTTGTGCAGCGGACCGATACAGAGGCTTGGAAAGTCATTCTCGACAATGCCGATGCGCGCCGTGTGCCGCTTTGCGATATTCCCGCCGCTGCGGCCGTGGTGGAATAGGGGCGTTCGCTGACCGATCTCTCAGCCTTTGACTTCAATCTTCCTGAGTCTCACATCGCGCTGCGCCCGGCGGAGCCGCAAGATGCAGCGCGCCTGCTTGTCGTGCATGGCGATGGACGGTTGGAAGACGCCTATGTCCGAGACCTGCCTCGCTATCTGACGGCAGGCGACCATCTCGTGTTTAACGACACGCGGGTAATTCCAGCTGCGCTCAAAGGCGTTCGCCCGGCGCGCGATGCGGCGGGGACAGATGTCGCCGTGGATATCAATCTGGTGAGCCGAGCATCGGAAACGGACTGGCGCGCGCTGGCGCGGCCCGGCAAGCGCTTGCGCGTTGGCGATCGAATAGAAATCTCCGCAGAGCTTGATCTCGAAATTCTCGCAAAGCTGGATGATGGCGAATTGCAAGTTCGGTTCTCCAAATCAGGATCCGCGCTCGACGCGGCCATTGAAGCTGTGGGCGTTATGCCATTGCCGCCTTATATCGCCCGGCGCCGGCCCGCAGATGCGCGGGATCGAGAGACCTATCAAACCAGCTTCGCTGGCGATGATGCGAAATCCGTTGCGGCGCCGACCGCCGGGTTGCACTTCACGCCAAGGCTTTTGTCAGAGATCGATGCGGCCGGTTTATCGCGGACACAGGTGCGCTTGCACGTCGGATTGGGCACGTTTGCACCTCTCAAGGATGAGCAATTGGTGGCTGGAAAGCTGCATGAAGAGTGGCGCCACGTTGCGCCTCAGGTGGCCGATCAATTGAATGCGGCACGGGCCGCTGGACATAAATGTGTGGCGGTTGGCACGACAGCGCTGCGGACGCTAGAAAGTTGCGCCACGCCCGACGGAAAGATTCATCCTGAGTCAGGCCCGACGGATATCTTCCTAAAACCGGGCTATCAATTTCGGGCCACCGACGCGCTGGTCACCAATTTTCATTTGCCGCGCTCGAGCCTGTTCATGCTGGTTTGCGCGCTCATGGGCACGGATGTGATGCAAGCGGCGTATGCGCATGCGATCGCCAATGATTATCGTTTCTACTCTTATGGCGACGCGAGCCTGCTTCTGCCCTAAGCGGCGAAACGCCCGCCCTTTTCAGCATATGCTTGGGTGCCGTGAGTCAGAACGCGGTCGGTCGGCAGAACGTCTTCGGGGCGAAGGTCGAACACACCTTGCAGCTCGGTATAAAGCGGCGCGAAATCGGTATCGACGGTCGCGCGAAAAAGTTCCTCATAGCTATCGATGACGAAATAAGTCTGTTGAAAATCGTCGATCCGATAGTCTGTGCGCATCAGGCGTTTGAGGCCAAAGCCAATACGGTTGGGCGATGGGTCTTCGAGGCTAAAGGCTGTTTCCGCCGGCGACGAAACGATCCCCGCGCCATAAATGCGCAGGCCTTGATCCGTCTGAATCAGGCCGAACTCCACCGTGTACCAGTAGAGTGCGGCAAGGTTTTTGAGCGACGCATGGCGAAGGCTCCGCAATCCGCCCTTGCCATAGGCTTCCATATAGTCGGCGAAGACCGGATCAGTGAGCATCGGAACATGCCCAAACACATCGTGAAAGACATCAGGCTCTTGAATATAGTCGAGCTGATCTGGCTTACGGATGAAATTTCCGGCTGGGAACCGACGATTGGCGAGGTGATCGAAAAAGACATCATCGGGAACCAATCCGGGGACCGCAACGACACGCCAGCCGGTTAAAGCTTCGAGCTCGTCTGAAATCTCTTCAAAATTGGGAATGCCGCCGCGATGCAAGTTCAAAGCTTCCAGACCATTCAAGAATTCCGGCGCGGCGCGATTTGGCAAAACTTCGATCAGTCTCTCATACAACCGATCCCAGGTTGCGTGCTCTATTGGGGTGTAGTCTGACCAGCCTTGATCGATCGTCCAGTCGACTTTGGCGTGAGCGGGTTTCGCAAATTGGTTGTTCATGCAACTAATATAGCAAGTGTGCGCGGTCATGTCTTGAGGCATATTGCGCGCGCAGGACAAATTCTGGAGATTTTTTGTGATCAAACTCTATGACTATTGGCGCTCTTCGGCCTGTTATCGTCTGCGTATTGCGCTGAACTTAAAAGGCCTCGCCTATACAAGCGAAGAGGTGAACCTGCACCCGGACGTGCTTGGCCAGAATTCGGACGCGTACCGGGCGATCAATCCGCAGCAGCGTGTGCCGACCGTCATTATTGACGGGAAACCCCACACGCAATCTATGGCGATTATGGACTGGCTCGAGGAAACCCACCCCGAACCGGCATTCTTGCCGAAAGATCCAGAGCATCGCTTACGGGCCCGGGCTTTCGCAGACACAATCGCCTGCGATATTCACCCGCTTAATAATTCCAGCGTTCTGAAATATTTGAAGGAAGACCTCTCTGCTTCGACCGAAGCGGTGCAAACCTGGTACGCGACTTGGATTATCCGAGGCTTCGAAGCGCTCGAGGTGCATGCCCGAACCTCGCAATCAGAGTTTTTGTTTGGGGACGGCCCGGGATTGGCAGAGATTTGCCTCATCCCGCAAATTTCCAATGCCCAACGGTTTGATGTCGATCTTTCGCGCTTTCCAACGCTCGTTTCCATCGATGAGAACTGCCAAAAAATTGAGGCGTTCGCGAACGCCGCGCCTTTGGCAGTGAAGCCGAGCTAGTTGCGTTGGGCGGCTTTCAGCACATAGCCTGTTTCTGTGAACTCAAACATCGAGGCGATGTCGGGATGGCTCACGCGGGTCTCAGTCTCATCCGGGACCAAGTTTTGCTCTGAAACATAAGCGACGTAATGGGTGCGCTCATTCTCAGCGAAGAGATGATAGTAAGGCTGGTCTTTGGAGGGACGCACTTCTTCAGGGATCGACTCGTACCACTCGTCCGTGTTGGCAAAAGACGGGTCGACATCGAAGACAACCCCGCGAAAATCAAAAAGCCGATGTCTTAAAACCTGACCAATTTGGTATTTTGCCTGACGCATAGGAATGGCGTTCGGAAGCTCCGGAGGCTCCGGCTTTTCAATAACCTGCTGTGTCTTTTCGGGTTTTTCACCCCCGAACAGTCGCATAAAGCGTTTCATGGCGTCCGGTCCGTAGCTCATGTTCTTTTTGTGTGCTACAGCTTCGGGCAACATACAAGATTTGGTCAGCACATGACTTTAAATAAAGTGCGAGACGCCCGGAAAGGTAGCAACCGGTCCGGCGCTCGCAAACGTCGGAAACCGCCGCTCTATGCTGCGGTGGACTTGGGGACGAACAATTGTCGATTACTCGTCGCCGCGCGCAAGGGCGAGAGCTTTTCCGTGCTCGATTCTCACTCGCAGATCGCGCGACTGGGAGAAGGGCTCGAGGCGACGGGCCGGCTTTCCGATGCCTCCATTGAGCGCGCCATGGACGCGCTCAACAAGATTTCTAAAAAGCTGAAAGCCAAAAAAGTCGGCCACGTGCGATGCATCGCAACGGAAGCCTGTCGTCGGGCCGCAAACGGCGCAGAATTCATCCAGCGCGTGCGTGACGAAACCGGGCTCACATTCAAGATCATTGGCGGCGAGGAAGAGGCGCGTCTGGCGCTGATCGGATGTCACAATCTGATCGAGCCGGACATGGACCGCGTGCTGGTGGTGGATATTGGTGGTGGCTCGACTGAGCTTTCGTTTGTCGATGCTGGCCCAGCGCACAAAGGCGGATTAAAGGGCTTATTGAGCAAGCCGCCCATTTTGGCGTGGCGGAGCCTCCCGGTAGGAGTTGTGACATTGACCGAAGCCTTTGCGCACCTGCCAGAGGCTGAGGCGTATCCGCAAATGCTGGCGCATGTCATGTCTGAGATCGATAAATGGAAACGTGCCCCGGAGATCCGCAAAGCCTTCGCAAACGGCGCAGCGCATGTGATTGGCACTTCCGGAACCGTGACCTGTCTGACCGGCGTCACTCTAGGTCTAACCAAGTATCGCCGGGACAAGGTCGATGGTGCGTGGGTCACACGCGATGACATGATGGGCACCGTGCAAAAGCTTAAAGACGCAGGCATGGCAAAGATGCACACTTTTCCAACCATTGGCGAAGACCGCGCCGCGTTGATGTTAGCCGGCTGCGCAATTGTTGAAGGGACATGGTCCTTGGCTCCAAAAGGGGAAATGCGGGTCGCCGATCGCGGGCTGCGCGAAGGATTGCTCTTATCGATGATGCACGGTCCGAAGCGCAAATCACGCCGCCGCCGTCGACGGGGTGGCCCGAAAGCGAAACCCGCTGAGCAGGGAGCTGCCGTATGAGCGATGACAGCAAACGCCGCTGGAAAGGGCCGAGCGGGGACAAGAAATCTTCCGGCCGCCGGACTGGAGAGCGCAAAGTGATTGCGTACCGCGCGAAATCGGAGAGCTCGAAAAAGTGGATCGAGCGACAGCTCTCTGATCCATATGTCCAAAAGGCGCAATCGGATGGGTATCGGGCGCGCGCGGCTTATAAGTTGCTCGAGCTCGATGAGCAGATGAAACTTCTACGTCCTGGCATCCGTGTGGTCGATCTTGGCTCAGCCCCCGGCGGGTGGTTGCAAGTGTGCGTAAAGCGCGGCGTCAAAGAAATCGTGGGCATAGATCTGCTGCCGGTCGAGCCGGTGCCCGGCACCTTCGTGGTCGAAGGCGATGTCAACAATCCTGACGATGTCACCGAAATGCTAACCGGCTTGAGTGGTCCGCCCGATTTGGTCTTGTCCGATATGGCGGCGAACACGACGGGCCATAAGCAGACGGACAGTTTACGAACGGCGGCGCTGGCAGACATGGGTTTAGATTTTGCCATTGCCCACTTGGTGCGCGGCGGCGCCTTTTGCTCCAAGGTTTTCCAAGGCGGTGCGACGCCGGACATGATGGCGCGATTGAAAGCGCACTTTAAAACCGTCAAACACATCAAACCGCCGGCGAGCCGGGCAGGATCGCCGGAATTGTTTGTTGTGGCAAAATCGTTTCGTGGTCGGTAATGCGCGGCGATCCGACCGACGACACATTTCCAGAAGTTCGCGCGACGCCACGGTCAGCATTTCTGATCACGCTCGGCCTTGCGGCCAGCTACGGGCTTCTTTTCGTTTTTCTGGGCCGTCAATTTCGAGTCAGCGATCTCGATTTGATTGCGAGTTTAGGACTTGGCGCTGTTCTTTTGGTGTTGAGTTATATCGACCTTCGCACTGGACGATTGCCTGACATTCTGACCTGGCCTTTGGTGGCGCTGGGTCTCGGATATGCCGCGCACCAAGAAGATCTTGTCATGGCCCTATCTGGCGCCGTTGCGGGATATGTATTGATCGCGGGCTTGGCTTTGATCTGGCGCCGCGCCAGAGGCTATGAAGGGATTGGTCTCGGCGACGCGAAACTCTTGGCGGCGGGCGGCGCCTGGGTCGGGGCGATCGGATTGCCGGTGATTTTATTGATAGCCTCGGCGTCCGGGATTTTGGTCGCGCTTACCGTGTCGCAAAGATCACGTTCGCGACAAGAACGTGCTGCAATTGTCTTCGGTCCCTGTCTCGGATTTGGCATTTGGGTTGTTTGGTGCGGGATCAATTATTTGCAATTTTAATATCCGAAACCGGAGTAATAGGGGCACTGCAACATATCAATATTACCTAGATTCTTGTCTCATTGTCTCTATTCATGTTGCGACGCACTATGGTCCGAATGCGGAATATCTAGCGTTAATATTCGTTAATAACTACGTCAGTTTTATGACTGAGAGCGTCACAGAACCGTAGTTTTAGTGAAAAAAATCCGTCACTTAGTTCGAATAATCCCCGCGTTGCACTGACAGGGACGATTCCCTGTTTGAGGCCGACTTTAAAACCGTATTCGGGGAATACATATGAAACTTCGTATGACTGTAAGCGCGATCGCCCTTGGGATGCTCGCGGCGTGTTCGCAAGGGAGCGACATCGCTTCACCAGGCGCGACAACGCCAACCACACCGCCAGCGACCGGCGGCGGTACTGGCGGCGGCACGGGAGGTGGATCCACCGGCGCGACGTGCGCAACTGGATTCACGCAAGACGCGACGACCACAGGTGGTCTTACAACTTGTGTTGTTTCAGGCACGATCCTTTCAGATCTTACGCTTCCTTTCGTCGATGGCACAGCCTATCGCCTAGATGGCCGCGTTGATGTTGGCCAAGACGTTGGCGGCGATGGCTCTGGCGGCGACCCAGCCGTTCTGACAATCGAACCTGGCGTGACCATTTTTGGAAACAGCGGCGATGACTTTCTCTTGGTCAACCGTGGCTCTCAGCTGATTGCGAACGGAACTGCGGCAGCGCCGATCGTGATGACCAGTGACGAAGATCTGGATCGTCAGAATGACGCCGATCCTGACAATGATGATGGCGGCAACTCAACTGCCGAATGGGGTGGACTTGTCATCCTCGGGCGTGCGCCAATCAATGACTGTAACACGGCTGCCGCAGCCCAGGCTGTAGACTGTGAGAACATCATTGAAGGTGTTGAGCCGAACGCCCTCTTCGGTGGGGCGACACCCGGCGATTCAAGCGGTTCTATGCGCTACATGCAAGTTCGCTTCGCGGGTAACCCACTGTCTTCTGGTAACGAACTGAACGGCATCTCGTTCGGTGGTGTTGGTGACGGCACAACGGTTGAGTTCATTCAAGTTCACAACAATGATGACGATGGCGTCGAATTCTTCGGTGGTACAGTCGACGTTCGCTATCTCGTTCTGACCGGGAATGATGACGACTCGATCGACACAGACACGGGCTACCAAGGCAACATTCAGTACGCGGTGATCCGTCAGCGCGAAACGAGTGGTGACAACTTGTTCGAAGCGTCTTCAACGACGGGCCCAGCAGTTCCGCTCGCAGAGCGTTCGAACTACAACATCTCGAACTTTACAGCGATTGGCTTCGAGCGCGGTAATGCCCTCCGTCTGAACGAAGGTACGGTTGGCCGCTACATGAACGGCATCGTTGTCGACGAGGCAGAATGCTTCCGCTGGCAGGATGCGGGTAATGACAACGCAACGTTTGAAGCGACTGAAGACCCAAGCTTCAACTCGGTTCTGTTCGATTGTTCGTCTCTCACGGCGGCGAACTCAACTGCAAACGGAATGACCGTTGCGCCGTTGGCCTTGGCTGCGGATGCGAACAATAGCGAGCAGCCAAGCTCACTTGCGGGTGTTCTTCCTGGTGCGAACGAATCTGGCGTAACACCATTTGCTGCGTCTACCGTTGACCCATTCTTCGAAGACACAACTTACATCGGCGCCTTTGCTCCTGATGACACTGAAACCAGCAACTGGGCGGCCGGCTGGACCTTCGCGCTCTTCCCCGACGCGACTTGCCCAACTGGCACAACGGACTCGGGTGTCGACATTAGCGGTCAGAACGTTTGCCAGGTTTCTGGCACGGTCACTGACTCTCTGCGTCTAACACGCGGCAACATTTACGAGCTCATCGGTCGTGTTGATGTGGGTGTTGACGTTGGCGGCGACGGTGCTGCCGCTGCGGGCGACCCAGCGACTCTCACGATTGAATCAGGCGTTACGATCTTCGGTGACGAAGGTGATGACTATCTGGTTGTGAACCGCGGGTCTCAAATCTTCTCAAACGGGACTGCTGCGAACCCAGTTGTCTTTACCTCTGAAGATGATCTGACCAACTCACAGGTCGATGCAGACAATGCAACAGGTGAATGGGGTGGCGTTGTTATCCTCGGCCGCGCGCCAATCAATGACTGTAACACGGCTGCTGCGGCCCAGGCAGTCGACTGTGAGAATATCATTGAAGGCGTTGAGCCGAACGCCCTCTTCGGTGGAGCGACACCAGGTGATAACAGCGGTACACTGCGTTACACACAAGTGAAGTTCGCGGGTAACCCACTGTCTTCTGGTAACGAACTGAACGGTATCTCTTTCGGTGGTGTTGGTGACGGCACAATTGTTGAGTTCATTCAGGTTCACAACAATGATGACGATGGTGTCGAGTTCTTCGGCGGTACCGTAAACGTTCGCTATCTTGTTCTGACCGGTAATGATGACGACTCTGTCGACACCGATACGGGTTACCAAGGCAACATTCAGTTTGCGATCATCACGCAGCGCCCAACCAGTGGTGACAACTTGTTTGAAGCGTCTTCGACCACTGGTCCTAGCGTGCCGCTCGCTGAACGTTCGAACTACAAAATCTCGAACTTTACCGCGATTGGTTTCGAGCGCGGCAATGGTCTGCGTCTCAACGAAGGAACAGTCGGCCAGTATATGAACGGCGTGGTCGTTGATGAAGCAGAATGCTTCCGCTGGCAGGATGCGGGTAATGACAACGCGACATTTGAAGCGGCTGAAGACCCAAGCTTCAACTCTGTCTTGTTCGACTGTTCGCCGCTGACATCGGCCAACACCACAGCAAATGGAGCCATCGTGGCGCCGCTCGCTCTGGCAGGTGATGCGAACAATACCGAGACCACCAATTCGCTAACCTCGACCTTTATCAACGGCGCGACTGAAGCTGCCGTCACCGCGTTCGATGCGGCGAGCGTCGATCCATGGTTCGAAACCACCGACTATATCGGTGCGGTCGAAGATGCGAGCGACACTTGGTGGCAAGGTTGGTCTTGTGGCCTTGAAGCGAGCACGCCTTGCTAAGCGACTGACAATGCGAGCCGGGGCGTCTGAAAACGGCGCCCCGGCTTCCTTCCACTTTGTTGTGGCGAGCCGCCACGGGATTTAAGCAATATGAAACGCTCAATTACGAACACGCTCTTGCTGTCGACAGCGCTGACCCTCGCTGTCGCGCCAGTGGTCCAAGCGCAAGAGCAAACTGAAGACCAGGCCACCGAGACGGTAGAAACCGTTCAGGACGAACGGACCCTTCAAACCGTCGTCGTCCGCGGCGCCTTTATTCCAGAGCCACAGCGCGAAACATCGCAAGTGGCTTCATTCTTGTCCGAAGAAGACCTCATCCGCCAGGGGGACGCGAACGCCGCTTTGGCGCTGACACGTGTCAGCGGCTTGAGTGTCGTGTCAGACAAGTTCGCCTTTGTTCGCGGTCTTGGTGATCGCTATTCTTCAGCTTTGCTGAACGGATCGCCGCTGCCAAGCCCTGAGCCATTGCGCCGGACTGTCCCACTGGACCTCTTCCCGTCTAACATTCTTGGCGGCGCCGCTGTGCAAAAAACCTATTCGGCCAATTA
The DNA here is from genome assembly GCA_038531195.1 of Pseudomonadota bacterium. Taxonomy (GTDB): domain Bacteria; phylum Pseudomonadota; class Alphaproteobacteria; order Caulobacterales; family Hyphomonadaceae; genus Henriciella. Next base: position 13,134 of record JBCBBY010000073.1, read on the forward strand.
TCCGGCTGAATTTGGTGGCGGTGTCATCGACCTCAAGACAACGCGCATTCCAAATGAAGACTTTCTGAACATCAAATTCGGGACCAGCTATAATACCGAGTATACGCTCGGTAATGGCATTTTCGTCCGTGGCAGCGACACGGATTGGTCGGGTTATGATGATGGCCTGCGCGATCTGCCGGGACCAGTGGTCAGTTTCATCGCGCAAGGGATCGATCTCGACGAGCAAGATGATGCGTTCATCGAAGCGGTTGGCGAGAGTTTCGTAAACTCTCCACTTACCGTCATTCAAGAAGGTGAGATTGATCCAGACATCAATGGCTCTATCGATTTCGGCCGGGCGTACGAAATGGGTGTCTATGATATCGGCGTGGTCGGTGTCATTGGATTTGACAGCGGCTGGACGGTGGAAGAGTCCATTCGCCAAACCGCGCGTCTGACCAGCACCGAGCTGCGCTCAGATCTGCAGACGACTGAAACGACATATAATGCGACGTTGAACGGGCTCGGCTCTGTTGCGGTGGGTTGGGACACGAATGAAGTCCAAGCCACTGTGTTCTACGTCCATACGACGTCAAAAGAAGCACAGATCAACCAAGGCGATTTGCAGTCTGAATCATTGCCAATCTTTGAAGAGTCTTCTGGTTGGTTTGAGCGCGAGCTCTACTTCACGCAACTTGCGGGTGAGCATGAGTTTGGCGAGTTCGACCTGAATTGGCGCGGATCTTATTCTTACTCTGGTCGCGACGCGCCATATGAGCGGACATTGACCCGCTTTATTGAATCAGACGGTGTCGTTCGGTACACGGCGACGGGTAACAATGCAGTCTTCTCATTCTCAGAACTCGAAGACGAAAATTTCGCCTTCGGCGCAGATGGCGGTTACACGTTCGAACTCGGCGATTTCCGCGAACTCGTCGTGACCGCGGGGGCGGACTATTCAAGTACGGAACGTGACTCGAAAATCCTGAACTTTGAATTCCAAGGCGGTAATTCATTGGATGACGAGACTGCAGAGCTGCGTCCAGACTTCTTGTTCTCGCCAGACAATATCGACCCGGCCCGTTTCGTCGTCGATATTCGTGACCGCGATGTGGACTTCTACATTGGTGAACTCGATATCACGTCAGCCTTCCTGCAAGGCCAAATGGATATCACCAACTTCCTCAATGCGACGCTGGGCGTTCGCTATGAAGAAGCCGAACAAAGCATCGTTACAACCAGCCGGCTTGGCGATATCGGGTCAACGGCGAACCTTGATAATGACTACGTCCTTCCAGCGGCAACCGTTACCTGGAACTTCGCGGACGATTTGCAGCTTCGCTTAGGGTATTCTGAGACGATTTCGCGGCCTCAGTTCCGCGAATTGTCACCTTCGATCTTTAACGATCCAGATTCAGATCGGATCTATCAAGGTAACGAACAGCTTCAGGATACTGAATTCACGAACTATGACGCGCGCCTAGAATATTATATGGGCCGCAATCAATTCGTGACGCTGGCCGCATTCTACAAAGAAGTGGTCAATCCGATTGAGGAATTCTCATTCATCAACCCAGGTGGCGCATTGCAGACTTCGTTCATCAACGCACCTGAAGCGGAACTGACGGGTCTAGAATTTGAGTACCGGACGCGATTTGAGATGCCGATCGATCAGATTTGGTTCAACAATCGCGATTGGTTGTTCTCATTGAACTACACGTTCACGGACACGGAAATCACGGCGACGGAAAACGACCTGGTCGCTGGCCCGTTCAGCTCGGTTCCAGTTCCTGGCAACTTGTTTGGTCTCGATGGTGCGCAACTTCAAGGCACGCCTGAAAACATCCTGAACCTGCAATTTGGTTGGGACAATGAAGAGGAACAAGCCACGCTGCTCCTGAACTGGGTGGATGAGCGGATCCTGCAACGGGGCCGGGCAGACGGTACATCTCGAATCGCGGATGTACTTGAAGATCCAGGCATTCAGTTGGACTTCGTTTACCGCCGTGACTTCATTTTCCTCGCGCAGCCGATGACATTGGGCATCAGTGCCCGCAACTTGCTCGGCGAAAAACATGAGGAGTATCAGCTCAACGGTGGTGAACTCGGACGGACCGAGTTTAACACTTATGATCGCGGCACAAGCCTCTCTGCAAGCTTGACCGCCAAATTCTAAAGCGATCGCAGCGCTGTCACAAAAGCGCAATTAAGACCGCCTAGATCGAACCCTCGCGCACACGTTAACCGTGTCGTGAGGGTTCATACCTAAAAAAACATAGACGTGACAAAGCGTCAGGCCAGAGCATAAAGTAAATCTGGCCGGGGTGATTGAGGAGTGAATGGTATGCCAAGCGCCGCCGATACGGCTCTTGAGACGCTCGCAAATGTCGAACGACCAACGCGATTGGTCGTCGAATGCGTGCTCGTCGCTGCATTGGCCCTGATCCTCGCGCGGGGTGTTTGGTTGATCTTGTCGCCATCCAACGCGGTCGCGACGTATACACAAAGGCCGTTACCATCTCCGATGCGCGGCGCCTCAAATGGCCTCGGGATTGCCACCGACCGGACGCTTTTGATCCGCAATAACCCATTTCAGCAGGGTGAGGACGAGATCATCGTGCAGGACGCGCCTGAGACCAATCTCAACCTCAATCTCGACGGCTTGCGCATGTCGACCGAGGGGGGAGAAGCCGGAAACGCGATTATTCGTACACCCAATGGCGTCGGCAAGAATTACAGCGTCGGCGAAGAAATTCTGCCTGGTGTGACTCTCGAGCGTATCCTCTCCGATCGAGTGATCATCAACCGGGACGGCGCCAGCGAAACCCTCATGTTGGGGGGGCGGGGCGCTGGACTTTCCGTGATTACCGATGATTCGCGCATCGTTACGACGCGGGACGCGCCCTCGACAGCAACCAATCCACCCGGGGCAAATGATCTCGAATCGGACATTATCGAGGCGACAATTGCCGGACCTGAAGTGCTTTTGAGCAGCGTCAATGCCGGGCCGGTTCGAATCAATGGCGAAATCACCGGCTATCGGCTCGATCCACTTGGTAGTGCAGACACAATGCAACAGGCTGGATTGGCACCTGGGGACGTGTTGCAGCAAATTAATGGCGTATCTGTCGCACAACTTGATACAAGCGATGTGATTGAGCGAATTGGCTCGGCAGAAACAGTGGAATTGACAGTTAACCGCAACGGATCGGAGCAAACCATTCGTTTAAGGTTTGGTGAGTAGGATACCAAAGATGAAAAAGCTTATCGTTGCATCTGCGATAGCCTTAAGCACGCACGGCTTTGCCGCGGCGGAGATGAATTCTCCGAGCGCGGAACGGCACGTGCTGAGTTTGAACGACGTTGATATCACCGCTCTGATCGATGATGTGTCGATTATTACCGGCCATACTTTCATTCTGCATCCTGATGTAAGACGCACGAAAGTGACGGTGATGTCGCAATCGCCAATGGATACGGCGGAAGTTTTCCAAGTGTTCTTGTCGACCTTGCGCGTGCACGGCTTTGCGGCTGTGCCTGCGGGTAAGGATGTTTATCGAATCGTCCCGGAGCAAATGGCGATTGGTGACGCTTCGGTCCGCAATACCGGTCCAAACGCGTTCATCACGCAAGTGTTCAAATTGAACAATTTTAGCGCCATTGAAGCGGCTCAAATGGTCAAGCCCTTGGTCGATGCACAGGGCCAAGTCGTTGCGAATGCGCGGTCCAACACATTGGTATTAGTGGATTATTCCTCAAACATGCCGCGTCTGCGCGAGATCGTGCAGGGCTTGGACGAGAATGATCGCACCAAAGTTGAAACGGTTGAGCTGCGCAACGTTCCAGCGCGCGAGATTGAAGGCATTTTGAGCGACCTCTTATCTGACCGGGATGACAATCCGAACAACCGATTCGAGGTCTCGGCGGCGACGACTTCAAATGCGGTTGTGTTGAAAGGTGACGAAGCGACCGTTGCGCGGGCCAAACGTGTGGCCCAGGAGCTCGACCAAACTGACCCCGTGCGCGACAGCTTGCGCGTGATCGAACTGCGCAATTCAAATGCCGAAGATATCGTCCCGATCCTAGAGCGATTGGGGCAAACCATGGCCGAGCAGGCCGCGCCCGGCGAATCACAAACACCCGGGGCCACGATTGCGCACCACCAGCCGACTAATTCTCTGGTGATTAGCGCGTCTCCAGATACGATTCTCGCAATGGAGCGGGTCGTCGAAGCGCTGGATAAGCGCCGCGCCCAGGTGTTGGTGGAAGCCATCATAGTTGAAATGTCAGATGACACAGCGCGCAGTCTTGGCGTTCAATTCTTGCTTTCAGGCACAGGCGAGTCGTCGGTCCCGTTCTTAAGCACCAATTTCTCGCGCGAGGCGCCCAATCTACTTGAGTTAGCCGGTGCGATCGCGCCGGCCGATGTCTTTGGCGGTGTGAACCCATTCACGGAAGGCGCGGTTGATTCGTTGCTCGGATTGCAACCCGCGATCGGGGCAGGGGGTCGCAGCGGGGACACACTGTTCGGCGCGATTTTGACAGCCGTCGAAACCGACACCAACTCAAAAGTCCTATCCAAACCGTTCAACCTGACACTCGACAATGGCACGTCTGAGCTATTGGTTGGCCAGCAAATTCCAATCGCAACCGGGGAAACCCTAGGTTCGGACAATAGCAATCCGTTCCGAACCGTGACGCGCCAAGATGTCGGTATTAAGCTCAACGTCACGCCACGAATTTCAGCGGATAATACGATCAATCTCGATATCTTCCAGGAAGTCTCGAGCGTCTCGGAAACCTTGAGCGACGGCATCGATGATTTCGCGACAAATATTCGCCAAATCACAACCAATGTCCTGGCCGACGATGGCGAAATAATTGTGCTCGGGGGTTTGATCGAGCAGTCGAGCGCGCAAGTGAACTCAAAAGTACCGCTCGCCGGTGACATTCCAGTGGTTGGCAATCTGTTTAAGTCTGAGACCAATAGTGTCGTGCGCACCAATTTGATGGTCTTCATTCGTCCGACAATTGTCCGCGATCGCGACGATGCGCGCGCCGTGACCTCTCGAAATTATCGCTACATCCGCGCTGAGGAAATGCTCCGCGAAGGCAGCGAAGAAGGCCAGTCAGAAATAGACGGGTTCATCGAAGAAGTGCTTGGCGTTGATGTGGAAGAAGCGCCGCAACTGCGCGGACGTAGTTCATAAAAGGATCGGCAAAGTCGCCAGATCCGTGTT
>JBCBBY010000074.1:0-18351 GCA_038531195.1 Pseudomonadota bacterium
GTGGAGCCAAGGCGTGCACCATGACAGGTTTGATGTCTCAAAACTTGATCAATGGGATCGTGTCTTTTCTTATGCTGATCAATTAGGTCTGTTCTTGCATTTCAAGACCATGGAGACCGAGAATGATCAGCTGATGGATGATGGCGCGTTTGGGCCTGAGCGCCAGCTCTACTATCGCGAACTGGTCGCGCGTTTCGGGCACCATTTGGCACTCAACTGGAATCTTGGCGAAGAATACACACTGTCGACCGAAACCGCTCGTCAGACGCTGACTTACCTGGATGAGATTGACGCCTATGGGCACCTGCGCGTGTTGCATACATATCCAGGTGAACGGGATCAGCGCTATGGTCCGCTCCTGGGTAATCAGTCCGCTCTGACCGGTACATCGGTTCAAACCAGCAATCAGAATTTCAACGAAGTCCGTTCGGCGTTGACTGAATGGGTGTCGCGCTCACGCGATGAGGGCAAGGCCTGGGTCGTCGCTTTGGATGAACCAGGAAGTGCGAGTCGAGGGGTGGCAGCTGACAATTCCTATCCGGACGGCCAGCTGCCGCAAAGTCGCAATCAAAATGATAATCGCGACGCTGTACGCCGACGCGTCTTGTGGAACACACTGACCGCTGGCGGGGCCGGCGTTGAATACTATTATGGCTACCAGACCGGATGTGGTGATCTGATGTGTCAGGATCATGAAACCCGGCAATCGAAATGGGATGACGCGGCTAACGCAGCAGCGTTTTTCAACGCGCATATTGGTCAGTCGGCGCTCACTATGGTGGAGTCCGACGCCTTGCTGACGACGCAAGCCGATGCTCAATCAGCAACCAATATTGGTGTTTACAGTCTGCCGAACAGTCCAAAGACATTCACGATCGAAGCCGAAGACATTGGGACCAACCCACCTGGCGACTGGGTGTTTGAGAATGACAAACCCGGCTTCACTGGCACCGGTTATTATCGCTGGGCCGGGCCAGATCTGTTCAATATCAACGGCGCCGGCAGTGGGACAATGGGCTATGTGGTAGATGTTCCCGCCAGCGATGCAGGCAATTACCGGTTTGCCTTCCGAGCCAGACGGATCGCCCGTAATGATGGGCGGACAGATCTCAACAATGATATCTGGATGCGCGTGATCGAAGAATCCAGCGGTGAGCAGGTCCAGCCAAATGGCGAAGCTGGCCAGATCTGGTGGAAAATGTTTTTCAGCGGAAGTCTAACCAATTGGGTTTGGTCAAACAGTCTCGATCGTCAGGACGGCACCAAACTGCCAGCGACCTACAATCTGTCTGCGGGCCGACACCGGATCGAGATCTCAGGACGGTCCACAGAGTTTCATTTCGACCGCATGACCCTGAATAAGGGCACCAATCGGTCAACGAATGAGAGCAACACAACAGCGCCGGATGGTTCGGTTGGCGGAACCGTTTCGAGCGTATCGCCGGGGGCTTCGGACAGTGATAATTATCTCTTCGCTGAACCTGGCCAAATCTATGTCGCATACCTTGTAGATGATGTGGATGAGCAAGTTCTAGATTTGAGTGGTCAGATAGGCTCATATTCCGTGTCATGGTACAACCCGGTTGAAGGCGGCGTTTTGCAAGATGGGTCTGTCTCAGAGTTGACAGGTGGAGACTATCGCGCACTGGGCGACCCGCCATCTCAGCCAAATGACGATTGGGTTGTTCTGGTTAAGCGAAATTGACCGTATAGTTGAGCGTCGATTTGACGATCACTTCCAAATAGGCTCCATAGCGAGCAAACGCAGTCATTAGAAAATGAGCGTAGTTCATGCCCTCCAAGTCGCCGGCGGTTTGCCATAGTGACTTTTGAATGCCCGTGCGAAAGCCTCATAGCTGCCATAACCGACAGTGGCTGCGACTTCTGCAATCGATTTGTCGGGAATTGAAAGCAGTTGGCCGGCTTTGAGCATTCTCTGCGAGGCTAAGTACTGCATAGGGGGCACGCCAACGAGTTTGTGAAAGCGATGCGATAAGGCCGACCTGGATAAACCGACTTCTCGGCTCAATTCTGTCATCGTCCATTTTCGAGCAACATCGCCGTGAATAAGCGCCATTGCCTTTGCAACGTGCCGATCCCGAAGACCACGCAACCAGCTCGTTTCATCTGCAGGCAGGCGCATCGCATAGGATTTAACCGCTTGCATTAGAAGCAGTTCAGATAGTCGAGCCAATTGTTTTGAGGCGCCTGGAATTAGAGACGCGGATTCATCAGCGCCGAAGCGAAATGATGAACGGACCCAAGCATCGGTTTCTTCATTCTCGAACTTCACCACAATTACAGGAGGAAGCGATCGAATCAGCGGATTAAAGTCCTCCGCTCGACTGCCGATAAACCCGCAAACGAAGATCGCGGTTTCGCCGCCGCCTCCATGATTGATATTGAACAGTCCAGCGCCATTTGGGGAAGTGACAATATCTTGCCCTGGAGTCGCTGGCAGGGTCACATCACTCCCGGCAAAGTGAGAATCATTGCGCGGAACCAGAATCGCTTCCCCACTTTTAAGTTTGAACGCAGGCGCACCATCGAACTCAAATTCTACTTCGCCTTCGAGCAGGTAATGATAACAAACAAGCTCGACCGCTCCGTCCAAGACGTCGCTAAATCGTTCGGGATGGAACTCTGAAGCCATACACCAAGGCGCCGAGAATTCGGCATGCATGAAGAGACCACCATGCAGCCGCGTCGTCAGAAGAATCTCTGAAAGCAAACCAAGGTCGATTTCAGGTTCAGGTTTGATCGATTGATCAGAACTCATGGCGTTTCCATCATACCCAGCGGCCGTATGCGATCGTAGCCATGGAGATACAAGATTTCAATTTGGGAACGAGCAAATGACGAGTGCGGTTTCAGAGATTTGGCGTTATCCGGTAAAGTCATTCGCTGGCGAGAAACTTTCCAGTGCTGAGCTCACCCAAACAGGTATACCTTATGATCGGTATTGGGCCGTTCGAGATGTCGAGTCGGGAGAGTTACTAGGGGGAAGAAGTGTTGCAGAACTTATGATGTTTTCAGCACGCTTCTGCGAGGACCCGACCGAGACACGACAAATCGCTGAGATTACTTTCCCGGATGGAGCAACGCGCCGGACCGATGATGATCAGATTGATGAAAGTCTCTCTCGGGCTCTTAATCGTAAAGTGGTCCTGAGCGAAGTAAAGGACGTTTCGGACAAAGACTACTACGCTCGACCACAAAGTTTCACCTTCACGCCTGATATCATTCGGCGTTCATTTGGTTTGGAAGCAGACGAACCGCTCACAGATTTATCGGGCAAAACGAAGGTGTCTGCCGCCTATATCGAAAACTGGCAAACCTATCGAACGCGTCCGGGTACGCATTTTGATACCTCGACGCTGCATATCCTAACAGAAGCCTCTATCCGACACATTCAAGCTCTCCTCCCCGATGCGGAGATTAATGTTCGCCGATTCCGCCCGAACATTGTTGTTTCAGACCAAGAAAGCGCGAGTGCACCAATAGAATTTGAATGGGTCCATAAACACCTCGCTATTGGAACATGCCTCATCGACGTCACCTGGGAGACAGTGCGCTGCATCATGACGACGCGGGAGCAAGCAGAGCTTCCCAAAGCTGCGAAAGTCATGCGAACGCTCGTCCGGAATACACAGCAAAACTTGGGGGTTTGTGCCGAGGTGATCAAAACTGGCCGAATTGCTATCGGAGACTCTGTCGACGTGGTGGTTCCGTAGCATGAAGGAAGCTGCGGAGTTTCGACGGGACAGCGAGCAATAGGAGACCTTAGCATTTGCGACGCTTTTTAGCTTAAGCCGATAAAATCTTCGATAGCAGATTAGAAAATCGCTGGATTTCGATCCGGCTCAAGTGACCCAAGACGCTCTTGGTCGTTTCCACCATCGCGCCATTGAAAGATGCGACTTGAAGTTCCCCCTGCTTCGAAAGGCAAAGCGTTACGCGGCGCGCGTCATGCTCGTGCGCAGAGGTTTCGACGAGGCCTTTTTGAATAAGCAGACTAACCACTCTCGATACTTGCGACTTATCCCGCCCTAATGTCTGACTAATTTCCTGCGCAGTGTTGGTTCTGTTTTCGGAGATCACATACAAAATCATACCCCCAATCGGGCCAATCTTTTCCTGGTCCACGGCTTGAGCGCGCGGGTGAAGGTCGGAATGAAACCGGCGCATCAATCGATCGATCTGCAGAGCAAGGGTCACTTCGTTGTTCAATTCGAATCCATTAGTTGACTTTGTCAACTATATCCTATCCATTTATCATGCCAACGCAAACGCGTTGGTCGCGTGAACTTCTGATCGGGAGAGACGTCATGTCAAATGCACAGCTCAACCTCTTAAAAATCGCATCGATATTATGGGTGATTTGGGGGCTCGTTCATATGCTTGCGGGGTTCATTGTGATTCCGGCTGACGCGTCTGGGGGATTTCAAGCGATTGCGGACGCGGTTCCGGCCGAAGCCCTTGAAGCGGATTATCACCCAGCAGTCGGTGGTATACTCAACCAGCATGCTTGGAACCTTCTCTGGGGTGGATTCGCAACGATCGTCGGAGCGGTGTTCATTTGGCGCAGCAACATCACCGCCATCTGGGTCACAGCGATGGTTGGGGGGCTTCTGGATTTTGGTTACTTCGTGTTTGTCGACATTCCAGGCTACGTGCACTTCATTCCTGGAACGCTGATGACCTTAGTCTCATCATCAGCGATCATAATCAGCTTTTGGGTCTGGTATGCGAGCTCCCGAAAATCGTAGCGTCTTAATGGCGAGCAAAGCAGTCGTTAGATCTTGGTGTAATTGACTTAGATTGTCGGCGTCTCGGGAATATCGATTCAGATGCTGATGGGACCTGGCCGCAAGGTCCGTTAACAAATCTATCAGGTTCGAAAGTTCTTGTGAAAGAGCACTCGAATTGGGACAACTTGTTTGTGCTGACCTTCGGCGCATAGCATGCGCTGGATCTATCGAGAGATTGAGAGTTCCGCTAAGTCGCGACTGATCGCCACAAAGGCTTCTTTCAGCTCTTCGGCATCATCCGCGTCATAATAATAGCTATCATCCGTTGCGCAGTCTTTGAGCATGTCTTTGGTCTCTTCGTCCGCCAAATCGAACGCAATGGTGAACACCTCAATGCCTTGCGCTTTGATCTCCTCACAGATCTCCGCTGTGTAAGTGTTCGCTTTGTCAGTATCCGATTTGCTGTGCTTCCCGGAATTGTTGGGCGAAACGGTGTTCGCGCCGTCGGACATCAGCATGAGAGCTTTACGTCCATCCTCGGCGTCGAAGCTCGCATAGTCTTCTGCCCCTTCAAAGGGAGCGTGCGAAGACAAAGACCGCAATCCCCAAATTAGGCCGGTTGGAATATAGGTTTTCCGTTTTGCCTTCAAACTGCCAATGACTTGATCCACATCTCTGTGGTCGCTGGTCATTTCTTTAGACAGACCGACATTGTTTTTGCACCAGTTTCCGGTGTGCTGGAAACCCGCCATTGGGTGAGTTGAATAAGACGCGTCCGTCGTGTTGTAAGGATAGGCGCGTGAGAGCATGCACCCTTGCCATTCATAATATTTGTATTTGGTTGAGCAGGTTTTCTCTGGCTCAGCGCCTTCGGGGCAGACCCAGCGTTTGCATGTGCCCATGTATTGCTCTTGGTTTCCTTGCTCAACGGATCCACTCGTTTTCTGGCACGCGTACTCTTCTTGATAACACCCAGCTTCGATGCGCGCCTCGTTCGAAGTTGTACAAGACTCTGTTTCAGTCGTGTATGGTTCCGTATCTCGGATCCATCCTGCATTTCCATAAGACGTATCGATGCGAACATAATCGTTGAACGGTATGACCGACATCTTCGCCGCTGCGTTCGCCGATGGGTCATCTTCATTTGGAAGCAGAATGTCGATCATCTCCCTCGAAGCATCTTGCAGGGCGGTCAGTTTAGAGCCAGCCATGGACTCGCTCGTATCGAGAACGAGGGCCAGTTCGACGGGCCTCTGTATGTTATAAACAACGCCTGTCGTTGCGCCGACCGGCATTGTTTTTCGACCGATGATCTCCATAAAGGTGGTGTCGAGCATGCCGCTAACCGAGAGCAATACTTCATCACCGACGACGGAGGCTTCGACCGGATGGAGCGTCAATTGGGCATTGGGCATAAAGTTTCCGTCAAAAAACTCTTGAGCCACGCGGTTTAGTTCTTCCGGCTCCAAGCCGCCGGTTTCGTTCTGCCGAAGACTTGTCGCAAGGGCGGCAGCATCGAGTCCGACTTGTACACGATGTTGCATCGTAACTTGGCGCTCATAGTCAATCGCAAACCCGGCCACTGCAAAGATGGGGAGTACCGATAAGGCATAAAGCATCGCCACATTGCCTGATTTGTTATGCTGAAAGTCGAATAACTTCGTCCATAAATGTAAACGCATCTGAGAACCCTACTCATACCTGGCGCGCGCCCGCGTGCTCGGAGGAGGCAAGGTCTGCGCTTCGTGGGGTTGGATTTCTCAGACTGGTGTTTCACCGCGATTTCAAAACCGCGATGACGTGTTTCAGGGTGTTTCAGCTTATGATTAAGGACCAGACAAACAGCCGAGGAGGCGCCTTTTGTAAAGTGGAGTGCTCAACGAATGTCGTTGTGCAGCGTCTATGCAATCGGCCTCAAAGAGGTAGGCTTAATTCCGCTTTAAAGCCTGAATCATCCGGCTTAGAAAACGTAATATTGCCCGCATGAGCGGCGGCAACGCGCTCAACGATGGCAAGGCCCAGCCCCGAGCCCGAAATGTGTTTTGAATGAGTACCACGACTAAATGACTTTAACATCATTTCAGTATCTGAGACGTCGAAGCCATCGCCCATATCCATCACCGCTATGAGCGCGTGTGCGGGCGTTTGCGTTAGAGTGATCCGATACGGTGGTGCCCCGTACTTTTGAGCATTCTCAACCAAATTGATGACTGCCCGGCGTATAAACTCTTTCTGCCCCGTTATAGATATTCCCGTCTCAATATTGTGTTCGACTTCGAACTGCGTTGCGACTTCATCTACAAGCGCGCTCAAATCGAAGACCGCCTTGGATTCAGTCTCACCACCGCGGGCATAATCCATAAACTGACCAATCAGGCGATCTATCTGCTGCACCTGGCGCGACGCACTTTCTTTAAGGTCGTCCTGCTCACTCATCATCTCGACTGCGAGGCGCAGCCGCGCCAATGGCGTGCGTAGATCGTGCGACATTTCCGCCAGTGTTTCCGCGCGCATAGTTTCAGCCTCCTGAATGCGTTCAGTCATTCGTTTAAAGCTCTCGGAAAGCGCCTGGATTTCCGTTGGGCCCTTGATTTCCGACATCTGCCAGTCGGTGCCAAGCGATAACCGGTCGGTTTCCCGTTTCAGTGCATTGAGAGGAAGAGAAAGTTGGCGCGTGGCTATGACCCCGAACGCGGTTACGACAATAACGATGGCGCAGATGAAAAATATTAGCCAACGCAGAGGGGTCCAAACCGTGCCCGATTCTGCGGCAACCCAGTAAAAATCATCGCCAATTCGGAGATGCAACCAAAGCGTTTGATCAACACCGACGCGCCAATCCATTTCAGTCTGGAAGTCGAGTTGATCGATAAAGCGTTGCATGAAAGCGCGTTGGATATGGTTTTCGCGATGCTCACCAATCTCCGGGACCACACCCGTCGACAGGATGCGGAGATATGGGCTGGCATCCGCTTTCTCAATCAATGCAATCCGGCTTTCCGGGGGCAATTCATACGCTGCCGCTGATATCGTGTTCACCAATTCGGCTGCAATGCTGCTAAAGCGGTTGAGCTGCGCATTCAAAATCAGAGCGTAAATCGAAACAAAAGACAATACCACCGACATGGCCACCGTCGCTGCCAGTAACATGGCGTTTCGACCAAATAGGGATTTTGGCCAGATACGGGTCATTCACTGGGATCCTTAGCGAGCATGTAGCCGGTGCCCCAGACTGTTTTTATCCAAACGGGATTGGCTGAGTCTTCGCCGATCGCTTTGCGCAATCGAGTAACCTGAACATCCACGGCGCGATCCGCGACTTCGGCATCTCGGCCAAAGGCAACGTCAATAATCCGTGCGCGGGACACTGGACGTCCGATGCTGGAGGCGAGCGCCGAAAGTAAAGCAAACTCGCGTGAAGACAGTTCGATCATCATGTCATCGCAAGTTAATTTCATGGCATCTATGTCCAGGGCATAAGGCCCGAACCGGATCGTCTTTCCCGCACCTGCCATTGCGCCATTCGTGCCGGTGCGCCGCAACACAGCGCCTAAGCGCGCTAAGAGCTCACGCGGCTCGAACGGTTTCGCAAGGTAGTCATCTGCGCCCATTTCAATCCCAATTATGCGGTCGATCGGGTCACCTTTGGCCGTGAGGATGATAATGGGGATGGTCTCTTCCGCCGCCCGAAGTCGGCGACACGCAGTTAGGCCATCTTCTTCCGGCATCATCAAGTCGAGCACCATGGCATCATACGGTTCACGCTGCAGATGCCGATCCATCGCTTTTGTATCAGGCACAGCGCGCACATTATAGCCGTTCTCGCTTAAGTAACGTTGTAAGAGGCCGCGCAACTCGACGTCATCGTCCACCACCAAAATTCGGCCTTTTGAACTTTCCATCTCTCGTTCCTTGTCCTCTGACCGCAATCTAACCTGGTCCGCTGCGGTCTAAAATCCCGAGAACGATTTCAAGTCATTTCCAAGCGGTTGGCTTGAAACAGAATGAAACATCTTCCGGTTTTTCCGACATCACCGTGTAACGGCGCACCTTCAAATTTCATCTCATCGGGCCGCCAAGAAGGCAGCTCGCAACTTTTAGATACCTGAAAGGTGTAGAAAAATGCTTACTCTCAAATCCCCAACTCTTAACATCGGGGTCACAGCGGCCCTCGGCAGCGCGATGCTCCTCGTTATGACAACAGCGATGACCGCGGATGCGCAGAGCGGGCGGGTGAAAGCGCGCAGTGATCGCGGGGTCGTTTCAGCGGTGAGCGGGCCAGAGGGCCGACGCGGTGCCCGGGCGCGCGGCTGCGCCCAAGTTGAAGGCGGTCAGACTTGCGGGTCTTCATCTGCCATCAGAGGGCTAAACGGCAACGCAGCAGCGCGTGGGTCTGTGTCTGAATTTGGTGAAGACGGATCGTTCAGCCGTGAGGCAGGCGCTTACGGGCTGACTCAATATGGCGAGGGGGCTCGCACGCTAAACAGCCAGCTCAATCCAGATGGATCTGGCCAGCGCAGTATCGATGGATACGCTGAATCTGAAAGCGGTTTCGCAGAGCGAAATGCCCTTTTCACGGTGGATGAAAACGGCAATGCTGTTCGGTCGGGAGCGACCATCGCCATGGGTGACTACGGTGCATTCGTGACTGAAGGCGGCGGCACTTATTCTCAAGAAAGTGGTCTCGACTATGGACGCGCTACGGATCTTGCCGTTGCCGGAGAATATGGCGAAGTCAATTCTGATCGCGCAACTGCTTACAATCAGGAAACAGGGTTCGTTCTCGGCAATAGCTCAGAAGCAGCGTTCGTTAGCGAGAATGGATCAGTGCAGAGCGGGTCTGAAACGTCCTATACGCGTGAAGATGGATATGCCGCCGATCGCGACCTGACCGCCACCAATACGCAAGGCGGCATGCTTGAAGCGGACGTGACCTACAATGCGCAGGAAGGGGCAGATGCAAACGTCACCTGCACCAATTCCGCTGGCGAAACGGTTGCTTGCAGAAACTAACAAGTTTGGAAGCCGCCGGTTGTCTCACACCCCATCCCCGATTTGGTAATTCCCCCTCAGCCAAATCCGACCGGCGGTTTCCAATTCCTTTTCAGACGTTTTGGAGCCTCTTATGAAGCTTTTATCTGTTTGCCCATTGCTGGCTGCTTTTGCCTTCGCAATGCCCGCCAGCGCCGATACGCCAGAACCGCTTTGGACACTAAGCACGAGCGGATCTTGGTTTGAAATTAGCAGCTCTGATCGCGATGCGGTCTCTGTCTCTGTTTCGCTATCAAGAACGGTTGGCGAAGGGGCAGTTGGCGCGTCGCTTGGGACCTCAAACGGGTCCGATGCCCTTTTCGATGAAACCGAAATTACGGATCGCTCGAGTGTCTTTGGGTCGATATGGGCGTCGGTTCCAGTTGGAGCAGCCTATGTCGACCTGAGTGTCAGCCTTAGTCAAGATGACTATGATGGCGATGTCGTCATTGAAGACTCGCGCTTTGACTATTTGAATGGCAGCGGCGTCAGCCTGGTCTCGGACGTCGATACGGTGTCAGTCGCTGCCGCGGTCTCTCGCGTATATTACTCTGGTGATTGGGATATTATTCCGAACGCGAGCGTTGGCTGGAGCCAGTCGGACTCAACCACCTCGGCTACGTCCTTGGCAGATGCGGTTGCGCCGATTGCGATCAAAGAAGAGCAATCCGGAGTGATGGCGTCTGCGGGTCTCGGGATCGGTTATGTCGCCAATGATCGACTTTATCTCTATTCTGATCTGGTCGGACTATATGCCGAGAATGGCGCCGCGACGGGGACAGTATCGTCATCTCGAACGGGCAATTTGAGGTCGAATTCGCGGCAAGACGCGGACGAGTCTCTTTGGGCTGAGGTCTCATTTGGCGCGAGCTTATATGCAACCGACACAGTCACCTTGAGCTTGAGTGGCGGCACGACCGCTGGGCGCGACGATGAAGAGGTTTTTGCCTCATCTTCTCTTTCGGTGAACTTTTAACATGTGTCGCTCATCCATCTCTAAGGCGTCTCGAACGCCAAAACGGTCTCAGCAGCACGCCGCCGCTATTAGCGAGATCGACCGCGAACTCGCGCGGCGTCTGTACGTAGCCCGTACTCAATCGTCGCTAACCATCGCTGAACTTGCCGATGCGATCGGTGTGGCTAACGCAACCTATCAGGCGATAGAGCGAGGAGAAGAACGCATTTCTTCGCTCGATCTTGCTCGCCTGGCCATGACCCATGCGCTGCCGATCGCTTGGTTCTTCGAAACCCTACCGGGACAATCCATTTTTACCCGCTAACGGGCGGACAAATACAAGGAATAATACAAATGACCCAATTCAATCGACTAAAGTTTAGCTTCGCCGTTTCAGCCTGTCTTGCGGTTGCTGGTCTGGCGACGGCCCCGGCATTGGCGCAGCCTGCTAATATGCAAGAAATGATAGAGAAAGCTGATGCAAATGGCGACGGCGACATTGCCTGGAGCGAAATCGAAGCCCTGCGTCTGAAATCATTTGAACGCGCCGATCGCAATGGCGATGGTGTCGTCAACACAGCGGATCGTCCGCCTCGCGCCTTTGCTGGTCGCTTCGATCAGGCATTGCAGCGTCTCCAGGCCGACTTTGACGGCGATCGCGATGGTCAGATCACTAAGGAAGAAATGCTGAATGCTCCGGCGCCGATGTTTGAGCAGGGCGATGTGAATGGAGACAAGTTGCTCACAGCCGAAGAAATGGCGGCCATCCGATCTGAGCGGGCTCCCCTGTAAGCGATGAACTGGAAGACCTCAAACAATGTACAAGTCTATTCCCCTTTTTGCATCGAGCTTCGTGCTTTGGTCGGGTGCCGCATTCGCACAAGACTTCGATGAGCTGCGCGACGCGGCCGACGAGTTCGGAAAATGGAACATAACCATGAGCGTGGTGGCATCGAATGCAGCCATCACGATCGTCGACAGCCAAATTCAACTTCCTGAAGAGTTCTCCGAAAGCGATTTTGAGGCGACCCTCAGCGATGACCTGTCCGTATCTTCAACAATTGTATCGGGCAGCGTTGGGTACCGCGTTTTGCCATTTGTCGAAGTCGTAGCGCGCGGTGGTTTAATCTCAAGCGACACCCAAACCGGCGTCATTATTACGGGGACGCCAAATGGTCCATTCTCAGAATTCTTTGAAGGCCCCATCACAATTGATCGAGACGCTAATCAGGAAGTGGACGGGTACTCGCTCGGACTTGGCGCGAATGGGTTTCTGCCCGTCGCAACAATAGGCAACGATACGCTCGCCGCTTATTCTGGTTTTCAGTTCGTTTGGAACCGGTTCGATGAGTCGGTATCTTCAGAAGGCGCCGTAACCAATTTTGGCTTGGTTTATCCCGTCAATCTACAACGCGACAATATCGTATACCGCGTGGGCGGGAGCTATAACTGGATCAGTCGAGACGTGGAGCAACGTCTCACCTTAAATGGTGAAACTGTGCGTGTGAACGTTACACAAGAGTTTGAGGATCCCTGGGCGCTGGAAGCGGGTATTGGGATCCCGATCGGAGAGAGCACGCTTTTGGGTCTGGGGCTTTGGCACCAGCTAAGCGGTGAAACGTCCGCGCTCGCTTCGCTCACCTATCGCTTCAACTAATCATCCAAAAGGCTCCAGAATATGTTTTCAGACCTGCTTTCGCCTTGGATCGAAGCTTGGCCTGCCTGGCTTCAAGTTGTTGCCGCGTTGTCTACGATCGCCGTGCTCATTCTGGCGAGATACGTTTTAATCGCAGGGGCGGGGTTTGCTGTCTCGGTCTTGGTCGGACGGATTGCGCCTTGGCGGCGTCTACAAAACGCGCCATTTACCCGTGCACAAATTCAACGAGAAATCGGATACTCGGTGTCGTCGATCCTCGTTTTTATGGCGGTCATAGGCGGCATCTATGTGATGCACCAAGCGGGCTGGACGCAGCTTTATCGAGATATGGATGCTTATGGCTGGACGTGGTTCTGGCTGCAAATCCCTGTCGTCCTGTTGATCCAAGATTGGTATTTCTACTGGATGCACCGGTCCATTCACATGGCGCCATTCTATGAGCGGGTGCACAAGTCCCATCATCTTTCAACCAATCCAAGTGCGTTTTCAGCCTTTGCTTTTCATCCTCTCGAGGCACTAAGTGAGATCGCGATCTTCGTGCTGCTAATTATCGCAATACCATTGCATGTCACGGCCGTTTTAGCCGCTGGAATACTGTCACTTGTTTACAATGTATATGGGCATTTGGGCTATGAGATCATGCCGCGTTTTATTGCGAAGAGTCCGCTCGGTTACTGGCTGAACAAGTCTGCCTATCACAATCAGCATCACCGAACCTATCGCTATAATTATGGGCTCTACACGGTGATTTGGGATCGTATTCACGGCACGATGCATCCGCACGCAGAACGCACGTTCGACGAAAAGACGGAGAAACCAGTGTTTGACGAAGGTGACGACCGGTTTTCAAATAACTAAGTCGCGAACGGATTGAGATCGTTTCGCATCCAACGATGTGCAGGTGTTCGTCTTATTCACGCTGTGACGTCGGCTCTTTATGTCTGGTTTCAGGAACAAGCGGCACTTTTATCGCCAAAAAATAGCTAGTCCGAATGTAGCATTTGGCCCCCAATTTGCGTGAACTGCTGCATGGATGCGGCGACAAATTTGAACCCAATAACTCGGCTTTCACTGTCACAAGCCGGGATGAGAGGAAACGACCGGCTACTCTTTGGGCGCCCGAAAAAGTCATATCGTGTCTCCGAAACGCAAGAAGAATTGCGCTTCAAGCCTCTACAAACTTTCGGCTTCGTTCGCTGGCGAGGCGACGAATACGGTACTCAAACATGGCGCGTTGTCGTCGCTCAAGCAGGTCGACCCCGAGAGCGACTAACACGCATTCCGGGCGTGAATCCAGGCGCTCATTTACTGCTTCATGCGTTCGGAAAATCCAGAGCAAAACGAGCGCTCCGTGTGATTGATATGCTATCCGAAGCGCACGTTTTGCATGAAATCGCTCCCGCCTATTGGCGTCATGTGCACCTACAAATTTCCAAGAACAAAGAGCCCGAGCCTTACGACGCAAAGATGTTCGAAGCGCTCGCGCGAGCGAGGTTAGTCTCATGACTTGGGCCTGTCGTTTGCGAGGAGAAGAAGGCGGAGAGGCAAAGAGCGAAGTAACGCAAGATAAAAGCAACTGTGCCCGACGGTCACAGATTGCCAATGGGGATAGGGCTTTGACGCGAGTCATGTCGTTCAACTGCACGACTCGCTCAAATCTCTGGATTGCCCGTCATCGTTGCGAATACGCACGAGTCGGATTTCGGGATGCATTGGTGCATGATTGGCGCCATCTCGTCCAAACCCTCAACACCGACGGGCGATTGCTCAGCGCTACGTGGTGCATGCCATGAGCGGAGATGGCGACTTCGACTTCCAGCCAAAGCTCGGACGAATTCGATCTCAGGGCAGTTTTAAACCAAAGGGCATGAAGGCTTACCTGAAGGGCGCGCGTAAGCGTTCAAACAACACTCGAGGTGGTGGCCGATCCACCGCGTTTGCAGGAGCGCGCCGCGTGATGATCAAAGCGCGCGTTCATCGCTTGTCCGGAAGCGGAGCAGGAACGCAGCGCGCCCACATCTCATATTTAGAAAGAGACGGTGCAGGTAAGGACAAAGAGCCCGCAGAATTTTACAATGATGTGAGCGAGGAACTTGATGGCCAAGAATGGCTCAAGGAGCATGCTGATGAGCGTCACCATTTCAGGTTCATAGTCTCACCTGAAGATGGCGAAAAACTTCAAGACCTAAAGCCCTTCATTCGAGACCTGGTGTCTCAGATGGAAATCGATCTTGAAACCAAGCTCGATTGGATCGCGGTCGACCATTACAATACTGAGCATCCGCACACGCATATTGTGATGAGCGGGAAGCGCGATGACGGCAAAGATCTCGTCATCTCAAAAAATTATCTCTCGTATGGGATGCGAGAACGCGGTAGCGCGTTTCTTACCCGAGAACTTGGCTTGCAAACCGAACCAGAACTTGCTGCCAAACTCGAACGAGAAACTGCGCTCAGAAAAGTCACACGCATGGATCGTATTTTAATGCGGGAGATGGATCGCAACGGCGCGGTCAACTTAGACAACCTAAGACGCAATCGTCCGCACTATCAGAAGCGTTTACAGACCCTCAGAAGCATGGGGCTTGCGCGCCACCAATCTGGCGGGATCTGGAGCGTGGACGATCAGCTTGATGTCACTCTCAACGCACTGGAGAAATCAGACACAAAAGCCGTTCGAATTGAGCGCGCTGTTCGAAGCGCCGGACTGGATCGGATCAGTGCCCACGAACGGGGTCCATTTAAGTATGGTGACGCTGTTCATGGGCGCCTTTTAAAAATCGGATACAACGACGAGCTCATGGATCGCCGATACGCCATCGTCGACGGATTGGATGGACGCGTGCATCACTTCGATCTTGGAACCAGTTTCCCTAAAGATCTAAAGCCAGGTGATATGCTTGAGATCAAACCGCGGTCTCCTGGCGCGCTCGGCATGGATCAGACGATTGCCGACATGGCAGCTCAAAACCGAGGGATCTATAGCCTCGAAAACCACAAGCAATCCGACCCTAAAGTCAGCGCGAAACACTTAGCGATGATCAAGAATCGCGTCGCCGCTTTGGAACGCGTAGGCCTCGTGCGGCGATTTTATGGAAACGCCTATTCAATCGGGCCAAACTTCATTGACCTCGTAGATGAGCATTTCGGGAAAGCGGCAAACCGTTCTCCCAACATCGTCCGCAAGGTGGAGGGTAGGGTATCCATCCAACACGAACGAGACGCGGCCCTGATCAAAAGACAGGATGAGATGATCCGGAGTTTGGCTCGAATGGAACGTGAGCAAAATGCCGTTATCGAGATGGTCGATATGCAAGTCTGGTTTCAGCATGCGTTTGCGCCGCCCATGACCGCGGAGCAAAAACAAGCGGCCAAAGCGCGGGCCTCTTCAGCGATCGAAGGATTTAGAGCGCGCGTCGCTGAAAGACTGAACTCAGGAAGAAAGCTGCTCGGAGAAGCGCTTGCAGATGCTGTGTTCGATGAGGACGATTTTCTGCAGATTGAACAGCAGGCAGTGGCGGCGGAGTAAAAGATACAGATGATGGACGATCCGCAGTTTGCGAAATTTGAAGACCGTGAACGAGAGCGCGGTCGAGCTACCAGATTCCTGTCGTTGCGAGACGTTCTAGACCGAACCTCTATAAGTCGATCACTTCTGTACGAGCTGATCAAAGACCCGAACCGCCCATTCCCTTCCCCTGTTCATATTAGAAGGCGAAGCTTATGGGTGGAGGGTGAAGTTGAACAATACATGGCTGATTTGATCCGAGACGAACGGCATTCGTAAGAAGGCCGCGTAAACAAAAGCGGTCGGACTTTCGATACGCGTATTTTCCGTCGTGAGGCGCCTTACCCTGAACTCAGAACGCGCTACTGAAGCGCTCGAATGACACTTGATTATAGGGTTGAAGGTGTGCTCATTTGGATAATAGCTCTCCGCAGAATCGGTACAAGCAAAAATTCAGCAAAAACAAAGTTGTGGAAAACTCAGGACTCATACCGTTTCTCGATAAAAGTCCGTTGGTAATTTTGTTGGTATCGTCAGATTCGAGAAATAAAATTGTTAAAAAACAAATGATTAATATTTTTTCGAGTCCGGCGGGAGTACCATCGCACATCAGGAAAACCCCTAAAATCGTAGGTTTTCCCTGTCTCTACGGCGGGTCTAAGCCGACGGTGCCATGCCTTCATCCGCGGCGCCATGGGCCCGACGTGTGCCCGGTACGCGAATGTCGTCGACCAGGTCCTGGATGTCTTGTGGCGGCGCCGCGGTTGCGAGCGCGGTGACGATGCCAAGCGCGCCAGAGACCCACATGAAGACGAAGCCGATGCCCTCTGGTGAGACGCCGAATAAATACTGATCCGGCGTTCCGCCGCCAAACTTGAAGTAGACGATATAGGCAAAGGTCGAGATCAGACCGAATAGCATGGCGACGATCGCGCCCTCTTTATTCATGCGCTTCCAGAAAACCCCAAGGAAAATGACCGGGAAGAGCGAGGCCGAGGCCAAACCAAAGGCAAAGGCGACCACTTGTGCGACGAAGCCCAGCTGCGAGGAGTAGATCCCGAGCAATCCGGCAGCAACCACAGCGCCAGCTGCCGCTCCGCGAGCGACCCGAAGTTCTGTTCTATCATCCATGTCTTTGAATAGGGTTCTCAGACAGATATCGTGGCTCACAGCAGATGAGATCACCATTAAAAGACCGGCTGCTGTGGACAGTGCTGCGGCGAGTCCGCCGGCGACCACCAAGCCAGTTACCCAACCAGGCAATTGGGCAATTTGCGGGTTTGCCAGAACATGAATGTCAGCGCTGAAGGGAACGACTTCATTTTCAACTTCGTCAGGTGCGTTCGGTCCGCGGAATTGGACGATGCCATCTTCGTTCTTGTCTTGAAACCCGATCAGTCCGGTCACTTCCCAATCACCGTACCATTCCGGAATTGGTGTCCCACCGGCGGCCTCGATTTCGGCCGCACGCGTGTCATAGTCTTCGTCCGCCGAGATATATGTGCTCTCGTTTACGGTATCGATGAAATTTATCCGCGCGAATGAAGCCACCGCGGGTGCGGTTGTATAAAGTGCGGCGATGAAAACCAACGCCCAACCCGCTGAGAGGCGAGCAGCTTTGGCACTCGGCACCGTGAAGAAGCGAATGATCACGTGCGGTAGGCCGGCCGTTCCGAACATCAAAGCACCGGTAATCGCGAACACATCGAACATCGACTTGTCGGTTTGCGTGTATTCCTGGAAGCCGAGATCTGTGACCACATTGTTCAGCTTTTGCAGCATGGAAATATCTTCGCCCACCGGATTGCTGATAAAGCCAAGCTGCGGGATCGGATTGCCGGTAATAATCAGCGACATGAAGATCGCCGGCACAGTGTAAGCAAAGATCAAAACGCAATATTGCGCGACTTGCGTATAAGTGACGCCCTTCATCCCGCCGAGGACGGCATAGAAGAAGACAATCACCATCCCGATAATGATGCCGACATTAAAATCGACTCCGAGGAAGCCGGAAAAGGCGACGCCAACGCCTTTCATCTGGCCAGCAATATAAGTGAAAGAGACGAACAAGGCGCAAATGACCGCAATGATCCTCGCGACGTCCGAATAGTATCGGTCCCCAACAAAGTCCGGCACGGTAAACTTACCAAACTCGCGCAAAAAGGGCGCCAGCAAGACCGCGAGCAGCACATAGCCGCCAGTCCACCCCATCAAATAGACCGATCCACCATAGCCCATAAAGGCGATCAGCCCGGCCATGGAGAGGAAGGACGCCGCAGACATCCAGTCGGCGGCCGTGGCCATACCATTTACGGTCGGATGAACATCATGGCCCGCGACGTAAAAATCGTCCGTCGATCCCGCCCGCGCCCAAATCGCAATCCCGATATAAAGCGCAAACGTTGTGACGACGAAAAATAGGGTCCAATCCATCGCTCTAGCCCTCGAC
>JBCBBY010000075.1:0-17446 GCA_038531195.1 Pseudomonadota bacterium
GCAAAAGCGAGAGCCGCGAAGATCCCGAGCCTGCTGCGACCGATCCTCAGGTTTGTGTACGTGTATTTATGGAAACAGGGGTTCCGAGACGGTCGTGCTGGATTCATCTATGCGTTCATGCTTTCGGTGTACGAAGGTATGATCGCAATTCTCGTTATGGAGCGCATGATGAAAGGGAATGCCATCCCAAGGAATGAAAAGCACGTCGATCAGGCGTCAACGAAACAGGGATGAGGGACCATCGCAGAAGCGCGGAAGTGCATGACTGTCGTGCTTCCGGTTTGGACGCTAAAGCCAAGCGTTAGGCGTGATCCAGAGTCGGGGAAACATGAACGAACGAAAACAAGGCGATACGGTGAATAGCCAACTGGATATTGCGAAAAATCGCAGTGCCAAGAAGTGGACTAAGGTCGAGTTGATCCAACGCGCGCTCTGGGAAGCGATCGGCAGTGTTGTTTTTCGTGTCATGCCCAGACAACTCTGGTTTACGCGGCGTGTGATCCTCCGTTGTTTCGGGGCGACGGTTGGAAGAGACGTCCACATTGCCCCGAGTGTGAAGATCGCGATCCCTGGGAACCTAAAACTTGATGATTTTTGCGCGATCGGCTCAGGCGCGATCCTTTATTCTCTCGGAAGGATTGAAGTGGGCGCGTGCGCGACGGTTTCACAATACGCGCATATTTGCGCTGGCAGTCACGACCATTTCAGCGTGACGATGGAATTGCTGAAAACGCCAATCCAGATTGGCGCGGATGCTTGGGTCTGTGCTGATGCTTTCATAGGTCCGGGGGTAAATGTCGGCGCAGGCGCCGTCATTGGTGCGCGTGCGGTTGTTACGAAATCGGTTTCAGCGAAAGCGATTATGGTTGGAAACCCCGCGCAGAGTGTTGGAACCCGGCAGATCGGGCCTGCTGAGAAATGAAGTATCGAGCGGACATCGATGGCTTAAGGGCATGCGCGATTTTACCCGTATTGTTTTATCACGCTGGGCTGCCGTTTTTTTCCGGAGGCTTTGTCGGTGTCGACGTGTTTTTTGTGATCTCGGGGTTCTTAATCACGCGGATCGTGGCCGATGAAGTCACGCAAAAAAGATTCTCGCTCATTGGCTTTTATGAACGTCGAGCACGGAGGATTTTACCAGCACTGATCGCAATGATTTTTGCGTCTCTTGCCGCAGGTTGGTTTGTGTTGCTCACCGATGAATACGTTGCTTTAGGGGAGTCAACTGTCGCTGCGGCACTCTTTTACTCTAACGTTCACTTTGCGCTATCTTTTGATTACTTTGCAAGAGCAGCGGAATTTAATCCGTTGTTGCACACTTGGTCATTGGCCGTAGAAGAACAATTCTATTTATTCTTTCCGCCCTTGTTGATGTTGCTGTTGGCGATTGGCCGTCGCCAAACTGTGCTGATCATAACGATCGTGCTTTGCATCGTGTCTTTGATTTGTGCAGAATATGTCCTGCATCGCTACCACTCTATTTGGTCATTTTATCTTCTTCCTTTTCGAGCATGGGAGCTTGGGCTGGGCGCAGTCTTAGCACTCGCGAGCTGGTCGCCACCGCGAAACAGGCTGATTCGAGAGTTTGCAGGAATTGTGGGATTGATCGGCGTATTGGTGCCGACCTTTGCGTATTCTGCGGACACACAGTTTCCGGGGCTTTACGCGGTGCCTCCGACGCTTGGTACTGCGTTGCTTATATACGTTGGAGGTCAGGGTGGGGGAAGCGTCTCGAATTCCATCATTTCTCACCGAGTGCTCGTTTCCATAGGACTAATCTCTTACTCTTTGTATCTTTGGCATTGGCCTGTATTCGCTTACCTTCGAATTCTTTACGGCACGACTGCGCTCCCAATCTATGTCTCGTTGATTGCGATGGCTCTTTCGATTTTACTCGCGTACGCCTCGTGGCGTTTCATCGAGCAACCTTTCAGGTTTCGCCCTCCGAAGGGGCCAAGTCGTTCATTGGTGATGCGCTTATCTGTGTCGTTTCTTGTCGTGGTCTCCGCTATCGGAGCGAGCCTATCACTTCTGAACGGTTTTCCCCATAGACTTTCGGAGAAAGCGATAGAGATCGCATCCGTTGCTCAGGACGTTAATCCGATCAAGACCGACTGTCAGCACGCTTCTCCTGAGCCGTTGGGCTGCGAGTTCGGGGCATCGGATTCTGGCCAGGCAAGTTATGATTTCTTATTCTGGGGCGATAGCCATGCGAACGCCCTTGCTCCAGGAATTGCAGTTTCGGCTTCTGAGCACAATAAGTCAGGTGTTTTCGCGACCCGATCCGCGTGCGCTCCAGTTTTTAATATTCAGCGCACTAAACCGGATCGCGCGTGTGTTGAATTTCTCGAAAATGTTCGATCGTTTTTGGATGAGAACCAAGATATCCCTCTCATTATTCTCAGCGCGCGTTGGGCTTTGTCGGTGGAAGGAAATCGGTATCCGGTCGACGGGAATGGAACGGTTCGTCTGCAGTGGGTTGGCGGTCAAGATGAGAGCCCACTAAATGCGAGTAACAGTTCAGTGTTTGAAGCAGGGATGCGTCATACTCTCTCCCACCTCAGTTCGCCCGGGCGCCGTATCGTTATTCTTGGACCGGTACCAGAAGTGACATTCGATGTTCCGATTGAGTACGCGCGGGCGGAGCTCCTGAACGCTAATACTATGCGCAGTCTCCCTTACAATACTCATCTCGCTCGCGTGAGCCAAACAGAAGGCATTTTTGAGAAGCTCGCAGCCAGCGACCCAAACATAGAGTATATTTCATTGAGTAGCCTCCTTTGCGACGAAATCGAGTGCCGCGTTGTTTCTGAAGATGGGGTGCCTCTATACACGGATGACGACCATTTGAGTGCCACAGCAGCTCGAAGTCTGTTACCATTAAAGCTGGAGACTTTGTGGGGTGCCGCGGATTGACTTGCACTTTACCGCGTCACTGACGTATTGCGCAGTTGAGCGATCGGCTCAAAAATTCTCTTCGGAGCCGCAAAACGCCAAGAGCTTCACTCTTGCGATATCGAGCAGGAGCGCCGCAGCGGCGCAAAGTGTGAAACGCCCCCGACCATACGGTGGCTCACCTGAGGAAACATTGGGACGAACGCGGTTCCGAAGTGCATCCATTTATCCATCACTTGTTTGGACTATCCGCCATGGTTTTTGTGCGCATTAATTGGCTTAAGGTGTTAGCTCAGGGACTTGAACTACCCTACGAAGTGTCCATAACCTGAACGCGAGAGTGCTTCGCGTATTTCATCGCTATTAGACACTTTTTCGGTCCAGTCAGTCTTTCCTTGTTTTCGCGATCGTGTCTCGCCGGCGTCCAAGACATCTAAACCAAGAAATTCGAAAACTCTTTTCATTCCATCATTTTTTACGAGCTCATCATACGTGATCTCGAGCGTTCTAAACTGTCTGCACCAGTCTCGACCTTCGTCGATCATTTTCTGCGTGGTCTGAATGTGCTGAACGGTGTGGTCCGGGTTTAGCTCGATTGAAACGCCGTCATCTCCTCGCCATCCACCGGTTGCACCTTCGCCCCATGCGCCAGTTTTCTTTGCCACTTCACCAGATAGATACTGATCAAACAAATTCTCGCGAATGAGATGAATAACGTCTATTTTTTCGGCATTTTTTTCCAGCCAGTTTCGAACATTGTCATGCTTATTTCCATACTGAGGTGGACGTTTCCCATTGGCATACCAATGGTCGAATTCTGGACCAGTCCAAAAGGGATTATCAACTCTGGCTTGGTTGTACATTAAACGAAACCCGACCCATTTTATGCCTCGAGGCTTGCGGGCAAATATGATTTCTTCCAGAAATCGCGACGGTTCGTTCTCACGAAGTCGTAGAATTTTTGGGGTGGTGGATTTGCGTTGAAATCCAACTTTTTGAAAGCTAACGCTGTTTCGATGGACATGGAACACTTCTTGGAACATGCTCACCGCCGGATGTGCAGCGAGACGAAATCCGAGCATTGTAGAGCCAGTGCGTATCGTGCTTAGAAGAACTAAACGACGAAAGTCATTCGTTGAGGGCAAAGCACCTGCAGCGGCCAATGAGTGCCTTAACTCTTGAGCGTGCTCATGCGTTTTCCGGATCGCTTTGTGCACCAAGTTGTCCATTCGATAGTCCCTATGTGACGCGTCTAGGATAAACTATCACCAAAACGCTCGAAAGAAACCACGAACTGGAATGCATATATGGTCTGGTGTTTTGAGCCCCGCACCTGGACATCAATCGGCCTATTCAAGTAACCGTGAAACCGGTATTGATTATCCTGGGATGAAATTAGGGGACGTCGCGGTGAAGTTTCGATACGACATCAATGGATTGAGAGCTTGGGCGGTTATCGCTGTCGTTCTATACCACTTTCAAGTGCCTGGATTTGCTAGCGGTTTTGTCGGTGTAGATATTTTTTTTGTGATCTCCGGCTATCTCATGACACGGATCATTATTGAGGGATACGAAACAAGTTTCGCAGAACGAACTCGATTTCGGCTACTCAACTTTTACTTGTCACGGGCTCGACGGATAATTCCCACACTTGCGTTGTTTGGAACGGTCATGCTCGTGATCGGTTGGTTGATCTTCACTCCAAAGGAGTATCGCAACCTCGCAGTAGAAGCATTGTTCGCTCTGACCTTCACGAGTAACTACAAGTACTGGATCACTGCCGAAGCAGACGGAGCAGGATACTTTGCAAACGAAGAAACACTACGTTGGTTCCTGCACAGTTGGTCGTTGTCTGTGGAATGGCAGTTTTACGTGCTGCTACCAATAATTATTGGGTTGTTATGGAAAATACGGCGAAGCCGCAAATTTCTTGGGGGCGCGCTTGCAGCCTTGGCGCTTTTTTCTTTTGCTGCATCTGTAGTAGAGGTGCATCGGGATGCTGAGCTTGCATTTTACAGCATTCATACACGTGCCTGGCAGATGCTTGCTGGTGGGCTAGTATTCTTCATGCCGACCCAGGTGCCTCTTAAACGGAACTGGGCTTTTTCTCTGGAAACACTTGGCTTTTGTTTGATCCTTTTGTCTGTTTTTTGGGATCATCCGAAACAAGAATGGCCAGGCTATAGGGCTCTCCTGCCTGTCACAGGAACGGTTTTAGTGTTGCTTATGAACCGACAAAACTCCGTTTGGACTAAGCCGAAACTTGCTCAATACTTGGGAAAAATATCCTACTCGGCGTACCTTTGGCATTGGCCGATTGTCCTAGGATTAGAGTTTGCGGGTGCGCTTGGATCCATTGGTGGAACGTTAGCGGGTCTCGGTGCAACTGTAGCCGTCGCTTCTCTGTCGTTTAACTTCTCCGAGAAACCTGCCAGAACATGGATCGGTCGCAGAAAATTATGGACGGGACTAGTTATCGCTTCGACGATGGCGCTTTTGCCTGCAAGTTTTGGTGGCCTTGTCCGGTTTACGCCCAATTTTGAGACACTGCAGACAAGAATGCTGTCGCCCGTATTTCTGAACGCTGCTGATGACTTCAACCCGCGCCGACGAGATTGCCATAAAACGGGGGCTGTTCCTGGTCCGGTTTGCGCATTCGGAGGACCCACGGTCGCGGCGATTGCGTTAGGAGACAGCCATAGCATATCGATCGTCGGTGCTATTCAGGCCTCTCTCCCACACGAAAATTTAGGCGTAGTAAGTTTGAGTTCTTCAGGATGCGAAACTCTCGCAAACGCAAAATCAACATCGCCTGAGTTTCGATGCGATGAATACAATAAATGGGCGCTTCAAGAGATCGAACGATTTCCGCGGTGGATACCAATCATTATTACAAATAGGTCGACGGGTAATCTTTTTGGTTACAATGAAGACCCACCTGAGCAGCAAACACCAAAATTACGTTACGATAATGTTCAACAAGGTGAACCACGCTCAACTCTCCTGGACAAGTATCGCGCGGACAAGACCGCCTTGCTTTGCGAATTGGCGCAAAGTCGGCCCACCTATGTTCTACTACCCATTCCTGAAATGGGCAGGAATATCGCGACTTTAGTATCTAGAAGAGCTCGTTTGGGACTTTCTACCGATTCAGGTATCGACAAAGCCGCGTACGACGTTCGCCATGAATTCATTCGCGGCACCATGACAAACATCGAGTCCGAATGCGACGTGCACCTTTTAGACCCGGCTAAATATTTGTGTGACGAGCAGATTTGTTGGGGGAGCCGAAAACGCCAAGTCCTGTATTTCGATGATGATCACTTAAGCGAATCCGGGAACAGGTTGTTGATCCCGATGTTCGAGGAGGTTTGGAACCGTCATCCTAACACAAATCCTCTGCTGGACTGAGCGTAATAGATTTGTTCCTATAGATCCAAGTTGAGCTTAGACTGCCTAGCGTTAAACCAGAATTTGAAATGGTGCTTACGAATTGTGGTGCCATACAATTATGTTAAGTTTCAACCTGGAGCAGCAAGCAATTTCCTGTCGTTGAGAGTGTTCTGAGTGGTGAGAGGAAGCGGCGCTTAAAGCAAAAATAATGGTTAACCATGCATAGTGTTTTTCAAATCGAAGATTACGCAGATTTAGTTTTTCTTTGCGATGAAGTCAGAAGTAGAAAAAATCTGCGTTTGATAAGGTCGACAACATGCGTTTCTCTCGGGATCCTAGAATGATCGGGATGTTTGCTTTGCTGCTAACCGTCGCCGCGGGTTGTGCGCCGGTGGGTGAATCGGCTGCGGTGCCGCCGATTTCGCCAAGCGGTGAAATAGATGGTGGCGCCGGTGAGCCAAGTGATGCAGAACCCGAACCCATTGACCCAGTATCTCTTATAAAGTCGGAATCTGGGGCGGCGCGGTTCCTCGCCCGCGCGACGTTTGGCGGTTCTAAAGATGCAATCTCAGCGTTAACTGGAACCGATGCGGCGGATTGGGTTGCGACCGAACTGGCCAAACCGTACACGCTCACGTTGCCTATTCTCGATGCCCAGCCCAAATACCCCAGCGGAAATCCAGAAGATGCGCGGGTCGACGAACTCTATTGGGATCAAATCGTCGGTTTTGATGACCAACTCAGACAAAGAATGGTCTTTGCTCTTTCTCAAATCCTCGTTTATTCCGACGAAGTAAATCCCAATCAATTTCAACGTGCGGTCTATCAAGACATTCTGATCCGAAACGCATTCGGCAATTATCGGGATTTACTCGAAGAGGTGACCTATTCGTTGCCTATGGGCGAATGGTTGACCTATTTGAACAATCGAAAAGGCGATCCAAATCGTCAGCGTATGCCGGACGAAAACTATGCCCGCGAAATATTGCAACTATTTTCAATCGGCTTGGTCGAACTGAACCTTGATGGGACGCCAAAGCTCGACGGCGAAGGGCGTACGATCGAAACTTATGCAGATGACGACTTGCAGGGTTTGGCCCGCGTTTTTACCGGCCTTTCTTGGGCGGGAGGGAAGTTTGGCGGACTGCGTCCGACCGATGCGGCGCTCCAGCCGATGCAAATGTATGATGAGCAACATTCAGACTTAGAAAAGTCTTTCCTGGGAACGACCATACCAGCCGGCACGCCAGGTGATGAGAGCATTGATCTTGCTCTGGACGCAATTTTTGAGCACCCCAATGTCGCGCCGTTTGTTTCTCGCCAACTCATTCAGCGTTTCACACAGTCCAACCCGTCACCTCAATATGTGGAGCGCGTCTCATCCGCTTTTAACGATGGGCGGTATGTCGCGGAGGGCGGACAAGAATTTGGTACAGGCGTACGTGGAGATTTGAGTGCGACCATCGCGGCGGTTCTGCTCGATGAAGACACGTTTATGGATATGACGGGCGCGTCGGACATCGCCCGCGGAAAGGTCCGTGAACCAATTCTGCGGTTCACCAACTGGGCACGCGCATTCTCTGTGTCTAATATCGACGCCAGCAACGAAAAAGCTCTCAGATACACGAGCAGTTTGGAGACAGCTCTTGGGCAACAAGCTTTCAAATCTGACAGCGTGTTTAATTTCTATCGACCAGGTTACGTGCCGAGGGGGACAATTGCGGGCGATTTGAGCATGACGATCCCTGAGTTCCAGATTGTGAACGAGGGTAGTACAATAGGCTACATGAACTTCATGCTTAACTTCGTATTCGATTTTCAGGCGCATCGCACGGCTGGGTATCAAACGTATACCCCAGATTATTCAGAAGAACATGCCCTGGCAGAGGACCCTGCGGCGCTTGTGGACCATCTTGATGTGTTGCTAACAGGTGGCAGAATGTCAGAACAAGAACGACTTGAAATCATGATCATTCTAGATTCGATTGAGATCCACGCAACAAACCCCGATCATGCGGAAGCAGACCGAGATACGCGGGTAAAAACGGCGATCGCTTTGATCGTAAATTCACCTTCTTACATCTTAACTTGGTAGAGAATTAGGACTCCCGATATGGCTTATCTGTCTCGTAGGCATTTTCTCACCGGGATCGGTGCAGCGAGTTTCGCTGGTAGCGTCGGTGCTTTGACAAATTTGGGTGTCAATCGCGCTTGGGCCGCAAATGCGAGCGGTTACAAGGCCATGGTTTGCATTTATCTTTATGGTGGTATGGATGGAATGGACACGATTCTACCATATGACCAGGCTTCGCACGCGCAATTGCAAAGTGTTCGCGGAAATCTGCTCGGATCAGTCAGATCGTCGCGCCAAATTGAGAACCTACTCAAGCTTAATCCTGAAAATGCCGCGTCAATTGAGGGTCGCGAGTTTGGGATGCCGCAAGAATTATCGGCGCTCCATGGCATGTTCGAAAGTGGTGAACTTGCACTTCTGGGTAACGTTGGCGCCTTAGTCGAGCCTGTGACTCGAACGCAAATAGAAAATGGCACCGCTATTCTGCCGCCGCGACTCGGGTCTCACAATGACCACAGCTCGTTATGGCAGTCATTCGGCGTAGAGGGGCGGAAACGGGGGTGGGGTGGTCTCTTCATGGATCGAGTCGTCTCTGCCGTCCCCTCGCATAGCAACGTGTTTGGCACGATCGCAACCCACAATACCGATGTATTTTTATCGGGTGAGGAAGTCACGCAATTCAAACTTGGCGTAAATGGCGTTGAAGAAGCCAAGCTTTACGCAGATGGTCGAGCGCTGGGGGATAGCGAGGCGCGTGATCCCGCACGGGAGAGAATTCGTGCCTTCATGACCGACCGCGATCTGCGTAGTGAAAACGTACTTGAACAAGACATCGCTGCCTTGCAATCGGGCGCGATCCGCAATTCTGAGCGGTTCCAACTCGCCCAGTCACTCCAGACACCTTTGATGACGCATTTTTCTGGCGATCATTTGTCTCAACAAATGCGCGCCGTGGCACAAACAATTCAGATCCGAAATGCACTCGATGTTTCGAGGCAAATCTTCTTCGTCACGTTACGAGGTTTTGATTCGCACAGCAATCAGTCCGGTCTTTTGCCTGATCTTCATCGTCAGATCTCCGATGCCGTGTCGTCTTTCCGGAGCGCAATGATTGAATTGGGCGAATGGAACAATGTTGTTATGTTCTCGGCCTCGGAGTTCGGGCGTTCGACCGTCGAAAATGGTTCGGGAACCGATCACGGGTGGGGAGGGCACCACTTTATCGCGGGCGGTGACGTAAACGGAAAGAGAATTTACGGGAACTTACCTGTCGCTGACATCAATAGCGAAAGGTTCACGGTTCACCGTGCACGAATGATTCCCGAAACGTCAGTTGAGCAATATGCAGCGACACTTGGCTCATGGTTCGGATTGGACAATGCGGAACTGCGTGCGACTTTGCCCAATCTCGCGAACTTTGAGCTACAGAATCTTGGCTTTATGCATTGAGCTTGTGAGTTGCAATGTGGTTCGAGTGACCGGCTAATTGAAGCAAATTGATTCGGAAAACCTAGCTGCATCAGCGAACAATCGTCGGTCTGCTTACATTTTTTCCAAAGGCGATGCAGATTTTAGCAAGACGCGTCATAATTTTCCCCTATAGGTTGAAAATCGGTTTTGATTCAGCCAGAACGATGTTTCGCGCTTGATTTAGTAGTTAATGTGAGTATGAAAGAGCCTGCGGGGTAGAAGAATGTCTCAACCCCTCAACGTTCGGGAAATTTTTAACCTTGATAAAGGGGACTCAAATGGACATCAAAATGGAATACGAAGCACCGACTCTCGTAGAGGTTGGCTCTTTCGAAGAAATCACACAGGGCGCAGCTTGCCCGGGAAATAACGACGTTCCATTGGGCGCGCCAATTCCGGCTGGTCCAGCGACTTGTTTCTCATAAATCGCTCTGCGGTTTACTCTGAATAACACCAAAATTCTCGGCAGCGTCGCTATCAAGTGACGCTGCCGATTTTGGATGAGTGATCATGAAATTTAAGCGTCCTGCAGATGGTGTGCTGCACACTGAAGTGGATTCGGGTTTGGCGCTTCTTGACCCGAATACTAACACTTACTTTCTTTTAAATAGAACGGGCGCGATTGTTTGGATGGCATTAGAACAAGAGGTGACGCTAGAGGAGCTTTGCGCTAAGGTCGCAGATCGCTTCGATGTGACGGCAGAGATTTGTCAACCTGATGTCATGGGGTTACTGGATATGATGGTAGCCAAAGGGTTCGTTGTCACAGGCGATGAAAGTACTGATTAGGTCTCTGCGTATCCAACGTCGCGCGGTAACCGCGGCATTATACCTCAAAATTTGGATGAGTTTATGCGTCGTACGGGTTAGACTGTCGGTGCGAGGGTATCAGGCTTTCGAGCACGCCCCGGTGACCGTTAGCAAAACGAAAGAGGAGGTAAGTCCTCCTTACATCGCGCGTATCGTCGAGCGTGTTTCAAGGTATGTGCCCGGAGCGCTCTGTCTCGCCCAAGCCGTTACGGCTCAAAGGCTCCTCGCCAAAATGGGATTTAAAACGACCATGAGGGTTGGCGTAAAATCTGATGACCATGATCATCTCGAGGCACATGCTTGGCTACTGTATCAGGGGAAAGTGATCATGGGGGGCGGTGGCGAAGACCTCGGCGAATTCCGCGTGATGACGGATATGAAGTCGGCAACCCGTTCATGACGATATTCGCTGGCGTCGTCACGATGGGGAACG
Organism: Pseudomonadota bacterium; assembly: GCA_038531195.1. Lineage (GTDB taxonomy): Bacteria > Pseudomonadota > Alphaproteobacteria > Caulobacterales > Hyphomonadaceae > Henriciella. The sequence continues at coordinate 11,076 of JBCBBY010000075.1, forward strand.
TTCGACCCAATCCGGGGGCGGCGAGGGAGATGCTTTCATATGTTGTTGCTCCACTGCACGACAGGGTAGAGCAATTTGGCGATGAGCAAATTGATTTTGCGGCTCAGCTCAAGCAAACGGTTTCCGACTTTTATGTCGACGAGAAAATATGTGTCGCGAGTTGTAATCGTATAGACGATTTAGAAGGCCTCAGAGAACGCGTTTCGCTTCCCGCGGATGAGCAAAATACAGCGAAGATTCTCGCATTCGCGTACCGAAAGTGGGGGGAAGACCTGGTGAGAAAAATCACCGGGGAATTCGCATTCGCAATATGGAACCGAACGGACCGCTCTCTGTTTTGCGGACGTGACCGCTTCGGACAAATTCCTTTCGCCTATATGGTCACGCCAAATGGTATCGTTTTCGGGTCTGATTTTATATCGGTCGCAATGGCCACCGCCGGGCCGCCCGAGATCAATGACGCGTGGATTATCAGCCGCGTTTGCGGAACTGTTTTGGATCAAGATGCGACCGCATTTAAGGAGGTCAAGAAGCTACCGCCAGCGTCCACTCTCCACTGGTGTGAGGGGCGAGTGTGCCTGCGGAAGTATTGGTCGTTTGCTGAAATTGAGCCGACCGGCGAGGACATCGACATCTCGGAACTCTTAGAGGCGCTCGAAGATGCGATCCATAGGCGGACCGCGGGCACGCAGAGTGTCGCTTTCTTGAGTGGTGGTTTGGACTCTTCCTCCATTGCAATCTTAGCGCGTGATTTGAACCAAAAGAGTTCTGCTGCGCCACTTCCGTCGGTTTCATTGGTGCTAGACGCGTTTCCTGAGGAATCTGAACGTCCATACATTGAAAGCGTTTTGGGGCAAGGTGGATTTGAGGCCCATTTGGTTAATCTGAGAGAGTACGATGTGGTTTCAGAACTGGCCCGATACACCCGCATCCAGGGCGCTCCGACCCGCGCGGGGGCGGCCCCAATTTACGACCAAGCTTTGTCGAAGGTCGAACAATTGGGCTTTTCGAGCGTACTGGATGGTCATGGTGGAGACGAAGTTATCTCGAGTTTCGGGATCATGCGTATTTTTGAACTCGGGAACAATGGCGAGTGGTTGACGGCGATGCGTGAGATGGCGAGTCTTTCGCGACATTCTGACCTCGAGTTCTTGGACAATTACGTCGCGCTTTTGGCTTCTAAGGGGCAAGGTTTGATGGCGAAAATTGCGCGCCGGGTGTTTACTTTCATGCGTGCGACCTCGGACGTCGAACCATCGCCAAGTTTGCTGCGAACGGAATGGCAGTCGCACCCAACGGTTTCCCGGGCCGAAAGCGCAATACGCATGCTGAAGCCAAGCAACCAAAAGAGTGAGCGGGAGTATCAGGAACGGATCTTGTCAGATCCTTTGCAAGCTCACAATTTTGAATTGCAACATCGGATTTGTCGGAGTCGAGGAATTCGGCCTCAAATTCCGTATTGGGATCACAAGGTCATTGACTACTGTCTTCGGGCTCCTAGCAATCAAAAGCTAAAAAACGGGGTGCCGCGTAGTCTAATTAGATCGGTGATGGGCGATCGGCTTCCATCGCTGGTCGCCAATCGGACCACTAAGTTTGACTCAACAGAAGCTATCGTCCGCAGCTTTCAGGCAAAGTATGACCAAGTGCGGCAGATATCCAACCAATACAATCACCGGGTCTATGACTACTTGGAGCCCAATGTGTTTCAGTCCGCCGTGATGGACCTTCATAGCGATGATCCCTTAACCCGTCAGGACGCCGCCAACACAACTTGGATGGTATTGAGCCTATTCATGTGGTTCGACCTCCTTGATAGCTATCAAACTCAAAAGAAAGATCCGTTGGTGCTTACATGCTAGGCGAACGAACATACACTTACAAAGTTTACGGGTTTATCATTTCATCGGAATTTGAGATCCAAGAATTAGTTCCATATCACGGCGACGCAGAAATCGACCTAACGGTACAATTTGCCGATTTGGGGCTATTGCACCCGGACGCCGTCCAGTATCACTCTTTCTCCGAAAACCGACAAGTTCTTGTGTTCCCAGAAGTTGCCGGTTTTATCATCGATGGTCGCAAAAAGATTTACATCGAACGCAAACCTGACGCGTCGAGCGCGCTCTTGGCACTACCGTTTTTGGGGCCGGTGCTCGCTGTTTGGTTAAACGTGAGAAGAAAGTTTACACTTCACGGAAGCGCTGTGCTCCATCAGGGCCGAGCCTACGGGTTTGTTGGGGATAAAGGGGCTGGAAAGTCGACTTTGGCATCAATGCTGTTGAAAAATCCCGGCGTTGAATTCATCACAGACGATTTATTAGTCATTACCGAGAGTAAATACGTCCTGCGAGGATATCCTCAAATGAAGCTTTCGGACGAAGCATTGTCGCACTCTAACAGAGAGCTAGGTCACGTTCGTCCGCCGCCGATCGAAGACTTTCCGAAAAACCAGTTCCGTTTGGATTCTCAGTCCTCAGATGAGCAGGTGCCGGTCGGTTGTGTATTCGAGTTAAGGCGGTCGACAGAGGCCAGGATTGAAGACTTAGATTTGCAAAGTGCGCTGCGCGTATTGTTGCGTTTTAGTTACATGTCGCGATACGTGGATCGCGAGATGAGTTCAACCGAAAAGCAAGATCTGTTTAGAACAACGACGCAGCTTGCTGCATCTGGCCGAGTCAAACGACTATACGTGCCCGAAAGAATTGAGTCACTGGATGAGGTGATCAACACGTTTCAACCGCTCGTCGAGCAGTATTGACCCGCCTATAGGTCTTTGGGGGGATACCGCCATCTGGCTATTTGTAGTACTTCGATTGTTTTTGGAACAAACTCGAATACTGGCCTGGGGTGCTCATGAGCTCGTCATGCGTTCCTTGTTCGACGATTTTCCCGTCTTCAAGCACATAAATAAAGTCAGCCTGCCGGACCGTTGATAGTCTATGGCTAATTATTAGAGCGCCTTTACCGTTGATCCTTGCTCGAAAATTTTCGAACAGTTCGAACTCGGCCTTGGGGTCCATGGCGCTGGTCGGTTCATCAAGAATAATAAATCTTGAGTGGGGGTAGAGCGCGCGCGCTAATGCTAAACGTTGCCATTGGCCGATACTCAGATCTTGGCCATTATCAAACAACTTGGTCAAAGGTGTTTGGTAGGTTTGTGGTAGCGAAGAAATGAATTGAGACGCACCTGAATTCTTTGCTGCCGTCTCAATTGCGTCCTGCGATGCTTCTCGGGTAATGTCGCCAAACCGAATATTTTCCGCAACAGATTCAGCATATGCGGCGTAATCCTGAAAGACCACGCTAAGTTGTTTTCGGAATAGTGCAGGATCGAACTCGCGGATATCTATCCCGTTCAGCGAGACCACACCCGTCGTTGGATCGTAGAGGCGCGTTAGCAATTTGATCAGTGTTGTTTTGCCAGACCCATTTTCTCCGACGAGTGCTACGATTTTGCCAGGGTCCAATCGAAGCGAGACGTTTTTTAGCGCATCCTTGTTTGCGCCATCGTAGCGAAAGGTCACGTCGGATAATTGTAGTCCCGAATTTAGTGATTCTGGTATCGCGAGCGGCTTCGATGGCCGCGCAGTTTGAGAAGGCACAGAAAAGAAGTCAAAGAGGCGTTGTAAGTATAGATGATCATCAACGATCTTGGATATGTTGCCAACAAGTTCGTTCCCTGCGCTTTCCGCGCGCCGGAGCAAAAGCACGAATAGAACGACGTCTCCAATCGGGCGTGATTGCTCTAAGGATTGGTAAAGTAACCAAGAACTCGCGGCGATGAACACTGCCGCGCCCAAGATAGCCATTGAAAACTCGGCCCACAAGCGGGCTTGCTCGATCTTGATTTCGCCGTTTCGAAGATCTCTTCGAAGCTTGCTATATTGGTTGCGGAAGAAAGGACCTATTCCATTAATTCGAAGGTCTTTGGCGTGTGACGTATGTGTCATTACCCAGTCAAGGTAACTTGCTCTTCGTTCCTTTTGAGCGCGCGACATTCGCCAGTTGAAAAGCTTGCGTGCGAAGTGCAAACGAATTGTCAACGCGATGAATATTGGGATAAGCAATACCGGAAGCAACCGGTATTCCACAGTGCCGATCAATACGAATATACCAATGATCGTGATGGCTGCGCGAAACATGATTACAGTGTTCGCGACAATTTGCGCCGGCCGACGAGTGCCACCTTCTCGCGCCCTCTCGAGCGCGTCATAATATTCAGGGCTTTCATAATACCGTAAGCTTACTGATATTGCTCTGTCATGTATTTCGCGATCGACGTAGTCGCTCACCAGCAACCCTTGCCGCATCCGGAATATATTGGATAGGTTCTGCAAAAATACCGCCAAGATAATGACCACGCCTACGGTCCCGAGCAAGAACAATATCGAGCGTAGGTTCGGTGAGGTCGACGTCAATTCCGCAGAGATTGTGTCGACCATTAATTTGACTGCGTAGAGCACGGCTAAGCTCGCGCCCGCTTCGAGGATGGCTAGGACCGTGACGGCGACGCTTATGATCGGTGCAGACCGACGCAACAACACAATTACACGGCGCCAAATGTCGATGGATTGTTTGAATCTAAGCAACTGTCCTCAAACTCGCTATATTGGTAAGTCTCGATGCTATTTGATATCAGCTATTTTTTGACGTGTTCGCGGCGTGTTGGAAATGCCAAGCGCCACGCATTTTTTGCCAGATTGATTACATTCTCTGCGTAATAGAGCCAAGTGAAATAGAACGGGTAACGCCGGCTTCGATATTGAGTGACTGTCGGCTTTACTCGATGTAACCAAGATCGCACCCAGAGTTCTTTGTGTCGAGTTTTGGAGACCTGCCACGACGACATAAAATCGCCAAGTGTCAGGTGTTTCCGCATCTCTTCTTCTATTTCCATGCCACCGCGAAGGTTTTTCAAACAAGCAGAAAGGTACTGCCCTCCGTGCGTATCAAAAAACGCAGGATCGTCCCATCGGTTCGTCTGGTCGATTTTTTCGTGGAAATCAAAAGTGGCGCGAACCATTGGCTCAATGCCCAGTTTGCTTGCAATAACTATGACCTCGTTTCGCGAAAATTTCTCGCTGCGCAGAAAAGCGTCAATATCTGCGAGCCAGTGCAGTTTTGACCAAAAGTGTCTCGCGTGATGGTAACAGACGTACACGAAGTGCATCGGAACAGATAAGGTTCGCATCTCGGTGCCCGAGACTGAGATTCGATCTGAGTTCGCGAACATCGCTTTCTTATCAAAATTCAAGCTGAGTTTTGTGAGCTTTCGGTGCACTTCAATCATCACCTCATCAGGGCTTAGCAAAGTTACTACGTCTGCATAATTGGTGTAGAAATCTCGATCTCTTTTGCATTGAACAACTTCAATGGGGTCAGCTTCCAAAATTATCCGATAGCCTTGCGAGACCGCTCGATCGATAACTTGTTTTACGTCTCTCTCTCCAACGAGAATGTCGATATCGCGACTGAACCGATCCGTAATTTTTCCTCCAGTCTGTGTCGAAAGCGCGATACCTTTTAAGTAAACGTACTCGACGTCTAAGGGCGCGATGCAATTTTTGTGAAACTCAATTTGCGCTGCTGCCAGCTTAAGAGATGCCAGTCCATAACTTTGCGAGATCGAACTCATGCTTTGCAGAACCGTATCTGGAACAATGTCGGATGCGAGTTTCTTGAGGTGTTGTTGGGCGAACGGGATAGAAAACTTCGCGGATGCGATATCGACGAACTTTTGCCAGTCTCTCACATCGGATGCGAGTTTCCGAACCAGATCAGTGTTTAGTTGGACCTGCGATGACTTGGCTGTTACCAACAACAGCTTCGACGTTGAGTCCACCGTTGTTTCGCCGTTTATTGGAGGCAGATTGTCGGTTATCAATTTGGTTCGATTCCCACACTAATTTCAGCTAACCGTCGCAGATGCTGCTTGTATTTAGCATCTAAAATGAAGGACACACCGGCTCTCCATAGAGAAATGCAAAAGGCGGCCGGTTTTTGGTCATAACTTTTCGTCTACCGCTTGTCGCGGGACAGTTCCCCCACAGATGTACCTCTAAACTCTCATACGCCCTTATGTTTTTGTGGAGTCAATCTATTTCTCTGTGTTTGTCAGTCAGCGGTTTCGGTGGCTGTGATTGCCAGGGTATCGATCTAAAATGAGATCAAAGTTTTCAAGTGACGTCCTGACATGGATTGTAGAAGAGAGTACCATCTCGAATACTATCCAAGTATCATAATCGCGCCGTACCCGATGTTGCTTAACTTTCATTGGCATTATACGTAACGGCGCGCTCTTGCAGTGTTATTGCATCATATGCGAAAACTCTACGCATATAAGGGGAATCTCGAGATTCCCCTTATAT
>JBCBBY010000076.1:0-17393 GCA_038531195.1 Pseudomonadota bacterium
CAATGTTGTGCGTAATGTATTCCGGACTGACACAGTGACGATTGGCGACCTCGGAAATAGATGCACCGTCTTTGATTTCGTCCACCCAAGACATTGCAACTAATATGCGTTTGATGAGTTTATAGTCGGGCGCCCTATCTACATTCGAGTTCAGGGCTATTCGGGTTTCAACGCCTCTTCGGCGAAGCGTGAATGGTGCGCTCACGATCTTTTCTGTGTCCAATTGGACCGTGATAGTGAGACGCCCAGGGCAAAGCACAACTCTCCTAATACGTGTAAAGAGCTTTGCATTATCCGCAGTTTTTTCTCCTAATAGGTGAAAATGCATAACTACATCACGATCTGATCTAAGCGCGTTTAGGACCCCCTGCTCTAGTTCATTTGCTGGAAGTCTGATCCCTTGAGACGATACATAGTATCGATATCGCCTGCCAGGTTTGTTGGCGTGGTTCGGAGTTAGCGGATCGCCGTTCTGGTCAAACACTTTGCCCGCCAACGGTGATGGATTTTTGTAATTGCGGCCGGACTTTCGAACCACAGCATTACACTTCAAGCGTTGCTGAACTTGGTCCCAAATGGCGGTATCGAGAATAGCATCATGCAGCCCATCATAGAGCTCATCTCTGTGCTGGATCTTGCCGATGTAAATCGGGTTGGACAGGAGGTGATAAAGTCGCCCTCTTGAGAATGGCTTTCCCGGAATGAACCGGCCGTCTTTCAACGTCCTGGTCTTTGTTCGAAACCCAGCTTTGTCGACTTGCTCTTTAAGGCATCGAACGCTGCCAACTTCCAGATACGATTGAAACGCTGCTCGGACGATCTCAGCTTCAGATGGATTGATGATCAATCCATTGTCAGACTTATCATAGCCGAGTGGCACCAACCCACCCATCCACATACCCTTCTTCTTGGATGCAGCGATCTTGTCGCGAATACGCTCGGCGGTGACCTCTCTTTCAAACTGAGCGAAAGACAAAAGCACATTGAGGGTGAGACGCCCCATGCTGGTGGATGTATTGAACTGCTGTGTGACAGATACGAAAGATGCGTTGGCTTCATCCAAGCGATCAACCAGTTTTGCGAAATCAGTGAGCGACCGAGTGAGTCGATCGATCTTGTACACGACGACCATATTGATCCGGCCAGCATCAACCTCTTCCAAAAGTCGCTTCAATGCTGGCCGTTCAATTGTCCCGCCTGAATGTCCACCATCATCATAATGCGCCTTCAACTGGCGCCATCCTTCATGACGTTGAGACTTGATGTAGGCGCTGCAGGCTTCTCTCTGTGCATCCAAGGAGTTGAAGCTTTGATCGAGCCCTTCGTCTGAAGACTTGCGGGTATAGATCGCACATCGAATGCGTGTCACGCGCTGACGCCGAAGAAGCGCGGTCCTGACCAACGTGTACCAGTGATTTCCCGCGCAATGGCGCTGAGCGAAGTCCACGTCTTGTCCCGCCAAAGATAACCCGCTTCCACGACATCGACGACATGCTCCTCGCCATTCCACTCACGCACAAGGCGGGCGCCTTCTTTTGCGATGGGTTTGGATTTTTCCTTGCTGTCCAGCATCTGCTGAAGCGATTGTCGAAACAAAGATCGCGAACGGTTCGTTGCCTGCCATTGTGCTTCACAGATCAAGATACGGCGCATCATTTGGGAACTCAGCCGCGGGGATGGTGCGATGCCGAACGAGTCTTTCCATGAAGACTTCAAATCCTTACGGCCCGCGCTCTGCAGTGTATTCACACCCAGCATCATTTCGACCTCCGGATCTTAAACCGCGCCGCCGTGCGCTCAGTTTTTGGAAGCCGGTCGATCACATAGCCGCGCTTGCGAAGCCGCGTCATCGCAGCCCGCGTTGTATGCGGCTGCCAGTCCATTAGAGATGATAGTTGCGAAAGCGTTTTGCCCTTGCTTGTTAGAGCGGTAACGAAACGCGCTTCTTTCGTGCCTCGGCGAGGCGGATTGAGTAACTCTGACATTTCTTGTCTCCTATTCGCGGAAGCGTTCCATCGCTCCCACTGAGACAAGCCCGACAGTCTTCGGGCGCGCGTTGATCACGGGATCAACACGCACACAAATGCTCGGAATTTGGATGAAGTCCAGTCCGTTTGAAAAAAGCTGCAGAGTTCGGCTTTTTCCTAAAACCGGACGTTAGAATCGGGATCACAAATCGCCGCTCACACGATCGAAGCTAGTGAATGACTGAGACCTCCCATCGAGGGATGTGATCTGATAGTCGTTATTGAACTTCTTATCGCGGCAATCTTGTTCGAAGGCCTAAATCGAAATACGCTTTCAAGATGAAAACGCCTTCGCATCATTCACTCAAACAGGATTGGAATACGCAATCACTGGGTGCTGGGTTAATCGCTGCTGCAGATCGGCCGGATTTTTATGCGCGGATGGCGAAGCTGGTAAAGCAATCAATGGTGACGTCCGGCATCTCTGCATATGTTCTTAAAAGAAGTGCCAGCCCCCAGATGCGATTTCAAACGGTCAGGCCTTCTGCCATCCGCAAACGGACTGTCCCGCTTAACGCGTTTCAGAGCTGGGCTTATGCGCTAGACCCTCTCTACCAGGCCTTTATCTCCGGGGAGTCGGCTGGTGCGTTTACACTTGGCGAGTTATCACCACATGGCTTCGAGAACACCGATTTCTACGATGAATTCTATACGAAGGCTTATGCCAGCGATGAAGTGAACGTATTGGCGCCGCTTTCAAAGAAACGGGCGATTGCGATTTATTTTGTGCGTGATCCGAAAGAGGGTCGATATTCAAAGGGCGAGGTTGCTGCGATTAAGTCCTTATCGCCTTTGCTTATCGAAAGCGCGCGATTGCACGAGCGAATTCGCAACCAAGCGGTTTCACCGGCCGCCTTTAGTGACCAATGGAACAAAGCACTGGCGACGTTCGGACGCTCAAGTTTGACCCATCGCGAACATCAGATTCTTCAATTCACACTTATTGGGAAGAGCGCTCAAGACACAGCTGACCTTCTTGGACTGGCGCTTGGGACCGTTAAGAACCATCGAAAAGCTGTGTATCGTAAGCTGGGCGTAGAGCGTTTCGGCGACCTATTCGCTATGTTTCTAAGAACAGCCGGACACGCTGACGGCGATGTAGACCCTTTAGAGGTTTGTCCTGCGTCTTTGATGCGAACGGATATTATACTCTGACTGCCGAATGATCCGGCGTCATGGATGCCCGGCATTGATCGATCGGATCGAGCGGAAAGACGGGTCTTCTCAGATTCTTGTACCGGAAATCAGATAAGTTTTCGCTGGCAGCGCCCTTTGCGTCACAATAGACGATCTCATCGGCGAGGGGTTCAAAAGCGCCATAGAAGTGATTAGTCGACTTTAAGATTATGATATCGCAGGTCTCCGGCGCGAGCCCTAGATCGGTAAATATTTCGGGCGAAAAGGGCTGCTGGCGCATACTACAGACAACGATATTCAGAGGCGCTGCGACAAGCAAAGCAGTATCGCCAATAGAGATCTTCCCAGACTCTCCGAACGCCGATTGTTTGGCTCCGATTTTCGTCGCTTCTACTCGCGCCTTCAGCTTTATCGGAGCGCCAGATAATTCATTGGCCCGGCCACCGACCTCAACGTCGATTATTGCACCGAGGCCAGCCCGTTGAGCAGCCAGCACTGCTTCCGGGTCATGGAGCAAGGCCACAGCAACTTTGTTGTGTGGTGATGCCTGAAATGCTTTTAACAAATGAGTGGCATCGCCCGCACCGCCTGCGCCCGGATTGTCCGAGCGCTCAGCAATAATGAGGGGGCCGCTCCGCGGTGTTTTTGCTAGTTCAACTACATCAGCGACACTCCGACTTGGCGCCAACTCGGCCGCCGCAACACAGGCATCAAAGAAGGCATTGGCGCAGCTATCTGCGAACTGATCGCACAGTCTTTGAGTGCTCCCATACACAAGAATACCGGCCCCGGCATGCGCGACATCTGCGTGGGGAAATCCATGAATTGCGGAAATGCTGACGATGCCTTCATTCTCTTCCAGATATCTCAGTTTTTGAACAAATGGCTGCATGGGGCCACTAACCGTCGTCGCAGCGGGAAATGCAGGCACAGCGCGCCAGGCGTGAAACGGCTTCGAACGCCTTTGCATGCTTAGGCTCGTCCAGAGTTGACGGGCCACATCGCCGAAATCTGTGTGTGGGTATTCTTTGCAAGCCGCGACGATTGTCGCAGTTTCCAGCAACTTGTTGGATACATTCGCATGTAGGTCTAACAAAACGCCGATGGCGCACCCAGATCCCACAGAAGCCCTGATCTCGCTCACAAGGTCTCCAGCGCAGTCATCCTCTCCTTCGGCGGTTTGAGCGCCATGCAGAAACAGCAAAATGGCATCAACCGCGCCTGCAGCGTCGAGATCGGTTAAGATATCCCGTCGAAGGATTTGGTAGCTCTCGCTATCACAAGGCGCGCTTGGCGTTGCGATAGCATAAGGTCCGTGAATGGCCTCGTGTCCGCTGGTCTCGACCGCTGTTAGGAAATCTCCATAGCCGATCCAATCGCCATCTTGTCTTCTGTCACCCGTTAACGGACGCGGCGCACGTTTGAACGCTGACAGAGGTGTTTCTATAGGAGAGAACGCATTCGCTTCGTGAAAAAGGCCGGAGACGAAGACTCTCATACTGATCCTTATGCACGCAGTTTAGGGCGCAAGCACGCTTTCCACCATTGGCGCCATCGAATGGCGAATTGGGTCAAGCGTAGGCACACCGAGCTCAATTGCGATGTGCTCGCAGTGTTTGACGCTTTCATCAATCGACAGCTTAGAGGTATTCAAGCAGACACCGACCAATCGCGCATCAGGATTGGTGAGTCTTGCATGCTTCAGGCAGAGCGCAGCGCATTCAGACAGGCTTGGTGCGTGGAAATCGGGAAGATCATCAAGACGATCTCGTCCCACCTCGCTGCACAATATCAATCCATCAGCCTGAGCCCCGTGAATGAGTCCCAATGAGACGCCTGCATAAGAGGGGTGATAAAGCGATCCTTGCCCCTCGATCACATCCCAATGGGTGTCAGATGCTGCGTCAGGCGAGAGAGTTTCAATTGCCCCTGAGATGAAATCGCAAGGGATGCAATCGAGTGGGACGCCGCGTCCTGAGATCATAATGCCAGTTTGTCCAGTTGCGCAAAAATTAGCTGATACACCCCGCGCCTGTAAGGCTGTCGTCATGGCGAGCGCCGCATATTTTTTGCCAACCGCGCAGTCGGTGCCGACCGTTAAAATCCGCTTGCCACGCCTCGGTGCACCCGTGCCCACGGTCAACCGAGCTGGCGGTGTTCTTAGATCAATTAGGTCGATGCCGCTCTGACGCGCGGCTGAAACAACGGATTCGTAGTCGGTGAGTTTATCATGCAGTCCGTTGACGATATGCAGTCCTGCGCGTGCAGCATCTAAGAGTGTTGCAACCCAGGCATCAGGCAACCGGCCGCCAAGTGGTGCCACGCCGATAATCAAAGATTTTGCTCCGAGGGCGACTGCGGCCTCAACCGACAGTTCAGCGAGGCCGACGCTGGTTGTATCATCGGCCAATCTTAACTCGCCAATACAGTCTTCTCGCCGCCATTCAACCAGGCCTGCTGCCGTTTTCGCGTCGGTTAATCGTTTGGCATCGCCTAAGAAAAGGAGAAATGGCGGCTGAAGTTCGACCCTCATATGGTTGTCCCGTTTTCGATTGGAGATTCTCCCTGCCGCACAGTAGCCAAGTGCTTCTATGTCCCTTTAGGGCTATTCGCTGGTGCGAAATTCTCGATCAACACTGGTGTCATAACCCTGGATGAGACGTTTAAAAATGCGCAGTACGCAGACATGCTCGCTGAAATTGGCGCTCGCGCCCATGGCTTCATCTAGCGTTTTCGCAGACGCGCCTGTTTTCCCGAATCCAGCAGCGGATGTTGCCTGCGCTTCGGGGAGCGCCGACTTGTTTACTAGCCTTGTAGGTCGAACCCAGACAGACCACTCTTATGCCAATTATCGGGCAGACCTCGCAGATTTTGCGGCGGCGCCGGAATGTAATAGACGCCCGCAAACAGTTATGCTCACGATCGGGTTTCGTAACTGAGCTTGATTTGAATGGACCAGAATACACCCCCGGCACTTGATCAAAACACTGTCTCGCAGAGTGGTCCGCGCGCCAAGTCTAGCGCGCTGGCGGCGTATGCCAGTCTGGAATTTCCATTCACAATCCTGACAGCGCCAATCCTAGCAGTTTTACCGCCGCTTTACGCCAAAGAGTATGGAATCGAACTTGCCTCGCTTTCGGTCATCTTGCTGGCATTGCGGATTATGGACGCCATCACTGATCCGCTGACGGGCTATTTATCGGATAAAACGAAAACCAGGTTCGGCCCTCGCAAACCGTGGATCCTGACCGGTGCAATCCTGTCTCTATGGGCGGCGTATAATCTGTTTAATCCACCAGAAACGGCTGACCGGTTTTACATAGGGGTCTGGCTCTGCGCGATTTATATCGGTTGGACTTTATTAGAGGTGCCTTATCGCGCCTGGTCGGCTGAACTCACGACGTCCTACGAGGACCGATCCCGCCTATCCTTATATGTGCGGTTTTCCGGAAACGCTGCGCTGCTTGCTTTCGGTTTTCTGCCGCTTCTGTTTTCCCCGACGAATGAGTTCGACTTTGCCGTTCTACAATCGACGTCGATTTTCCTTCTGATCTTGCTCCCCATTGGAACCGCTTTGGCCTTATTCGCAGCGCCAGTTGGGGATGCGCCACAAGACAGTGGGAGGCTCAATCCAATTGAATTGTGGCGATGCTTGCGAGACAATAAAGCCTTAGCTGTTTGGCTTGCAGCGCTAACGATTGGCTATTTAGGCGTTGGCACGGCGGGGGCACTCTTCTTCGTACTATTCGATACATATCTTGGGATCGGTCATCATTTCACACTCATTTCGACAACGTCGCAACTTGTGGCGCTGGCATCCTTGCCATTATGGGCCTGGCTGATTGGTCGGTATGAAAAGCGCACGATTATGGTGATCGGGCTGGCTGGTATTGCCTGTACGCTTCCCATGTTGCATTTCATTCAACCTGGGCCGCTGGCTCTGCCGCTCTACATGTTGAACGACGCGCTCTGGTACACATTCTTGATGGGGTTTGAGGTTGCTGTGCTCGCCATGGTTGGCGACATTGCCGACAGCGAGCTTGACCGGTCCGGCGAAGGACGCTCCGGCTTGTTTTGTGCGGCTTGGGCGTTTAGTCGCAAAGCCATGTACGGGGTCGGCGCAGCCATAGCGTATGGAATAACCGGGTGGGCCGGGTATGATCCGAGCGCTGAAACCAATTCCGACTTCGCGGTGCTCAGCCTCAAGACGGTGAATGGAGGTTTGCCTGCCTTGATTTGCGCTTGCGCTGCGATCATCGCGCTGGCTTATCCCTTAACCCGCGCGCGTCATCGTGAGGTCCGTCATCGTCTCGAAGCGGCAGAGCCAGTTGGAGCGCCGGCTGAATGAACCTGTCTTGGACAATTGAGGTCGAGCGCTGGGCATATCGGCGACCATTTACGATCGCTCGAACGCGCCTGACCCACGCGGCAAATCTTCGAGCGACCGTTACAGATGGGACCTTTGTCGGGCGCGGGGAGTGCGAGCCGCATGAAAGCGATATGCAGATCGTTGAGCACACCGAAAGTCACGGGCGGGAGTTTCTGCGCGACCATGGCTCGAGATTAGACCGTCAACGTCTTGCTGCGCTGATGCCGTGTTCGCCGCTTAGAAATGCAATTGATTGCGCCTTATGGGACTTGGAGGCCAAGCAAAACCAGACCAGTGTCGCCGCACTTTTGGATATTGAGCTCCCACCTTCACTCCCAATCACTGGGACGGTTTCGCTCGGCCCAGCGGCAAACATGGTGGACGAGGCCATTAGCGTGTCCGCCGAATCCTCCATTATCAAAATCAAACTTGGCGGACTGATTGACGAAGATGCTCGCCGCATTGAGGCAGTCCGCGCAGCCGTCTCCGACAAAATATTTATCGTGGATGCCAATGAGGGATGGAGCCTGGCAGGATTGTCACAGATTGCGCCAGTTTTGGCCGCGAACGGTGTAGCGATGATCGAGCAACCGCTTAAACGAAATGCAGACTTCCATATCGCAGATGCGAAAGTATCCGTTTCATTATGCGCCGATGAGAGCATCACCGACCGCCAATCGCTTAAGCGCCTCCCCAAGGGGTATGATACGATCAATATCAAACTTGATAAAACGGGCGGGCTAACCGAAGCCTTAGCTCTCATCAGCGCTGCTCGGGATCGTGGACTAGATTATATGGTCGGGTCGAATGGAGGGACGTCGATAGCCGCGGCGCCGGCTTACTTGCTTGCTGCAAATGCGCGTTTTGCCGACATAGACTCTCCGATGATGCTAGCCGATGACATTGCCGGCGGAATGCAATTCGCGGAGGGCCACGTCTTTGCTCCGACCTCCGCTTTATGGGGTGCTTAGTGAACGGAAAGCCTTTTCATCTGAGCTTTGGCCATTTTGTGGAAGTACCTGACGGCGTTCGCCTACATGCGGCAATCTACAAGAATGCCGAAGCCGATAAAGCTCCGGCGCTGCTGACCCTGACCCCTTACACCGTGGGCTATGTGCACAATATGGCGTCGAAGCTTGCTTCGGCAGGATTTGCCGTGGTGGTTGTGGATGTCAGAGGACGCGGAGACTCTGGCGGCCTCTTCGATCTCTATAATGATGGCAAAGATGGCGCCGCCTGTGTGGATTGGGTTGCCGCGCAGCCTTGGTGCAACGGCGATGTCGCGCTGTTTGGCGGTTCTTACGCTGGCCTCAACCAATGGGCGATCGCGGCGCAAAAACCTGCTGCGCTAAAAGCAATTGCGCCGATATGCGCGCCGATGCCGGGTTTGGACGCGGATGGCTTTAACGGCCTTTTTCCGATGAACAATCTGCGCTGGGCGAGTTTTATCAGAGGACGCACGCTAAATCGGCAATTGTTTGACGATGACGGGTTCTGGAAAGCGACTTTTTTGGACCTCTACCGCAAAGGATCGGCGATTGAAGATCTAAGGTCTGCGCTTGATGACGATTCTAACGTACTGGCCGCAATCATTGAAAAGTTCGACAAAGAAGGCGGGTGGGACGCTGCTGTACCCGGCCCGCAGGAGCTTCAATCAATCAAAGTGCCGGCGCTAACGATGACCGGGACCGCCGATAATGCTCAGCGCGGCGCAATTGCCTATCACGAGCGATCGAAATCTGACGCTCCGCGCTGGCTGGTGGTTGGGCCCTGGAACCATGCGGGCCAGCGTGATCCAAACCCTCGACCCGGCGCGCCCGAAACGCCGGCCTCGCGAGTGATTGACGATATTGAGTTCCAGACTCTTTTAGGCTTTTTTAAATGCGCACTCCGCGGCGCTGCGCTACCGTCTATTTTATCCGCGGCGGAGGCGATTTTTATCGATGGACTGGAGACTTGGATAGATTTGAACTCTCTACCTGAGCGCTCAGCAAAACGGTTCTATCCCGGTGACAAATATCAACTCTTGGATCACCGCCCGGAGACACAGGTGTCCTTCAGTTTGGTCCAACCGTCTAGCAAACTCAGTCACGGCGAACAGGAAATCGCGCAGGACGGCGCTGACCTCTTCGACATCCTCGGCGGTGAAAAAAGCGATGATACCTGGCATGTGAGCGCTCAAGATGAGGCTGGATTTGTTTGCCTCAGTGCCCCGCTAGAATCCGACATGGTTTTCCTCGGCCGACCTTCTGCAAAGCTTACGGTCACAACCACCGTGCCTGAAGTGGCCATTTATGTTTTGATCTTTTTTCAGGCGCCAAATGGCGACACCCGTATCATCTCCAGTGATGCGCGTGCGTTGAACACCGATCCTGGGTCGGCAAACAAAGTCTCGTTCGACTCCTTTCGATTTGGTAGCTCTTTGATCGGAAGAGGCAGTCGTATTGGCGTAAAGATTGCCCTGGTAGATTCTCCTGCTTTCGCGTCCTTGCCCGCTGTGCCGCCGCAAGGCCACCAAGAAACTAGTTTGAGCTTTGGCGAAGACGATCACCAAAGCATCGAACTCCCTCTATTCAAGCCAGACGAGGTGGCCCGTGCCAAAATCATTTGAAGACTGGGAAAAGCTCGCCGCAGACATTGAGATTGATCCAAGGCCATTCATTGGCGCAGGCCGCATCGCGACTGACGGAAGCGACGCGTTTTCAACTATCAACCCTTATGATGGAAGCGTCGTGGCGACGTATACCGATTGCGACGAAGACGTTGTGGGGAAGGCTGTGGAGCACGCCAAGGCTACTTTTGAGTCCGGCACATGGTCGCGCAACACAATGGCCGAACGTGCCGCTGTCCTTAACCAATGGGCCGACAAAGTCGCAGAGAACGCTGATGTGCTCGCGCTCTTGGACAGTCTCGAAATGGGCATGCCGATCGCCAATGCAGCCGGAGATGTCGAATACTCAGCTGACTTTATTAGAGAGACCGCTTCGCTCGGCCTGTCCCTCACAAGCCCAGCCGGTGTGACGGCGCCTGGAACGCTCAACCTTAATATGATCGAGCCACTCGGAGTCATCGCCGCCATTACGCCATGGAACTTTCCGGTCAATCAGGTCCTGGTGCGGATCGTGCCCGCTTTGGTTATGGGCAATAGTGTCGTCCTAAAGCCGTCCGAGGTCGCAACTGCGAGTGCACTTAGACTGGCTGACCTGGCGCTGGAAGCGGGATTGCCTGCCGGCGTGCTGAATGTCGTAACCGGGACCGGTGCTCAAACCGGTGCGGCCTTGGTGAGAGATCCGCGTGTCGCCCGCATCGCCTTTACGGGATCTACCGGAACAGGCGCCCGCATACAGGCCCTGGCTGCAGAGGCCGGCGTTCCAAAGCCTATGACTATGGAGCTTGGCGGTAAGTCCCCGCATATCGTGTGTGCCTCCTTTGACGAGGTCGCTGATCTTGCGCCCGTAATCGCTCAGAGTATTTTTTGGAATAGCGGTCAAGTCTGCTCCGCTGGATCGCTTCTAATCGTGCATGAAAATCTAGCCGACGAGTTGGTTCAGGCTGTTATGGAGCTTGGCAAGGGGTTTACACCCGGACATCCTCTTGATCCAAACACGCAGTTCGGACCGATCGCAACGAGAGGTCAATACAAACAAGTGCAAGCGCATCTATCCAACGCGAAAGATGAAGGCGCAAACGTGCACCCTGCCTATCAAACAACTGATGGGTTGTTCGTTGCCCCGACACTGGTCGACGGTATTGCTCCGAACGCGGCAATCGCGCGCGAGGAAATTTTTGGACCCGTCTTAGCGGTGGCGCGATACACCGAACTGTCAGAGGCTATTGAGCTGGCAAATTCCAGTGGCTTTGGGCTCGTCGCAACCGCTTGGACCAAAGACTTGGGTGAAGGACACAGACTAGCGCGCGCGTTGAAAGCGGGCTCGGTGACGATCAATTCATCCATCGGCGTGGGAGGCGAGATATCGACCTCTCTGGGACTCGAGCCGGTCGGGAATTCTGGTTTTGGAGCTGATTATGGATTTCCCGGATTAATGCAATTTGCTCATGCAAAGATGATCGCGTTCAACACGCACTGAGGGATAACTAGTTTGTGCGGCAAATGACCGAGCGAATGACGATATCAGACGCGCTCTTGGAATGCTTGGGTGCGGCGATGAACGCACCTGAAACGCCCCGCGTGATTATGCTGTCTGGGGCCCAAGGGATTGGCAAATCCACGGCGCTCAAAACGCTTGAGCAAGCCTATGCGGACCGCCTGGTTACCCTTAGCCTCGATGATTTTTATCTCACTCACAGGGAAAGAAAATTGTTAGCGAACGAGGTTCACTCTCTATGCCGCACACGAGGTCCTCCGGGGACGCATGATCTTGAGATGCTGAATTCTACAATGGATCGTATCTTGAGCTCACAGGAAAAACGCGACATCGCTGTGCCGGTTTTCTCGAAAAAGCAAGATGACCGATTAAAAACCCCAAGGACCTTAAAGCTCTCAGCGGGCCCTAAGACGGTTTTGCTTGAAGGCTGGTTGCTAGGCGCTCATGCCGATTTGGCCGCCGGTCGCGATGGCCCTATCAACGAACTTGAAGCAAATGAGGATGCAGGCGGCATTTGGCGTGACTGGCAAGAACACCATCTCGCAGACGGTTACGCGGCGCTTTGGACTCGTGCCGATCTATTCTGCCATTTGACCACATCTCGTTTCGACCATGTGTCTGCCTGGCGATTGCAACAGGAAGCGACAAACCTTGGATGCCAGCCAGAAGACTTGCCGCCCGAACGTCGGCGATGGGTCGCACGCTTCATCAAACACTATGAGCGGATCACGCGCCGGATGATTGATGGCGGCCGGGAAGAAGGGGTCTCTATTGCGGTTTCGAAGGATCGGCGTGTTTATCCAATTCATCGTCAAGATTAGTTTTAGCACTTGGATCTTGTTGTCCTACTAGCGTATCTCCGGACCTATCACCTTTCGCGTGACGGGAACTTCAAGTCAGGAGAACTGCTGCGTGCCTGCCCTGCCACTAGAGCAAACGCCGCGAATGATTGGTATCGAGAACCTTCGCGCTAATCCCGCGCTCGGGTTGCAGTCCGTTATCCCGGAGGTCACTCTGAACAGGATACGAAATTTACAAAACCCTATCGGTTCTGAAACCTTGAAACCTAAAAGTTCGCAAGGAAAGAAAAACTAGCTGAAGCATCGGCCTGTGAGCGACTTCCACGTGCCTCTAAGTTCTGATTACATGGGGGAATTACTTCAATTGATCTGGGGGCGCTCCCAAACGATTGGGTTCATGAGTGTCAAATTGAACGAACTCGACGACAGAGCGGGCGTCCGGTTTTAGGCGTCTTTAGCCGCTGAGCTTACGTCTCCTTTTGCTCGCCCACCAGAAATCACCAGAGGCCGTTTGGGGGCGAGTTTAAGCCTCTCGACGCGATCGGGAAGACACTGGCCCATCTAGGTGTTTTGGAGTTTGAACATGCAGCCGACTTTTGCGGTATCACCTTTGATAGGCTTAAATCCTCGGTTCAAAAGAACTCGAAGTCCATCTGCCGTGGCGGCTTTAGCGTAGACAGGGCGATTTACATTGCTTCCGATAACCGCTTGCAGAGCCGCCATAACCACAGCTTTGGCAACTTTTGTTCGGCCATACAAAGCGCCGATATAAATCGGACCCTTCTTACTCTGTCGCATGGTAATCGAGTCTTTTTTCGGTTTGGGCGCGTGGGTCTTTGCCTTTAAGCGCATGTCTTGAACCGCGCAGCTGGCGACGCGTCCGCAAATACTGCACCAGCTCTTTCTTCAGGACACCGCGGGCCTGTACGTAAAGGCTTCGATAGATCGTTTCATGAGACACGTTCATCGCCTCTTGCCCTGGGTGCGCCCGCGCTAACCAGCCAGCGATCTGCTGGGGTGACCAATGGCGCTGAAGCTTGCAAACCACAACCTGCCGCAACTCATCGTGCATGGCCAGCTTGCAGGGCTTCGGACGCAGCGCCTGCTTCCAGGCGCGCGCAATCGATCGGATGGATCGATCCACCATAAGACCCCGAGAAATCTCTTCCCGCTCAGCCAAACTCAAACAGCTCGGTGCTCGTCGACGCTCAACCGGTGTATATCCGCCCGTCGAACGAATGTGTTTGAAAATGCTCGAAGAGGGCTTGCCGAACTCCCGTCCGATCGACTTCATTTGTTCGCCGCGCCGCCATCGTTCCCACAGCTCTGCCTTTTGCGCCGGTGTAAACCCAACCCGTACGTATTTCTTCCTCATTATCACCGCTCCACATATCGAAGTTATCGTATGTGTTGCGACGACCCATTGAACGCACAGGCGAATTTAGGACGCTCGGACAACCCCAACCTTGGCCGGGTCGAGATTTGTGTGGTCCGGATGGGTTCAAATACTCCGCTGCGTACGAAATGGGAATCTTCCAAATTCTCAAAAGACATCCGCAAGGGTTAAGACCAATCTGAGTTGCCCATTCTATTGTTTTTTCGAATGGAGCGATGGCGATTCGCCCGAATACAGCTTCCTCAATCTTGTCATCCCTCATGATTCACTTTCACACGAAAAATGGACGGCGCAGACCGCGATATCCGAAATCACACACCAAGCTGCTACTCATTTTGGGCCGAACAACCGTTCTGATTATGACCGCACGCGCTGTTCACCTGCAGAGTTTTGCGGCGCCAAACCCTCGACTGGCCGTGTGCTCTTTTGGTCGTAGAGTTTTTCGGCATGAGGGTGCATCGTTCCATGAAGACGATCCCAGATCACGGTGTAAAGGCCATAATTATAGCGATATGTTCGGTGATGTTGATTGTGATACGCTGACTTATTGAGCCAATATCCGAGCGGACTTTTCGCGATAAATCGCGGCATAATTTCATAGCCTAAGTGACCATAAACATTGTAGATCAAAGACATAATCCCGGCCGTCAGGATCGCCGTAACGTGCAAGGGCATAATAATGACCAGCACAA
The DNA here is from genome assembly GCA_038531195.1 of Pseudomonadota bacterium. GTDB lineage: Bacteria > Pseudomonadota > Alphaproteobacteria > Caulobacterales > Hyphomonadaceae > Henriciella. The sequence continues at coordinate 14,528 of JBCBBY010000076.1, forward strand.
GAAAGATGCCGACCTCTAATATTGCTTCTAGCGGATGAAACGCGAAAGCGGCAAAAGCGCTAGGATTGGTCGATAAGTGATGCGTTTTGTGAACTCGGTCATATAGGGCTGGCAAATGCGAGACCCGGTGCATCCAATAAAAGTACCAATCCTGAATCAATAGAACGACAGGAATTTGTAGCCAAAACCAGACCCAACCATATTGATCTGGATCGGTGTACATCTGCGTCAGCCCAGCATGGGTCAGTGCCACGATTATGCCAATCACAACCATGAACGTGAGAACGGATATCAACGAATGCCCAATTTCCCGCAATACTTGCGCGCGCGTGAAAGGCAGGCGTTGGAGCCGGCGCCACGGCGCAAATCGCTCGATCAACATTGCTAATCCGTATGCTGCACCCGCGAAAATTAAATACCTGATCAGAAGGAGCGAAGCGATCAAAGCGGCGGCAACACTCAGACGAACAAGCGTTGGCCAGTCTTCCAAATAACTCGAAACAATCTCAAAATACATTTTGTGTGCCTTGCGGTGTTATTGGGTCAGTCGAAACGATATGAAATAGCGGCGAGCGCGCTCGTTTCGCCGCTCAATTGATGCCAGGCGCCAACGCTTAACAACACATTGTGTCTTACTGGAAATGCAGCCCCTGCTTCGATCGCCCATGGGTTTTCGAATTCCTGCGTGATTTGAACGCGAACGGGCTGACCGTTTAACGTTAGGCTCCGATCTATGTCGCGGCTAATCCAATTATAACTGCCGCCCACTCGATAAATGATCTCGTTGCGCCGGCCATTCACCGGGTAAACGAGCCCGAAGCTGGTTTTGGCACCCTCTGATGACACATCTTCATCGAACTCATTCCAGATGTATTGAAAGCCAGTGTATGCTGCCACTGTACCCTTGCCGACTTCGGCGACTGGTAAGAACGCGTTTGCGCCCAAGCCAAGCGAGTATCCATCGACTTCTAAAGTTTGTTCGCGATCAAGTGAAATGGGCCCACTAAAGAAGTCAGAAAACGTTCCCGTGGGCGTACCGCTTATGGTGATACCAGATTCAGTATCAGTTGTAACAAAACCGACGCGAGCGTTCAGATCTAAAAAGGGCAAGACCCGATAGTTTACAGAACCTGAAACAATGGTTGAAGAAACTGACAGATCGTCACTTAGCGTGGCTTCGAAGTCGCCATTGGCGAAATCTTCTGGTAGCGTGATCTTGCTCTCGACAACTTCAACCGCTACGTTTGACGCCACAACGCTCATCGTAAGGCTCAACTTGCCGCGCTCATCCGTCGTGGAAGCCACTCCTTTACCGAGCTGTGCGGAGGCTATTCCAACGTTGCTAACGAGAATACTCGAAAAGACGATCAAACACATTGTTTTCATTTCTTATCCTTTGGGTTTTAAGGACTAACCTTGAGGTCGCTCCAGCGCACCAGAGCTGATGATTGTATGATCGAAATCCGCTTTATCGTTACGATTTTTGGACGCGACAATGCATGACAGATCCCCTGTCACCTTTCGATATGTACGTACTGCGAAGCAGATCGAACATGTGCATATTGTTGTTATTAATGAATGACTATGTGCATACTGAATATATCGAATAAACGAAGAATCGATCATTCTTGCGCAGGAAATCGTAGACTGATCGCCGGTTTTTTTACGAAACACTGGTCATGAGGGGTGTGCTTTGAAAGCGCCTGTGAAACACTTAGATGAGTTGAGCACAGCATATGTTGTTGCCAAGCTCGGCACGGTATCTGCTGCGGCCAAGCATCTAGGCGTTCACCGCGCAACTATCATGCGCCGTATTGATAATCTGGAGGCAAATCTTGGTGGCAAAGTCTTCCTTCGTCACTCCAGAGGATACAGTATTACAGATCTTGGCCGAGAAGTAATGCACTCAGGCGAACGCATCGAAAACGAACTGAGGCGGCTTATGCAAAACACCCTCAATGATAATTCTTTCATTGAGGGCGAGCTCAAGATTGCCTCGAATTCTGCGAGCCCCTCACAGGACTTCATTTTGTCGGTGCAGGCATTTCGAAATAGATACCAAAATGTATTCGTGAAGTACGCGACTGTAGATGAAACTCCGAAGCTGGAATTTGGCGATGCGCATATTTACTTACATGTCGGAGAGAAACTCGAATCTCCCGATTATGTGCATGTCCCGTGGCAGACAGGTCACGGCGGAATTTATGGAAGCAACCAGTATTTCAGCCTGAATGGCAACCCAACGACTGTTGAAGAACTCGAGCGGCATGCTTTTGCGGTTCTAGCATGCGGCACGGTTTCGCCACACGATGATTGGCTACGAAGCCAGGTGCCTGAGGAGAATATCGTGCTAGTAAGCGATGAACGTCTCGCTATATGGCATGCGATTATGGCTGGACTTTCGATTGGGTATTTGCCCGATTACTTGGGCCGAAACGATGCGAGAATTGAGCCCGTTTTGCTCCCTGTTCCAGAATTGAAATCACGACATTGGGCGATAACTCACATGGATTACCATCGCTCCGCGAAAATTCAGGCATTTTTCCGATGCGCGCGCGAATCTGGGCTCATCCGCAGACCAACGATGGACCCCGGTCAAGATTGCACGCGTGTGCAAGAGTTGAACCGTAGAGCGCACCTCGTTGGCCACAGCGAACGCCCAACATAAATTTACGCTTTGAGCTGACGCTTCATACGTTGGTTGATCATTTTAAGATACTTGGTTGGTAACAAACGCGTCAGTTGGTCGAGACGCTTGGCTTGTCGGGTTATCACAATTCTATTCTTTCCTCGATCTCTATGAAAACAAGCTGCTGACCTATCCGGCCGATCGCGCAGCCGACGAAATACTTTCAGGCGTAGTCCG
>JBCBBY010000077.1:0-17064 GCA_038531195.1 Pseudomonadota bacterium
CCTGTTCAACAAACCAGCCATTCTCGGATCATGCGGCGGAGGTGACGAGAGAGCCCATCCTGTGAATATGATTTACTTGCTGCGTGCGCTCGCAGCACTAAAAGCGCTGTCTGTGCTCGCTAAGAGACGTCGCGCGTCGGCGGCGATACCGGCCATTCAATATTTGAGCGGCGATGCCACTCGACGGAGGTGAAAGGACGCCACAAGTCCGATCCTTTCTCCAAGAATTTATGGGAGATACCGTGTTGCAGTTTCTTGTTGCTCAAATTTTTGATTTTGCAACATGGTTTTGACACATCGTAGTTCGGGACCGACATTTTGGCTCCAAGTAGTTCGTTCCATGAACAAACGCGATTTCAGAGACTTACGCGACCTCACTTTGCCGGTGAGTGTTGCGCATTGGGACGTTTGCGCGCGGATCTGATGCTGGCTGCCGCATACAAAACCGACTTCCAAAATACCGTAAAGAATGCCAGCGTAGACAGAACCGGCGGTCAGCTCAGCAAAGGGCCTTTTAATTGGAACATCTCGCTCTCATTGCAGCCATCTTGCTGGTTGACCTTCTGGCGTTAGTTAGCCCCGGTCCAAACTTTGTCCTCGTAAGCTCAGCGGCAGTTTCTCAATCCCGCAAACACGCGATCTGGACAGCTTGCGGCATAGCCACCGGCTCTTTTGCATGGGCAGCAGCAGCAGCACTCGGAATAGTCTCAGTATTCGAAGTCTTTCCGCTCCTTGGTCTTATCCTCAAGGTGGTGGGTGTCGCATACCTACTCTACCTCGGGGTAAACCTGTTGCGGTCAAATGGATTTCAACCGCAGGAGCGCCGGGACCGAAACGCTACAGGTGAGGCAACAGACTTCTGGCGCGGTTTACTGGTCAACATGACCAATCCAAAATCTGCTGCTTACTACGCCAGTGTGTTTGCCGCGTTTCTCACGCCTGAGATGCCGACTTGGGTGCTGATCGTACTCGTCAGCACAATCGCCTTGATGTCGTTGGCATGGCACGTGTTGGTGGCAGTGGGCTTTTCCGCAGCCGTCATACAAGCGAAGTATATCTCGGTTTCCAAGTGGGTCGACCGGCTATGCGGCGCGTTTCTGGTTCTTCTTGGTCTTCGGCTGGCATGGGACACGCGCTAGCCTCCATAGGATTGTCAAGCAAAGGACCGTCGTCGGACATCTGCCGCTGCGCCCTTTCTCAAACAAGACGAAGTAGATACACGACTGACAAGACTAGGCCGAACACGATGACTGTCGCTCGAAGCAGCTTCTGGTTTACCCGCTTTGCGTAGCGACCTCCGAGATAGCCCCCAACGGTCGCGCCTACCATCATTGCCACCGCAGCCGTCCAGTCAATCAGGCCTCCTAGGCCGAAGACGGCGATACTCAGTATGGTGAAGGTCGTCGCCAGCAGATTTTTGATACTGTTGGCGACATGGAAGTCGTCGTGCCCAAGGATTTGCGCGACAGCCAAAAGGATAAAGCCAAGACCAGCGCCGAAGTACCCGCCATAGATGGAGGCAACGAAAAGGCTGGTGTAGACAATGCCCCGACTTGTCTTCGCGCTGGCCGACGAAAGCAGCAAAGCGCGCACTTTGTCTCCGAACGCGAAAAGCAGGGTCGCTGTGAAGATCAGTGCGGGTATCAGTGCAACGAACGTCTGAGGATCAGACACCACGAGCAATAAAGAGCCGACAATGGCACCTGCGCCTGAAACGAGGATCAATGGCCGAAGTTCGCGGCCCAGTCCGCGTAACTCTTCTCGGTAGGCGGGGAGCGCTGCGGCGTTCGACGGCAGCAGGCCGAGAAAGTTCGTCGCGTTCGCCACGACCGGCGGTAGGCCCGCTGCCATCAACGCGGGAAAGGTCAGCAAGCTGGCACCGCCTGCGACCGCGTTCCATGCTCCACCGCCAATACCGATGACGACAAGTACAAGTATTTGAGTGATATCCATGCTGATCCAATCTCCGCTACGGCGAGAATGGTGCAATCGCTGATGCATAAATGCGAACGAATAGATATGATAAGCGCATGAACAAAATCGAACGCATGCAGATCGACGGCGAACTTCTCCGCAGTTTTCTGACCATTGCGGAGGTCGGCTCCCTGACTGTTGCGGCGGCGCGGCTGCATCGTACTCAATCAGCAGTCAGCGTCCGCCTCGCGCGGCTGGAAGCTGCACTCGGCGCAACCCTTTTCATCCGCGCCCCATCGGGTATGCGCCTAACGGCAGCGGGAGAGCGCTTTATCCCGGCTGCGTGGGCTGCCTTAGACGCGCTTCAGACAGCAGCGTCACTTTTTGCAGAACCGTTGCGCGGAACCATTCATGTCGGTTTGCCGGACGACTACGAAGACGCAGTGTTTGAGAGGGCACTTGCTCGTTTCACGCAAACGCACCCAGAGGTCGCCGTTCGGGCCACGTCTGGTTGCACATCGTCTTACCGCGCCGCCATAGCGCGCGGTGACATGGACGTTGCGGTGGTATCTGGATTGGAACTTGCGGATGGAGAATCGTTGGGTGTGACGGAGACAGTGTGGGCCGCTCACGCCAACCTATCGCTCGATGCTTCTAGTCCGGTGCCTCTGGCTGTGATGGACCGTTCTTGCTGGTGGTGCGAGCTTCCAGAGCGTGTGCTGCGGGAAGCGAAACGATCTTACGAAATCGTGCTTCGCACGTCCTCGTTTGGCTCACTGCGCGCGGCGGTCCGGGCAGGCATCGTTGTCGCTGCCTTGCCAGCTTCATCTGTTGAGGCCGACATGTCTTTGCTCGGAAGCGCGGAGGCTTTGCCTTCATTGCCATCCGCATATCGCTCGATCATCTTCGGAGGTCATACACCGGCCGCTCTTGCGACGGCGATGATGGAAGCTCTGCGCAACCAACGCGTTCCGTGAGTCTCAGCTGCATACGCGTTACGCTGCTAATGTGGCGTAGTCCGCTTTCAAATTTCATACATAAGGTACAAGATTTCTTGCATGGACTCGTTAAGAAGAGAAATTTCCCGGATCGTACTCGTTTCTGGCGCGCCAGGAGCTGGAAAGACAACATTGGCCGTTCCACTAGCTCTGGAGCTTGGTTTCCCTCTTTTCTCAAAGGACTTTCTGAAAGAAACACTGGTCGATGTCTTCGGCGCTGAAGTCAATTCGCTTGAGTATTCTTGAAAGATCGGAAGTGCCGCGATGGAATTAATCTGGTCACTGGCAAATCACGCTCCTTGTGCCGTCATAGAGGCAAACTTCCGGCCAAAAAGCGACTATGAGATCAGGAAAATCCGAGGGTTAAACGCCAACTTGGTTGAGGTGCATTGTGACTGCGGCCGAGATGAAGCCGCCCGTAGGTTCAAAATGCGTGCCGCATCAGAAAGGCACCATGCTGCACACCCTTTAAAAGAGTTGCCACAGGAACTGCTCGACGAATATGATCGACCACTCAACGTAGGTCAGCTTTTAGAAGTAGATACAAGGCGACCTGTCTCCGCACAGGAGATAGCCCACCAGGTGCTTGCTGCCTTTAAGACCGCCTAGCACTTTGTAACTTCAGGGCGACCGTCCATTCATCATGCAGAATTTGTCAATTTAGGTTCTGAGCGGGCCTAAGCGCGTGCTGAACTCTGAACGTCGCGGCGATGTTGCACAAACCAGCCATTTTGCGTAGCTGGAGCTGATCAGAAGCCATCCAGAACCGTGCCGCCGTTACCGGAAGTTTCTGGCTGAGCGGAGCCGCTGATCGTGCGTGACGTACGAACGCGGACAGAACCCGAACTTCGCCGTGCTCAGCGCGACATGGCACCATTTTGTCAATCGGCATCCAAAGGTGACCCCTTATCGGCGTCCAATATTGACCCTCTTTGGCGGTGAGCTGGCCCGGCGCTGCGTAGCCCTCACATAGCGCAGCGGCGACGGGCCAGCGGGGGTGCCGATTGTGCTACGCTCTATTTTTGAAGCGCCAGCTTTCGTTGCCGGTTTCAACGATCTCGCAGTGATGTGTGAGGCGGTCGAGAAGCGCGGTGGTCATCTTGGCGTCGCCTACCGGAGCTTGACTGTCGCTGGGGGGATTGTGTTCAATTCTCGACAGTCCACCCAGCTGCGATCCATGCGGCAATGGTCGAGACCAGGCACAACTGGCCCAAGCAAGGCGTTCGCTTTCTTGCAATCGACGCGGACAAAGCCGGATTTACATCGGCTAATACAGCGATCTGGCTCTACGAGGACGCGGGCCCGACAAAGGATATGGCTACGGCTAAAACGGATATCGTACCGTATGCACCCAACACCGCTGTCACCCTAAGAAGTCTACAGCACCGAACGAAGGCTTACTTTCGAGAAATGCGAGAGACTGGACGCCGTCCCTTACTCTTCGTAGGCGTCCCCCATGTCTTGCACCGCGGGACGGTCGCGCTTGAACATGCCGACGAGATCGTCATCTAAACATCGTTGGTAGGTCGCTTTTCGTTCTTCAGAAAGCGTTCCGGGCAAGTATGGCCTTTGAAGCTGACCTTCGGACCCGGTGTAGCGAAAGCCCTGTATGTCCGCACAGCCGACCTATGACGTAATCGAGACGCTTGGAAGGCCGATGCAAGCCGTCAGATGACGGCTCCGTGCCCTTAATCACGCACGCTGCGACTTGTTCGAAGGTCGGTTTTAGGGTTGGCATTTCTAACATTCTGCGGCGTCGTTGTTTTTCAGCCCATTAATAGCGCGTGCAATTCCGTCAATGAGTTGCGTCCGCTCGTCTTGATCCATGGAACCAAGCGCCATCGCATTCACCTCGCTCGCGGCCTCTTCGGCAGGCTTGCGTAGTGCGCGGGCGCGAGCGGTAAGGTAGATACGGCGCGCGCGTGCATCTCGCTCATCCGCGCGTCGTTCGATCAAGCCGTCTCTCTCCATACGGCCCAACGTGTTCGCCATAGTTGCCTGTTCGACATCCAATCGTTCTACAAGGTCGCTTTGCGTCAGACCATCTGCGGTCCACAACTCAAGCAGGGTCATAAACTGCGCGGGCGCAAGGCCAAGGGGGCGGATACGCTCATGTAGGCGTTGTGCGAATAGGCGGGCCATGTGGTTGGCAAGGTAGCCAGCGGAACGGGTGCGGTCGAAGGGATCGGCAGGTGTGTTATTCATAAAACGTCACTACACTTGCATAGCGCGCTATGCAATGTTAAGGCAAATTGCATAGCATGCTATGTGAAAGGTTTGCCATGCCTCGTTCTCGTCTTATTGCGCTTCACGCAGGCGCTTCCGCAATCGCCCTCCTCGCCATTTGTGCCTTCTGGCTTTCCGCACTTGTTGCAGAATTCGTGACAGACCATGCAGGTACGGAGTCAATCCGAATGGCCATCTTTTACGCGTTGCCTGTTCTCGTCATTGCCCTATCGGCGGCAGGGGCCAGTGGCTCCAAACTTGCGGGTCGGTCCGGCGCGCCCAGGATTGCCGCCAAGCGCACCCGCATGAAAGCTGCCGCTGCAAACGGTCTTCTAATCCTCGTCCCATCAGCCATCTTCTTGGCATGGAAGGCAGATATCGGGGTGTTCGACACCTCCTTCACTATGGTTCAACTCGTCGAGTTGATTGCTGGCGGTGCAAACATCATTCTGCTCGGCCTCAACATGCGCGCAGGCCTGGAAATGCGCGGGCGGCGGCTTCGGTTGCCGCGGCAAGGAGCAATCTCATGAAAGCGCTTTTTGGTTATTTGGCCGTCCTGGGATCGGCTGCATTCACCGGCACGATGATCTGTATTGGCTTTGCTTTCGGCGGTTACTGGACAAGTCTGGCACCGGAAGCGTTTCTTTCTTGGTTTGCCGCAAATAGTGGCTTTATCGGCCGGACTATCCCGGTGGTTGCTGGACCGGCTGCAATTGGCTTGCTTGGCTCGCTCTGGCTGGCGCGGGGCCACGCACCAAGCAGGTCCGCGTGGTTTGGCGCTTTTGGGTCAATGATCGGAGTGGCCCTCATAACCGGCATCTATCACTTGCCAACCAACGCCGCCTTCGTTTCTGGCACCATACCACTGGACGAGGTGCCTGCGACCCTGACAATTTGGTTGCAGCTCCACGCTGCCCGGATCGCATTGGGTGCAATGGCAAGCGGTCTTGCTCTGTATGGCGTGATCGCAGCAGCACACGCGCGGAAATGAGGTGACAGAGTAACATGCCTAAAGAGAAGCGGACCTTCATGCGCTACGCGCCGAAAACTCGGTTTGTCCCGCGTTGCAGACCTTGATGTGGCGTGCGGCGAAGGTCCGCTGAGCGGGACAAAGCAGAACCATGCACGCGCGGCTATTGCTGATGCAGCATTTGCTCGCACATGCAGCGCGTTCTTCGCTGCTTTGCAACTCGTGTCGCCAGAGCTATCATTGAAGACCGCTCCTAGAGCTAGGTTTGCTCTCCTTTCGCCACACGACTGATCGACCATCAAATGAGACCCAGCCTGCAACGCCGACGATGCGTTTTTCAGAATCTGCGGACCAAGGTTGCGACTAATTTTTTGGTTCGCATGAGCGCCAGTGACTGGGACTTACGAGACAGGTGAATACGATGGACCTGCTGGAAAGATGCCCGGCATGACGATGAAACCTGGAATGCGTTTGACCCTGTCGGTCCATCGCCGGATCGCTGGATAGTCTTGCAGTGGAATCCCTCCTTCTGCGGAAAGCATCGTGTACGGGAAACAGGCGATCTCGGCGATCGTTGGGACCGCACCTTGCACGAGCCAATTCCGACCTTCCCGTTCTGAAAACCAGAGGTGCTCGTCCATGATCCGGAACAACCGGTGCGCGCCGTGACGAGCTTTTTCGACGTCAATCTCGGTGTAGAACAGGCCATCGTGCAGGCGGGCGGCAGATGCAGTGCCCGTGATCAGGTCGGCAAAGGCGAGCCATTCGTTTACTTTGCCGAGCCTTTCAGGCCTCCCCGTCGGATACCATTGCCCGGACCGGTCGTATTTAGCTGCCAGATACGTCAGGATCGCCTGCGCATCGCGAATCTTGAACGCGTCATCTTCCAGCACAGGCAATTGCCCAAGCGGGTTCACGGCAAGAAACGATTCGGTCTTGTGTTCATTGCCGGGGTAGAAATCGACCGGGACCAGCGCGTGTTCAACGCCCAGAATGCTGAGAAACAGCCTGATCTTGTAGCAGTTCCCGGAAAGCTCATAATCATAGAGTTTCATGGCCATTTCCTCAGATATCCAGCACGAGACGACCGGACTTTGCGCGGCTGACGCATGTCATCACATAGGCGTTTGACTGCTTCTCCGCCTCTGTCAGATGAACATCCTGATGATCAACTTCGCCTTCGATCACAGCAACCTTGCATGTCCCACAGGCCCCCTGACAACAACTTGAGGCAATGGCGATCTTGTTCGACTGCAGAACCTGAAGGATCGTCTCGCCCGCATTCACGGTCAGTGTCTGGCCAGAGCGGGCCAAGGCAATCTCAAAGCTGGAACTGTCGTCAATATCTGTCGTGTTCTTGAAGTACTCAAAATGGACGGCGTCGTCGGGCCAACCCGCGCGGCTCGCCGCGGACCGCGCTGCATCGAGCATTGGTCCCGGACCGCAGATGTAGGTGTGGTTTGCGGCCTCAAAGCCCGCGTAGATCTTTTCGAAAGCGGCACTTGTGTCGTCAGGGGACAATCCCGTGTGGATCACAACTCGCCCTGTCAACATATCGATCTGATCGCGAAAGGCGATATGGTCATCGGCACGCACAAAATAATGCAATTCATAGTCAAGGCGCTGTGCGTCCAGTGTTTTGGCCATGGCTATAAGAGGCGTGATCCCTATCCCGCCCGCGACAAAAACGGAACGGATGGCATCTCGTCGCAACGGGTAGTTGTTTCGCGGAACGGAAACGCTCAACACGTCGCCTTCGCGCACAACGTCGTGCAGGCATTCTGATCCGCCTTTCGACTCCAGCTCTCGCTTGACGCCAATAGTATAATTCGAGGTTTCGCCCGGACCATTTGTCAACGAGTACTGACGCGTCAGCCCATTGGGCAGATGCACATCTATGTGGGCACCGGCCTGACCGGTTGGCAGATCGCCTTCCAGAGCGGCCAATTCAAACCGCATGATATCCGTGGCCGTCGGTGTTTTGGACAACACCCGGACCCGCGTGGCGTCGGCTGCAGCTTTGCCACGGTCCGGCATCGTCGCAAGTTCGGCATCGACACGGGTATATGTCGGCTCGATCGGGGCTTCAGCCGGCTTGGATGCCGCGTCGGTTTCAATTTGGCTCCTCAGATTGGTCAAAACGGTGTTCAGATGGCGCAGATGCCGGGTTGTGTTCTCGCCGATGCCTTTGGCCAGACCCCGAATGACGGACCGCGCGGTATCCACCGGCTGCACGAAAAAGATCAGCCCGAATTGCCCGGAACCTTTTAGCACCACCGCCCCGGTTTTGACCTCGGCCTGCAATTGCGACCAGGAGATCTCTGCGCTGTCCGGAATATCAGCAACACCGAGCGCTGAGATGATCATGTCCGCAGGGGCGTTGATTGGAAGCGGGCGCAAGGTCTCGAAGCCTTGCAGAACGCGCTCGGACCAATCAAATGGGCCGCCATCCTCAAGCGCGGTCCAGATCAAGCCAAACTGCTCTTTCACCGGGAATCTTCGATTACAAACAGTGCGTGCCGGTGCATCCGCCGGATGGGCAGGTATGTAGGTGCAGTTGGCGGATCGATTTGAGTAACGCCAGCCATGGTACTGACACTTAAGCTCAACCCCATCATTGATCCCGATGGACAGGCGCACCCCACGGTGCAAGCAGCGGTTTTCCCAAACGTTGACATACTCATCATCGGCTCGCCAGACCGCCATTTCTTGCCCGAGCAGCTGTGCGTGAAACACATGACGCGGGATCAGATCCGAAGAGCTGGCAATTGGATGCCACTGCAGGTGTGGGTCAGACATATCTGAGCGATCTCCTTATTGGGCCGTGGCTGGCAAAACGCCGTACTGCAGGTCAAGGTCACGTAGCCAACGCCGATAGGCGATGGAGACTTTGTCCGCTCGGATTGGAGTTTCCGCGCGAGGGTCCAGCGGCAATTTGCGGGGCATCTGATTTTCCAGAATCGGTTTGTCTTGCCCAAGAATTGTCTGCTGAAACAAGCGGATATGCTTGTCCAACTCGGTATGATGATCAATCACGCTGAGCATGAGATGCGCTCTTACATGCTCTTCATCCAAGGGTTGCGCGAAGACCGCAATGGCATCCAATCGTACCGCGTCGTCCGGGCTTGATTTATATAATACCGCGCAGAACGGATGCGGGACGCGGTAGGCATAGTCAGCGACCACGCCTTCGTTGGACGCCGCCGATGCCTTGGGCTGATAGAATTTGCAGTCGTTTGCTAGAATTTCCCAGTCTTCGGGTCGGTACGACACGTTGTATTCAACCACTTCGGTATGTGGTTCTTCTCCCAGTATGTCTGTATGGACAAAGGGGAAATGCGCCATATCCAGAAAGTTCTCGACAACGCGTGGCGCAGAGGTGTGAACGCCGACCGAGAGAGCGTTCATGTTCCGACGCCCCGGCTCTGCAAATTCGGGAATGTCGAATATGTCTCGGCTGGGGGTCCCCAGAACAGCCCATATGTAGCCATACTTGATCTGAGCCTGAACCTTCTGGGCTCTAGCGGCCGGGTCTGCGCTACCGCTCCAGACTTGGGCATCGCCAGTTTCATCCAGGACAAAATGGAGGGTTTCGCCCAACAGCCGCGTTTGTTCGACTTTGCCGGGAATCAGGTCATCAATAGCGGAAATGACGTGCCACAAGTCGTAGACTATGGGGTCAACAGCACCGTTTTCGTCTAACATCCGGTTCCTCCATTTTCAGTTTGTGCACACGATGTGGGCGGCGCAGGTTAATCGTTGGGCAAGAGGCTTGTTGCCTTCAGAAGCGACCGGGAGCGGTCACAAATTGTTATACAATCCTTGCATCATTGCCAGCAATCTGCAACAGCTTGAAGCGGTAAGACCGCAAGATGTCAAGCAAGGCCGTGAACGGGTCAGCAGTTTCAATCTGGGAGAGACCTGCAGCGCGGGTGAGTGGAGAAATGACAGACAAGGCAAGTGCAATAGTATCGGCTGTGACGCAGGCAATTCTGGACCACAATCTGGTGCCCGGCACCAAATTGGGTGAACGAGAGCTAGCTGAAATCTTCGGGTCGAGTCGGGTCATCGTGCGTCAGGCCTTGGTCGAATTGTCTGATGGCGGGCTTGTAAGCCTGCAACGCAATCGTGGTGCGTTTGTCGCCAATCCCAGCCTCGCAGAGGCGCTCGAAATCTATGACGCGCTCACCATCATTGAACAGTCAGTAGCCGAGATATTGATCGAGCGCGGCGCAGCCGCCCGCCTTGGCGAGATGCGGCAATTAAACGAACGCCAGCGCAAGGCGATCGAAGAAGAAAACCGACAACTCTCTCATGACCTTGGGCGGGACTTTCACACTGCTCTCGTCAGGCTGGGACGCAACCGACAGATCGAGGAATTCCATGCGCGCTTGACCCGTCAAGCTGCGCTCCTTTCCAGCCTTTATACAACAGATCCAGAGGCCTGCGGCTTTGTGCATGATCACGACGATATTCTGGATTTGATTGAGCGTGGCGAAGTCGCCGCTGTCAAACGCAAGATCCAGACGCACAACCAGGTTGTCGCGCGCAGCTTCAATTACGACCAGGTCCGCGAGCAGTCCCTTCCCCTTGCTGAGTCCCTGGCACCCTATCTGCCAAGTAACGCGAGATCTGCATAGTGACCTTTCAAAAGTGGAAACGATCATGAACACGCGTATCACTGAGGCTTTCCGTCGGCTTCCGAAGATCGAGATGCACCTTCACCTTGAGGGTGCAATCCTGCCGGGGACGGCAGTTGAGTTGGCGCAAAAGAACGGGGTTGATTTGCCCCCGCACGACAGCCCTGAAGACCTCTATCAGTTCAATGGATTGGATGATTTTCTTGCCGTTTATGGCGCGATTGCCAGCGCAGTTCTGGACGTCGATGATTTCCGCCGGATCACCTATGAAATGCTTGAAAGTGCGGCGAAAAGTGGGGCGCGCCATGTCGAATTTTTCATCAGCCCGCACGCCCATGCAACGGTCCCTTTTGCAAAACAATTCGAAGGTATCCGCGCCGGGATGGCCGAAGCGCAAACTGATTACGCCGTCACATCACTGATAATTCCCGGCATGAATCGTGAGCTTGGCCCAGAGAAAGGCGAAGAGTATCTGGACGAGGTTCTCGCCAACCGCGCGGACGATCTGGTTGGGCTTGGGCTGGACTATTTTGAGGCGCCTTACCCACCGGAACCCTTTGCGGCTGTGTTCGAGCGCGCCCGCCGCGCTGGCCTCAGGACATCCGCTCATGCAGGAGAAGCCGGACCAGCCGCCTTTGTGGCCGGGTCAATCGACAGCTTGAAAGTCGACCGGATTGATCACGGATATAACATCGTCGACGATCCCGCACTTGTCGCGCGCTGTCGGGATTTGGGCATCATGTTCACTTGCTGCCCCTCGACGACGATGAGCACGACAAAATACCGCAACCTTGGGTCGCCCGATCACGCCATACGCCGCATGAAAGAAGCAGGCCTTGTCGTTTCGATAAATTCGGACGACCCGCCAATGTTTTTGACCGATCTCAACACCGAATATGTTCTTGCCCACGAAAAACTGGGCTTCAGCCTTGAGGACATCAAAGCCTCGATCCTCGCGACGATTGACCATGCCTGGGTAGCCGAGTCCACGAAAGCAACATGGCGCGAGGAATGGACACCGCAGATCGACCTGATCCTTTCGGAAATAAACGCCTAACCAAAACTAAAGACTGCCAACAGGAGAAAAACCATGAAACCAAGTCAATTCTTTTCGCGCAGGCAACTGCTCCAGACATCAGCGGCCGCGGTCGGCACGGCAACACTCGCCCCGACCATGACATTCGCAGGGTCAGACCTCTCGGCCCCCCTTGATCCCAAGAATATGACGATCGCTTTTGGGCATGTGGGTCCAAAAACGGATGAAGGCTGGACCTGGACGCACCACCTGGGCCGCCAAGCGGTAGAAGCCGCCTATCCGGATGCGACATATATCGAAGTTGAAAGCGTCCCGTTCTCTGCGCAAGGGTCCCGAACATTTCGCCAGTTTGTTGCACAGGAAGCAGATATGGTCTTCCTGACGACTGACTATGGGGACCTGTCAAACCCGATCATTGACGGAAGCAGCGACGTGGCTTGGATGGAATGCGCCGCCTATGATCCGACCGACAACAAGCGCGCCTACTATGTGCGTCATTGGGACCCCTCCTATCTGATTGGCGTTGCGGCAGGTATGCTCTCGAAAACGGGCAAGCTTGGGTACGTTGGATCCTACCCGACGCCCGCCGTCCAATCATCAATCAATTCGTTCCACCTTGGTGCGCGCTCGGTCAATCCCGATGCGACGACCAGTGTTGTCTACATCAACTCGTGGTTCGATCCGCAGGGGGCCAGTCAGGCGGGACGTGCATTGGTGAATGGCGGGGCAGACTTCCTGTTCGGGATCATGGATGAAGCAGCCTATTTGCAAGTGGCCGAAGAAGCCGGCATCTGGGCGGCCATGTGGAACACTGACATCCGCCAATACGGTCCAAACGCTTATGTCAGTTCGGTGTTGCTTGATTGGACTGATTATTATGTGGACCAGGTCAGAAAGCGGGTCGAAGGCACGTGGAGCGGCAACGGGCTTGACCTTCTGCCGATGGGCGCCGGGGTGGATCGCGATGAATGGGGGCAGAACGTTCCTCAGGACGTGCGCGACCATGTCGATGACATCCGCGCCAAGATGCTGTCGGGCGAGTTCAACCCCTTTGTCGGACCCATGAATGACAACCAGGGCAACGCGCAGATTGCCGACGGTGAAGCATTGTCGGACGATATGCTGTATGCGTGGCCGTTCCTTCTGGAAGGTGTCACCGCCAGTTCATGACCGACGATGAAAGTCGGGAAGGCAATCGCGCCTTCCCGAACATCGCTGTATTCAAGGCACTTCAATGACCAAGCAGCATTCGGCCGTCAAACTGGACGGGATCACCAAGACCTTTCCAGGTGTCATCGCTAACGAAGACGTCTCCATCGATTTCCGAAAGGGCGAGATACACGCACTCCTGGGGGAAAACGGTGCAGGTAAGTCGACGTTGATGAACGTCCTGACCGGAATCTACAAACACGACGGAGGCAGCATCTTCATCGAGGGGCACCCAGTCGAGTTTGCCAATGCGTCGGATGCGATCAATGCGGGCATCGGAATGGTGCACCAGCACTTCAAACTGGTGAAGGCGTTCACTGTGGCTCAAAATCTCCATATGGGTTGGGACAAGACTCCGAAGTGGATTTCGCAGGAGTTTCTCAAGCAGAGCGCAGAAGATTTGGCGCAGGAATTTGGTCTGGATGTCGACCCAGAGGCGTACGTTGACGACTTGTCAGCGGGCGAACAGCAGCGCGTCGAGATCGTGCGTGTTCTTGCCCGCGGCACCCAGGTTCTGATCGTTGACGAACCCACGGCGGTGCTGACTCCGCAAGAGGTTCAGAGCCTGTTCAAGGTGTTGAGGGCGCTCAAGGAGAGCGGGCGCACCATCATCTTTATAAGTCACAAGCTTGACGAGGTCCTCGACATTTCGGACCGGATCACCGTTCTGCGCCGCGGCAAAGTCGTCGCAACACAAAACGTCGCAGACATGACGACCCGCAAATTGGCAAACCTGATGGTCGGCCGCGACGTGGTATTTGAGCGGATGGACCGGCGATCACTCCATGACACGGACAGGCGTGAAATCCTGCGATTGCAAAACGTCACTGCAGTAAACAGCGCAGGTGCGAAAGCGCTCGATTCCGTCGATCTGTCGATCAATTCATTCGAGATTCTTGGCGTAGCCGGGGTTGCCGGAAATGGTCAGCGTGAATTGTCAGAGGTCATAACCGGCATGCACCCGACAACAACAGGGGACATCATGATAGGGGGGGAACCGACAGCCCGGCTTGGCGCGGACGCGATCGCAAAATTAGGCGTTGGCCATATTCCGGAGGATCGCCTGAAAAGCGGCTTTGCCGGTGACCTTCCCGTTTCAGCCAACGCTGTGCTGCGCAGCTATGCGAACGCGCCCTTGTCGTCAGGGCCCTGGTACAAGGATCGCGAGGCCATCCGAGTTGCAGAAGAAATGGTTGCGGAAGCCGATGTTCAAACTCCCGATGTGCATGTTCCGCTCAGAAACCTTTCGGGCGGAAACCAGCAACGCCTCATTGCCAAGCGCGAATGTCGGATTGCGAATCAACTCCTCGTCGCAGTCTACCCGATGCGCGGTCTCGACGTGGGTGCAGTCGAAAGACTGCGTGAGATGATCATGGAGCGTCGAGACGCAGGCGCGGCGATCTTATTGGTTTCGGAGGAACTCGATGAGTTGCTGGAAATGTCAGACCGGATTGCCGTTCTGAACCACGGCCGCATCGTGGGAGTTCTCGATGCCGAGGAGGCAACACTAGAAAAAATTGGCCTCCTTATGGGCGGCGAAACCATCGGATTGCACGCATGAGCTGGCGTCTTGAAAAGCTGAAATCGGCCCCGAAGAGCCGTGCGCTTTTGTTCCGTCTTGGCGCGATCGTATTCGGACTGCTGATTGCCGGGGCCGTTCTGGGCGTTCTTGGTTTCGATCCCCTTGCGATGGCCACTCAGGCCCTTGGGTACACGCTGGGATCGTCCTTTGGTCTTCAGGATCTTGGCACCTTGGTCACGCCGCTCCTGCTTACTGGGCTTGCAGCCATGGTAGCCATGCGCGTCAATCTCTGGAATATCGGCGGTGAGGGGCAGTTCTACATGGGTGCCTGGGCCGCGGCAGGCATCGGCATCTACATCAACGGACCAAGTTTCATCATGCTGCCATTGATGTTTCTTGCAGGCGCCATGGCAGGTGCGGCCTGGATTGCACTGCCCGCCTTTGCCAAGGCCCGCGCGAATGTCGACGAAATCATCACCACGCTCTTGATGAATTTCATTGCCTTGTTGTGGGTCGGGTATTTTGCGTCCGGCCCATGGCGCGATCCCAAAGAGGTCATCACGGCGTCGACTTTCAAGATCCAATACGCCCTGCCGGAATGGTTCGGCATCTGGAACATCGGCATATTCATCGTGCTCGCGGTCATCCTCGCAAGCTGGGTCCTCTTCAACAAAACCGTTTGGGGGTATGAGACGTCCTATGTCGGGGCGAACCCTGACTCCGCCAAATACGCCGGGATACCAGCAGGCAAACGCATTATCACCACGATGCTTTTGTCCGGCGCGATTGCCGGCATCGCGGGTGCCTTGGAAGTGAGCGGTACGGTAAGCCGATTGCAGGTTGGGATTTCCAGCCAGTTTGGCTACCTCGGTATCGTGATCGCCGCACTGGCTGTGGGCTCGCATATCGGGATCATCATTGCCGCCTTTCTGATGGGGCTACTGCTAAACGCCGGCATAATTTTCGAAACGCAAGGGCTCTCGCTTCATGCAGTGATCGCGCTCACGGGCTGGCTGTTGCTCTTGGTCGGGATTGCACAAGTGGCTGCCGGTTATCGCCTCGTTCGCATACCACCGGCGTCCCAAAAGCCAGCCGGCTGACGGAAGGGGATCACATGGAACTTCTCACAATTCTTGTCGGTTTGGTGTCCTCCGCATTTCTTGCTGGCGGTGTGCTAGCACTGGCTGGATTGGGCGAAACCGTCGGTCAACGTGCTGGCGTTTTCAATCTCGGGATCGAGGGTTTCATGGCTATGGGCGGCATTTCCGCCATCGCCGCCGTCGCCGCAACCGAGCACGTTGTTTGGGGCACCCTCGCGGCCATGTCCGTTGGGCTGATCTTTGGCCTTGGCTTTGCAGTGGCGACCGTTGTGTTTCGCGTCAACCAGGTTGTGTGCGGCCTCGCTTTCACCTTTCTGGGCACCGGGCTGGCGTCCTGGGTGGGAACGACCTATGCAGGCCGCCCGGCTGCGGCGAGTTTTGAAGCGGCGGCCCTTCCGGGATTGTCGGCCATCCCAGTCCTGGGAGATATGTTTTTCAACCACCAAATCCCGATTTATTTCGCGTTTCTGGTTCTGCCGCTTGCAATTCATCTTACCCTTTTCCGCACTCGCTTGGGTCTTTCAATTCTCGCAGTTGGTGAGAACCCCTCTGCGGCAGCCGCGACCGGCATCGCGATCGTACCGCTACGCATCGCCTGCGTCACTTTTGGGTGTGTCATGTCAGCGCTGGCTGGGGCTTACCTAACGCTTGTCTTCGTTCCAAGCTGGTCGGAAGGCATTACAGCCGGTCGCGGTTGGATCGCAATCGCGCTTGTAATCTTCGCAGCCTACAAGCCCGTCAGAGTTGCGATTGCCGCGTTCTTTTTCGGCCTAATCACGGCATTTGGGTTTACCGCGCAAACTTGGGGCTGGGCGGTTCCATCTGCCCTTCTTTCCGCGCTGCCCTACCTTGCCACGCTCTTCATCATGGTCATTCCAATGTGGAGCGCAACAAGATCGCGGTCTGCTGCCCGCCCTGCGGCCTTGGGTGCGCCTTACTATCGCGAAGACAGGTAACGGAGACTGCAAATTGCCGCCGGTCTTCTCTGCCGCTTGTATCAGCGGTCGGTTCGCGGCCGCTCGGCAGCGGCTAAATGGCCGGCTTTCATGCCGCGTGGCGGCGTATGAGTTTACGCAACTGCAGCAATTCTCGTGCCGCGTGCGCGCGCAGAGAGAAAACTGAATTTACAGAATGGGCTCCAAGTGTGAAGTAGCCGCGGCGAGAACGAATGGCCGGATTTTCTTCCATGCGGTCCTATCCCCCTACCTTGTCGGATTTCGGTTACGCCTCGATCATGCCGCTTGCCCGCTAAGCCTCCCATAGAAGCTGCGCTCGAGATGCAGCTCCCCTGCCCCAGCCTTCTCGACCATACCCCGCAGATATCCGCCCGGAGACGCCAACTCACCGGCGCAATGCTTGTCGAAGGTCAGAACAAGTGCCGCTGTCGCAATTTGTGACCCAAGTTGGTCCTGAGCGAGGTTCCAGGCGTGCTCTGAGACGCCGATCATC